>DATBYA010000066.1:0-17236 GCA_036514015.1 Candidatus Sulfotelmatobacter sp.
GAAATCGCGCACGAACTCGGCATTGCAAAGGCCTACGGAAGCTATGAAGAGTTGCTGGCCGACCCGCAGGTGGAAGCAATCTACAATCCGCTGCCGAACCATTTGCACGTACCTTGGTCAATTAAGGCGGCGGAAGCCGGAAAGCACGTGTTGTGCGAGAAGCCGCTGGCGATGACGAAGGCAGAAGCTCTCACCCTTTTGGCCCGACAGAAGCAGACGGGCGTCAAGATTGGCGAAGCCTTCATGGTGCGTACGCATCCGCAATGGTTGCGTGCACGAGAGCTGATATCGTCGGGCCGGATTGGGCAAATGCGCTCGGTGATCGGCTTCTTCAGCTACTTTAACCGCGACCCCGTTAACATTCGCAACATACTTGCATACGGCGGCGGAGCGCTGATGGACATAGGATGCTATCCAATCACGGCGTCTCGTCTGGCGTTTGCCGAGGAGCCGTCGCGCGTTCTGGGGCTCGTTGCGAGAGATCCAGATATGCATGTGGACCGGCTGGTCTCTGCCATCCTCGATTTTCCGTCCGGGCACGCCACTTTTACGTGTAGCACTCAGCTTGTTCCCTATCAGCGGGTTCATTTCCTGGGGACACTGGGCCGCATTGAAATCGAGATACCATTCAATGCTCCTAACGACCGGCCATGTCGAATTTTCATCGCGGAAGGCCGCGACGCCGTCGGCAACGAGGTCGTAACCGAGACTTTTGGCATTTGTGACCAATACACGATTCAAGGCGACGCCTTTTCGCGCGCCATACGCGAGGATCGCGAAGTGCCGGTTTCGGTGTCCGACGGAATCAACAACATGGCCGTGATTGAGGCGATTTTCCGCTCCGCGGAATCCGGACGGTGGGAAACGCCATAAACCAGTCGGGTAAACGACATGCCCGGTTAGAGCTACGTTAATCAGGCCGTGCAATTCGTTTGGCTGGCTGTCCTTTAGCGTTGCCGTCTCGCGCGTCGCACGGTTCTGCTGCGTTGGAGACAAAGAAGTGTTTCGGTTGACACCGATTTGGACGCGAGAGTAGAGTTTTGCCGGGTGCCTGGCGAATCCCTCCGGTTCGCGGTTAGGCGAAAGACGCGATCCCATTCTGCCGGCGCGCGATGGCCCCAGCGATGCGGCAAACCCGCAATGCTGCCGACTTTCCGTTCAGGAACAACGTTCGTAATCCCGCTTTCGGCAACCCCCAGTTGCAACGCCAGCCGCGTCTGAAGAACTCAGGGAACGCGAGGATTGCGATGAAGGGCCGCCGCGAATTTCTGAAGGACACAGCAACGGGCGCGCTAATCTTGGGCTCGCAGACCGCGTTGGGACTGGTCGGCATGCTAGACCTGCACGCCGGGACAGACAAGCCGGAGGAGGATCGATCGGATATGGAACAGAACCTTCCGGGACAGACGCCTACGACCACGCTAAAGATGGCGCAAACGCCGTCACTGAATATCGGATATGAGCAGACCGGCCCCGATTCCGGCGAAGCCATCGTCCTGCTGCATGGCTGGCCGTACGATCCGCGCTGTTACAATGATATCCGCGGACCTCTGGCCGCGCCTGGCCATCGCGTCATTGTGCCGTATCTTCGCTGCTTTGGACCGACCGTCTTCCGTTCGGCGGATATTTTCCGGTCGGGCCAGCAGTCGGCCCTGGGCAAAGACGTCATCGATCTGCTGGATGCGCTCCGGATCGAGAAGGCAACGCTGGTCGGTTATGACTGGGGCGGTCGCGCAGCATGTGTTGCCGCGGCACTCTGGCCTGAGCGCGTCCACGGCCTGGCATCTGCGACCGGATACACGATCCAGAACCTTGAAAAGAATGCGAAGGAGCCCGGCAGCATCGAGGTGATCCGGCAGAGCTGGTACCGCTGGTTCCTGAATATGCGGCTGGGAGAGATCGAACTTGAGAGAGACCCGGAAGCATTGACGCGTGAATGCTGGAAGGCGTGGTCGCCAAAGTGGCAATTCACCGAGGCGGAGTTCGCCGCCACCGCGAAGTCTTTTCACAACCCCGATTGGATCGCAACAACCTTGAACTGCTACAGAAACTGGTATGGCAACGCTCCGGTTGATCCGGCACTGCAGAAATACGAAGACCAGCTTGCCAGAAAACCTAAAATCTCTGTTCCGACGATGATTCTGCATGGGGACAGTGACCCGCTGTACCCGATCTCAGTTTCAGAAGGGCAAGAATCGTTGTTTACCAATTTCTACGAGCGTCGAATCCTTGCGGGAGTGGGACACTGCCCGCCCAAGGAAGGACCACTTCCCTTCGCGAAAGGAATCGAAGATCTGATGGCGGCTTCCAAGAAGGTTTAGGCGAGGGAGTGGTTCTTCAGCAGCAGCACTTCCTCGCATATGGCGCGAGACGGCCATGGAACGGACCAAATAAGTACGAGCGGACGCCGTTGAGTGTAGGCCGTTTGCCGTCTTGGATGCGGAAATGAAATTTTAATCGACACATGGAGGTGAACCAATGTCTTCGAAGCCCCAGTTTCAACTCGCAGCCTCGCTCCCTATCGTTTCCGAAGCGCCCGGTCGGGGCATTTTACCGGGCGTCAGTCGCTATACCGCCGCTCTGCCCGTGCTCTATCAGCTCGACACTCAGCCAATTGAGCATGTCGGGCCGCTCATCCAGCGCCAGATTCTTCACGGATCGCAATCTACCCTTATGAAGTGGATCGTGAAGGCCGGCGGAGTCTTCGCGCTGCGTCACCACAGCTCGGAGCAAATAACCTGGATCACCGAGGGGCGTTGCGACGTGTATTCGCAAGGCAAGAAATTCGAAATGCTGGCAGGGATGATTATCGTCATTCCGCCTAATGCGCCACATGAGTTTGTCTGCACGGAGGACACGATCGACATCGATTTCTTTGCTCCGCAACGCCAGGATTGGATTGACGCCGAGCCGAGGTGACATTGCGGCAACCGCCGGCCAACTGCAGAAGGGGCGTATACGAGTCACGACTCAATCGGTATGTCGAACACAAGTAAAGATGCGCAGAAATTCCCGGACGGATTCCACTTCCTTCCCGGATACCTGGACGAGACCGCACAGATCGCACTAACCGTGGACGTTGGCCGCCTGTTTGAAACAGCGCCTCTTTTTCAGCAGAGGATGCCACGCACGGGCGCGCCGCTGAGCGTGCGCATGTCGAACGCCGGTGAGTACGGGTGGGTGACCGATCGCGAAAAGGGATACCGATATCAGAGGACCCATCCCCTCACAGGCCAGGCCTGGCCTGCCATTCCCGAGCGATTACTTAAGCTCTGGAGCGACCTCACCGGCGAGAGGCAGCCTCCCAATCTCTGCCTCATCAACTTCTATAGTGACGATGCAAGATTGGGACTCCATCAGGATCGCGGTGATTCCAGCTTGGATGCGCCCGTGGTATCAATTTCGCTCGGAGACGATGCAACCTTCCTGCTCGGTGGGCTCTCGCGGAAGGATGCGACCCGCCGACTCTCGCTTCATGGCGGCGACGTTGTTTGGTTCGGCGGAGCATCGCGGCTGATTTTCCACGGAGTTCAGGGTATCAAGTCCGGCACTTCCCGATTGCTCGACCGAATTGGACTGCCGAACGGACGAATCAATTTGACGCTACGGCGAATAGAGCCCAGTCGTTTGAGCGACGCTTAATACATCCAGAATTACGTAACGAACCAGTAAATTATTAGCAGAGCATCCGGTTTGGACCTAGTTTCGCGTGCCGTACGCTGCCTCGGCCTTAAGCACACGGACGAGGCGCCAGCGCCGCCAGCGGACGCCTCAGCGAGATTACCGCCGCCTTACCGTCCACCGGAGAATCGCGAGGACTCCAGTGCTGGCCATCAACGGCTGGGACACGTCACCAGGCAAGGCAGCTCTCTGCTGCGATTCCTGCTAGTAGAAGCAGCGCAAGCCGCGGCGCGATGTGATTCGGACTGGAGGCGACGGTGCACGCATCTGGCGCTGCGCCAGTGGAACATCGCCAAGATGGCCACGACCCGAAGACTCGCGGTTCGGATGCACTGGATGTGGCGGAACAGTTGGAAATATGCAGAGTGGGACAGGTTCGGTTCGCACGCGAGACAGCTCGGTACCGTAGAGGGCGTGAAGTAGAACGCTGTCCACTTGCATGGGCATTACAGGCGAGCCGCGGTCATCAGCGCTGAGAAGGCAAACAACGAACGAAAACAAAACAGAAGAACTCTTTTAAGTGAAAAGAAGAAAGACTGCTCAAAAAATGTTTGACAGGCTCGACGTTGTTAGAGATGTACGGTAAGCGTTAATCAGAGGTTTGCCTAATGGCTGTTCGCGCCCACCTTTGGTTCCTCACTTCGCAAGGACCATTAAGCTGAATCCCCCAAGTAGATTGACTGCGATATCCCGATGAATGGCGAAAAACAATCTGCGAGGCAGCCGCAGGAGTCTGCCTCGCCAATGAGCGGGAATATCGATCATGCGCGGCGTGTAGCACCAATCGACGATCTCGTATCCGAGATCTTCCAGGGCAAACATCGCCGTACGTTTGGAAAAATAATGAAGATGCGGGTGCTGTTGACGGTTACGAATCATGGCTGTCTCGCGAAGAAGGTGCTGCACCGAAATGTCCAGGGGAATATGAATCAGTTTGTAGGCGCCTTGCGACTTGAGTCTCCGCAAAAAGCCGCGATAGTCGTCAACGTGAGCCAGTACGTCAATCGCCATCACCAGATCGAACGAATTCCTGCCCCATGGCTGATCGTCGAGCAGCGCGAAATGCAATCTTTCATTCGCTCGAGTTTGGCACAGGTCG
The DNA here is from genome assembly GCA_036514015.1 of Candidatus Sulfotelmatobacter sp. Taxonomy (GTDB): domain Bacteria; phylum Acidobacteriota; class Terriglobia; order Terriglobales; family Acidobacteriaceae; genus Sulfotelmatobacter. The sequence continues at coordinate 4,781 of DATBYA010000066.1, forward strand.
ATCGCCTGGGCCGCAACATCAGCCCCCCACAGCTCGCAAGTCGGATCCAGGCGTTGCTGCAGCAACCTGAGAATCTCGCCGGCGCCGCAACCGACCTCATAGATTGTTCGGGGAGCGATTTGATTGCGATTCAGAATCCGCAGAATCTGCTGCACCTTCCATTGCGAGTCGGCCACATGCCAGCCGGGATTCTGCCGCAGATAGGTTCCATCAAGGTAATCAGTTGGGCCTGGCATGAAGTCCCCATCCCCAATTGAAGCGTTTGCGGCACCACAGCAGCGGCAGCATAGCCAACGGCGATAGATCGTCGGGTGTGAGCCACACGCCCTCCTGAACGCCTCGCAAGGAGTGCATCCATGAGCTGAACGTCAACTTTCGATCGCGAAAGTGAAACCAGCTGGAGGCCAGGTCATTGGTCTCCACAATCCATTTACGCCCTTCCGTTACTTGCGCAACCGGGATACTCTGGCCCGTGAGATCCAGGTAGAGCGCCCGGGCAACGTCCAATCCGTTTTCAGCGGCAAATAAGCGAAAAGTTGAGCCAATCCGAGGATTCACGTCGAGCAGCTTATATTGGCCATCGCGGGCGTCGAAGCGATAGCCGATATCCAAAGGTCCGCGATAGCCCACTGCTTGCATCAACTGTTTCGTTTGCGTTTCCACTGTGTCATTTCTCGCGCAAATTCCGAGTGAGGTGCTGCCTCGATGCGGCGGGAACTGGCGAAGTTTTCTGCCCGTCGCGCCAAATAAACAACGCGACTGATCGTTGAAATAGCCGTTAAACATCCAGACGGCATCCTCGCCGCCAGGAATGTACTCCTGGACGATAATGCCGGGCACCCCGCTCGCCGCATTCAGATGGAAGATTTCCAACAATTCGTTTTCGTCGGCCACAATCGCCACCCGCAGCCGCTTTCCTTTTCTCACCAAAAATTCTTGGGACTCGCCCTTTACGACGACGGGGAAACTCGCGATCTCTGCGAACAGCCTTACCTCCTCTGGAGACCGCGGCCAGGCGGTCTTGGCCGTGGGAATCCGCAGCTTGCAGCAGAGATCGAAAGTTTGTCGCTTGCTGACAAGACAGCGCACCATCTCGGCGCGGAGAGTGGAAAAGAGGTAATCCTGTGCCAGAACCTGGGCGTTTTCAGCAACGAAGATTGCGGTGATATCGGAACTAGCGATCAACAGAGGCCGCCTTCCGATCTGTTTCGCGACTTCCCGTAAGAATGACAACGAATTCGCAGCCGGTGCGGAAGAAAAGTCCCAGCGGAAGACTCGTCTCAGGAAACGTGATCGCGCCGCCGGTTCCCTGAAATTCTGGTGGACTCCATACACGGGAATCCCGGCCCGTCCAAGACTGCGAATGATCCCGACGCCGCCATGCTGGGACGATACCAGAACAACCACCGGGACCGAATTGTTCTCAATGCAGATCCACCCTTGTTTATGCATTGACGGGTCTCGTCTGGACAAGGTGTCGGCTAAACCCAGAGCGGTTCTTTCCATAGAGACAAGTTCACGCCTAGGTTGCGTTCGCGCGCGTTTTCATACACTGCCCAGGCCAGTGCCACATCATTTACAGCCATACCCATGTGGCAAAAGTGGATTCGCTCGTCGCCTTCCCGGCCCGTTTTCGTCCCTAGAATTAATTCGCCGAGATTTGCTTGCACGTCTTCATCGCGCAACAAACCTCGGCGGTGCATGATGGCGGGAGTCATAATACCGCGCTGCTTCACCGTTTCCCAATCGTCGGCAACTATCTTTTTGCACTGCAGGATGACGTCAAAATCGAATTCATGGCCCGCCAGCTGTATGGTCAGCGCGCCAGGTTTGATGTGCTGCGCCCGAATCAGCGGCTCCTGGGAGGTCGTTACCGTCAGCGCCACATCTGCACCACGGAGAGCGTCCTCGATAGTCCGCACCGCATGGACAGGAGCTGCCCATTGGCGATGGCAGTCTTCGGCGACGGACTCTGCGGTAGAGATTTGCCGACTGAACAGAGCGATCTCCTCAATATCGCCTAGTTCCGTGCACAGCCCCAGGATCTGGGTCCGAGATTGCAATCCAGCGCCCACGATGCCAATCTTGCGCGTCTTTTTTGGGGCCAGATAGCGAACGCCCAGGCCTGTCACGGCACCGGTCCGCACGGCGCTGATCAGGCCTGCGTCCATCACAGCCAGAGGCACACCGGTTTTTGGACAGTTCAGTATAATCAGCCCACTGGCGCGGGGCGCACCGAGCTGCCGGTTGGCGGGGAAACTGGCAATCCATTTCATGCCAACAGCGGAACGCACTGGGGCTTCGATCGATGCCGCGAGACCGTTAAAGCGGCCGAGCGGTTCGCTTTCGGCGGTCTCTGCGCTTCGCAGCACAATCTTATGTGGTTCTCGAACGTCACCTTTGGCGGACCGGGCCTGCGCGCCTGCAACCACATGGATTGCTCGGCGCATATCGAGCACATCGGCGGCGAGCACGGCCTCCTGGTCCAGATAGAGAAACTCAACTGTCCCCAACGCACCTCCTCGCGACTGTTCGCTCGCTCGCGCGGCCATGAGTTTACCCTGGAAGCTCGCCAAACTGAGGGGGGTTGTTTGTAGAGATCGCTTCCCTCGGCACATCCATCCCGGTAAACTTCGCGTTATCCATAGCGGGCGCTCTTTTCTGAGCTCGCTCAATACCCACTGCAAAGCGAGCGAGCTTTCATATTGCGTCGCGTTGCCCGGGATGGAATAAGGAGGTGCTCGATGGAGATTGATCAGGAAAAACTGGAACATACGGTTCTGGCACTGCTCTATCTGACTTCCTTCAAGGACAGATTCGGCATGAGGGCGTGGAAGGGGCACGATTGGGAAGTAATGAATCTGTTGCACGAGAAAGGCTACATCTCGAATCCGGCTACCAAAGCCAAGTCTGTCGCATTCACCGAAAACGGGGCTCGGCTGTCGAAAGAACTGTTCGAGAAGCTCTTTGCACTGAAGTGAAGTCCCCGTCTTCCCGACAGCCCATTGTTGAAAGACAATTCCTAGGAAGTCTTGCTTGGCGGAATGATCGGCAAACCCATTGCCCTCCATGCCTGAAATCCACCAATCATGTCCGTAGCGCGGCAGAGTCCAAGATCCTGCAGAGCTATTGCCGCGAGGCTTGAGGTATAGCCTTCTGAACAGAACACGATGACCTGGATGTCGTGATCGGTGGCGACCGGCAGCCGTGCGCTGGAAGCCGGGTCGAACCGCCACTCGAGCACGTTACGGTCAACAACCACCGCGTCCCCAATACTACCCTCAATTGCGCGCTGGCCTTCGGAACGAATATCGACGAGTGTGGCCTCTGTCTTGATCATCGCTTCATAGGCCTCATCCGGGGATAGCCGTCGCAGTCGGGCGCGTGCCGCTGAAAGCACCTGCTCAATGCTCAAGGTACCGGTCCGGTCTAAGGGTCTCCGCTCTTGCACTTGCCCCTCTTGATCGACCGTCGCACCCTGCCCGAATGCGCGCTCACGGGGAACCAGTTGACCGCCATCCAACTCGCATTCGTTCATGTCGCTAAGCGGAGGAGAATATGCGTGAATGCTGATTGCCGGCGCGAGCGAGACGTTGCGGACGTCATGCGTGTAATCGGGACCGAATGCGCGCGGCTTGCCCGGGTGCATTACGCGGGTGCGCTCACCGGCACGATGCTCCTCCAGAATCCCGGTCGCTACAACGAAAGCTCCCGAGGAGGCACCGTGGTCGTGGAAGCCGGTGGTTTGCCCTGGCAGCCAACTGATCACCCATATGTCATAATCCTGTCCGAGATACAGGCGCTCATACCAGCGCTGTTCGACGCGCAGCCGCACTTTTTCCATCCATCCATCAGACAACGCGAACAGAGATACGATGTTGGCGAGATCCTCGGGTGTCCCGCGGACGGCTCCGGATAGGCTCGTCGCTGCTGCTAATGTGCTGTCGCCTTCTTTCACAAGTCGTTTATCTGTCGCGAGTCGCATGGAATCTCCACGGCTGGAATGTCGCAACGAAGCCCGGACGCGGATGCCGGCTTCTAGCTGGATCAAAACGGCAAAACAATGCGCATTTCAGATGAGCTTTTGGGGAAGGTGTTTCAGGAGCACTAAAAACGTCCGCAGCTCACCCGAGGAACGGCTGGTGGCTGCGACAACAATGAATCAGGAGAAGCGACATGCCGTCAGGTTAGCATGGCCTGAAGAATCCGGTCAACGCCAACGCCGCGCTCATCGTTGATTTCTTCGACACACTGAACTCGATGATGGTGGCCATTCACGGCGCTACAACGTTCCCGCTGAATGGCATCGCCAGCAAGCAAATTCCGAGACGAGTGGCCGGAGTGGCCGTTGCTCCGCGCATAGCATAAGTGGATAAACATTCCACTGTACGAACACATCGGTCTCGGAGGGTGACTGCGCCCGCCTCGCCCGACCAGGGCCAGAGCTCGCAGCGTGAATCAGGATTTGCGGACTCCGTCCGGCTGGCCGGTCAGTCAGCCGCAATCAACGGCAAGCTCCAAATGGAGCTGGCTGATTTTGCAAAGACAGTGCAGGGTGTAGAATGGCGCGAGCATCAAGCCCAAGAAACGGAAATCACACATGAGAACTTTATTCGTCGCGGTTTTTTTAGCGACATCATTCTGCGCTCCGTCGAGCGCGCAAGAGCTCAGCCCGGCCGATCAGTCCGCCGCCGACGCGGCCATCAAAGTGATCCGTCCCGAAGCGATCGCCGCGCACATGCGGTTCCTCTCCGACGGTATGTTGGAAGGCCGCGCTCCCGACTCTCCTGGTTATCAGATCGCCGCTCGCTACGTCGCCACAGAACTCGAGGGGTTGGGCCTGCGCCCAGGCGGCCTGAACGGCACGTGGTTCCAGCCAGTTCCGCTCCGCAAAGCCGTGCTCGACACTGCGAAGAGCTCGTTGGTACTGGTCGCCAGCGGCCGTGGGGCCAATAACAAAGAGCAACAGCTCATCGACGGTCAGGATTATGTCTTGACCGGCGACGTGACTCATGCGGAGAACAAACTCGAAGCTCCAATTGTCTTCGTGGGGTTCGGCGTGTCCGCGCCAGACGAGAATTATGATGACTACTCGGGAATCGATGTGCGTGGGAAAATCGTTCTTACGTTTTACGGCGCTCCGCCACGTTTCCCGTCCACCGTGCGCGCCTATTACTCTGATGACATCGTGAAGACGAAAAACGCCCTCGCGCACGGCGCGGTCGCGATGCTCAGCACCCTCCTCCCGGAGGATTGGAAGCGCTGGCCCTGGGACTGGGACGTTCCGCAGTTCCGAATGGGTAGCACCAATTGGCTCGACAAAACAGGGACGCCTGTCGATCCTTTTCCCGGGGGAGGCGTCGCGCAATTTAGCCAAACTGGAGCCGCACTGCTGTTCTCCAACGGGCCGAAGACCTTGGAAGATGCCATCGCGGCGGCGCGCTTGAGCCAAACCCAAGCCTTCCCGCTCACTTGGACAGCGCGAATCCACACTGTGAGTATCCAGACCACATATGAAAGCCCGAATATCATCGGCGAGGTTGTAGGATCCGATCCGGCGCTTCGCGACCAGTACGTCGTCTACACAGCGCACGTGGACCATCTTGGGATATGTCCGCCAATCGACCGCGACAACGTCTGCCATGGCACAGTTGACAATGCCTCCGGTGTTTCCACTCTTCTTGAGATCGCGCGAGCCTACGCCAGTCTCGAGCGGCCGCCTCGCCGTTCGATACTCTTCGTTTTCGTCACCGGAGAAGAAATGGGTCTGCTGGGCTCAGATTACTTCGCTCATACGCCGACAGTCCCGCTAAACAAGATCGTCGCCAACGTCAATATCGATGGCGCTCCGGGAATCCTCTTTTCCATGAAAGATGCTGTCGCGATGGGCGCTGAACACTCCAGCATCGATAAAGCAGCGGAATCAGCCGCCGGGGAGCTCGGCTACGCGCTCATTCCCGACCCCATGCCGGAAGAGACCGGCTTCATTCGCAGCGACCAGTATTCCTTCGTGCTTCAGGGCGTTCCAGCCGTGGTTATTTCGGATGGAATCACCAGCACGGACCCGAAAATCAACGGCCTTGCCCTCGAGAAAAAATGGATGATCACTCGCTATCACACACCTCTCGACAATATGGACCAGCCTCTCGACTACGATTCCGGCGCGAAGGCGGCGGGATTGAATTTTCTCGTGGGTTACCAACTCGCCCAACGGAATCAGCCGCCCGAGTGGAATAAGGGAGATTTTTTCGGCACGAAGTTTGCCCAGAAGCATTAGCCGCTAGCGTCGCGTAACCGGAGATGTTCTGCTAGTCAGCATAGAGGAAGTTCCTTAGTTCGCTGGCGCGGCCGCTACCACCATCCTAACCATGTGGGCCATCTCTGGCTTGTGCACTGCGCGCTTGGTCATCTTTTCATCCACCCGGTTGACGACAACTAGATCGAGTGAAGGCACCACCACGGCATATTGCCCCAGAGAGCCTTCCGCCCAGAAGCTTCCTTTGGGAAAAACTATTTCTTGCGGCGCTCCGCTGGCGGAATCGCCTGTCCACCACAGATACCCGTAGCCGCCGGACTCTGAATCGGAGTACGGGCGGGTGCTGGCCTTGACCCAATCCTCCGGAACGATTTGAGTGCCGTTCCATTTGCCCCCATGAAGGTAGAGAAGCGCGAAGCGCGCCAGGTCGCGAGCGCTCATCTCGATCGGATAGGCGGGGAAGCGCGTATCGGTTCCGGTGAAATAATGCCCGTCATGTGCCCGAAAATCTTGCATCTGAATGGGCTGAGCGATCTGGCGGTAGAAGGCGTCGAATATCTTCTTGCCCGTGCCCTGCTCGAAAATGTAACCCAGGGTGTTGAAATCCCAGTTGTTGTAATACCAGAAGGTGCCCGGTGCATGAGAGCCGCGTGGAGGCTTTTTTTCTTCCATACCAATGGTCTCGTAAACCGTGGGGTGATAAACGCCGGAGCGAGCCTCGAGCAGATCGCGTACAGTGGCCTGTTTTTCTTCCTCTGTTAAAGAGGGCTTCTTGTCGTCAATTCCAAGCTTCGCGAGTGTGTCGTCGAGGTTGATCTTGCCGTCGGCCACGGCGATACCAATCAGTGCATTTAACAAGCTCTTGCGACAGGAGTGCAGGTTGGACCGGTGCGTGATGTCTCCCCAACTGGCGACCACCACGCCGTGTTGCACGATCATCGCCGAGGTCGAGCCAATCTCCTCGAGGTAATCGCGTATTTTGGCCAGGTTCGCAGCTGACCACCCGGCTTGCTCCGGCGATGCCAAGCGTGTCCACTCCGCGCCTGGCGCAGCAGTCGATTGCGAGTTGGCAGCAACTGCCGAAGCGAGTAGCAATAACGCGATAAAGCCAGAACGCTTGCCCATGCATTTAAGTCTCATGCCAGAAACGCTCATTCATGATTCATCAAGAACGTGGTTTGAGCAATATCCGTGCTTCTGCCCGACCGCGATGGCCTATTTACGTTTTGCCATCCGCGGCGGACACCGGTTGGATGGCCGCAAGTGGCACCTCGACTGCGCCGACGCGATCAGTACTCACGTCGTGCACTCCTATTCGCAGAAAGCATTTACTCTTAACCGGCGCATCAATATTCTGCTGGAATTTCCACCCGCTCTGCCGCCTCGACTCATAGGCCGCCGCAGGCACCTTGACCCTCACCAGTTTTCCGATCGCGTTCATCAACTCGCCATCCGGGCTGTACAGTGAGACCTCAAACTCAAGATATCCCTGATGAATGCCGTCTTGTATGGTTTTAAACGCGACAGTCCTGAGGTTGACATCGTAGGAGACGGTGTAACGTCGGTAGGGTGGCTTCATCTTCTTTACATTCGGCTGATTGGTTGGCGGAAGGCTATTCTCCGATTTCGCAGCGGGCTCGATCTTTACGGTGAACAGAATCTGAGTCGGGTTGGGTCCACCGAGCAGCATGGCGGAGTGCATCACGCTCATGGACTGCGACTTTCCCTCGTGCGCGCGCGGGACACTCGGGTCATACGCGAAGTATCCTCGGCGGTAGGAGAGATCCACATCGGATCGTTCCAACTTCACGCGCACGCTGCGGTAACGGCCATCCCATTTGCGATCGGTGGGGGCGTAGGCTAGCGTGTAATAGTTGGAGCCGTTATTGATGGCCTGCTGTAACGCTTCCTTCAGGCCGTTGGTGTCGTAAAAGGCCTTGCCGCCAGTTCTCTCAGCCAGCGTGTTCATCGTGATTTTCTCGGCCGCGCGCTCTCCTAAGAACTTTCCGTCCGATATCTGCCACGCACTGGGGCCCAGCATTTGGGCCCCCGGAGGGAGGGCGACACCCGCACTCATGTCCGGATTGCTAAACAGGCCGCGTGCGTCAATGGGATACACCGCAACCCGAGACCGCGTCAGCAGGTTGGCGGTCTGCTTCGCGTCGTCCGCAAAGTTCGCCAGTGATCCAAAGCGATCCGCCCGGTCGCCGTCCGAGACAATACCGAGGTTAAACGAGCCGGCGAACCAGATGAGATTCTTGCGCCCGGGCAGGCCGGAGAGATATCGCGCCAGCTCGTCTATCGCCGCGAGCGTGTACCAGCCGCGCAGCTGGGGCATGACGGGGGCCTTGGCCATAAACATCTGCACAGCGGCCTTCACCAACGCCGGATCGGTGGTGACTCCCTGTAGCAGATACAAACGGTTGGACAAGCCGAAGATGGCGATGCGCGTGCCTTTGGGTACCTTCTTCACATACTCCAGCATCTGCTCGCGCACGTACATTTGGTCGGCCATCGGGGTGTTCAGTGCATCCATCAGCAGGACGTTCAGCGGCCCATTGTCGGGCGTATCGCTGACGTTGCTGAATACATTCCGCGCGAGAACCTGTTTGGCCGGCAGCGAAGCCGAGGGCGGAGCCTGATCGGCACGGTGCTCCTCGAAGCTCTGCAGCGTCATTTTCTCGTCTCTTTCGAATACGGTGAAATCGGAACGGTTTAGGCCATAGACGGGTTGGCCCTTTTTATCCGTCACCACAACATCAAGGACAACCAGGGGCGACTCCGATTTCAACACATCTTTCCCGTCGATTGCGTCCTGCGAGGGTTTGACCTGGCTTTCAAGTAAGCACACACCAGCAAGCACCGCACCGAACAAACAACTTGCGACGATGGTCAACTTTCGCAGCACCCCTGAAATCCTCGTGTAACTTTCCGGGCCGCCGGCTTACTGATCTCGCCCTGAACAGAGAGCAGGTTTCCTTTAAGCGGATTTCTACGATTAGGACGTCTAGTTGGCTTCGCTGGATACACCGAATTTGCCATTGAATAACGGCGAGGAAAACAATCCGAACGGAATCATGGCGTATCTGGGCCTTGCGCGGGCATACGCTCTCGCAGGACACGACGCAAAAGCCCGCGTCGCGTACCAAAATTTGTTCGCGAAGTGGAAGGATGCCGACGCCGACCTGCCCGCATTACTCCAAGCCAAACAGGAGTACGCCAAGCTCGAATGATGCCGGATAAAATGTTTACCTCCCCGTAGTGATTCGGCATGAGTGATCTCGGGACGCTGGTTCATTCAGCCAGCGCTTTTGGTCTTTTCTGCCAGCGGTTTTCATCACTTTGGCGCGATGAAGCCGGTCGGTTCAGAGACCCACAAGCAGCACGGTTGGAGGTCAGTTCGACGCGGCCATGAGGCGCTCCCGGTGCGTAAGCGTCAGGTCGCGCGCGCGGATCGCGGCTGCGCCGCCCGCGGCCTGGAGCTTTTCTAGCAGTTCGAGTGATTCGGCGAGTTTTTTCGGCGGCGCGGCCATCAGCGGCGTCCTCCGCTAGCTTATTGCGGTGTACGGTAATTAGCTTTTTATGTTGTACCATTGTGTCGAGGGAATTGTGACTGTAATCGTCCGCTACCACGAGAGTTGAGGCCTTGAACCCGGCTCGTCGCCAGGAACCCACCGAAGCAAGCGGATGAAAAACGCCGCCTCTGCCGTAGGAATCCTCGCCATTCATGGCGCGGAGGATGTCAATTCCCGGGTGCCATGACTAGGATTCCAGCAGAACCCGTAACTTGTGAGCATATCTGCGACTCGACGTGACCACCGTTCCTTCCGCCAGTATGATGTCGTATACCCCATCGAACATCGGACGAATTTCGCTAATGCGGGCAGTGTTCACGATGGCCGATTTCCGCACTCGGATGAAGTGGTGGGGCGCTAGCTTCTCTTCCAGGTGTGCCAGGGTTTCCCGCAACAGGTGACTGTCGCTGGCGGTGTGTATGCAGGCATAGTTTCCCGTGGCTTCGATCCACAGCACGTTGGAAACGGGGACAAAGAAAATCCGCTTCTTGTCCTTTACCACAAAGCGTTCCAACGGGCGGAGACTGCGGAGGGATTGGAGCAGTGGTTCCAGTCCTCGATTTGCTTTCCTGGACTGTTCGAGGACCTGGCGTGCGTGAACTAAGGCCTTGGCAAATCGCTCCTTATCATACGGTTTCAAGAGATAGTCAACAGCGTGCACTTCGAATGCACGAATGGCGTGCGCAACGTGAGCCGTGACGAAGATATAAACGGGAGCGGGGCCGGTCGATGGCTCCACATTTTCGATGACTCCAAAACCATCCAGATCAGGCATCTGCACATCGAGAAAAACGATGTCGGGATGAAGTTCATTGATCTGCTCCACCGCGCTTATTCCGTTCGCCGCCTCGCCTACAACTTCAATGCCGCTGTGTTCGGCCAGATAGCGACGGATACCGCGCCGGGCGATCGGTTCGTCATCGACGATGAGGACTCGCGTCTTCATGCGAACTCCGCAGTGGAATGGTAATGATGGCCTCACAGCCTCGACCGTTGCCCCCGGTAAGTTCCAGCGACGACTCGTCCCCGTAGAGCTGTTTCAAGCGTGACTGGACATCGGTGAGTCCGACGCCGAATCGCAGGCGCGATCCCGGTGCCGGACCCGGGCCATCATCGCGGACGTAGAGCCAAACTCTGCCAGTAAAGCTCATAGATAGAACACTGAGTGCGAACGGCGAGAGAAAGCGCAGCACGCCAGGATCAGTTATGCGAAAAACTGATCGCAGAAGTCCACGGCTCAGAAAGTATTCGGTGACAGATGCTAGGGGAGCCATCAGGAGCGACGTAATTGTGTGGATCGCTATATGAGGCACAAACCTCGGCCCCGTCAACGGGAACCGTTTGGCCAGACCAATCACAAGCGGTGTGTATGCCGCCCATACGTACCAGTAGACAAGTTCGAGCGCACCCACGATCAGCCAGCTGTCTTGGCTGCCCTGCACCTTCACCAGCACGATCCTGCGCACGGCAAACAACAGTCCTACAATCGTCCACGCACACAGGATCAAAATCCATCTCGTCCGTCCCATATCTGGTGTGGCTTGCAGCAATGGGTGTATCGACCCTCCTCCACGGATTATAGCTGAACCTTCGAAGGAGACTTCACTGAAGACAGGGCCTTCGAGAGCGCCAACCCCACGTCCATCGCGGCTGTAGAACGGCCTTTGTCTCGGTTGATTGGGGAGAAAGATAAGGAACTGAAGACTCCCGGTGCTGCCATCCCAATGTAACGAAGCGTTTGAAACGGAAGGTACAAAGTCTTTGGCCGCCAACCGCCCAGACGTTTGTGCTGGACACCGCTGCCACACTTTGAATTCCGGTTTTGTCCTGTGAACAGATCCGTGACAACAGTATTTGACGGCCAACTCTGACCGCTTGTCTCATTTCGGACACCGCATGTCACTTTTCCTGCGAACTCTGGTTCTTCGCGGCATATGTTCCGTGAGCAGGAGCATCGCCAAGAACACATGAATCTGGTGGGCCGACGGAGGCGCGCCGCCAGGCGGTGCTGAAAACGGCTAGCCGGTTCGCTGGCGCAGGGGAGTTAAAAAAACGCCGCGTTGAGACCTGGATTCGGCGTTACGCGCAGCAAGCACGAGTCGTTTAAATTGACGTAGAGGAGTTCCACATGAAGAAGATTCTGACTCAGTACGCAGTGTGCGCGCTTGCGGTCGCTCTGATGGTGCCGTTGGCGCAGGCGCAGCCGGCAGGATTGCAGGCTGCCTTCGCAAAAGATGCCGGAACGCTTTCCGACAAATTCACCGGACTCGCGCGCGTTATGTCGGGCAAGGACGACTGGAAGCCCGGTCAGGGCGTTCGCTCCGTCAGCGACGTGTTCAACCTGATCGTTAGGGAGAACGGCATGCTCGCCGGCGTGCTCTCGGGCACACCGAATACGGGGGCAAAGACCGCGCCCATCACCGATCCGGAGATGTTGCAGGAAGCTCTGAAGGATTCCTACGTCAATCTGCAAAAAGCGATTACGGGACTTTCCGACAACGACCTGCAGGCGCCGGTGAAACTGTTCGGAAGAGACATGACCAAGCAGGATGCGCTGTTTCTGATTCTCGAAGATCAACACGAGCATCTGGGGCAGTCGATCGCCTACGCGCGGACCAACGGCGT
>DATBYA010000067.1:0-120546 GCA_036514015.1 Candidatus Sulfotelmatobacter sp.
CGCTCTGCCGGGGCGACGGACGGAACACCTCGGCGCCAAAGCGGGCAATATCAAAGCGGGCCGCTCCCATCGACATCATCTCAATGGCGCAGCAGGCTAACCCAAATGTCATGGGCCAGATCGAACTCTTGCGCATCCAGTTGACGGCGGAGTCGAGTGTGGTAAGCACGACTCCTTCAGGCGTTGGATTACCATACGTGAGATCTTTTACGGTCTTCCTGCCGTTCTCAACGTCAACGTATGGACCGAAGTTCAGTTCGCGGGACATGAATCTATTTTAAACTAATTTGAGGTTACTTCTTAGCAGGCGGCAGAACGGATCGCGGAGAAATAGCTGAATCTCTAAGGATTCAATACGATCTTGCCGAACATCTGGCTTTTTTCCAGGTACTCGTGAGCCGCGCGGATTTCGCTCAAAGGAAAGGTACGATCCACGACCGGCCTCATCCGGCCTGCGAAAACGTGACCCAGCACTTCCTGCAACTCACTCATGGTGCCCATGTAGGAGCCGCGCAGTGTCAACTGGCGCGCGAAGAGATGGCGCAGATCGAGAGTCACGTTGTTTCCCGTCGTCGCACCACACGTTACCAGCTGGCCGCCGCTCTTGAGCGATCGCAGGCTTTCATCCCAGGTCGCCGCGCCCACGTGCTCGACCACAATATCAACGCCTTCTTTATTGGTAATCTTCCGGACTTCTTCCGAGATTTTCTGCTTGTAATGATTGATGCCATAGTCTGCTCCCAGCGCGCGTCCCTTCTCGAGTTTGCTTTCGTCGCCCGCGGTAGTGATCACTCGGCAGTGAAATAACTTGGCAATCTGGATGGCGGCGATTCCGACACCCGAGCTAGCACCCAGTACTAGGACTGTCTGCCCCGGACGCACGCCTGCCAGCCCGACCAGCATGTGCCACGCGGTCACAAACACCAGCGGCACGCTGGCAGCCAGATTGAAATCGAGCGTGTCGGGAATCGGAATTACACTGGCCGCGGGCACGGCGATCAACTCGCAGTTTCCGCCATCGACGGCGTTGCCGAGAACGGTGAACTCTCGGCAATGGTTCTGCAATCCCGCAAGGCACTTCACGCAGTGTCCGCAGAAATGCATGGGAGCGATCAGCACCCGCTGTCCGAAGGTGAAGCCGGTGACGTACTCACCAACCTCCGCGATCTCTCCGGCAATGTCGCTGCCCAGAATGTGTGGCAGCTTCACGCCGGGCAGTCCTTTGCGTACCCACAGGTCGAGATGATTGAGCGAGCAAGCCTTCACCCGCACCAGGACTTGATCTTTTCGCGGCTGCGGGTCGAAAACGTCTTCGTACACCAAGACTTCGGGCCCACCGAATTGATGAATGCGAACGGCTTTCATAATTGGCGATCTATTCTCGGCAGCGCACCCGCCGCGGCCGCGGGTGGGTTCGCCAGAAGCTTCATGCGGTTTGTTTCATCGATAACGCTCTCGAAGCTTTCTCCGCCCGCATCCGAAACGAATACTTTTGGGCGGCAGCGATCTGGGGAGCCACCGGAGCCGCTGGCGGGCCTTTGGACTGTTGCCGGCTCGACACTGGCGTCAATGCCAGGATGGCTACCGCAATGACGAAGGAAACAGTAACCGCCTTCAAGATCGCCCTCCCCTGGGAAATGAATTCCCGGTCCAAGAGGCGTTGTTTCTCGCCGGCGAAATTCGCAAGGATTGTACCCTGTCTGCGGGTCCCGAGGGGCGATGGAGCTCGCGAGAGCGCTCGTTTGACTCGCCCCTGTTAACCGACTGATAATCAGAATTGCCAGCGACCCGCCATGGACATCTACGAACAAATCGTCGAGCTGCGGCGCGGAGGCCGCCGCGGGGCGGTGGCCACCATCGTCAACGTGCGCGGGTCGATTCCTTCGTTCCGCACCGCCAAAATGCTGATTCGGGATGACGGCTCAATTGTGGGCACGATTGGCGGCGGCTGTGTAGAGGCCGACGTCTGGCAAGCGGCCCGCGAAGTCATGGAGTCGGAGAAGCCCCGAACCTTAAAGTTCGACTTGAACCAGGATCCCAGGTACGACACGGGGCTGGTGTGCGGGGGCACTCTGGAGGTTTTCGTGGAACCGATCTTACCTCCAGCATTACTTTATATTTTCGGGGCAGGCCACGTGGCCTTAAACCTTTGCCAGGCGGCGTCGAACGCCGGTTTCGAAGTCACCGTCAGCGATGATCGATCCTCCTATGCCACCCCCGAACGCTTCCCGGCGGCGCGCGAAGTCCTCGCCCTCGATTTTGCCGAGGCCACGCAGAAGCTCGAGCCGAACGAGTCTTCCTATATCGTGATTGTGACGCGCGGGCACCGCGATGACATGCGTATTCTGCGCTGGGCGGTGCAAACCCGGGCGCGTTATGTGGGAATGATCGGCTCCAAACGCAAGGTCATCGAAATCTTCAAGACCTTGCAGAAAGAAGGCGTTCCCGCACATCTGTTCGATCGGGTGCACGCGCCCGTCGGACTCGATATAGGTGCCATCACGCCGGAGGAAATTGCCGTCGCCATCACGGCTGAGTTAATCGCGATCCGTCGCCAGGCCAGCGCGGCGCTGCCCCATCTGAGCTGGTTTAAGGGACTGCGGGAAGAATCTGTTGCAGACTCCACCGCCGCTGCCTTGGAAGAGGGCGACCCAACCCGCTAGTTCGGTCTCGCGCCCGGGATCCTTCCTTCCGCCTCGAAAAACGGCTGCAGTCGGGATCACTCCCCTCGGTACGAAATGGGGAAACGCAAGCTGCGCTTCTCCGCGCGCTGACTTTCCGCTCGCTTTCTGCTATCTTCCGCAGCATGTCCCGCGCCCCGAGCTTTGTTGGAGTGATTCTTGCCGCGGGCGAATCCTCGCGTATGGGAAGGGACAAAGCCCTGCTCCCATGGCCGCCCCGAGCGGCGGGTCAGCCGCCGTCGAACGAGACTTTTCTCTCCGCGGCAATTCGGTCGCTGACACTTTCCACCGATTTCATTCTCATCGTAGCGGGCAAGAACGAGGCGACACTCGCGCCCATTGCCTATGCCAACGGAGCCTCGCTGGTGACCAATCCCGACCCCAGCCGGGGCCAATTCAGTTCCCTAAAAGTGGGATTGCACGAAGTCCTGAACCGCGGTCGCGACGCCGCCGTCATTACGCTGGTCGATCGCCCGCCGGCCAGCACCGCTACCGTACTGCTGCTGCGAGATGCGTACCAATCCGCCCCACCAAACATCTGGGCGGTTGTCCCCGAATTTTCCGGCCACCACGGCCATCCTTATCTTACCGGCCGCGAATTGATCGAAGTATTTCTGCGGTCGCCCCCCACCGCGAATGCCCGCGACATTGAGCACCGTTATCAAGACCGTATCCGCTACGTTGCGGTAAATGATCCGTTTGTGGCCCTCAACATTAACACTCCGGACGATTACGCCGCTCTGCTCGCAAAGCTCTCTTAGTCCCTCCCGTTCTACGGCACAATTGCCTATTCCGGCGCCGGCACGTTATTGTCGAAGTGATGAAAACTTTCGAATCCCAAACACTGGGTTTGAACCGCGATGAGTTTCTCGAATCCGTGGTACGGCTAGAGCCGCGAGTAGCGGCGTTTGATTGCGATGGCACGCTCTGGTCCGGGGACACGGGAGAAAGATTCTTCGATTGGGAGATCAAGCAGGGGATCGTGCCGGCGGAAGTTGGCCACGCCATGCGCGCCCGTTACCTTGAGTATAAAGCGGGCCGCGTTAGCGAAGATGCGATGTGCGGCGAGATGGTCACCATGCATAAGGGAATGACCGAGAGCGCGATCATGAAGGCGGCTTCGGATTTCATGGAGCAATCCTTCCCCGGTCACATTTTTCCCGCGATGCAAGAACTGGTGCGCCGCCTGCGCCAGAGCGACTGTGACGTCTGGGTAGTTTCGTCCTCGAATGAGTGGGTCATCCGCGCCGGGATGAAATCTTTCGCCATTGCCGAAGACCATATTTTGGCGACCAAGGTCTCGGTTGAAAACGGAATCATCACCGACCGCCTGGCCTGCGTCCCCTCCGGGCCCGGCAAACCTGAAGTTCTGCGCGCAGTCGTCAAGAAACAGATTGACGCAGCCTTTGGCAATTCCCGCTGGGACACCGAGATGCTGGCCATGGCCAAATATGCTTTTGCCGTGAATCCCAATCCCGACTTGGAAGCCGTAGCCCGCCGGCGTGGCTGGCCGATCTACTTCCCGGAGGGCGCTGGCGAATAGCAATTCTCCGACTCCTGGTGAGCGCGTCAGCCATTTACAATTTCAGTATGTACTCCGCGCAACTGCTCGATCACTTCCAGAATCCGCGCAACCCCGGCGAAATTCCTGGAGCTGACGCGACGGCGGAGATTGAGAACCCCGCGTGCGGGGATGTGCTTCGTCTGACTTTGAAGATCAAGTCTGGGCGGATTGCGGAAATCCGATTCAAGGCCAAGGGTTGTGTGCCCTCCATGGCATGCGCATCGGCTTTGACTGAACTGGTCGAGGGTCGGACTCTAGCTGAAACTCGAGCCCTCCAGCGCGACAGGCTGATCGCAGCCGTAGGCGGCCTGCCCCAAGCATCCACCCATGCCGCGCAATTGGCCCTGGATGCGCTCTCTGCCGCGCTCAGCGAGCTCCAACCCTAACGCATGCCCAGCTCTTAGATTCCCGACGCATCGCATGTCTTCCGCCCAGCGCCACCGTCATTCTGCGGGCGGTTGCCGAGCTTGCGCGGGTGGTCGCTGGTACGCGGAAAAGATTATTGCGCAACCGGGCTGGCCAGATTAGCGCCGCAGCGCCCTCCCGCCGCATCTTCTGTATTCGAGATTGAACTTCTCAACACTCCCGCTCCCACATTTGGAAGGATTGCAAGCGTTGGCCTTCGCTGATCCTGCAGGCTTCCCGGCGCGAAAGGAATCCGGCAGATTACTGCCCTTCCTGCCTCCATCGCTGAGAATTCAACGCGGTGAGGTAAGATTCCATCCATGCCCGCAGGTAGCAGAATCGAAGAAATCCGCAACGAACTCACTCAGGTCGCTCAGGCAGTTCCTACCGCGCAGGAACTCATGCAGGCCATGGTGAAACTGCTGCACGATCGCATGCTGAAATATAACTGGGTCGGTTTCTACATGCTTGAACCTGGCGCTAAGCCGCCCATGCTGGTGCTGGGCGAGTTCCAAGGCGCCATCACGCCCCATACGCGCATTCCACTCAATCAGGGCATTTGCGGCGCAGCCGCCTCCAGCGGTCAAACGGTGGTGGTCGATGATGTCAGCAGGGATCCTCGCTATCTGGCATGTTCACTGCAGACCAGGTCGGAGATCGTCGTGCCCGTGTTTGTGCACGGAACCGTGGTGGGCGAATTGGATGTTGACAGCCACTTCGCCGCTGCCTTCACTCCCGAACATCAGGATCTTGTCCAGCATTGTGCCAGGCTGGTGGGGAAGAAATTGGAAAACGCCGAACCATCCACGTGAAAGCCAAGGAATGAGAGTCGAAAAAGGCAAAGTGCGCGCCCCGGAGATTGGACGGGTGTGGCTGAATTCCACTCCGCTCAGCTTTCGCCAATTGCGCGGTCGCGCCGTGCTCGTCGACTTCTGGGATTACACTTGCGTCAATTGCATTCGCACTCTCCCCTATGTGCGGGCGTGGCACGAGCGCTACCGCAACCAGGGTCTCACCGTGATCGGAGTACACACGCCTGAGTTTACCTTCGCACAATATGAATCAAACGTGGAACGCGGCATCCGCGAATTCGGGCTCACCTACCCGATCGTACTCGATAGCGACCGTGAAATCTGGAAGGCGTTCGCCAATCGTTACTGGCCCACCAAGTACCTGCTTGACAAAGACGGATACCTCCGCTTTGGCCACTTCGGCGAAGGCGGTTATGCGGAGTGCGAGCGAGTGATTCAGGAACTCCTGCGGGAAATTGATCCCGACCTCGTCTGGCCAGCCGTGATGGAGCCTTTGCGCGAGGAAGATCACGCGGGCGCGATCTGCTACCGCGCGTCCGGCGAGCTTTACCTGGGACACCGTCGCGGGCGCATGGGCAACCCGGTCGGACTCCAAGAGGACCAGATTGCCGATTATGTTTTCCCGGAGAAAAGGGAGGAAAACTTTTTCTATGCCAGCGGACGCTGGGCCTCGACCGCCGAATACTTCGAGGCCGCAGAAGCTGGCTCCCATCTTCTGCAATTGAAATACGAAGCTTCCGCCGTCAACCTGGTCATGGCTTGCCCTCACGCCGCTGTCGCCGAAGTAGTCGTCTTTGAGGACGGCAAGCCTCTGGCCCGTAAACAGGCAACGCGCGACACCCGCTTTCGTCCTGCCGCGCATGGAGCGGGGGAAGAAAGCTACGTCGTGGTCGATTCGGCGCGCATGTATTTTCTTCTCGACAACCACGAATTCGGCGAGCACGAACTCGAACTTCGCTGCTCGGTCGGCGTGGCCGCTTTCGCCTTCACCTTCACCAGTTGCCTCGATCCGGTGGCCAGCGCGCTGCACGCTACCACCCTGCCGGCATCATGAAGCGCGTGGTCGCAGGACTCATCCTCAAACAAGGCAAGCTGCTGGTGTGCCAGCGCACGCGTCATCAAACCATGCCGCTCAAGTGGGAGTTCCCCGGTGGAAAGATCGAAGAAGGAGAACAACCGCGCGCCGCCCTGCGCCGGGAACTGGAAGAAGAACTGGGGATCCTGGCCACCGTCGGAGACGAAGTCCGACGCATTCTGCATGAGTATCCGAACGGAGGCATGGTGGAACTCCGCTTCTTCATTGTGCGCGAGTATCAGAAGGAAATCGAGAACCGCATTTTCCGCGACATCCAATGGGCCGAGCCCAACCAACTGCCAACATACGACTTTCTGGAAGCCGATCTGACTCTGGTGCGGGAATTGGCTGCGGGAAAATTGCTCTGAGCTACCGCTCCCCATTCGGAATTGACTCCGCGCAGGGCGACGAACCACCCCTATCCTTTCATGGACGACCATGCCCACATCAAGGATAGTCCGACGATGAGGGCTGTCGTTGTCCAGGCCACCACGTTGAAGAGCCGCGTATTGACATACTGGCCCATCAATTCCTTCTTATTAATGAGCAGCAGCATAAAAATCAGCACAAAGGGCAGCACCACGCCGTTCA
Organism: Candidatus Sulfotelmatobacter sp.; assembly: GCA_036514015.1. GTDB lineage: Bacteria > Acidobacteriota > Terriglobia > Terriglobales > Acidobacteriaceae > Sulfotelmatobacter. Next base: position 7,129 of record DATBYA010000067.1, read on the forward strand.
GCACCTGCGACCAGAGGACAATTCTCACCAGGCTCTCTCCGGGGATCACGAGCACCAGCGCTCCTCCGGCCACAATCAGCAAGGTATAGAGCCAATAAAATACCGGGGCTTCGCCGAATTTTCTGCCTACCCCGGATTCGAAACCCAGTCCTTCACACACGGTGTAAGCCGTCGACAGCGGCAAAATCGAGGCGGCAAACAGCGAGGCGTTAAATAATCCCACGGCAAACAGAATGTAGGCGTAATCGCCCGCCAGTGGCTTGAGCGCCTGGGCCGCGTCGGCGGCGTACTTGATGTCGCGAAAGCCGTGAACATAAAGCGTGGCAGCGCAGGCCACGATAATGAACCAGGCTACGATGTCGGTAAAAACGCATCCCGTGATTACATCCAGCCGGGAAGCTTTGAAGCCGCGTTTGGTGACGCCTTTTTCCACAATCGAAGACTGCAGATAGAACTGCATCCAGGGAGCGATGGTCGTGCCCACCACTCCGATCACCATAAAAAGATACGCCTCATCATGGAAGGCGGCGAGGGCGGGCGGCCTGAAGGTCGCGAGCGTCGCGTCCTTCCACCGAGGATGAGCCAACACACCCGCGAAAATGTAGGTCACGTAGAAAAACGACGCGGCCAGGAAGACCTTTTCCACGCTTTTGTATTGGCCCTTCACCACGATCAGCCAGACAATGACTGCGCACACCGGCACGGTGGCGTACCTCGACATGCCAAACAATTCCAGACTGGTGGCGATGCCGATGAATTCCGTCACCACGTTGCCGAAATTGATGATCAGAATGCCGATCATCATGAAGAAGGTGATGCGGAACCCGAATTCCTCGCGGATAAGATCGCTCAGCCCCTTGCCGGTGACGGCACCCATGCGGGCACACATCTCCTGGATCACGATCAGTGCCAGGGTGACCGGGATCATGGTCCACAACAGAAGATGTCCGAATTGGGCCCCGGCCTGCGAGTAGGTCAGGATGCCGCCGGCATCATTGTCGACGTTCGCTGTAATGAACCCCGGTCCAACGACGGCGAGGAACAACAGCAGCCGGGTTTTCGAGCGTCTCAGAAACTTCATGCCCACTCTTGGCAAACATCATATGGATGGAACGGATTCCGGCTGCGACGCCACAGGATAAATGCAGGCAGTGAATCTGATCAAAGGAAAAGTGTTTCGGAGTCAAAAAAAACAAAAGTCTGGACGAGAATTTTCGGGGAGCGAGTGGAGAACTGGCTTACAGCTTGGCCCGCAGCATGCTGATCACGTCGTCCGAGGTAATGACGCCTTTCAGCTTGCTGTGCTGATCGACCACCGGCAGAGTTTGGAGATTGTACTTATCGAACAGTTCCGCCACCACGTTTTCCTCGACCCCCTCCTGGGCATGCACCAGCGGCTCCTGGGTCAGCGATAGCATGGGCGTCGACGGTTCCGCCAGCACGAGTCGAGCCAGGGGCACCGCGCCAGCCAGCGTTCCGTGCGAATCCACCAGATAGATCGTGCTTACGACCTCAACTCCGCCCTCAAATTCGCGCAGCGAATCGATTGCATTCTGCACCGTCGCCGACACCGGGAGCGCGAGAAACTCCGTGGTCATGCGGCCTGCGGCCGTCTCTTCCCGATGTTCCAGCAATTCAACGACGTCCTGCTGTGCTCCCGGTTCCATCTGAACCAGAATCTGTTCGGTACGATCTTCGGGCAAATCGGCCAGCAGGTCGGCGGCTGCGTCGGGGTCCATCTCCTCCACAATGTCCGCCGCCCGACCCGAATCCAGGGACTCAACGATGGATTTCTGGACTTTGGGAGTGACCTCCTCAAGGGCTTCCGCCGCCGTGCCTTCGTCCAGCGTCTGAAACACCGCCTGGCGCTCGTCCGGCGCCAGATCTTCCACGATGTCGGCAATGTCGGCTGGGTGCAGCTTGGATAGGCCTTCATAGGAGGTCTTCAGCTTCACGCGCCGCGCCGGATCGGTCTCGATTACATCGATGAAATTCCACGGAATGCTGCGCGGAGGGATTCTGCCCAGCAGCGCCTGCAAAGCTGGTTTGGGCGCCACACCGCGCAATAGGCGCCGCACGGCACCGCGTGCTCCAACGTCGACCGAAAGCACTCGCAAGACGGGATGCGTCCGATCAGCATCCTTCTCCTTGATCTTGCCGGAGTCCACCTGTAGGTCGACATCGTTGACGCGCACCACCTTTCGTCCATTGACGTCGATGACCTGCTGGTCAAGCAGGTCGCGTTCCAGCAAGAACAGGCCCTCCATGCCATTGACTGCCGGCCACGCTCCCGCCGCCGTGGTCGCGCGAACCCCGCCATCGATGGCCGAAACCGCAGAAAAAGGCAAAACGCGATTGCCTGACTTGGTTTTCACGATGAGAGAGGAAATCCGGGAACGGTCCTCCTGCGGGGAGAGCGTTACCTCGTGCACACGTCCGCTGGGTGCGCCGGACAGGTCGTAGACTGTGGCTCCCAGCAGTTCGGTTAAGGCAAGCGTCGTCATCCCGCTAGAGAATAACCAACTCGCGCACGATTCGAAACGAAAATCGAAAATCGGGCAGCGGACTCGGACCGCGGACCTCAGCCGGATGGTTTTGTGGGCTGGAGCCGTCGAAAGAAGGCTCAGGTCTGCGGTCCGGGGTCTGCGGAACTCCGGAACGATCGCATCTCCGCCCTCGTATAATGTTCTACAAGCGTGCGCCTCATCTTCGACATTGTCGGGCAAACCTTCCGCGCCCTCTGGGCGCACAAGCTGCGCTCTTTCCTCACCATGTTCGGCATTGCCTGGGGTGTCGGTTCCCTGCTGCTGCTGGTCGGCCTGGGAGAAGGCTTCCGTTCCGGCAACCGCAAGCAGTTCGATTCCCTGGGTGAAAACGTGATGTTCATCTGGTCAGGCCGCGCCCCCGTCATGCAAGGCAGCTTCACGGCACTGCGCCAGTATTATCTGACCTACCACGACTACGAAGACATCGTCCGCGAATGCCCCAGCGTAGGGGTCGCGGCTCCCGTCATCTCCCGCAACGATATTCGAGCGGTGAGTGACTTTTTCCAGGCCAGCGGCCAAATCATGGGCGTGCCCGCCAACATCAACCAGGTTCGCAACCTTCCCATCAACGAGGGCCGCTGGCTGAACGACATGGACGATGCGCAGAAACGCACGGTGATCGTCATCGGCGACGAAGTCCGGCGCACATTGTTTCCAGGACGTCCGGCCGTCGGGGCAACGATTCTGCTCAACGGCGTTCGCTTCACCGTGGTTGGCACGCTGCAAAAAATCGGCCACGGCGACAACATGAATCTGAACCTGCGCAGCTTCGTTCCCTTCCATGCCATGCAGGACTACTTCCGTCCTCTGAATACCGGGATTGCCACCGATGTGATCTCTTTCATCAACTATCAGCCCAAGTCGCGCGCCCTGCACGAGGAAGCGCAGCTGGAAGTGCACAAAATTATTGCCCGCAATCATGGCTTCGACCCCCATAATCCGGACGCATTCGATGAATGGGATACCATCAAGACGATCGACCAGATTGGAAAGATTTTTGACGCGATGAATCTGTTTCTGGGGAGCGTGGGACTGGTCACGCTCGCTCTGGGAGCAATCGGAATCATTAACATCATGCTCGTCGCCGTTGCCGACCGTACTCGCGAAATCGGCTTGCGCAAAGCGGTGGGCGCCACCAACGCCAGCATCATGTTCCAGTTTTTTGTGGAGGGAGCGTTTCTGACGCTGTTGAGTGGAGGCATCGGCATCGGCGGGGCGGCGGGACTGATGGCCCTGCTTTCCGGACTTGATCTTGGCCAGGGTTTCGACCCGCCCAAGCTGGTCGCTTCCACGGCTGCTCTGGCGGTGATTTCTCTCGGCGTCGCCGGCGTCGCCGCAGGCCTGTATCCCGCGCGGCGCGCGGCGATGCTCGAACCCGTGGAGGCCCTCCGCAAGGAATAACCATGCACCGCGATCTCTTCCAGCAAGCGTACTCGGCCATGCGCCACGACCTGCGCCGCACCCTGCTCACCATGGCGGGAATGGCCTGGGGTATCGCCACCGTCGTCCTGCTTCTCTCCTACGGCAACGGTTTCGGCAAGGCCATTGAAACTATCTTTGAAAGTTTCGGCGCCACTGCCGTGGGAGTGTTTCCCGGGCGTACCTCACAGGAGGCGGGAGGCAACAAGGCGGGCGTTCAGGTTCGCTTCACCAATGAAGACGTTGAACTGCTGCGCAACAACATTCCGCTCTGCCGTCATGTTGTCCGCATGCTGCAAAAGGATTCCACGGTGCAGAACGAAAATCGGTCCTTTACCTTTCCCGTGATGGGGCTCGACCCCTCGATCCAGGCAATCTGGAATCTCGACATCTCCGAAGGACGATTTCTCGACGACGCCGACAACATGCAGCACGGCCTCTATGCGGTCATCGCCTCGGAGGCGCGCGACAAACTTTTCTCCGGCATGCCCGCGATCGGCGAGTCCATTCGCATCGATGGCGTGACGTTCGAAGTAATCGGAGTGGGAGCGCCTCGCATGCAGGAGGGCGACAACGATAACAACCGCGTGGTCTATATCCCATACAGTTCAATGGATGTCCTCAAGGACAACCACTATCTCGACGGGATATGGCTCGACTCGGCAGGTCTGGACCACACCAAGTTAGACAAGACAATTCGCGAAACGCTCGCGACGGCGCACAACTTCAAGCCCGATGATCAGCGCGCCCTGTTCGTCTTCGACGCTCAGAAACAGCTCTCGCAATTCGGCATCATCACCATGGCGCTGAAGGTTCTCCTGGCCTTCATCGGAACGGTGACGCTGGGCATCGGCGGGGTGGGCCTGATGAACATCATGCTGGTATCGGTGACGCAGCGCACGCGCGAGATTGGCGTGGAGAAGGCATTGGGGGCGCGGCGTCACGACATTCTTTTTCAGTTCCTCGCGGAAGCCATGGTGATCACGGCGGTGGGTGGAGTCTTCGGAATTATCCTCTCTTATGCGGTGTCGATCCTGGCCGGACGCATCACTTTTTATAGCGCGCTGGCCAAACATGCGGAGGCAGCGGACATCCGGCTGATTGTGTCGCCCATGATTCTGGTGGTGGCTACGTCGATCCTGGCGGTGGTAGGCGTGATCAGTGGAATGGTTCCGGCGCTGCGGGCGGCTAGTCTGGATCCGATTGAGGCGCTGCGCTACGAGTAGCCAGAAGGCCCACGATTTCCGCGGCGCCGTGCTCGCATCCTCCTGAATTCGTGGAGGGATCATGCTTAGAATGAATTCTCGTCATGTCTGACGACATCCTCACTTTGCCGCCGCCGCCCGCCGATGCGCGACTTACTTATGGCTCGGAGGCGAATCAGTTTCTTGATCTGCGTCTGCCGTCCTGCAAGGAAGAAAGGAAGGCGGCGTATCCGCTTGTCATCAACATCCATGGGGGATTCTGGCGGGCCAAATACGACCTCGAACACGCGGGGCATTTGTGCGCGGCGCTCACCGCCCAAGGACTGGCTACGGCCAATCTGGAGTATCGGCGCGTGGGGAACGAAGGCGGAGGATGGCCTGGGACGTTCGCGGATATTCGTTCTGCCTATCATTTTCTTGTGCAACACGCAGATGCGCATCGTTTTGACACGAAGCGGATTGTGGTGATGGGGCATTCGTCGGGAGGGCAGCTCGCGTTGTGCCTGGCGGCTCACGAGCCCAGGCTCACGCGCGCGGTTTCACTCGCTGGCGTGGTTGATCTCGAACGTGCCTATCAACTTCACCTCAGCAACGATGCCGTCGTCGAGTTCCTCGGGGGAACGCCCGGCGAGGTGCCCGACCACTACCGCGAAGCCGATCCGAGCGTGCTTTCGATTTCGCAAGCCCGCCAGTGGCTGATTCATGGAGCGGGCGACGATATCGTTCCGGCCGCTTTCAGCCGCGATTATGTTCGCGCGAAACAAGCGCGGGCCGGCAAAGAAAAAGAAGACGCGCAGCGATTGGAGATTTCCGGCGCGGGACACCTTGACGTAATCGATCCGCGCAGCCACGCCTGGAAACAAGTCGCGCAGACGGTGGTTCAGTTGGCGGGATGAAGGTCGAACCACGAGACGGGCTTTCGTGGCGCCAGGCGCGCGCTCGGCCGCTGATCGTCAATCGTCGATCCGCGATATTCTTCATCCCTTATAATTCCGACACAGAGAGGAAGCCTTTGCCCTTCGACGATCTGCGGCAGTGGATCGCGGCGCTCGAGCGCGCCGGCCAACTGAAGCGCATTCAGACCGAAGCCGACCCCATTCTTGAAATCGCGGAAATCACCGACAGGGTTTCTAAGAGTCGCGATGATAACGGCGCTCAGGGAGGGCCCGCGCTTCTGTTTCAAAATCTCAAGGGACATTCCGGTTCGCAACTGCTCATCAACCAGTTTGGGTCTGAGGCGCGGATGAAGCTTGCGCTGGGCGTCAAATCTTTTGATGAGGTCGCGGCCCGCATGCGCATGTTTATGGATGTGAAGTCTCCGCAGGGTTTTCTGGACAAGCTGAAGATGCTGCCTCTGCTGACGGAAGCGGGAAAGTTCTTCCCCCGCACGCTGCCAACCGGACCCTGCAAGGAAGTGATCCAGCGCGACAATCTCTCGCTCCTCGATTTTCCCGTCCTGCAATGCTGGCCCCAGGATGCGGGACGTTTCATTACGCTGCCCTGCGTTACCACGCGCGATCCGCGCTCTGGAAAGCGCAATCTCGGCATGTACAGGATGCAGGTGTATGACGAGCGCTCGACGGGGATGCACTGGCAGCGTCAGAAGGTTGCGGCGGAGCATGCCCGTGAGCGCATGCGGGCGGCGGTGGAGGGAACATCGGCTGCAGTAGACCTTATGGCGCGCAGCTCCGGCGGCAGCATCCTTGCCGAGGGCGACAAGCCGTCGGGGAAGATGGAAGTTGCGGTCGCGATCGGCACCGAACCGGCGGTGACATTTTCTGCGATCGTTCCCGCGCCGCCTGAGATCGAAGAATACCTGATCGCCGGCTTTCTCCGGGGAGCGCCGGTGGATCTGGTGAAATGTGAAACCGTCGATCTTGAAGTGCCGGCGTCAAGTGAAATCGTACTCGAAGGTTACGTAAACCTTGACGAACTTCGCCGCGAGGGTCCGTTCGGCGATCACACCGGCTTCTACTCGCTCGAAGATCTTTATCCCGTCTTCCACCTCACCTGCATCACGCACCGCAAAGATCCCATCTATGCGACCACCATCGTCGGCAAGCCCCCGCAGGAAGACGCGTACATGGGCAAGGCGGTCGAGCGCATTTTTTTGCCGGCAATGAAACTCACTATTCCGGAACTGGTCGACATCAACCTGCCGATCGAGGGCGTGTTTCACAACTTGATGATCGTGTCGATCCGGAAATCGTATCCCGGACAGGCACGGAAGGTCATGAACGCGATTTGGTCGCTGGGCCAGGCGATGTTTACCAAGTGCATCGTGGTGGTGGATGAAGACGTGGACGTGCAGGATCTCGGCGACGTGGTGCTGAAGGTGCTGAATCACATCGATCCCGAACGCGACATTCAGTTCACGCTCGGGCCAGTGGATTCGCTCGATCATGCCTCGCGGCTGCCGAATTATGGATCGAAGATGGGCATCGACGCCACGCGGAAATGGGCGAGCGAAGGGTTCACGCGGCCCTGGCCGGACGAAATTGTGATGGATGCAAAGACCAAGGCACTTGTGGACAGCAAGTGGAAGGCGCTGGCGAAGGAACTGGGCATCAGATAGTCCACTGCCTCAGGCAGACGAGTCGGCCGGACGATCGCTGTTCGCGCGCAATGGTTCGTAACCGGCGCACTGCAACACAGGCAAGCGCGGATACTTCGGAAAGGCCTTGTTGGTTGCGGAAAGTTCACACCGCAAGAAGGTGGACCCGCGGTCGGACCGCATCAGCCGCATGAAGCGGCAATCGACGCACAAGCCAGCGCGGACTGCCCCTTTGCCACGGTTGTCGTTCTCCATGCCCTTCCCGCTCCGATGTTCTTACGCGATGGCAACTCTCGATCCGCTCGTTCCCTTGGTCAAGGACGAATCGCGCCAAAGTCCGCGCCGGATGCGGAATATCTTAAAAATCGATTCGCCAAACCTGAAAATAGATTTTAGCGAAAAATTAACCAAGCCTCCCTTGAAGATTGGGGACCCGCTTTGCTATAAGGGGCGTTCTAAAATAAAAGGAGGGGTCTGCGCATGACCTCTGAACGCCTGTTTTCTTCCGTTCGATCGCAATTCTCCACCTATCTTCTGCCGATTATCCTCGCATTTGTTTGTTGCGCTCTGTCGCCGGTTGCCTTCGGCCAGCAAACATTGGGCGCCGTCACCGGCACGGTGACTGATCCGTCGGGAGCTGTCGTGTCCGACGCCACGGTGAAAGCGGTCAATATCGCGACCAACCTCGAAGTTGTTGCTAAGACCAAGAGCAACGGCTCTTTCGTGATCCCGGATCTTCCCGGCGGAACCTATCGCGTCACGGTCACGAAGGACGGCTTCAAAACGGAAACTCACACGAGAATCCTGGTATTCGGCAACCGTACGACGACAGTGGATACGATTCTGGTGGTGGGCTCGATCAGCGCCACGGTGGAGGTGAACGCCGTGCCCTTGATGAACCAGGTGGACACCACGATCGGCTATGTCGTCGATACTCAAACCATCGAAACGACCCCACTGGGCACGGGCAGCTTCACGCAACTGGCAATTCTTAGCCCTGGGGTTCATGCGGATTTCCTCGGGGGAGGGGGCGCCAACACGGGCCTGGGCAATCAGGCCATCTTCGCGAACGGAAACCGGGACACCAGCAACAGCTTTTCCTTGAACGGGGTCAGCACAAACAACATCTTTAACGGCAATTCCACCAGCCAGGTAGGCGAGAACCGCTTCGTGCTCAACACCGGTGAGAATTTCGGTGCGGGGGGTACCATCCAAACCAGCACATCGGTGTATGGGGCGATTGGCCAGGCTCTTCCCACTCCGCCCCCGGATGCCATTCAGGAGATCGCCGTCAACTCCTCGCAGTACGACGCCACCCAGGGCAACAACAGCGGCGCGCACATCAGCGTACTGACTAAGTCTGGTACGAACGCGCTGCATGGATCACTATGGGAACAGTGGCAGAACAGCGATATGAACGCCACCCCGTACTTCTACAATGCTGCCGGCATCAATCCCGTCACCAATCAGCCTTATCTGCCTCGCCCTTTCCTGAATCGGAACGCTTTTGGCGGAACCATCGGCGGCCCGATTATCAAGGATAAGTTGTTCTTCTTTGGGTCCTATCAGGGAGTGCGCATTGCCGATGCGCAGGCTTCCACCAAAGATGTGACCGTACCTCTGGGGTTGACCGATGACCGCAGTACCCAGGGCATCATTAACATGATTCAGGCGACCTACGGCAGCACCATTACCTCGAGCCAGATCAATAATGCTGCCGCGGAAATACTGAATGCCAAACTTCCCAACGGGCAGTATCTGGTACCCAGCGCGCAGTACAATCCGACGCAGGCCGTCGCACTAGGCTACGATGCCATCGTGCAAGGCCCCAATACGCAAGCCACCGTAAACCAGGGGATCGCCAGCATCGATTATGTTGTGAGCTCCAAGGATCGCTTGTCCGGGAGATATTACGTTCAGAGCAATCCCACCACCAATCCTTTTGGCGCGGTCGGTTCGCTGCTGGGATTTGCCCAGCAGCTTTCCGCCGGCAGCCAGGTGTTTTCCCTGTCGAACTCCGTCGTGCTTTCCCCCAACCTTACATGGGAACAGCATGTGGGTTTCACCCGCCTGCGAGCTTATGCCAACACAACAAAAGCCTTTACCCCAAGTACGCTGGGCATTAGCTTGCCTGGCGCGGCGACTTTTCCTCAGTTCGACATCTCCACGTCGGATCCGACGGTCAGTGCTGGTTTGGAGTTTGGTCCCAGCACCAGCTTTGGCGATGGTGGCATGTTCCAGAATCAATGGGAATACGGAACCTCCGCGAGTTGGGTAAAAGGAAAGCACATCCTGAGTGTCGGGACGACGTGGGACCACATCCAGCTCAATGTCCTCAATAACAACACGAATACCGATACCCTTGATTTCACGACCTTCGAGAACTTTGTAAAAGGCACCTTGCACGGCGGCGATGAGTTCGTTGGTTCGGCGAACCGTTACTATCGCTCCGATACGGTCGGCACCTACATTAACGACAACTTTAAGATGAGGAAAGACTTCACGGTAACCGCCGGGTTGCGTTGGGATATCGACGCGCCGCTCTCGGAAAAATACGGCAAGCTTACTGGTTTTGACCCTTCTAAATACAGTTACGTGCAATGCACCGTCGGTGGAGCTCCGGCAGACCCGGCTTTGACCGAGAACGCCGGGCTCGCTTGCGACCCGAACACCGACGTAATTACCGGCTCTGGTCTGGTAATCGCTGGGAATAACAAAACCGGCGCCACGCCAGGAGTCAGCGATTCGCTGATGAAAAATCACCAGTGGGGTTTCGCGCCCCGCATCGGCATCGCGTGGGCTCCGTTGTCTAAGCTCACCGTGCGCGCAGGGTATGGCATCTACTACGACCGCGGCGAAATATTCAGCTACTTGTCGCCGAGCGCGGGGTCCGGATTTAACGGCCCATTCGGCGTCACGCTCGCGCCTCCGTTCGTCCAACCAATCTCCGTCGCCAAGGGCGCGACGCTCTCTCAGCCGTTCGGCACGACTTTGCCGCCGCCGCCGCCAGCCACGGGAGCAGCCTTCCAATCCTACCTGCCGAACCTCCAGCAGACTGCTTGCGGTTTTCCGGGATGCTGGCCGTCGGGCAATCTTTATGGCCCTTTCCTGTTTGGCGGTTACGATATCAATAACAAACTGCCTTACACGCAGAACTGGACCCTCGACCTTCAATTTCAGCCCTCCAACAGCTGGATGGTCGAGGTCGGTTACGTCGGCAATCACGGTACCCATTTGGTGCTGCCCGTTCCCTTCAACCAACCACTCGTCGCCACGTCGACGAATGTGGTGAACGGGCAGACCACTTCCTACGGGGGTACCAGTCCGCTGTTCCTGGATAACGAGCCGATCTCGACCAACGAATTCGCGGGCAACGCGCCGATTCGCGTAGCCTATCCCGGCTACGACATGAACTCGGTGTCGTATAAGACAGAGGGCACCTCGAACTTCAATGCTTTGCAGCTCCAGGTCCACAAGCGCTTGTCCAACGGCCTGCAATTCACCTCGTCTTACACCTGGTCTCACTCGCTTGACGAGCAGAGCGGCTTGGGCCTGTTTTTCACCGGGAACAATCCGCTCACTCCGCGAGCCAATTACGGCTCCTCGGATTTCGATCAGACCCACGTTTTTCTGATCAACTACAGCTACACGATTCCGAAGCTGGTGGACAGCGGAGCGTGGGGCTACCTGATCAATGGCTGGACTATTGGTGGCCAGACTGTGGCCCAAAGCGGGCAGCCCTACAGCGTCTATGACTATACGGGCTCGGTGGCCAGTCTGTACTACGGCACCGATAACGAAATTGGGAACCCCATGGTGCCGCTGGTACCGGGCGTAACTGCCGCGCAGGCCGCACATCCAGGCGCAAATTGTGCGGGAATTTCGGCGGAACTTTGTAAGCTCAACTCGGCTGATTTCGCACCCCAGTTCGTGGCTCCGGGGACCAACGGGGTGCCTGCTTGCGACAGTAGCGGGTGCGATCTCTACGAATCCTTATTTGGAAATACCGGCCGGAACAGTTTTCGAGGCCCATTCCAGGTGCGCTTCGACACCAGCTTGGCTAAGCAGTTCCTGTTTAAAGAACGCTTCCAGCTGAGGTTTGAGGCCGATGCCTTCAATATTTTCAACCATCCTGATTTTGACACTCCGAACAACGACGTGAGCTTCTTTCCCAATTTCGTAGGTCCGCCATCGATTCCCCCCGAAGGTAGCTTGGGCGTCATCCAGCACACGATTGGCAGCCCACGCTTCCTGCAGCTCTCGCTGCATTTGGCGTTCTGATTCGAGGCCTGAGGAGCGACGGAACTCTGCATTGTGAAATGACAACTCGGCGGTTTGGACGGGGGCTGGTCAGTCTGGGGCTGACGGCCCTCGTTGTCTTGCAGAGTGTGGGGGCGAGGGCTTGGGGGAACGAGGGACACACTTACATCAACCGGGTGGCGGCGCAGAAGATTCCGGCGGACATGCCGCGATTTTTGCGACGCGCGGTCCTTGAGATCGCTTATCTTGGGCCGGAGCCGGATCGGTGGCGCAGTCCTACCGAATTCGCTCTGAAGAATGCGCAGGAGCCCGACCACTTCATCGATCTGGAACGCGTCTCGTGGCTCGATCCGCTGCCGCCGGGGCGGTATGAGTTCTATCGCAAGCTGTACGAGAAGCGAGCCGCGACCACGGACCATCCCGACGACTACCTTCCTGAACGCGTCGGGCTGCAGCCTTATATCACGATGGAAGTGTATGGCCGCCTGAAGGCTGCGTTCCGGGAATATCGGCAGCGGCGGGCGACGCATCAGCCTACGGCAGCGGTGGAGCAGACGATTATTTTCTATGCGGGCTGGCTGGGACACTACGTGGCTGATGGATCGCAGCCCTTGCACACAACCATTCAGTACAACGGCTGGGTGGGGCCGAATCCGAACGGATATACGACGGAGCACAAAATCCACGCGCAATTCGAGACCGCATACGTAGCCGCCAACGTCAAGGACGCCGATTTCGCGGGACTTGTGAAGAGCCCGCAGCGGATCGATAATCCCTTCGCCGGCTACGTTGTTTACCTCAGGCAATCGAACGCTCTGGTGGACAAAGTCTATTCGCTGGACCAAGCGGGAGGCTTCACCGGCAAGGGCACTCCCGAGGCGTTCGATTTCACGACTCAACGGTTGGCTGCGGGATCGCAGATGCTGCTCGATCTCTGGTACACGGCATGGCTGGAGAGCGCTGTGCCAGTGCCGGAACATGGGTCTCCGCGTTCCGCTACCCCGCCGCCCACAAACTAGTTGACCTCGCGCCCCCGATTTCACTGGTTACACCGGAGACACGGGTCGGCACGCCTCTCTTGGTATACTGGATCACGTATGCCGGTTCTGAAGAACATCGCCGCCATCGCCAAGGGCATGAGCATCACCTTTATGGAGATGTTTCAGCCGACGACCGTGGAGAATTATCCCGACGGCAAAGATCCGCTACGCGGCGCTCGCATCGAAGCCCGCTTCCGCGGCGCCCACGTGCTGCAGCGCGATGAAAACGGGTTGGAGAAGTGTGTAGCCTGCTTCCTGTGCGCCGCCAATTGTCCCTCGAACTGCATCTACATCGAGGCCGCGGAAAATACCGCCGAGAAACGCGTCAGTGGCGCCGAACGCTATGCCAAGGTGTACAACATCGATTACAACCGCTGCATTTTCTGCGGCTATTGCGTGGAAGCTTGCCCCACGGATGCGATTACCCACGGGCACGGATTTGAGCTGGCGACCTTCAATGCCAGCAATCTGATTTACCGCAAGGAGCAAATGCTGGCCCCTCGGCCAGCCCACATGGGAGCCAACATCGTGTTCAATCAGGCCGACGTGGACGGCGGCGCTCCCACGCAGATGGTGCCGGGGAGCTAATCGCGAAGCGGTTTCGAGTTCAGCCAACGCCGGTCCCTGCGACCGGCGTTCGTGCATGTGGAGGCGGATCTGCGGAAAGCGGATCTTTCCGCTCCCGTCATCCCCAGCGCAGTCGATGCCCCTGCTTTTCATTGGGAGTGCGGCGAGGCCGAGCAGAACTTGAACCAGCACATCCGATCCCTCCACCTGCGATTGGATCGGCTCTCCCGCTCCATATCCCGGAACACGACCGATCTCTCCCCATCCCTCAGGCTTGCCGGCGCGCAACTTTTTACAAATTGCTGACACTCTCATGACAAAGCGAAGCGCAGCATAAGGCAATTTTAGTCAGATCCCACGCAACTGGGATCGGAGGCTTCAGGCCATCCGTAACCGGAAAGGCATGAGGGAAAACTGGCGCTCGCACCGCAGGGGGTGCGGGCGCCGTTTTATTTTTCTTCGGCTTACCCGCCCAAGTGCCCTCCTGAAACCGTTGAAACTCAACGGTGCAAAACTCGGGAGCGAACTTCAACTGTTACAATTTCGGGGAACTGCCAGAACAGCAGATTCCTGTCTCTCCTCATTTCGCCGGAGCAGTCGAAAAAAATAAGTTCGGGAGATCGTCCAACGGTCGGAGTTCGAAGCCAGCGCCATGAAATGTCCTTTTTGCGGATTTGCCAATGATAAGGTAGTCGACTCGCGTGAGAGCAAGGAGGCGGATTCGATCCGCCGCCGGCGCGAGTGTTTGAAGTGCGGCAAGCGTTTCACTACCTACGAACGCATCGACGAAATCCCCTACATGGTCGTCAAAAAAGACGGCCGGCGGGAGAAATTTGACCGTCAGAAAGTTCTCAACGGATTGCTGCGAGCGTGCGAGAAACGTCCGGTGCCGATCAGCAAACTCGAACAGATCGTGAACGAATCAGAGTCATTCGTGATGGAGTCGGCCGAGCGGGAGCGCAAGACCAGCGAGTTGGGCGAGCTCATCATGAATCGTTTGCGTCGTTATGACAAAGTCGCCTACGTGCGCTTTGCTTCGGTATATCTCGATTTCAAGGACATCAAAGAGTTCATGAATGAGTTGAAGGATCTGGTGAAGGTGAAGACGCCGTAGGGGTTCAAAGAACGCGCGTTGCCGGCGGAGAAACCAATGCGGCGGAGGACCATGCGGTTATGAGTCATAAAGTAACGCTCATTCCGGGAGATGGAATCGGGCCCGAAGTCACCCGGGCAACGGTCCGCATCCTGGAAGCGACCGGGGTGAAGTTCGAATGGGAGACTTTCGCGGTCGGTGCGGAAGCGTATGAGAAATCGGGCGAGTACATTCCCAAGGAATTGACGGAGTCGATCGAACGAACCCGCGTCGCTCTGAAGGGCCCGGTTACCACGCCGGTAGGCGGCGGCTTCGCCAGCATCAACGTTGCGCTGCGAAAGAAGTTCGAGCTGTACGCAAATTTCCGGCCGATCCGGAATCTGCCTCATATTCCCACCCGCTATCCGGATGTAGACCTGATCATCGTGCGCGAGAACACCGAAAGTCTTTACTCCGGTCTGGAACATGAGGTAGTCCCCGGCGTGGTCGAAAGCTTGAAGATCATTACCGAGAAGGCTTCGACGCGAATCGCCAAATTCGCGTTCGCATACGCGCGCAACAATCAGCGAAAAAAAATACACGCCATTCACAAAGCGAACATCATGAAGTTGTCGGATGGCCTGTTTTTGCGCTGCTGCCGCAACGTCGCCAAGGATTATCCGGAGATTACTTACGGCGAACACATTGTGGATAACACCTGCATGCAGCTGGTCATGAATCCTTATCAGTACGACATGCTGGTGATGGAGAATCTCTACGGAGACATCATCTCGGATTTATGTGCGGCCTTTGTGGGGGGACTGGGATTTGTGCCCAGCGCGAACCTGGGCGATACCTGCGCCATTTTTGAAGCCGTCCACGGTTCGGCGCCCGATATCGCGGGAAAGAATCTGGCCAACCCGACAGCGCTCCTGCGCTCGGCGCTGCTCATGGTGCGCCATCTCGGGGAGCACCAAGCCTCGACCCAAATTCGGAATGCACTCGAAAAAGTTTACCGTCACCCGGAAAAATTGACGCGCGACATCGGCGGCAAAGCGGGTACGTCGGAATTTGCCGACGCGATCATCGAAGAAATGCGCAGCGAACAGGCTGCCCTCTAGTCGCACTCCCGTCGGCTGGCGAACGCTTGCGATTCCGCCATTGACTCGCAAGCTCGATTCGGAGTACATTGCCTCGTTCTGGGGATTCTGGGGAAATGACGCGCACAGCACGGCGTGTGGGGATAGTTCTCTTTCAGCTCGGTGGACCCGACACGCTGGAAGCGATCGAACCTTTTTTGTATAACCTCTTCTGCGACCCCGACATTATTGACTTTCCTTTCGCCCGCATAGGGCGTAAACCACTGGCCAAGCTGATTTCGACTACACGCGCGCGCCGGGTCCAGCATCACTATCGCGCCATCGGAGGCGGCTCGCCCATCCGTCGGCACACCGAACAGCAGGCGCGGGCGCTCGAAACCGAACTGCGCGGGCAAGGGATCGAGGCCCACTGCTTTGTGGCCATGCGCTACTGGCATCCTTTTACTCGCGAAGCCATCGAGCAGGTGCGGGCCGCCCAGTGCGATGAAGTCGTCCTGCTGCCGTTGTACCCGCAATATTCGTCGACTACGACGGGATCGAGTTTGAACGAATGGCGGCGGCTCTTCGCCGATGACATGCCCGTCCATTGCGTGGAGACTTTCTATCGTAATACGATGTATCTGGATGCCGTGGTGGAAAAGGTGAACGCGGCCCTGTCCCGTTTCCCCCAACCCGAGCGTCCGGAAATTGTTTTCAGCGCGCACAGCATTCCCATGTCCGTCATTGACAAGGGCGATCCTTACCAGCGTCAGATCGAGGAAACCGTGCGCCTGCTGACCGGGCGCGGCGGGTGGACGAACCCCCAGCGGCTTTGCTATCAAAGCAAGGTGGGAGCCAGCCGGTGGCTGCAGCCGTCGCTGCATCAAACGCTGCGCCAGTTGGCGGCCGAGCGAGTACACGAAGTGTGTGTAGTGCCGGTGGCTTTCGTTTCCGATCACGTTGAGACGCTCGGAGAAATTGATCATGAAGCGCGGGAGGAGGCTCACGGATTGGGGATGACACAGTTCGAATTGAGTGCCGGGCTGAACGATTCTCCAAAATTCGTCCAGGCTTTGGCACAGATTGTGCATCAGGCCCTGGGCAAGGCGGTGTATCCCTCGATACCGATCTCGAGCGCAGACAAGGCGTTTGCGGCGCCGGAATATGCGGCCGCCGTTAGTTTGGATTAGGCGCAGTCATTTCATCACAGGAGCAGGAGGAAGACCATGGCGGAGCCGGAGACCGGAAAGGTCAATCCGAATCCCGAAGCGGCGAAACCGGCAGCCGCCGGGGGGAAAGAAGCCGCTAAATATGTGGGCACCCCGGCGGTGGGAACCTCAAAAGCGGCCGCATCCGCCGGCGTGGCCGGGACCGCTCCCTCGACCGAGATCGACCGCCACCGGCGCCGTTTCGTCTGGACCCTGGTGACCGGTTTCTTGATGGCGTGGTTCCTGGCGTTCTTCCGCTTCTTCCTGCCGCGCACGTTGTTTGAACCCAACTCCGTTTTCAAAATCGGCTACCCGTCGGAATTCGCGCTGGGCGTCGACACAAAGTTTCAGCAGAAATACCGCATCTGGGTCGATCGCACGCCCGATCGCCTGTTCGTAATCTACGCCCGATGCACGCACCTGGGCTGCACGCCGGACTGGAAACCCAGTGAAAACAAATTCAAATGCCCTTGTCATGGCAGCGGCTACGACAGCGAAGGGATCAATTTCGAGGGTCCGGCGCCGCGTCCCATGGACCGGGCAAAGATAGACATCGCTCCCGACGGACAGATTATTGTGGACACTTCCCGGCTCTATCAGTGGCCCAAGGGCCAACCCTCGCACTTCAATGATCCAGGAGCGTTTCTGACCGGCGTGTAAGCAAAAGCAGATTCCTTACCGGGCCTTCGCCGGGTGAGCAATGACAAAAGGAAAGCAACTTTAAACTCATGGCTGACGAAAACAATCCGAGCGGCGGCAACGGCGGGCCCGGCAGCGGTTCCAATGGGGGCTCCAACGGAAAGACTGGCAAAGTCGGACTCGTGGAGCGGGTGACGACGGGCGTCAAAGAAGACATTCACGCTCTCAAGACCGAGATCCCCGCGAAGGCGAAAGAGCAGATCGAGGGTTTAAAAGATCCCACCAAGACCCAGGTCTATACTTCCATCTTCCGCCACAAACGCGACGACACGCCACGCAACCGGGCGCTGGGCGTGCTCTCCAACGTATTCCTGCATTTGCATCCGGCGAAGATTAATCGCGACGCCGTGCGCTACAGCTATACCTGGGGCATGGGCGGGATCACGTTTTACCTGTTCATCGTTCTCACCTACACCGGCGTGCTGCTGATGTTTTATTACCACCCCAGCAAGGTGCAGGCATTTCGCGACGTGCTCTACTTGGAGCACGATGTACCGTTTGGAAAGATATTGCGCAACATGCATCGCTGGGCGGCTCACCTGATGGTGATCGGCGTGTGGCTGCACATGTTTCGCGTATTCCTGACCGGTTCCTACAAAAAGCCCCGCGAGTTCAACTGGAATATTGGCGTGCTGTTGCTGGTGTTTACTTTGCTGCTGTCGTTCACCGGGTATCTGCTGCCCGACGATCAACTCGGTTTCTGGGCGGTCACGGTGGGAACGAACATGGCCCGCGCCACGCCGCTGCTCGGTCACGAAGGGCCGTTCGGCTCGATGCTCGGCATGACCCCATATAACGACGTCCGCTTCGGATTGCTGGGCGGCTCGATCGTCGATGCCAATGCCCTGTTGCGCTCCTACATCTGGCATTGCATTGGGATTCCGATCGTGGCATCCGTGCTGATGATTGTGCACTTCTGGCGGGTGCGTAAAGATGGCGGAATTTCGGGGCCGGCTCCGGTGATGCTGGAGGCTGAAGCCGATAAACCGCGGCGCGGGCCAAAAGCCGCGGGAGAGTAAAAACATTGCTGTGGGGACAGCCGCCCTCGGCTGTCCCCATGATTCAGAAGCAGGGGCCGGGGAGAGATTATGGATTGGCGACAACTCTGGGAGATTTGCTCGGCGCCGGACAACGTGCCGATCGTAGGCTTGATCCCGCTGCTGGCGTTCTACATCTATCTGGCCGTAAGACAGGCGCGAGCCAACGATCAGTTAATCGAGCAGCTCGAGGCCGATCCCGCGCTGGCCAAGACCCATCATCGCAAAACCTGGCCCTTCAAACCCGGCTGGGCCAAGGAAGTACACGTCTGGCCATTTCTGCTCCGCATTGAATTTCTCGCAGCCATCATCATTACGATCATTCTCATGGTCTGGTCGATCACCCTCAACGCGCCGCTGGAAGAACCGGCAAACCCCAACCTGACCATGAATCCGGCGAAAGCTCCATGGTATTTCCTCGGACTGCAGGAGATGCTGGTTTACTTCGATCCCTGGATTGCAGGCGTAGTCATGCCCACGATGATCATCATCGGCCTGATGGTGATTCCTTATATTGACACCAATCCTCTGGGCAGCGGTTACTACACCTGGAAGCAGCGCAAGTTTTCAATCTCGACGTTCCTGTTCGGTTTTGTGATTCTGTGGGTCGCGATGATCATTATCGGGACGTTCATCCGCGGCCCCGGCTGGCAATGGTTCTGGCCGGGGCAAACGTGGGACCACAACCGGCTCATCTATGAAGTGAACCGCGATTTGCCGGATCTGTTCGGGCTGACCTCCAACATGGCGAAGGCGGTCTTTGGCGCCATCGTGGTAGGCGGATTCTACCTGGTCGGCGGCGGCGCGGTGTATTCGCTGTTCCGCCGCAAAATGCAGAAGGATTTCCAGCGCATGAGCCTGCTGCAGTTTTCGCTCATGGCATTTCTGTGGCTGACCATGATTGCGTTGCCGTTAAAGATGGCCCTGCGGCTTTTGTGGCACATCAAGTACGTGTGGATCACGCCCTGGTTCAATGTTTGAGTGCAATGTTTGCGTTCCGCGTTTGCGTGGTCATCCTGAGCGTAGCCATCGATTCGCAACGCGAACCGATTGCCGAGTCGAAGGATCCCTATGAGTCTCGCGCAGCTTCGAACCAACAGTATTGATTCGCTTGGAATGACAGAGCGGTAAGTCCGGGAGGAACTGGTGCCTGAAAAACCCATCCCCGAGCAGGATCCGATCACCGGCAAGTCCTACGCCATCCATTATGTGATCGCGACGATCCTTCTGATTGCCACGCTGTTCTGGGCTTTGTACGACGAAGCCTGGGGACAGCGCCCGTGGAAGGCCTTCCAGGACCAATGGAAGGATCGCTATCCCGCCTTCCTGAACACGGCGACCTCTACCTCATCCAAGTCAGAGCAATCGGTCGAGCAAGATCCGCCATACGTCGCGCTGAAACAGGATTACGAGAAGGCTTACCAGAACTCCAAAGCGCAAGCCGAAGAGGCTCGAAAAAAGCTCGACGATGCCAGTGCGCGGCTGCTGGCAGTGCAGAGTGTCTTCACCGATCGTCGCGCTTATGTGAACGCGCTAACCTACGAGTTGGAGACCAGCACCAGCGCTTCGGCAAAAGCCAGCAAACAAAAAGAAATCGACTCCTACAAGGCCGAACAGGCCACGGTCGAGTTCCCCGACGGCACGAAAAAGAAATTCACCTTCCCGCAACTTGAGGAAACTTACAACCAAATCCGCGACGAGCGCACTCAGCTGAGCCTGGAACTCGGCGACGTGCTGAAGCCGGTGACCGCGGCCAAAGCCAAGATGGATGAGTACATCTCGGACCACATGGTCGACCTCACCCCGCAGCAAATTCAGGGGCTGAAGAAGCGGGCAACGGACTGGGATCCGGCGATTGTGCAGATCAACGTTGCCGACGCCAACATTGTGGACCGCTGCGAGTCCTGCCACATGAACACGCGCGAGCCGCTGAAAATCAGCGCGGCGGTAATGATGGCAAAAGGCGAGAAGCAGCCGGACGAATATGCCAACGCGTTTGTCAGTCACACCGAACCGGAATTACTGCAGATTCACGATCCCGAGAAGTTCGGATGCTCTCCCTGCCACCAGGGCAATGGCCGCGCCACCACCAGCATCGAAAAGGCACACGGAAATTACGAGCATTGGCTGTGGCCACTTTATCCCCGAGAAAATTCGCAAGCGGGATGTCAGAGCTGTCACTCCGCTGATATGGTTTTGGCCAGCGGCGACGTGCAGTGGCAAACCATCAACAACGGCAAAGATTTGTTCCGCCAGCGCGGCTGCATGGGTTGCCATCGCTATGAGGGATACGACAAGGAACCCGAAGATCTGAATTCGATCGGGCAGCAGATCAAGCAGATTGAAACCCAGAAAAAAGAGAACCTAAAGAACACCGCGGATCTGATGAAGCAGGCCGATGCCGCTGCCTCCAACGACCAAGCGAATGCGTTCAACGGCAAGGCCGTCGATCTGAGAGTGGCCAACAGCAAGCTGGAGGCGCGTTTACAACAACTCGACTTTCAATCGCATAGCTTGATGCAGGATCAGAAAAAGGTTGGTCCCAATCTGAAAGACGCCCGCCTCAAGCTGAATAAAAACTGGATTCCCGTGTGGCTGAAGAAGCCGTCCGACTTCCGGCCGACGACCAAGATGCCGAACTTCCGGCTCACGGATCATCAGATCCAAGCCATCTCGGCATACATCTGGCAATCGGGCTTTACCGATGAACTGCCCAAACACAAGCCGGGAAACGCGGCGCACGGAAAAGAACTTTTTGAGGAGCGGGGATGCCTCGCGTGCCACTCCATCGGCGAAGGCGACCAGATGCAGGGTGGAACATTCGCCGCCAATCTGACTCGCGTCGGCGAGAAGGCGAATTACGATTACCTGGTGCGCTGGATTCACAACGCCCGCCAGCGGACGCGCCCTTACTGTCCCTACGAGAAAAAAGATATTGGTCCCGAGGATTACGCCAAGAAGAACCTGCCCTACGTATTCGATCTGGATCACAGCAAGTGCCCGAATGACGGACACGAACTGCAAGTGCAGAATATGACGGTGATGCCGAGCCTGCGTCTGCGTCCGGAAGACGCCGAAGATATCGCCACCTATTTGATGTCGCAGAAAAAGCAGGAACCTTCGTCGTACGCGGATGCGTCCTTCATGGATGATCCGAACCTGAAAGAAGAAGGCAAGAAATGGGTTCGGTTCTACGGCTGCGGCGGATGCCACGAAATTTCTGGCATGGAAGAGGAAGGGCGCATCGGAACGGAACTTACCTTCGAAGGTAGCAAGCCCATTGAGCGCCTCGATTTCGCTCTGTTCACCGAAGTCTCCGAGCGCGGAGGCAAAGACGCAGAACCGATCAAGAACAAGGAAGATTTGGCGCGCTTGCCCGACGGTGCGGCCCGCGAACCCTGGTACGATCACAAAGGATTTTTTGAGCACAAGCTCGCCGAGCCGAACATCTACGATCAGGGCAAAGTAAAGACCGAGACCGAAGCCCTGCGCATGCCGAACGCGCATCTCACGAAGGATCAGGTGCTCGATCTCACAACCTTCCTGCTGGGAAGCCAGGAGACTTCCCTGCCCCAGAGCTATCAGTACAAACCGGGCGACGCGCGGCATGATATTCAGGAAGGCTGGTGGGTCGTCAAGAAATACAACTGCATGGGATGTCACCAGTTCATTCCCGGCCAGCCGACGATTTTGATGGGACTGAAGCAGTATCAGGATGCGCAGGAACAGTTGCCTCCAAAGTTACTGACCGAGGGTGCGCGCGTCGATCCCGAATGGCTGCGGAAGTTTCTGTCAAACCCTGCTCTCAGCACTGCGGATACGGACCGCAACGGCGTGCGGCCATACTTGAAAGTCCGCATGCCCACCTTCTCGTTCTCGGATAACGAGCTGAGAAAACTCGTGCGCTTCTTCGAAGCCTTGTCGCAGCAACCGCTTCCCTATATTCCGGAGCAGGTTCCAACCCTCACCAGCAAGGAATCGGACATGGCGCGGAGTTTGTTCTCGAGCACCGCGGCGCCCTGCCTGAAATGCCACGCCACGGGCGATCCCGCGCATGACAAGATCGCCACTGCCCCGAACTTCCTGCTGGCGAAAGAGCGTTTGAAGCCGGACTGGGTGGAGCGCTGGATTACCGATCCACAGGCCGTGAGCCCGGGCACCGCGATGCCCTCAGGCTTATTCAAGCAGCAGAATAATCAATGGGTGTTTGCCGGACCGACGCCGCCGACGTTTAACGGGTTTGAGGGAGATCATCGCAAGTTGCTGACGGATTATATCTTCCAGTTGACGGCGGAAGAGCAAAAGCGAGTTGCATCTTCGATGCCGCGGACCAAGGCTGCCGTCGAGCCCTCTACTCATCGTAAACAAGCAGCCGTGGACTCGCATCGAATGGCAGGCGGCGCTTCGCGGTAGAATAAGCGGTTTGGCAACGGCCTTACATTTTGTTAGCAATCCATGGCGCGGGCGAGGACGCCCACGCGACAGCCGGCGGGACGCCGGCACTACATTTTGAGAAGAAAGGGCGACATCATGAATACGAAAACGGGTTGGACAGCAACCACGCTGAGCGTGATCGCGCTAGGCGCATTGCTGACACTAGCGGCTTGTAACAAGAAAGAAAATACGGAGCAATCCGCCAACGCTCCGGCCGAGACGACGGCGCCGGCAGCCACGCCCATCGATCCAGCGACCGTGGCCACGATTAACGGCACGGTAAAGTTTGACGGGACAGCTCCCAAACCATCGAAGATCGACATGAGCCAGGACCCCGGCTGCAAGGGTACAAACGAAGCCGAGAACACTGTCGTCTCCGGCGGCGACCTGGCCAATGTCTTTGTCTACGTCAAGGACGGCCTCGGCAGCCGCACCTTCGATGTTCCCCAGGCCGCCGTAGTACTCGAACAGAAGGGCTGCCGCTATCATCCGCACGTGCTTGGCGTGATGGCCGGCCAGACCGTGGACATCAAGAACAGCGATCCGACCACGCACAATATCCATCCCACTCCGAAGGACAACCGGGAGTGGAACGAGTCGCAGCCGCCATCTTCCGCCGACATTCAAAAGAACTTCGCGCGCGAGGAAATCATGCTGCCGGTGAAGTGCAACCAGCACCCCTGGATGAAGATGTATATCAACGTCGTAAAGAGCCCGTTCTTCGCCGTCACCGACAAGGACGGAAAATATGAGATCAAGGGCCTGCCGCCGGGCGACTACACCATCGCATTCGTTCACGAGAAACTGGGCGAGCAAGACCAGAAAGTAACGGTCGCGCCGAAAGATACCAAGACCGTAGACCAGAGCTTCAAAGCCGCCGGCGAATAGCCGCAACTGGAGAACCATTTCGGATTGGACCGGAGCAGGTTGCTCTCACCGTGCGACCTGCTCAGTTCTTTTTCTCCAACCGACCCAAGGGAAACGACTCTGAAAGCCATCGCGACAACCTACCATCGCGGGCACCATCGCCTCGCCGTCATCCTCGCCTGCTGGACTTTCCTTCTCATCATCGCGGGCGCGCTGGTTACCAGCAATGACGCTGGACTCTCGGTGCCGGACTGGCCGACTTCGTTCGGTTCCTGGTACAAGATTCCGAAACTCGTGGGCGGCGTCAAGTTCGAGCACACGCACCGCATGATCGCGCAGGGCGCAGGCGTTCTCACGATCCTGCTCGCCATCTGGACTTGGCGCGTCGAAAAGCGGCGCTGGCTGCGCGTTTTGGCTCTGGCTGCTCTGGGAACGGTGATTGCCCAGGGGATTTTGGGTGGAATCACGGTTCTGTTCTATCTGCCGCCGGCGGTATCGTCGGCGCATGCGGCTCTGGCCCAAACCTTTTTCTCGATGGCCGCGGCGATCGCGTTATTGACCGGTAAGAAGTGGGTAGAGGAACAGCCCCACGCAGAGTTCGATCAGCGCCGTCCCAGCTTATTCACGCTAACTCTGCTTTCCATTTTCGTGTTGTACGTCCAACTAATTCTCGGAGCCATGTTCCGTCACCACGGGTTAAGCTGGTGGCCGCACCTGGTGCATGCCGTGGTGGTATCGTTTGTGCTGGCCTGGACCCTGGTGCGCGCGCTCACAGTCTATTCCCAAATCGAAGCCGTTCGTCGTCCGGCGATTCTGATGCTGTTTCTGGTCATGGCTCAGCTGTTCCTTGGCTTTACCGCGTTTTTGACGCGCGTTGCGTGGGGCCGGGACGCGGTCGAGCCCGAACTTCCCATGGTGGTCTCAACGGTCGCGCACGTCGCGGTCGGAGCCCTCTTGCTGGCGACCACAGTGATCCTGGCGATCCAGGTGTGGCGCCATGTTCCGGTCGCCTTCGAGCAGGCGCTGCCGCAGGCGGAGCAGGACCCGTCGGCCGCTTAGTTAGGGAATTTTTAGGGAATCTTAGGGAATATGGATGGGGGGACCGCCGGTCCTAACATTCGATCAGATGTCGTAAACTGTTTGCAGTCCTCGGAGTATTCCTTTGGTCTCGAAAGTCGCTGCGCTCGCCGATGCCGGTCCGGAACTAGAGCGCAATTCCGTCCCATCCGTGATCTCGGTAGAAAATCTGGTCCATCGCTACGAGCACCGCACGGCACTGAATGGCGTCACCTTCAACGTGCGCCCAGCCGAGCTGTTTGGACTACTCGGTCCGAATGGAAGCGGCAAAACCACCCTGTTCCGAATACTCTCAACGCTGATGATCCCGACCGAAGGCAGGGCCGTGGTCATGGGATGTGATGCGGCGCAGCATCCCGCGCTTCTTCGTCGCCAGATTGGCGTTGTATTTCAGGCGCAGAGCATCGATCTCAAATTGACCGCGTATGAGAACCTGTGGCATCAAGGCCATCTCTACGGCCTGCGCGGATCCGCCCTCAAAAAGCGCATCGAAGAAATTCTGGCTCGCGTGGGTCTAGCCGATCGCGCCCATGAGCGGGTAGAGACATTCTCCGGCGGAATGCAACGCCGCATCGAACTGGGAAAAGGATTGCTCCATCACCCTGGAGTATTGTTGCTGGACGAGCCCACCACCGGACTCGACCCTGGGGCCCGCCGCGACTTGTGGCAGTATCTGCAGATACTGCGCGACGAAGAGCACGTCTCCGTGCTGGTGACGACGCATCTGATGGAAGAAGCCGAGCGCTGCGACCGCCTGGCCATTCTGAACGAAGGAAATCTGGTCGCGCTGGGCACTCCGGCAGAACTGAAAAGCGAAATCGGTGGCGACATCATCCTGCTGGATGCCGCGCACGACGCAGCCTTGCTGGCGGAACATATTCGCTCGCGTTTCCGCCTCGAGGCGGTCGTGCTTGGCCATCAGGTGCGCATCGAGCGCGAGGGTGGCCATCGATTTGTTCCTGATGTGGTCGAGGCCTTCCCCGGCGAGATTCAGGCGATTTCCGTCAGCAAGCCCGCGTTGGAAGATGTATTCATTCGCCGCACGGGTCACAAGTTTTGGAGTGAAGAGCGCGAACCAAGTTCCGAACTAAAAAAGAAAAAGAGGAGATAGCTTGCGTCCAATCATCCTGGTGCTTTCTCTCGTGCTCGGCGTGATGTCACTGGCGGGCGTGGTATGGATCTTCATCGCAGGAATGATCGTGCTCTCGCCGTTTTCCATCACCGTCGACGGCCTTTTCATGACGCTCATTCTGCTCACGCTATCAGCCTGTTTCCTGTTGAATGCGTACTGGGAGATGCGGGATCGCAGGATGACCGGTAAGAAAACCGCGCCCGCCAAGACTCCCGCCGCAAAAGCGAGCTAAATGAAAGCGAGATCGAGATCGACTAAAAGATCGAGATTAAAGATTAAAAAATGGCAACTCAGGCAACAACTTTGGTGCGGCCGATGGGCAGACCGGCGTCGGCAGGCGTAACGCTGCCGGCATTCACCCTCTGGTGGCGCGAAATCGTGCGCTTCTATCGTCAGCCGACGCGCGTCGTCGGCGTCTTGGCCTCGCCGCTGGTGTTCTGGCTGGTCATCGGCTCGGGATTCGGAACTTCGTTTCGCTCCGGCGGCGGCCCCGGCCAGCAACATTACCTGGATTATTTTTATCCCGGCGCGCTCATCATGATCGTGTTGTTCACTTCGATCTTTACCATGATGTCGGTGATCGAAGACCGCAAGGAAGGCTTCCTGCTTTCGGTGCTGGTCGCGCCCGTGCCGCGCAGCGCGATCGTGCTCGGCAAGGTCATGGGCGGTACCACGCTTTCGGCTGTCCAGGGAATGATCTTTCTGATCTTCGCGCCGTTCGCCGGAGTTCACCTGCAACCGTTACCGGTCCTGCTGGTCGGAGTAGTGGTCTTCCTGGTTTCGTTTTCTCTGACCGCGCTGGGCTTCGCAATCGCCTGGCCCATGGATTCTTCGCAGGCCTTTCATGGGATCGTGAACTTGTTTCTGATTCCGTTGTGGCTCCTATCGGGCGCCCTGTTCCCGCTGGCCGGCGCCTCGGGATGGATTCGCATCATCATGCGGCTCAATCCGCTGACCTATGGAGTGGAGGCCCTGCGCGGCCTTCTGTATCCCGGCGCGGACCTCAGCTTTCCCTTACCTTCGGCAATGGCAACGCTCGCTCTGTTTTCCCTGGTCATGTTTGGGCTTGCGTTGCTAATGGCCAACCGCAGGAGCACGAGGCCCGCCGCGTGATCGCCGAACAATACGCCTTCTTCCCTGCAGCGTTTGGGGAAGAGAAGCCCTGCAGGGCCGCGTTCGCTGGGCGAGTTCGGACAGGGCAAGAAACGGGAAGGGCACGACACGAAAGGGGCACGGCCTCAGCCGCGCCCTAACAACGCTGCACGAACTGGGCTTTAGCCCCTGAGGCTTCTCCCCATTCAAAGCGGGTCCCATGCCTATATTGAAGCTGAAAATCGACGTCTCCGGAACTGTCGGCGATGCCGCGTGGCGGGACATCCACCAGTACGATCAGATTCAAAGCGCGGACTTCGGCCCCCAGTTCGGCAGCGGCGGACGCTGCAACCATCCGCCCAACGCTCCCCATGCCAAGGGCGAATGGATCGGCGCGGAAATCCGCCTCCAGACGCCGCTTCTGGCGCAATACGCCATGTCCCATTATCTCGAACAGGAACGTGTGCTCGACGCAGACGTAGAGTAAGCAGTTTCTGTTATCGTTCGCTCCCAAGATTTCATGCCCAGTCCGCCACAAAGTTCGGCAGCCCAAATCGATCCGAATGGCTTTCCCGCGCCCGAGCCGAAGCCCAAGCGCGGCATGTCGCGCACCCAGAAGATTTTGTTTTTCACCACGGGATGGCTCATCGTTCTCATGCCGTTTCTGTTCTGGTGGAACACCTGGTTTGGCCGTCACCTTTCCGACCAGCAGTTAACCGAATATCTCCACGACGACAAAAAGCCGCGCCACATTCAGCACGCGCTGATACAGGTGGGCGACCGCATGTCCCATGGAGACGCGGCGGTGAAGCAGTGGTATCCCGACCTAATCCGCCTGGCGAACGATCCGGTAGAGCAGGTGCGCAACACCGACGCCTGGGTCATGGGCCAGGACGCCTCGGGGGCAGGCTTTCACGACGCGCTGCTGAGGATGCTCGCCGACTCTTCCCCCATGGTAGCGGGTAATGCGGCGCTGTCGCTGGTACGCTTCGGCGATGCCACCGGCCGTCCGCAAATTGTGGCCCTGCTCAAGCCCGCCCAGCTCACTGCTCCAATAAATGCTCGCGTCGTCGATGCCGATCGCCCCGGCACGGCCATCCATCAGGGCGGATTGCTGGCAAAGCTAACAACTCCGGGCGCTTCAGCGCCCATCGAAATCCGCTCGCCGATTCCCGGGCGAATCCGTTCCGTCTCCCAGCCAGGCGCGAACCTAGCCGCAGGTTCGGAAGTGGCGGTGGTCGATCCAGCAATCGAACAGGTATGGGAAGCCCTGCGGGCGCTTTATCTAGTCGGTCAGATCGACGATCTGACTGCGATTCGTCCCTACGAACGTGATCTGCCGGACATTCCCGATCACGTGCGCCAGCAGGCGCTGGAAACAGAGAAGGCGATTCGGACGCGGGCGGGAAGCTAGAGCGTAACGACGTTAAGTCATGGATTCAACCAATGACCAAGCAGAAGTTAGGATACATCGCTCTGCTGGTTCGCGATTACGACGAGGCCATCGACTTCTACACGCAGGCGCTCGGCTTTCAACTCATCGAGGACACCAGCCTCGGCAACGGCAAGCGCTGGGTGCTGGTAAGGCCGCCGGGATCCACGGGAACCGATTTGCTGCTCGCTCAGGCAGCGAATCCGGAACAAGTGAGCCGCATTGGCAATCAGACCGGCGGACGCGTCTTTCTATTTCTACACACCGACGATTTCTGGCGCGACTATCGTGAAATGACAGCCCGCGGCGTCAAGTTCTGCCGCCCGCCGAGTGAAGAATCGTACGGAATCGTCGCGGTCTTCGAGGATCTCTACGGAAACAAGTGGGATCTGCTGCAACTGAAAGCTGAGGGCTGACAGCGAATTTCTAAATTGCCATCGGCCCAACTTCTTTTTCCACCTCAGCCGTATCGACCATGGCGATTGCGTCCCACGGGCAGCCGTCGAGGAAGCAGCCGTCAGGTCCTTTGCTAAGACATTTCTTGCACCCGATGCACAGGATGGGATCGATTGCAATGCGGCCAAACGGCGGATTGTCTTCGTCGGGCACCCAAAACATGCAATCTTCGACGGGACAATATTCCACGCAGGCGGGCGAACCGGCGCATCCCGTACAGCATTCGGTAATGACGGCCAGCTCTTTCGGCTTCTTCTTGCGCGGAGTAGCGAGGCCTTTCGACTTCGGTTCAAACTTGAGCTCGTCGGGAACCATCCCAACGGCTTTGGTTGCGCCGGGTACAGGAGGCATGCCGGAATTATAACCTGACGCACGCCCGTTATGATCGAGCATTCTCTCGCTATCCTCTCCTGGGGCCATCCTCAGCGGCGCCGCCTTTCCGGCGAAGCGAAAATCTCAGTCGGCACAGGCCAAGATAGGACAGGGCCCAAATCCAAACCAAACTCCGAGAGGAATCTTGAACCGCGCCACGATCTCCACCGGGCTCATTCTGTTATAGTGAACGACTGCAAAAGGAGCACCGATATGGCAGGCAAGAGTCTGAACCGGGTTCAACTGATCGGCAATCTGGGGAAAGATCCCGAAGTCAAATTCACTCCGCAGGGCACGCCCGTGGCCAAGCTGACCATCGCCACCAACGAGCGCTTCAAAGACAAGGCTGGCGAATGGCAAGACCGCACTGAGTGGCACAATGTTGTCCTCTGGCAGCGGTTGGCGGAGATTGCCGGCGAGTATCTGAAGAAGGGCGGCAAAGTCTACATCGAGGGACGCCTGCAAACCCGCTCGTGGGACGACAAGACGACCGGACAGAAAAAGTACATGACCGAGGTCGTCGCCAGCGATCTGATCCTGCTGGGCGGACGCGGCGAGGGCGGTGGCGGTGGCGGCGACTTCGCCGGCGGTACGCGCTCAGCCTCTTCTGCAGGCGGCAACAGCTTCGACCAGCGCACGCCCGACCCGGAGCCGCCGGGAGCCGGCGCTGGGCCGATCACGGACGAAGATATACCCTTCTAGACACCCCTCTTCTGATCTGTGTCCATTTACTACCGTTAGGAAGAACTAGCAGGCGCGGGGTTTGGAGGAGGGGCGCAGTCCCCATCCTTCAACCCCATCCATGCAAGAGTCTTTGGTTCTGCGCAGTTCTATTGAGTCCACGCTCTTGATCCAGCGATCTTTCACTTTTCCTGGTTCTGCCTTTTTGTCGTAGCTTCATCACGTAATTGCGATCGGGCGCCGGAGCGTAGCGAAGCCATACGAGCGCCGCGAAGCGGAGGCGGCCCCGTTCCCACTCGGACCTGCTTCGCCAACGCGATGAAGAAATAACAGCCATGCAGTCAACGATGCGAAGTTCTGATCGCGAAAGTGTCCTTGGCGGAGGGCAATGCACAGCGATTAGGGATCGATCCAATCGAATTGTGGCGGCCTCTTCCAGTTCCTAACCGTTCCGTGTCTCGTGCCGGGCAAAAACGAAGACGGCGAGAGCGCTACTAGTGGCCTGTCGCAGGGAATTCGTTACTACATGCCAGTTTTGTCCACGACAAGGTCACTAACTCGCCGGTCTGCTCGTCTTTCCTTGGATATTTTGCTAGAGTCTGGGGCAGCCGTTGCGTGATCTCGAGGAGTGCATGGGGATTGATATGGAGAAGGCAGCACTGATTTTTACATATTACATTGCGGCCCCCGTGGAGAAGGTCTGGGATGGGTTCGTTTCGAAGGAGGCGAATCGCAAGATCTTCGTGGGCGCGGACTTTAACGTGGATCTGAAGCCGGGCGGGGCAATGACCTGGTCGGGGCCGGATAAGGATGGGAAGTCGATACGCTATGTGACGGGTGAGGTGCTGCGAGTGGAGGAGCCGAAGCTATTCGAGTACAAGTTCGGCATGGGTGATGGAGCGGTGATGTCCAGAGTAAAGGTGGAGCTGACTCCGGAGACGGAGGCGGTGAAAGTTGTGGTGACGAACGATGAGTGGGAGGAGGACGATCCGGCGTATGCCCAGAACGCGGATGGGTGGCCGCGGATTCTTTCGCGATTGAAGACTCTGCTGGAGACGGGGAAGACGTTCCGGCCGCATTAGGACGCGTGGACTGTCGCAGTGCGTTCGTTAGTGCGCAGGCGGCGGCTGGGGTCATAGTATTTCCACTGGATCGGGCGAGCATTGGCGAAGTGGGCGTTGATGTAGCGACGGAGTTTGCGAGCCAGGTCAGGGACCGAGGTGAAAATGCCGCGGGCGATGACCTCGCGTTGGAGGAAGTCTCGAACGAGTTGTGTTTTGTGGGCAAGAGGGGTTGTCGAGGATGATATGGATCTGCTGCTGGGGCCCGATGGGCGATCCCGGCTAAAATGGAGACGAGTAAACGGTCACCAGCTCAATACTGAGCGAAGGCGAATGGTTTCATTCCTTTGACTTACGTAATTGGACATGCTTGTGGCCATATAATTCTCTTCTGACGTATGGCCTCATGGCTCCTGTCCATTTACTCAGTTGCATCGGGTTTGTTTTTGGGGATAGGGGAAGGGGGGTCGCTTCAGCGACGCCATCACCTAGCAGGATCGATTTCGGCTTCAGCCGAACGCCTTCCATCGATACAACAGGTACAACAGACACAACGAATTTTCAGCAGCCTTCTAGTCTAGAGAGGGTTTGGTCGGATCGCCCGTTCCGCGCTAGTCGCCGTCCCCGGCGTCAACCGAAACTAATTCCAGGCTCTGCAGCAATGGGCTTGTATCCGAAACGAATTCCGCGTGTCCGCACTTCGGACAGGTGAGGATCGCGTAACCCGGGCCCTGACCATGGGGCGTCAAACCGATCCGCATCAGTTGATATCGCTGCAATCTCTGCTCGCAGCGCAAACAGCAAACGGTCTTCTGATAAGGATCGTGGGAGACACTACTGGTTGTCTCAACGGCTGGTTTCATGCTTCCTCTTTAAGCAACGGACCGCGAGGGAACGGCCCGAACTCGGGCCGAGCTCGGCTCGGCGAGTTCCCAAGTTTAGCATGGAAGGTTGAGTCGGACGCCGAGAGTGACTGCCGGGACTGCCGGGTAGCGCAACCCGGGCCAGCCTAAGCTGGCCCACCCAAAATTACTGGGGCAACTTGAAGTTCAGCGTAACCCTGGTTTGCATCGGTTCTGGGCGTCCGTTGACCAGGCGCGGCTTGAAGCGCCATTGCTGCACGGCATCGATGGAGGCCTTCGCTAACTGCGGCGGTCCGCTGACGACGTGCGCCTCCTCAACGGCACCGTCCTGACCAATTTCAAGCTCCAGCACGACCGTGCCCTGGATTTTCTGCTGCCGAGCGTCTTCCGGATATTCCGGTTCGACGCGATGAAGCAGACCATCCTCGGCTGCCGCGGGAGAGAACTCCACCAGTTTTTCCGGCTCTGCGGAAGAGGCGCGCTGCAAACCACTTTCCAGCACCACCGACGACGATGCAGTCTGCTTCGGAGTCGTGTCATTCCGCGCCGGCGGCATGCGAAATATCTCTTTGCCGTTCTCGAAGACCAGCAGGCTGCCCAGAGGAGCAGGTTTCACGCCGCTCTTGGAGGACGTCGAAGAAGTAGAAGAAGGGGGTGAAATGGAAGACGCGAGCGAAGGGGAAGAACTGGAAGGAGTGGAGGAATGGGAGGAAGCGGACGACGACTGCGCAGCCGGATTGTCTTCCTTGTGTTTCCCCGAGGTGTCCGCCTGGAGCGGCGGACTGATTGTCGCGGACGTATGGCCCGCTTCCACGGGAGGCGCAACCGGATGCGGGTGCGCCATCGCCCTGGGCTTTCCCGGATGCAGGCTTAGCAACACTCCGAGCAACACCGCGCAAGCCAGAACCGCACCTCTCAGCGCCCAAGTTACAAAGTCGAATCCGCGCGGCGAAGAATCCTCAGTTGTCTTCTGCGCAATCTCCTCTGGAATTGCGCGAATGACCTCCCGAGTTTCAGAAACCGCCACAGGCTCCTCAACCGGCACATCCAGGCTCTGCGGGGGCGGGGGCAGCGGCAGTGGTTCGGCCGAAAGCTTCAAGTCGTTCAAGATACGCGCCGCCAGCGCGCCTAGGGTAAGCTCATCCCGCGCTCTAAAGGCCTCCGGGAGCGATGAAAACAATTCGAATAGTCCCACCAATTCACCCTCGCGGAGAAGTGGCATGACCATGATCGAACGTACCCCCAGTCGTTGCGAAACCTCAAGGTCCACCCGCAGATCCGCCAAGACATCGTCACAGCGTTGCGTCCGTCGGGTTCGAATGCATTCCCCGGATAGTCCCGATGCGGAGTCCAGCCGGGAACCAAGCTCCGGCGCGGTCGAACCGCTGCTGGCGCGACACATCATTTCCCCATCGCGCTCGAGCGCGATGGCTGCCCCGGTGGCGCCAGTCGTCAGGCAGGCCTGTTCCACCACTTCATTGAGCACGATTTCCAGGGCCAGATCGGTGGAAAGTTCCGGCGATAGTCCGCCCCCGCTTTGCGCCGCAAAGCGTGTCGCCAGCTGCGCAAAATCGGTCTCAAAATGGGCATCGCCGGGTTGGCCGCGCAGTACTCCAGTCGCGCTCAGACTTGGTTTCGACGGATCCGGTTGCGGCGTCGGAGATTTGGGCATAACCGGACAGCAGGAAAAGCGGGAATCACCGTCCGTAGCGGAGTTTCGCCCGAAAACAGCGGGTTGTCAATACGTGTTCGGAACTTCGCGCTTCCTTAGAGTGGACGCATGGGCCGGCAGCCATAAGAATTGCCCTGATACCCCTGGGTTGGCTTCCCCGACAATCCCGGGAAAGCCGAGCATCGTCGGTATCACCGGCCCGATCCACGACCAGTCCGCCAATCGCACTTTCCGCCCTGGCCGTCTGTCTCCAATCGGAGAACTCACGCTAGAGAACGACCGAGTTACACTCTTTTCTCTCCTCCCAATGTTAGGCTCAATGCTGTTAAAATCATTGCCATCTTGAGACGACGTGGATGAGCTCTCCCAGGCCGCTTTCCGGATCCTCCTAAGCTTCTTCGTGGAAAAGCATCCCCAACGAAAGATGTTTCAGAACATTCCATCACGGGAGTTTTAACATGCGCATTGCAGTCGTGGGTTCGGGATACGTCGGGTTGGTGGCAGGCGCTTGCTTTGCCGATCTCGGACACGATGTCATTCTGGTGGACAATGATCAATCCAAACTGGCGGCGCTGAGGAATGGCCAGGTCCCCATCCACGAGAAATTCCTGCCCGAGCTTTTAACCCGCCACCGGGGAAAACGACTGACCTTTTCCGACGACCTGAAAGAAGCAGTCCGCCTGAGTGCAGCGATTTTCGTTGCCGTGGGCACACCCCCCACCGAGAGTGGCGAGGCCGATTTATCGTATGTGGAATCCGTGGCCCGCGAAATCTCCGGGGGCGTGGTCGACTACAAGGTCGTGGTGGAGAAAAGTACCGTGCCCGTGTATACCAGCGAGTGGGTGCGCAAGATCATCCTCCGCAGCGGCACCGATCCGAAATTGTTCGACGTTGCATCCAATCCCGAGTTTCTGCGCGAAGGCACTGCGGTCACCGATTTCCTGTTTCCCGATCGCATCGTAATCGGCTGCGACAGCGACCGCTCGGCTGCCGTCTTGCGCGAAGTGTACGCTCCCTTGACCAGGGGAAGTTACTACCAGACGAGCGGCGCCATTCCCCAACCCGACCGCGCCCTGATTCCTCCGTCGCTCATCGTGACCAGCAGCAAGAGCGCGGAGTTGATCAAGCATGCCTCCAACGCTTTTCTCGCCCTGAAGATTTCTTTCATCAATGCCGTAGCCTCGGTCTGCGAATCGGTGGGTGCCGACGTGAATCAGGTGGTGCACGGCATTGGCTCCGATTCCCGCATCGGGGCCAGGTTCCTCAACCCGGGCATTGGCTATGGCGGATCCTGCTTCCCCAAGGATGTCATGGCATTTCGCGCCGTGGCGCGTGAGTCAGGCTACGACTTCCGTCTGCTCGATGAAGTGATGCGGATCAATGAAGATCAACGGCAACGCTTCCTGCGTAAAGTTCGCAGCGCTCTTTGGACCCTGCGCGGCAAGAACCTTGGCGTGCTCGGCCTCGCCTTCAAGGGCGGTACTGACGATATCCGGGAGTCGCCGGCACTCTTTATTGTGCAGGCTCTTTTGCAGGAGGGCAGCAAAATCAGGGCCTACGATCCCGCCGCCATGGAGCGTGTCAAGGAAGTCATCCCTTCTGGACTCAGCTTCGCCAACTCCGCTTATGAAGCGGCTCACGGCGCGGATGCTTTGCTGATCCTTACCGAGTGGGAGGAATTCGCCAACCTCGATCTCGGCCGGCTCCGCCAGGAACTGAAGTATCCCATCGTAATTGACGGGCGTAATTTGTATGATTCCGAAGTGATGGCCGCTGAAGGCTTCACCTACTACAGCGTTGGACGCCCCGCCTCCCACCCCGACGGAGTGCCAGCTGCGCTCTTCAAGAACGGCAAGAAAGCATGACCTCGAAACGCGCGGTGGTTACCGGCGGCGCCGGGTTTCTGGGGTCTCATCTCTGCGATGCTCTGCTCGCCGAAGGCTGGAACGTGGTGGTGGTCGACAATCTCCTCACCGGCCGCCCCGCCAACCTCGCCCACCTCACCCACGAACCGCGTTTCGAGTTCGTCGAAAAAGATATTTGCCAACCCTTTGACGTGGGCAAGGTCGACTACGTCTTCCATTTTGCCAGTCCTGCCAGTCCCGTCGACTACACCATTCACGGCATCGCCACGCTGAAGGTCGGTTCCCTCGGAACATTTCACGCTCTCGAAGTAGCCCATAAATACGGGGCCAAGTACCTGGTTTCGTCCACCTCCGAGTGCTACGGCGATCCCCTGGAGCACCCCCAAAAGGAAACCTATTGGGGCAACGTCAACAGCATCGGCCCCCGTTCCGTCTACGACGAAGCCAAGCGCTTCACCGAAGCGGTAACCATGGCCTACCACCGTTATCACAAAGTAGACACTCGCATTGTCCGCATCTTCAATACCTACGGGTCGCGTATGCAACTGAACGATGGACGAGTTGTCCCCAATTTCATGAAGCAGGCCTTGCGCGGTGAACCCCTCACCGTCTACGGCGACGGCCATCAGACTCGCAGCTTCTGCTACGTGAGCGACGAAATCGACGGCTTCGTGCGGCTTTCGAAATCCGAGGAACATCTGCCCGTAAATATCGGCAACCCCAATGAATTCACCATCCTCGAATGCGCCCAGATGGTATTGAAAGTGACCGGATCGAAAAGCCTGATTCGCTACGAACCACTCCCCCAGGACGACCCCAAACAACGCTGTCCCGATATCACCAAGGCCCGGCAGGGGCTGCAATGGGAGCCGAAAATCGATCTGGAAACCGGCCTCGGCCACTCGCTCGATTATTTCAAGAAAGCCGTCGCTGAAGAAGCGACCGTGAAATAGTTGCTTCAAATGAAAACGCCCGGCAAACATTCCCAGGAGGGCTTACAATTCTCTAGCAGGACAGCCCTTGAATGCACTTGAATCGTACATTCTTGTATGGGTTCGTTGTACCTACGAATCGCTGCAGGAAGCGCTTATGCGGTGGGTTCCGTCGTCGTCGCGACGAAGTCGGTCAACGTTTTCAGATTCGTCCGTTCTTCTTCAGTATCCAGTTCGAACGCCACGCCCATGCCGTAGCCGGGATGAGAAGCCAGCACCGTTCCTCGCAGGCGTAATCTCATGTCACTCGTTCGCACGACAATTTCCAGGGGCGACCCCTGGGGAAACGGTAGCGCGACCTCCAGATAGCATCCTCCCGCACTCAGGTCAGTCAGGCAGCAGCGATGGGGAATCGAAAGCCCTGGCCGATAGACTTCTGCTCCCAGGCGGCATGCGTATCGGGTCTTGGTTCGCCGGTTGTCGAGTTCGAAAGGGCGTGGTGGAATATCCTGGGGGATCTCGTGCTGAACCTTAGGTTGAATACTCCGTGGAGCACTCTCGCCGGCAACTTCATTTTCTATTTCTAATTTGTCGCCCGTGTACCGGCTCCCAGGAGTCACCTCCGCCAGCGCCGCCCTCGTCGGTAGCAGAGACTCTTCCATCTCCACGGTGACGTCATAGAGCGGAGCTCGCGCGGGTTGTTTGGGTAGATTGGCTCCCAGAAAATCGTCCAGCAGGCGGCGGGAAGCTTTCGGTACATCCACAAACTGCAATCCGGCCCGGCCCTTCCAGTCCTGCCACATCACCTTAGCCGACAAGCGAATGCTCGGGGTCTGGTCCGGCAGCCTGAACTGAAAATACACTTTGCCCAGCGGCGGAAGCTTTTTCCCGAACTGCACCGACATGCCTTCTTCTGCCAGATCGATCAGCGCCGCCTTCTCCTGCTCAACGTTCGCGTAATCGATTGTCGCCTGGGCATGCACCGTGGCTCGGCCCTTTCTGCGCTTGTCCTTGTGCATCACGGCTTGCGCCGCGCGCAGGCTGCTCAGGGCCTGGTCGTAGGTCCATGGTTTGTAGAGAATAAAATTTGCGCCGAGCGAAAAGATTTCTCGCAGACTCTCCTGTCCGGGCAGCACCGCGACCGCGAGCGTGGCATCATTTTTCCGCGACTGCCGCGTCTCCCGCAACAGGTAAATCACTTGCTTGGTGGACTTCCCATCAAGTATCACCAGGTCGAACCGTTCTTGCGCCAGCCGAATCCCGGCGCGCACGAAGTCCGGACATGACTCAACCCTAATGCTGAGTTCTTCGAGAACCCGTCGCAGCAATTCGGCCGAGGCCTCGTCAACGCACACCAGCAGAGCGGATAAAGTCATACCTGACCTCATCCTAGGTTCCCTGCGTTCCTCATCACAAGTTACCAGGGTCACGCGCCCGTCGGTCTCGCGCCGCTTTCCGACGGTTAACCCGTCTGTTGTCAATCGCTGACCTCAGTAACCACTCCTGGTACCGAAAGGCCAACACTCCGCTATTGGCCCCTCGTGCTTTGACGTCACTCCAACCCCTCCCTACGATGATCAATGACGCGATGCAGGACGCAAGCCCGCTCTGTTGGCACGTGCGGCAACTGTGTTGGCATCGCTTACGGAAATAAAACGCGTTCAACGAGCTGTTCCTCCTCCCCGAAAGAGTCTATGACATCGACTAAGAATCGCGGGTTTTCGTTGCTGGAAATGCTTGTCGTAATCGGCATTGGACTGATCATGGCCGCGGTCAGTTTCGTAGCTCTCATGCCCGTGCTCGAACTCAACCATGTCAACTCCGCCTATGACACCACCCTCTCGGTCATACGCAATTACAGAAACCTGTCCATTACCCAGAGCAAACGCTACATCCTCACTTTCACAACTCCCGGAACCATCACCGTGCAACGTTGGGACTTCGCCACGCCGGTGTCGCCCGCCCCGATCACCGTGGCTACCTTCACCCTGCCGACCGATATCCAGTACGCGGTGCAAACCGGATTCCCGGCCACCGCTCCCGACAACTTCGGCACCGGCATCGTGAACATTGACTTCGACCAAGGCATGGGCCTGGGCAGTCAGAACTACATCATGTTCATGCCCGACGGTTCCTCGCAGGACACGCTGGGAAACTTTAACAGCGGCGTCATATACATGAGCCGTACTGGCGACATTTACAACTCGCGCGCCGTTTCCCTCTTCGGCACAACGGGAAGAGTCCGAGGCTGGCGGCTTAACAAACAGAGTGGAGTCTACACGTGGGTGCAGCAATGACGCAACGCAGATCTCATGTATCCGGGCAGAACGGATTCACGTTGATTGAAACCATGATCGCCATCGCGATCCTGAGCTTCGGCATTGTCAGCCTAGTCGCGGTTTTCGGCGCCGCCGTCGCCGTAACCCAAAACGCCGAGGAAAATCTCATTGCGCGCCAAAAGGCGCTGCAGGCGATGGAGAGCATCTACACGGCACGCAACTCGCAGCAAATCACCTTCTCGCAAATCGCCAATATTCCCAGCGGAATATTCACCGCCGGAGCTACGCAACTCCTGGCCGCCGGTCCCGACGGACTGGTCAATACCGCCGATGACATCCCCTACGCTGCTTCCGCGCCGTGCCCCGCCGGACCGGAGTGCCTGGTCCTACCCGGTCGCGACGGCATCTTGGGCACTGCCGATGACACGGCCATGAGCCTCACCAATTTCACGCGCCAGATTCAGATTGCCAGCGTATTGGAGTCCGACGGCGTCACCATCAATCCCAATCTTAAGCAGATCACCGTAACCATTACCTACTACGCGGGCGGATCCCCGGTGCCGCGGACTTACTCGGTTACCGGTTTGATTTCGGCCTTCCATTAAAGGCCAGTCACGGAAAAGATACGGAAAACATGAAGATGCTAAAACAAAAATCGGAAGACGGCTTCACTCTTTTGGAACTCATGGTTGCCATGGCAGTGGGCCTGATCGTGATGGGGGCGATCGCCAGCTTGTTCAAAACTGGGATGAACTCGGCCATGATCGTCACGCAACGGGCCGAAACCCAACAGAACATGCGCGCCGCCATTGATCTCATGGTCAAGGACATCAGCATGGCCGGGGCCGGTCTGCCTTCGGGGGGAATTCAGTTGCCCCTCGGGGGGGGAGCGACCGCGGCGAGGTTTGGCTGTGACCAGACCGGCACCTGCCATGTCCCGACCTCCACTTATCCCAACAGCAATTACATGTACGGGATTATTCCGGGTTTCAGTAACGGAGTCGAAGGCGGCGCCTCGATTCCCGCCGCGCCAGCCCCCGCAGTTAACGACAGCATCACTGTCATCTATTGCGACTACAACTTTCCCCTATGGGAGTACAACGTCACCTTCCCCCTGGGCCCCAACGGGACACAGATTAATCTGACGCCAAACGGCACCTTTTTACCTGCGCCTCCCCTCCCCAACGCCACTGGCGGCATTCAGCAGGGAGATTTGATTCTCATCAACGGTACCAACGGCGTTACCGCCGTGGGCGAAGCAACCAATGTCAGCGCGACCTCGATCACGTTCGCCAATACCGACCCGCTCAACATGAACTGGAGCGGGGCAACCCACACCAACAACATCTATTCTTTGAGCGGCGGCGCGGGCTATGCCTATCCGCCCCCGGCGGGCACCACGCAAGGAACCGCGTATCGTCTATTCGCGGTTACCTATTACTTGACGGTTCCGGGCGCCGGCCAGGCTCCGCGTCTGATGCGCCAAGTCAATGGACTCACTCCGGTGCCCGTGGCCGATGACCTTATCAACTTGCAATTCGCTTACGACGTTTATAACTCTACGACCTCAGTGCTCGACGCCAATCAGGCAAATCCCTTAGGCGCAGCGGAGTCGCCCAACCTGATCCAAAAGATCAATCTCGTGGTCATGGGGCAAAGCATCATCACCGGTGGCAACCAGGCCCAGAGTATGTTTCTGGCCACCGACGTCAGTGCGCGGAATATGGCGTTTCGCAATAGCTATCAGTAACGTTTTTTTGGGGCGAGGAGATTTACCAATGAGACAGAAACAAAATGGTTCGCAGGGTTTCACGCTGATTGCGTCGCTGCTCGTCCTGGTGCTGCTTTCGGGGGTGGCGATCGGCCTGCTCTTCTTGGTCAACAACGAAGCCCGCATGGGCGGCAATGACTTGGAGGCCAATCTGGCGTACTACGGCGCTGAATCCGGCATGGAAAAACTCACGTCTGATCTCTCGGCTCTGTATACCCAGTACCAGGTCCCCCAAAACGCTCAGATTCAGAACCTGGTCAACTTCCCCCCCACTTCGGCCATGGTCAGCAACATGACCTACATCGAGACCATCACGTATCCGGTGGATGCTTTCGGAAATCCGGTCAGCAGTTACAACACGGTTAGCGCCGGAGCGAATCAGGGATTGTACGCAGAAATTACTCCGATGACGATGCAGGTGATTGCCACTCGTCCCTCGGGTGCCTCGGTCAACGTAACCCGCAAGGTGGAAGTCGCGGAAATTCCAGTGTTCCAGTTCGGCGTGTTCTGCGGCTATGATTGCAGCTACTTCGCCGGCCCGAACTTCAGCTTTGGCGGCCGCGTTCACACCAACCAAAACCTGTTCCTTGCCTCCGGCGCCGACCTGGTATTCAACGACAAGCTCTCGGCCTTTCAGCAGATTATTATGGATCAGCTGGAGAACGGCCATCCCACCACGGTGAATTACGGCGGGACCGTATACGTTCCCAAAGCCAGTGCAGGCTGCCAGCTGAACACGTTTCCTCCAACCGGTGGGAACTGCGTGGCCCTTCCCGTCGCCGGAGTGCTACCCACCGACGCCAGTTGGAGCGGCGGTTATCCCACGGTCGCCGGTGCCGTCAATTCTAATTTCCCCAGTATTTCCTCAGGGACTCTGAATGGGTTCGTAACCAACTCACTCACCGGCGCCACCAATATGCAGTTGCCTTTTGTGCAGAATAGCTGCACCAGCAACCCGCCGCCCTGCACCGATCCGATTTCGATTATCCGCAAGCCGCTGGTGGGCGAGTCTGCCACCAGCACGCTCGGGAGTGAACGGCTGTATAACAAGGCACAAATCCGCATTCTGCTGGCCGACACCATCGCCGATCTGCACCCGGAGCGCGGAGCTGCTGCGCTGGGCGATGGACAGGATATCCAGCTCCCGAACGCAACCTCATGGAACGCGTCCCCCTTCACAAATCCCTCGCTCACCGCTCCGGTAATCACCGGAGTCCCCGGAGCCCCGGGCGGGACCGAGGCCATCGGATTCGCGACCAAGAACACCAACGGCTGGCAGCAACCCTACACAAACAGCGGCGTGACCACATGGAATACCTGGCCGCTGATGGACGAGCTCACCACCACTCCCGCCACGACCGCAGCCATGACCGGTCCCTGGATCCGGGTGGAATGGTGCAGCTCAGCCACAACCTGCACAGGCGTTACCAAAGAATGGCTGGGCTTGGGTTTTGGCCAACCCTTCAACACTCCGCCGACTACTCCCAAGGGAGGAGCGGGCCAGAACTCGGTGAACCCCAGCGCAATTTTGATTCTCCAGCAGCTTCAGCCCGGGGTGGCGGTTAGCGCGGGCAACATCGCTTCCACCAACACCTGGTACCCCATCAACTTCTATGATGCGCGCGAAGGCGAGATGCGCGATAACCCGGTGGCCAATGCTACGGCCGGCAACAATACGTATTCTTCCTGCTCGGTCAACGGTATTATGAACGCCGTTGAACTGGACGTAGGCAACCTGGCTCTGTGGCTGAAGGGGACCATCGGCGCCACGGGTACGACCGTGCCCTATACCTCTTTCAACGGCTATGTTCTCTACTTCTCCGATCACCGCGGCATGCTGCCCTCCACCCATCCCTCGAACGGCGGACAGACTCCCCCGGGAATCAACGGCGAATCAGGTCTCGAGGATGTGGTGAACTCAACGCAGAACTTCACCTCCACCACGCCGGATGGAGTTCAGGAACCTGCGACGTACTATAGCTACTCGCCGGAAGATGTCGATCAGAACAGTTTTCTCGACAACTGGGGCGAGAAAAATATCGGTTATGGGTTCGGCATCAACACCAATACCGCCCCCCTGAACTCTTATCTGCGAGTCCCAAATCCGGGCCCGGTTACCAGCACAACGATAAACTGTGCCGAGATGAACACCGCGACTAACGCCTTCACCCTGAGCGCCAATAATCAGGTGGGCATGGCCAATCCGGTCAGCGGAGCGCGCCACGTGTTGAAGCTGGTCGACGGTGGCATGAGCGCGGCTGGAATCAGCTACCTGCCGGTCATGCCGACCGCCAGCGGATGCTCGCAAAGCGCCGCCAACCCCACGGGTTGCGGCGGGTTCACGGTCGCCTCCGAAAACCCGGTCTACATTCAGGGGGACTACAACACCACCTCGGTGGATCCGTTCTGGACAACTTACAATAATGCCGTTCCGACCCAGACGCCGCACGCGGCAGCGTCCGTCATTGCCGACGCGGTCACGCTTCTGTCGAATCAATGGACGGATGCGGGCAGTCTGGTCTATCCAGATTTGCCCGGCAATCGCGCTCCTAGTGCCGACGCGTATTACCGCGCCGCGATCTCTGGAGGCAAGAACATCCCCTTCCCGCAACCAGGTTGGGCGAACGTTGCTCAAGATTTCGGAACCGACGGAGGAATGCACAACTTTCTGCGGTACCTGGAGAGCTGGGGGCAGACCCTGCATTACAACGGGTCGCTGGTCAGCATGTACTATGCGGAATACAACACGGGCATCTATAAGGATGGCGGGGGGCCCAACGGCAGCAGCGTGTACACCCCTCCCACTCGTAACTACTTCTTTGACGTCCTGTTCCTGAACCCGGCCAACCTGCCCCCGGCAACACCCGAGTTCCAGGACATTGACAGTCTCAGCTCCCACCAGAACTTTACACCGCGGTAGACTACCAATCCGAACTGCTGCCCCGGTTCCGCCTCCGCGGACCGGGGTTTTTTTGTCCTTGGTCGATTGGTTACAATCGTAGACGCGCGATTGCCCAAAGCGGATCCCAATTAAGCATGCCCCTGGCTTTTGATCGTCGCATCTATCTCTGGTTTTTGTTCGCGGCGTCGGCCCTCGCCGGCATCGGGTTGTTGTTCGTTCCGATCGTCATCATTCACCCTTTCCGCCACCAGACTCCATCGGCGCTGGTTCTGGCGATGGCTCTCCGGCAGCGCGCCCCCTGGGGATCGTTCGCCGCTGCCCTCGTCTGTCTCGCATTCGCGCTTTTCCTCTGGCCCGCCGCCAACCGATGGCGCAAGATCGTGCTCGCCTCCGTGATGCTCGTGGTCGCATTCGCCGCAGTCATGTCGAGGCTGAACCACTTCGAGTGGATGTTCCATCCCATCGAGGCCGCGCAGTTCGAAGCCCAGTCCGCGAGCAAACTCGACAACGGAGAAATGATTCTGGCCATCCGTTTCGGCTCCGATGCGCGCGCCTATCCCATCCGTGAAATGGCCTACCACCATGTGTTGAACGACGTCGTCGCCGGCGTCCCGGTGGCTGTCACCTATTGAACGCTTTGTCACACCGGTCTGGTGTGGACACGAACCGTGAACGGCAGAGCGCTGCATTTTTATCTCGCTGGAATCAACAACCAGAACTTCCTGATGCGGGATCGCGAAACTGGCACCTGGTGGCAGCAGATCACGGGCAAAGCCATCTACGGTCCGCTTCAGGGCGCGTCGCTCGAACTCGTCCTGAGTGACGAGTTAACCTTCGGCGAGTGGAAGTCGGAAG
Source organism: Candidatus Sulfotelmatobacter sp. (assembly GCA_036514015.1). Lineage (GTDB taxonomy): Bacteria > Acidobacteriota > Terriglobia > Terriglobales > Acidobacteriaceae > Sulfotelmatobacter. The sequence continues at coordinate 51,558 of DATBYA010000067.1, forward strand.
TGTCGAACGGTAAGGTGCTGGCTGAGGTGCCGAAGTATGTGAAGGAGTACGATAGCCATTGGGAAGCGGAAGTAGCCAAGCTACCGGTAGTGATCAGCTTTCCCGGAACTGAGCTCAAATCTCGCGACGTGGTCGTAGGATTGGAAATTGACGGCACTAGCCGCGCCTATCCATGGGAGACGCTGGGGAAGCAGTCGCCAGTCATCGACCGCGTACACGGTACACCCTTGCTCATAGCGGTCGGACCTGACGGCAAATCCTTCCGCGTTTTCATCAGCCGCATCGACGGCCAGGACGCCGAGTTTTTCTTACAAGGCGAAACCGAGGACGGGACTGAGGCTCAGCCGAAAAACGATACGTCGGCCGCAGCCCAGTCCGAAGTAAAGTCCGAAGCGACCGCCGTGACGAAAACCGCAGCCTCGGCCGACCCCACCGGGGTGGTGGCGCCGTCCGCCGCCAAACCCGCCCCTCCCGCCACCCCTAAATCCTGGGTATTGCTCGACACCGCGACCGCCAGCGAGTGGAACTTCCAGGGTTGCGCGGTTTCAGGACCTTCCCAGGGCAAATGCCTGGATCGGGTTCCCGCCCTAAAAGACTACTGGTTCGACTGGCGCAACTACCATCCCGGAACCACCATCTACAACCATTAGACGGACCGCAATCGGACGGCTCCAGAGGCTGGGGAAGAAAGTCAAAACTACGCGTTTCGCCGTATGCGTGCCGCGCCCACTCACGCTTCGCCGGGGGGAACGGCCCTCCAGGGCCGCGTAACGCGGGTGAAATCGGTGAGGGCTTTAGCCCCCGAGGGATCTTTCCGCTCCTCCCAACCGGAGGTGTTAGGCAAACGGATTCTCGTCCGCACTGGGCCCATAAATCACCGGCACCGCAACATCGAGCATCCGAAGATAGACCGACAGTTGGCCCCGGTGGTGGTACCAGTGGTTCAACAGAATCGATCGGAGAACCTCGACTCTCGGCCGGTTGAAGATCTCAAATCCATTTGCCATCAGGCGCCAGTGCCCCATGGCCTTTTGTTCGCTCATCCCACTCAGGCACGCTTCCGCGACGCGAACGCTTTCCTCGAAAGCGGCGCAGATCTCTTCAACATTTTTGGGAGCCGGCGGATCAAAATTGGCCTTCGCAGCGTCAAACTCATCGAGTTGAGAGATGCGAGCCACAGAACCGGGAACGCTCGCAATATGTAAGGCCAACTGGCCGAGCGACATCGATTTTCGATGCGGTTTCCAAGCCAGTTTGTCGGCGGGCACTCTCTCCAGAATTCTTTTCGTGATCGCGGTCTCCTCCCGAAACTCGGTCAGCATTGGCTCGATCAGGGTTGCGGTTGGTTCTGTCATCGTCGTCATTGTGCTTCCTCCTTGTCGGAAGAAAAGTTCGTGCATTCTCCCGCTTTGCTTGCAGATTGATCATTGCTCATTGATCGTTGCTCATTGCCTATTGCCTATTGCTCAATGCTCAATTGCGGATCGCTCGCGTCAAGATTGGAAAGTCCGGCCTGATCTTCCATCCACCCATAAGAATCACGCTCAACCATCGGACGCTCAGCGCCGGCTCTTGCTCTCAGCCCGCTGCCGAACGTTCTCGTGGATATGGGTCCAGCCCTTCCCCATCCCTTCTTTGTGGTCATCGGGAATCACTCCCAACGTCATGTGATGAAACTTAATCAGCGTTCCACCGTCTTGCTCGCTCAACCGGTACTGCAGATTCGACACGACCGGATACGACATGAACAACGGCCCGGTGATTTCGAGCAATGTCGGCCGCTTGATGGCTTGCACATGTCCCCAGAAATGTCCGTTCTGATCGCCCAAGTCGCGGTACCACCGTCCGCCCGGCCAAGGCTCAATCTTCATCGACATGCGCTTGCCCTCCGGTGTATCGTTCTCCGGCCCCAGTTGTTCCAGCAGCGCCGCGAACGTCACCTCCAGCGACGCCCGTACGTGAATTTCCTGCGCAATGTTCACTGTCAGAGTCTCAATCCCTGGTGTTGCTGTGGAAGTCGTCATTCCTCGCTCCTCCTTGCCACGATTTTCAGATTCGGTGTTGATCAGACTTTGTCCAACAATTTCTGTTTCGCTTCCGCCCGCTCTTTCACCCGATTCAACTGGTGCTGCCACAAACGCTCGAACGTCTTGGTCCAGTCATGCAGCGGCCGGATCGCCTCCGCATTGGTCCGATAAAATTGGTGCCGCCCATGCCGCCGCACGCGCACCAGACCAACCTCCCGCAGCACCCGCAGATGCTTCGACACCGCCGGTTGATCCATACCCAGGCTCACCACGATGTCTCCCACCACCCGCTCCTCGAGCGCCAGATAGTTCAAGATGTCCCGCCGCCTGGGCTCGGCCACCGCATTGAATGCATCCGAAGTGGTAGCCGCTCTTGCCATGCCTCCCAATATATTCCTATATGGGTATATGTCAAGAATATTGTTTTCGAGAATTGAGTGGTGGCCAGTTCGAAACAAAAGTCTTCGAGCAGGGATTTGTCATTCCGACCGGGAGGAATCTGCCGTGTTCGCTGTTCCCGCCCGGCATACTTTTGTGCACCCGGCCCCCGGCACCGTGCATCTTGTAAATCAGAGCTCTGGATATTCCTGTTCAAGAAACCGAAAGCGCACCGTGAAGCTCCAACCAGGCGACGGTGTCTCATTCCGCCTTGTTGAGGTGGAAAGGTCTTATGGCAGGCGGATTTTCCGTGCGTATCTTGACAATTCTCACTCCTCTTCCGCGACAGCGCGTAGCCGACCGCTACAGCATCGCCATTGCGTCAGCCGTCCTCGCCGTTGTGCTCCGCTGGTTCCTCGATCCCGTACTCGGGCATGTCGCTTTCTACGTAACCTTGTACGTCGTGGTCACGTTCTGTGCGGTGGTATGCGGCTTCGCGCCTGCCATCCTGAGCGGCCTTCTTGGTTTTCTGGGAATCTTCTACTGGTTCGTCGATCCCCGCCACTCCCTCTCCTTGCTCCGCCAATCCGAACTTCACGCCATGGTTGGTTGCTTCCTGGTGTGCGCCGTTCTCATCGCGCTCGGCGAGGCCAACCGCCGCAAACAGTTGCGCTTGAACCAGATCATCGATGCGCTCACGACCGAGGCCCGTCAGCGGAACCACGCCGAAGATGAACTGCGCCAGGCTCACGACGAGTTGGAGCAGCGCGTGAACGAACGTACCGCGGAGCTCTCGCAAGCGCTGGCTACACTGGAATCCGAAATCAAAGTGCGTGAGCAGAAGGAAGATCAACTCCGCAATCTGTCACTTCGCTTGATGACTCTGCAGGATGAGGAACGGCGCCGCATCGCTCGGGAATTGCACGACTCCGCCGGCCAGACCCTCGCCGCCATGAAGATGTCGATCGCTTTAATCCGCCAGATTGACGTGAGCCGGCCCGATCTTGCGCACCTGGTTGATGATCTGAATGCACTGACCGATGAGGCCTTGCAGGAAGTTCGCACCACCTCGTACCTGCTGCATCCGCCCCTGCTCGATGAAGCCGGCATCGCTTCCGCCGCTCGTTGGTTTGTCGAGGGATTTGCCCGCCGCAGCGGAATTCAAGTCGAATGCGATATCCCGGAACGAATGGAGCGCCCGCCCCGAGACTGTGAACTCGTCTTGTTTCGGGTTCTGCAGGAAAGCCTTACCAATGTTCATCGCCATTCCGGAGCGTCGGCTGCAAGCGTCCGGCTCAAACGCAACACCGATCACCTCGAGCTTGAAGTGGGCGACAACGGCCAGGGCATTCCAGAAGACCACCTGCGTCGCTTCAACGCCTCAGTCGGCAGCGCGGGAGTGGGAATCACCGGCATGCGCGAACGGGTGCGCGAGCTGGGCGGCCATCTCGAAATTCGTTCTGTCAAAAACGGCACAACGATCCGGGTCGATTTGCCCGCAACGAATCCCTCAGCCTCCCCCCAATCGACCGCTCTTTCCCTGTCCCATTAATCTGCACTGCAAGCGTGTGGTGGGGCGGATGCCCTGTCCGGCGCTCTCTTTCTGCTTCTCCACCGGCATCAGGATGGGGGCTCGAACCTCATCCCCCACGCACTTGTCGTTCCGACCAACCGGGAGGAATCTGCTTCCCTGCCAAACCATGACACACCGTGCCCAGGAATAGCACGTTCCATGGCCCTGTTGAGCCAAGCGGGCCAATCGACGCAAAACCCAGTACTTGCACGCATCGCACCTTGCTCTAATCTGTTGCCCGCCACCTAGGCCAAGGGCAACTGTTCTGCCGGGCTGCACCAAAAAACAAGATGGGCCGCCCGGAGGCGGCCCATCTTGTTTCAAGCTAGAAGCTGAAAGCCAGCAGCTTAGTCTCCCGCGACCGGCTCCGCGATCTCCGGCTTCGGCGCGTGCGATCCTTTTCCGTTTCCATTCGGGTTGGTCAGCGCTCCCAGCGGAATGAATCCGTTCTCGGCCACTACCGGTTTTTCCTTCAGCACGACTTCGCGATACAAAGAAGCCATGCGGGCGTTGTACGCCAGATCATTTTTCTCTGGCCCGCGTGCCTCAGCCTTCGCATCGGCAGTCAGCTTCTGCTTGGCATCCCGGGCTCGCACCTTCTCCTCTCGCGCGTTCTTGGCGATGCCGCGGTCATCGAGATCATGCTGCAGTTCGGTCGTAACCAGATCGTCCCGCAGCAGCAGCGAGTGGGTCGCGTCTTCCATGTTCACTTTTTTCCCGCCCGCAAAAATCTCATGCCGTCCGTGCTCCTCGTACCACTTGGTAAGCGTAGCGGTCATGTGCATCTTCTCGATAATGTTCCGCCATCCCACGCCCGTGTTGTAAGCGCAAAACGAAATCTCGCCTTCCTGGGTCGCGTACGGAATAATGCACTGCTCGGTTCGCCGGAAGTCGTAATTGAACAGATCCTGGAACCACATGCCGGCGATGAACAGGAAATTCCACCGGTCCTGCCGCCGCTTCATGACGTCATCCACGGTGCGGTCCGGCCCAACCTTGCCGTAATTTTTCCCGGTCACGTTGTAGTTCTTGTCGAACTTGCTCAACAGATCCATCAGCTTGAAGTGCGTGGGTGACTGGAACGGATCGTAATTCTTTATCAAGCACAGGGCCATGCCAAACCCGGTTAAGAATTTTCCGCGGGCCGCATCATTTACCTTCGCAATATCTTTCGCCAACTGATCCCCGTGCAGAAACGCCGTGACCGGAACCGCTTCCTTGGTTTCCTTATCAATCATCACGGCCATGCCAGTCCCACAGTTGGGGTGGCAACCGCAACTTAATTGGCCCCAGTCGTTCTTAGGGTCGTTGACGTGCATGAGATCGCCCCAGTCGCTGAAGGTTCCCATGAAGCTGATGGGGAACCAGTCGCGAGCGGGCTCGCCCAGTCCAGTTTGATTTTTTACGTCGTGGGCAAGATGGGAGAGCGTGTAACGCTGCGCGGTGCGGCGGTCGTCGGTGACGGCTTCGTCGCGTCCCGTAAAGCTGACCGGCTGAAAGCTTAGAAAGCTGATCGTTTTCGGATTGTCGAGCGCGAACTTGATAATTCTTCCCACCTGCTCGTTATTGATTCCGTTCACGATCGTAACCACCGGAACGATTTCCACGCCCGCCTTGTGCAGGTTCTCAATCGCCTTCAATTTCACATCAAACAAATTTCCCACCAGGCGATGCGCATTGGCTGCGTTGCCGATGCCGTCAAACTGCAGATAGGCATAGCGCATACCGGCTTCAACCGCCTGCTGGCAGAATTCAAAACTCTTCGCAAATTCAATGCCGTTGGTTGCCGCCTGCACCGAGTTGTATCCCACTTTGCGTGCGTAACGCACGGCATCCAGGAAGTAGGGCGACAAGGTCGGCTCGCCGCCGGAAAATTGCACACTCATCTGCCGTCGCGGCTTAATGGTGATGGCGTTGTCGAGCATCGTCTTGATTTCTTCCCAGGTCAGCTCATGGACGAATCCCACCTGGTTGGCGTCCATGAAGCAGGGATCGCACATCATGTTGCAGCGATTCGTCAGATCAATCGTCAGCACCGACCCGCGCCCGTACTTGACCGTGGACGATCCGTGATGATGAAGCTTCTCGTCGTTATGCGCCGCAATATCGCGGCCGGGGAACACGTCCTCCAGATGCTTCGAGAACTCGGTGTCGATCGACATTACATCTTCGAAGTGACCGTGGGTGGGGCAATCCTTCACCATCAAAATCTTGCCGTCGCGTTCGACGATCTGTGCCTTGATCTCGCCGACCTTCTCATTCATCAGAACTTCATGCGGCAGGTGCCCGTCAAGAATCTGCTGCCGAATCTCCGGCACACACTTCGGGCACAGCGAATCGGTGGTCCGCGGCCAACCCAGCGGCGGCTTCGATTTCTCGTACGACTTGAGCAGCGGCTTTTCCGACCACTTTGGCGTCGGAGACGGATTCGGCTTCACTCGATTCAAGCGCTCGAATACCGCCCATGTGCCCTGGGCTGCGATGACAACTGCTTTCTCTACGTACTTGATCGGCTTGCGCATGTTAGCGTCTGGCTCCTGGCTTCTAGCTTTTAGGAATTATCCTTAGCCTACTTTTATCTGTTCCTGGGAATTGTGACGGGTCCTACCGACCTGGTTTCGTACACTTTTCCTGGGTATTGATCTGCTTTCATCCTATTGCAGCCGTTGGCAATACGCATCCTTATCCCAATGAACGGTGCAAATTCGAGGTTTAGCGGCACTTTAGAGGATTAGACGGAGCTAAACCGTTGAAAGCAAAGGTCGTGTGGGGCGGACACTGCTGTCCGCCGCTGACCAGGGAGCGAGGCCGAGACCAAGGCCCCGATCGAGTAAAAGATCGTCGGGATGCGAGGGTCCGACGCAACAGGGTTCCGGAGCGTCTTCGCAAAGTCCGAATGCGGGGACAGCCGCCCCCGGCTGTCCATCGAGCAACGCTCGGCCAAATTCAGGGGACGCCGGAAGAGATGAAAAAGCCCGGCTTGATCGGAGCCGGGCTTGATTCTGGGGTTGCCAACAACGGCTAGGCAGCCACGGATCTCTTGGAACGACCCTCCGTCGTGACTGGTTGCGCTACTTTGCGCACGAGAAAGGGTTGCAGGTTCGGCTCAGAACCGGCCCACTCCAGGCTGATAATGGAATGTCCGGGCTGAGTGGTAACGAAATAGCGCTCTCCGTTGGGGCTAGTTACTTCAAACTTGCCGGTCTCGCCCTGTAAAGCTTCGGCAACATCGTACGTTGAAATGCTCTCATTCAGTTTCATGGGGACTTCCTCCAATTCGTATTTGGTTATGAGTTTGAGTTGTCCCCTACCCTAGGGAGGAGCGGTTATTTTCATGATAAAACACGAGACGCTGGAGTCAAGGCTGTGGCGGATTTTTTCCAGTCTGATTCATACTAAGTGTTTCACCTGAGTGTCGGCACACATTCGTGCGCACCTTCCGCGCTCGCTCGCTGACCATCCCTGACCAATATCTATCTATCCTTCTATCCCTCTATCCCTGCGATCCTTGCCGCCCGCCCGTCGAGACCTGGAGGTTCTCGACGCGAAGATTTTCGCCGCCTTCCGTTCCCCATGTTCACTCAACCTAACGATCTGCTGGGAGACGAGCTGGCGCATGACCCGGATGAGGGCGATCTGGATGGAGTTGGCGTCTTCAAGGACAGGGAGGACGAAGGTGCCAGTGCGGAGACGGGCGCGGTCGCCGCTGAGTTTGATCGGTTCGCCCTGGAAGCGTTTGTGGAAAGAACAGAAACGGTTGCGGCACAGGGCGGGCGAACTAAGGAAGCGAGTCACGGGGTATCCTCTTGTCCGGCTGGTGAAGGTGAGTATTGAGGGATGAGATTTCTCAATCACACCACAAAACCGGCGGCCAGCTCTTCTACGCCCTCGAAACCGCGAGCCGCAAACTCCGGCCTCACCAGATTTCGAGCCCCCTTCCCTACGCCGTGTCCTCGATCCTCACGACGTCGACGACACGGCCCTGAATTCAAACTTCTGGACCGACGAAGACTTCGAAGAAATCGACGAAGAAATAAACCAGGAAGAGCAGGCTTTGGCTGAGAGTTGTCGGCCTCCTCTAAAAGGTCACGCCCACGCCTGCCGTGATCATGTTGCTCTTCCAATTGTAGAGATTGCTCGGATTGTTGGGGTTCTGATCGAACTTGAAGTAGCGGGTTTCGTAGGTTCCCTGGGCATACCACTTGCCAAAGGTGTAGCCCACATTTCCGCGCAGGGTGTAGCCATGGTCGAAGTCGGGATGGGGCAATACGATGAGGAGAGTGGCAGCGGCGGAGCGGAAGCGGGGTGTGAATTCCGGCCCCCCCTCGACATGCACGAAGGCGCGCTTGTCCGGTCCGAATTTGTATTTGAGAACGATTGGGGCTTCGATCAATTCCATGTTATAGCGAACCAGAATTTGGTTATTCAGAGTGGCGACGGGGAGATCGATCTTGCGGACCTGAGCGTGGATGGCGATGGAGAAATTGCTGTTCACCGGGAAGGACAGACCGCCGAAGACGGCGAACTCCTTGGCATGATTGGTGTCGTCGGAGGGTACGCGGACTTCGCCTCCCGCGACGATGCCCGGACCACCGTTCTTGACGGAAGGTTTTTTCACCATCACGTCGCCGTTGAGATCGAGGTCAGCACTGGTGACCGAGGCCAACGCGCCGAATTTGTCGGAAGTCTCGCCGACGTTGAGGTCGATAGTCCCGCGTTGACAATAGCCCGGGACCGTAGCCGATAGGAATAGGAGAAACACACCCATGCGGACCAGATGCGGCTTGCATGCCTTCATTAAATACGTTCCCTCCCTTGTGGGCAGTGTACACTCCCGCGAATGCAGGCGAACAGCTAGCGCCCGTTTCCCGGAATTACTCCGGAATCACGAATGTCAGAATCATTAAGTCTGCAGCTAATTGTCTGATGCGTGGGATGGGGCAATCGTTTTGTGCATCTGGCCTGTACAGTCGTTTGTGCCTGTCGCAGTCGGGGTGCCGCGCCAGGCATTCCGGTGGCGCCGACGCTGCAGTCCGCGATGATACGCCCGAGCCGAGGACGCTACGGAGGCGCTCGCGGATTCCTTCCAGGGTTTAGACCGACGCCAGGTTTCAAGCCGCGGAGACGACTACGAACCTTGCTTTTCGAGAACGAACTCGGCCTTCCTCAGGGCCAGCTTTTCCTTGCGGAAGGCGCGGGCTACATCGCCCAGGGGTGTGAGCGAGGGCGGCGGCGAGGCGGGGCCGAACTCCCACAGCGGGCGTTCCCCCTGGGCGTAGGTGTAGGGGTTGGAGGAACTCAGCAGAGAATGCTCGGGTGCCATCGCGTGCTCATCGGCATGCAGAGGATGGTCAGGGACCTGGAGCATTTGCGCCTGGCTGGAAATGGTGCCGACGGCCTGTCCAAAGGCGGTGCCGGCAACGAGAAAGAACAGTGCAAGGAATGTAATTTTCATAATGGTCTTCGCCTCATTCCAGTGCAATGGAAGCAACCGCGACACCAATTTAAAGCCTTATGAATCGTTGGCTTACGAGAAGGCAAAGTGGGGTCGTGCAAGACTTTGCGCATATAGGGAACTCGCGGCATGGAGAAAACCGGCGAAAGCTGAAAAAGATTCGGCGTTTAAAGCCAGGTCGGCAGGCAGGCATGGTTTGCAGATTAGGAAATTGTGTGGCGAGAGCGCGCCCCGCGATGCCATAGGCGAAATTGTTGAAGTCCACGAGCTGCAAGCGGTTGAGGACGTCCGCCGCTCAATGCGTACCAGTTCCCGGAGTTCAATTGGCACTTGAACCGGGATTTCAGATGTGGTGTACTGCCATTCTATGGCCGAGGAAAAAAGCCGCAGCAAAGACATCATTCTTTGGATTATTACGGTCGCTCTTATCGCGTTGGCGATCTTCTGGTACAAGCGGTAGTTTCTTGGCAAGCGGAGTGACCGCTGAGCGTGGGCCATTCTATGCCCGGACACCTCCGGAACGGCGTCTGAAGAAGAGGATGCTGGAACTATTTCGCGGAAAGCGGTGTCTGCAAATCCAAGATTTATCTCCGCGCCCGAAAATCAATTCCAGGAGTTGCATATGAGGTTATGGCTGGTCGCATTGGCTTTGGTGATCTGTATTTCTCTTCTTGTTGTTGCGTTCGGACCTTTGGGCGCTCGGGCGTCTTCTGGGAACATGAGCGAGGACGAATTCCGTAAACTGGAACAAACTTGGCTGGACGCCGCGTCCGTTCCAGATTTGCCGCTGCTGCGAAAAATGTTTTCCGAGGATTTCATGGGGACATCGTTCGGCGGAGGAGTACTCAGCAAAAACGATGTGGTGCCCGCGGATGGAATAAGCGCGACTCACATGCCGAAATGCGTGTTGAGAGATTCCACTGTACGAATCTTTGGAGACACGGCCGTGCTGATGGGCGACGTCGAAATGCAGGTTCCGCAAAAGCCGGAGGACGTGCGCATGACGACGGTGTTTCAGAAGCATCCTGAGGGCTGGCAGATTATTGCCGTACACATGTCGAAAGCGCCGGCGGGACAGTAGTCCGCGAGCGTTGTCGGTCCGTCGTGGCAGCTTTACCGGCTAAAGGAGTTGCCTGCACAAGATCCCTGGCGTCGCCTGGAGCTAGCGGCGGGATTCGTCGAAATTCAGACTGCACCATCCCCCTTCACCCCTCACCCACCTTTCCTAGAGTAGGGTTTCCAGCCTTCATCGGGTAAGATACTTCGGCTGCGAAAAGAGAAAAAAAACGTCGCCAGCAACGTCTCTCGGGACCGCATCGCACATAAGTTTCCGCCGCACGATGAACCGCGAATATCACAAAGCCTACAGCCAGCAATTGCACCGGGACATGGAGGCGCTGGTTTTTGGGCATGCGGGCACGCCGCTGCTCGTGTTTCCTACTTCGCAGGGACGGTTTTTCGAGTATGAAGATCGGGAAATGATTGGCGCGCTGGCGGGAAAGATCGATCGCGGCGAATTGCAGGTATTTTGTCCCGACGGCGTGGATGGCGAGAGCTGGTACAACAAGGGAGTGCATCCGCGGGTGCGCGTGCTGCGGCACTTGCAGTATGAGCGCTACATTCTCAATGAACTGCTGCCATTGATCCGCTGGAAGAATCAGACACCGCGGCTGGCCGTGACGGGATGCAGTTTTGGCGGGTATCATGCGGTGAATTTTGCGTTGAAGCATCCGGATGTAGTAACCCATTGCGTGAGTATGAGCGGGGCGTTCGACATTCATCAGTTTCTGGATGGGTATTACGACAATGACTGTTATTTCAATAATCCGCCGGACTTTTTGCCGAACCTGTCGGACGACTGGTTCTTGAGCCGGTACCGGCAGATGAAGATTGTGCTGGGATCGGCGGATTGGGATATTTGTCTGGATCAGAATGTTAAGTTTTCGGCGATTTTGAATGGGAAGGCGATTCCGCATTGGCTGGACGTTTGGGGGGACAACTCCAAGCATGATTGGCCACTGTGGATGAGGATGGCGGGAAAGTACTTTTAGGGTGTCGTGGGTCGTGCGCGCTTGTCGAAGGCGCCTTTGTGAAAAGGGCACGGCTTCGGCCGTGCCGTGAGGCGCTCCAAAGAAGCGCGCTTTACCCCCCTGCGGCGCGTGTGCTACGGGGAAAATCTGGGGGTGAGGGCATAGGGTTCCTTCGACGGCGTAGGCGTTTCGCTTCGCCAAGCAGCTATTTCGCTCGGAATGACACATTCGGAATGGAGATGGAGTCGTGAAGAAGATTGGGATTTTGTTTGGCATGGAGAATACGTTTCCGCCGGCGTTGGTGGAGAAGATTAACTCGATGAAGGTCGAGGGGGTCGAGGCGGAGTTTGTGAAGATCGGCGGCATTCGGATGGATGAGCCGATCAAGTATGCGGTGATCATCGACCGGATTTCGCAGGATATTCAGTTTTATCGCGCGTATTTGAAAAATGCGGTGCTGCACGGCACGATTGTGGTGAACAATCCGTTCTGGTGGACGGCGGACGACAAGTTTTTCAACTATGCGCTGGCGCACCAGATGGGAGTGGCGATTCCGCCGACGATTATTTTGCCGCATAACAAGCACCCCGAGGGCACGACGGATCAGTCGATGCGGAATTTGATTTTTCCGCTGAACTGGCAGGAGTTGTTTGATTATGTTGGCTTCCCTGCTTTCCTGAAACCTTATTCCGGCGGCGGCTGGAAGCATGTCTACAAGGTGCATTCGCCGGAGGAATTTTTTCATCACTACAACCAGACGGGCGATTTGTGCATGACGCTGCAGCATGGCGTGGAGTTTGAGGAGTATTACCGGTGTTACGTGGTGGGGCAGGAAAAGGTGCACATCATGAAGTACGATCCGCGGGCGCCGTTCCATGAGCGGTATGTGAAGGGGAATCCGGCGCCGTCGTCGGAGGCGCTGCGGGGGCGGATGGAGAAGGATGCGTTGTCACTGTGTCGGGCCTTGGGATACGACTTGAATACCGTCGAGTTTGCTGTGGAGGGTGGAGTGCCGTATGCGATCGACTTCTTGAATCCGGCCCCGGATGCGGAGATTACATCGGTGGGGCAGCAGAATTTTGACTGGATCGTAAATGCGGTGGCGGAGATGGCGGTGAAGATGGCGGTGCGCGAGGAAAGTCCAGTGCAGGAGATGAGGTGGGCTGAGTTTCTGGCGGGAACGGCGGCGAAACCGGCGCGCAAAGGGGAACCGGCTTGGGTGGCGGAGCGGAAGCGGGGAAAAGTGACGAAGTAGAGCCGGCCGAGCTGCGCTCGGCGGACAGCCGGGGCGGCTCTCCTCACACAAATCTTTGAGACGAACTTTCCCCATACGCGGAGCGGGCTGTGAAGGCAAAAGTTCCTGCGAAGAGCGTGGATGAATACCTGGCGCGAGTGCCGGAGCCGGCGCGCAGCACATTGCAACACATTCGTGCCGTGATTCGGTCGGTGGTGCCGGCAGAGGCTACCGAGGTGATCAGCTACGGGATTCCGATGTTTAAGTACAACGGGATGCTGGTTGGGTACGCTGCGTTCAAGAACCACTGCAGCTTGTTTCCGACGGGGTCGAGCGTACTCGACCAATTCGAGAAGGAACTGCGTGGCTACCGGACTTCCAAGGGCACGATCCAGTTTCCCCCGGATCGGGCCTTGCCGGATCGGCTGGTGAAGAAGCTGGTGAAGGCGCGGGTTCAGGAGAATGAGGAGTGGGATTGAGTGGATCGGACCGGTTTTCGGTCCTTGTCTGTTGCGCCCTTGTTTATACTGTTAGGGCTTAGTTCGTTCCCGCTTCCGGCAAAGGACGCGAGAAATGGGGCAGCAAAGAGACTGGGCGCGGGCGGCGAACCGCGGATTCCTCGGCTTCGCTCGGAATGACCAATCATAAGCGCCTCGGAACGAACAAAACGTCGAAAAACATAGAAAGCTGAACAGCGAGCCGTAAATGCAGCCTACTTTCACGATCGGAATTGAAGAGGAATATCAGACGGTTGATCCCCAGACGCGGGATCTGCGGTCGCACATTCATGCCGAGATTCTGGAGAAGGGGAAGATGATTCTTCAGGAGCGGGTGAAGGCCGAGATGCACCAGTCGGTGGTAGAAGTGGGGACGTCGGTCTGCAACGGCATTCAGGAAGCCAAGGTCGAACTCAAGAAACTGCGGCGCAATATGGTACGCCTGGCCAAGGAGAACGGATTGCGTCTGGCATCGGCGGCCACGCATCCGTTTGGAGACTGGCGGGAGCAGCAGATTCATCCCGACGAACGTTACAAGAATATTGTTGAGGACTTGCAGCTAGTGGCGCGGGCCAACCTGATTTTTGGGCTGCACGTGCATATCGGGATTGAGGATCGCGAGACCGCGATCCATATGATGAATCATGCACGCTATTTTCTGCCCCACATGCTGGCGCTGTCGACCAATTCTCCCTTCTGGCTGGGGATGAATACTGGGCTGAAATCTTACCGCTGCAAAGTCTTCGACAAGTTTCCGCGGACAAATATTCCCGATTATTTTCCCAGTTGGGGCGAGTACGAGAACTTCATCAAGCTGCTGATCAAGACCAACTGCATCGATAACGCGAAGAAAATCTGGTGGGACATCCGGCCACATCCGTTCTTCAACACCATCGAGTTTCGGGTGTGCGACATACCGATGCGGGCCGACGAGACCATCGCCCTGGCGGCCTTGATTCAGGCGACGGTGGCAAAGCTGTACAAGCTTTATACAGCGAATCAGGGATTCCGCTTGTACCGGCGGGCGTTGATCATGGAGAACAAGTGGCGGGCCTCGCGCTACGGACTCAATGGAAATCTCATCGATTTCGGCAAACAGAAGGAAGTGCCGGCGCGCGATCTGGTGCTCGAGTATCTGGAGTTTGTCGACGATGTCGTGGATGAACTGGGCTCGCGGGAGGAACTGAATTATATCCACGAGATTCTGCAAAACGGGAGTGGGGCGGACCGGCAGTTGCGAGTGTTCGAGGAGACTGGAGATTTGAAGAAAGTGGTCGACTACATCATTGAGGAGACGGAAGCGGGGCTCGACGAAGAACCGGTTGCCGTTCGAAAAATCGGGTAATGAGCAATGAGCATTCCTGTGGAACCAATTAAAATCCCCAACCCTTCGAGAACCTCAGGGCAGGCTCTGTCGCAAAAGACGCGATCAGGCTGGGGCACCCTGATTCCCTTCGATCCGGAATATTCTGCGGGAGCCTTCAACGCGGTCAACGTTTGTCTACGCCTGCAGGCGAGCGAACAAGTTTCGGTGATCACCGACCAGGCGACGATTGAGATTGCGGCGTCGATTGTGCGGGAAATCGAGAAAGTCGGCGCGTCCTATCGTGCCTGGGTGCTGGAGGAGTTGGCGGAGCGTCCGCTGAAGGATTTACCGCGCGAGATTCTGGATGATTTGGAGACCAGCCAGGTTTCGATTTTTGCGGTGCAGGTGCAGACCCAAGAACTGCGGTCGCGGATCCAGATGACCGACGTGGTGAACCGCAGGAAGATTCGCCATGCCCACATGGTGAACATCAATCGGCAGATCATGTTGGAGGGGATGCGGGCGGATTTTGCGCGCGTGGACAGGCTCAGCCAGAAGATTGTAGAGATGGTGAGAAAAGCTTCGACAATCCATGCGACGACCGCGGCGGGAACGGATCTGACGGCGGAGTTGAATCCGAAATACAAGTGGTTGAAGACCAGCGGAATCATTAGTCCGGAGAAATGGGGAAATCTGCCCGGAGGGGAAATTTTTACCACCCCGGGCGAAGTGAATGGGACGTTTGTGATTGACGGCGTGGTAGGCGATTATTTGTGCGCGAAGTTTGGCAACCTCGAGGAAAATCCGCTGACGGTGCGCATCCGGGGGAACCGGCTGACCGAGGCGCATTCGGAGAATCGCGAACTGGAAAGCGATTTCTGGAAATATACACACACCGACGAAAATAGCGATCGCGTAGGCGAGTTTGCCATCGGGACGAACATCGATTTAAAGGAAGTGATTGGGCACATTCTGCAGGATGAGAAGTATCCGGGAGTACATATCGCGTTTGGGAACCCTTATGGGGCGCACACGGGCGCGGAGTGGGATTCGACTACGCATATTGATGTGGTAGGGCGGAAGTTCAATATCTGGGTGGACGACCAGCAAATTATGCGGGAGGGGAAGTTTCTCGTCGAGGTTTAGGGCTGCGGCGCTGCCAGCAATAAGCAGGTTCCTCGCTCGCTCGGAATGACAAGCTTTACTTGAATATCCTCGTCACCTAGTCGGCACGCACAGAACTGGCTATGATTCCTGTCTTGCGTCAGCAATTCAACGAGAACTTTACTGCGGATAAATATCGCGCCTTCCTGCGGCGGGTGGATGATGCTTGCGGGACTCACGTCCAGTTTCGCCTCTCCGAGACGCCGTGTTTTTTTCCTAAATCGCTGCTCGACCGGATGGCGTCGGATGGTCAGGCTCTCATTCGACAACTGGTCGACAGTCCTGGATATCGTGCGCAGTCCGACGATGCGGTCCCGGCGGCGTTCAAGGTTCCGAACGAAGCTCCTCATCCCCTGTTTGTGCAGGTGGATTTTGGGTTGGTACGGGATGCCGGGGGAGACTTGCAGCCGAAGCTGGTGGAGTTGCAAGCCTTTCCTTCTCTGTATGCGTATCAGGGGCCACTGGCGGAGGCTTACATCGAGGCCTATGGATTAACGGCTCCCGGCTTTCGGCTCCCGGCTTCCGGGCGGCTCAAATATCTTTTGCGTGGACTGGATACCGATTCTTATCGCGAACTTTTACGACGCGCCATTGTAGGGTCGCATGATCCCGAGAACGTGATTTTGATGGAAATCCATCCCCAGCAGCAGAAGACTCTGCCCGATTTTCTGCTCACCGAGAAGATGCTAGCCGTACGGACCGTGGATATTGTCGACATCAGGAAAGAAGGCACGCGCCTGTATTACGAGCGGGGGGGCAAGCGCATCCCGATCCGGCGAATTTATAACCGGACGATCGTAGATGAACTGGAACGCAAAGCGGTAAAGCTGAATTTTGACTGGCGCGACGATCTCGATGTGGAGTGGGCGGGACATCCCAACTGGTATTTTCGGATCAGCAAATTTTCGATTCCATATTTGCACCACAGATCGGTGCCGAAGACCTGGTTTCTGGATCGGCTGGAGCAGATTCCTGCCGACCTGGAGAACTACGCGCTGAAGCCGCTGTACTCGTTTGCGGGACTGGGTGTGGTGATCGCTCCGACGAAAGCAGATATTGCCGCGATTCCGGCGGAAAAGCGTCCTGATTACATCTTGCAGGAGCGGATGCACTTTGAGCCGGTGATTGAAACTCCGTTTGGTGGGACCAAGGCGGAGGTGCGGGTCATGTACATATGGTTGGAGGAGCTAACGCCGGTGTTGACGATTATCCGCATGGGGCGGGGGCTCATGATGGGCGTGGATCACAACAAGAATATGGAGTGGGTGGGGGCGTCGGCAGGCCTGTATCTGGAGGAGTGAGATCGATCGGGGGCTCGTTTGCGGAGCCCCAGCCTGCAATCTGCCGTTTTGCAATTCACCGTTTTGCCATTCAGGGCTGCATTGATTCGGCGGGGGCGGGCGTCAGTTGGCGGCTGATCAGAATCCCACCTGCAATCAACCCAACCACCAGCACCAGAGAAATCAGCAGCCAGCCCCAATGTTGCGTAGGGTGGCGGAGCACGCGGATGAAGCCGCGTCCGTAATAGCTTGCGACGAAGGCGATGCCGGTGTAGCGGGCGGCGCGGCCCACCGTAACCACGATCAGGAACTTGGGTAGGGGGTAATCGGAAGCACCGGCTGCCGCGAAAAACATGCTGGTCGGAGTAGGAACGGGAATGGCCGCTGAGGCCAGCAGAGTTCCGGTGCCCCACTTCTTGAACAGCGTCAGAAACTTGGACACGGTGCCTTTCTTGAATTTGCGGTCCAGATAAGCGGTTCCGGCTTTGCGAGCAAGTCGAAATGTAAGGTATGCCCCGATGATCGACCCTGCCGTTGCTGTCGCGGCATACTCATACCAGGGATTGCGGTGACTGGCAGCCAACACTGCGGTGAGAATATCCAGACCACCAAAAGTTGGAAGAGGAGAACTGTCGAGAATGGCGAGGAAGAAAAGCCCCACTGCCCCCAAGTGCATGAGCGTCGAGGTAAGGGTCCTCGGCCGCCGCCTTCCCGTCTGCAGGAGCAGATTCAGCATCTTTGCAATATATCAAGTAGCCGTGCTGGACGAGCGAACCCATGTGAATCGTTACAGGAATCTCAGGGAGTGGGTCAGTTTGCATTTCGTGAATCACGGACGGCAAGCCCAACGGCTCAGCCGACTGCGGCTTCCACGAACTGCACACGTTTCTGGACTGAGTCAAGAGGCAATGGGAGCAGGTCGTAACCCAAGGCAGAGTAGGTGTCGGTCATCACTTCGTAGGTCAGCTGGGCCTCCTGAAAAGACTGCTTCCGCTCCGCATCCCGCGCGAAGATTTCCGGCCAGGGCGGCGCGATAAACACTCGGTGATGATAGCGAAATGTCTGCGCAGCCCGCTCTATATGGGAAGGGATGGGCAGGTCGCTTAAGCGCAAGTAGCCGAGCACATCGGGCACGGCACGGTCGAAAATCACCGGAGCGCGGAGGCTCAGCGCCGCGCGATAGGATCGTATTTCCCAGCTTAACATCAGTTCGGCGAAAGCGCGCCGATCCGACCAAGGCAGGGCTTCGCCGCCGATGGCCACCTGCTCTCGAATGATCGCCCTGCCGGCCTCTGGCATGGTGCAAATACCATGCTCGGCCAGCGCGTTGATCAGCGTACTCTTTCCTGAACCCGGCCCCCCAGTGATTACGAACAGACGGTCAGAATCGATAGCCTCAGCCTCCATTCCACCTCCTGACGCCAAGGAGCGAGTCCGTGCCATGCTCGCCCAATATTGTCTGTGGATGGCAAGCCGAAATTCAAACGGAACCCACTACCGAATCTCAAACGACGCTGACGATCGTGGTTTCAAGCACTTTGCCGTTGGGGCGCAGTATGAGCATCTGGTTGCCGCGGAGGCGTACAGGGACAGAAACGCCCGGGCTGAATTCGCCCGGCACGTAGCCGTCGGACGTTTGCTGGTTGTACTCGCCGATATACTGCCGGCCGTCCACTCGAATCACGATCGCTTTGCGGGTCGCCGGCTCTGCGGATTCGCGCCGGATTTCCTGTTCGGCTTGAGCCCAGTTGTCCATATCGCGGCCAGGAGTTCTTCCGTTGCGGATGTAAATCTCCTGGGCGCGTTGACGGATAGCCTCTTCGAGGTCGTGCGGAGGCTTTGGCCAGGGCTTAGAACTCTTAGCAGCGACGTTCATGAATCGATCCCTCTCGTCGACGATTTGGCATCGGGCAGTTTCGTCTTACCTCGTAATAGTATTACGTAAACTGCATTGAGTTGAAGAGCATCTCAGGAAAGGACACAGGTAAGGGCGAGTTTGGGAGACGAGGGTGAGAACGGCCCACCAGGGGCATTCCTGACTGGGATCCCGAAGATTCCCACTCTCGCAATGCGTCGCCTCTTTCACGGCTTTTCACGGCATCGGGAGTTGACCGGACTCGACCGGGGGCCTAACATTACCGCCGAGCAGGGTCCCACGCCTTCATGATTGGTCAGCAGGTATCCCATTACCGCATCCTTGGCAAGCTTGGGGGCGGTGGTATGGGCGTAGTGTACGAGGCGGAGGACCTAAGCCTGGGGCGGCATGTCGCCCTGAAGTTTATTCCCGAGAACCTGGTCGGCGACCCCAAGTCGCTGGAGCGTTTTAGCCGCGAGGCGCGGGCGGCATCGCAACTGAACCATCCCAACATCTGTACCATCCACGGCATTGAAGACAATAACGGGCATCCCTTCATCGTCATGGAGAAGCTCGAAGGGGAAAGCCTCAAGCAGCATATCGGCGGACAACCGATGAAGCTGGAGGAAGTCCTCGAGGTGGGAGTGCAAGTGGCAGACGCGCTGGCGGCCTCCCACGCCAAGGGAATCGTGCATCGCGACATCAAGCCGGCCAACATCGTTTTGACCCCAACCGGGCAGGCGAAGGTGCTCGACTTCGGACTGGCAAAACTGGTGCACACGGGCGCGGAAGAGGACCAGTCTTTGACGGCAGTGGGGATCATTCCAGGCACGGCGGTCTATATGTCGCCGGAGCAGGCGCGCAGCGAAACCGTAGATGCTCGCAGCGACCTTTTTTCCTTTGGCGTGGTGCTGTATGAGATGGCCACGGGGAAGAAGCCGTTCACGGGGAATAATTCTCTGATGACCCTGGATGCGGTGCTGCATCAGAAACCGACGCCGCCCCACGACTTAAATCCCAAGATTCCGATCGAATTGCAGGGAATCATTGGCAAGGCGATCGAGAAAGACCGCACCCGGCGCTACCAGAGTGCGGTGGAGATTCGCTCTGATCTGGCACAGCTGAAACGGGAGACGGAGTCGGGAACGGTCAAGGTCGGCAGTAATTCGTCTATGCTGCGGGCGGCGTCGAAAACCTTCAGCAGGAATTCGCGCTTCCAGACTTATCTGGTGATTGCGATGGCGGCGTTGCTGGTTACGGTACTGGCGTCGGTGGGAGCATGGTGGTTTAAGCATCGGGAAGTAGCCAGCGCGGAGCAGAAGAACGCAATCGCCGTGCTGCCTCTGCAAAATCTGAATGGAGATTACAACATCGACTACTTGCGCTTCGCGCTGGCCGATGAGCTGACCAGCGTTCTGACCTACTCGCGCGCGCTCGAGGTGCGGCCTTCGTCGGTCACGCGAAGATATGTGGCGTTGGATCTGGAGCCGAAAAAGGTGGGGCAGGAACTGCGCGTGGGGCGCTTGCTGCAAGGACACTTCATCAAGCAAGGAGCCCAGTTGACGGTAACTCTAGAGGCGATCGACGTGCCCACCGAGCGGCTGCTGTGGCAGTCCACGGTCACGGCGAAGGCCGAAGACCTGATCGGCTTGCAACAGCAACTGAGTTCGCAGGTGCAGCATGGGCTGTTGCCGATTTTGGGAGGCGCGGCTGGCGCCGCGGAGTCGGCGGCGTCGCGACCGAAGAACCAGGAGGCGTATGACTTATATCTGCGCAGCATCGCCGTGCCGCACGATGCGGCTCCCAACAAGGAAGCGATCAAGATGCTGGAGTGGGCAGTAGGGATCGATCCGAGTTATGCGCCGGCGTGGGAAGCGTTGGGACAGAGATATTATTTCGATTCTTTGTTCGGCGGCGGCGGCGAAGACATGTTCCAACGGTCGAATTCGGCGTACGAAAGGGCGGTGACGCTCGATCCCAATCGGGTGATGGCGGCGAGCAGCCTGATTACGAACCGCGTCGAACGAGGCGAATTAGGGCGCGCCTACGATGCGGCAACCGACCTGGTGCGGCGGCGTCCGCAGAGCGCGGATGCCCACTTTGCGCTCAGCTACGTGCTGCGCTACGCGGGAATGCTCGATCAGTCCACCGCGGAGTGCAACGAGGCGCGGCAACTCGATCCCGGGAATTTCACTTTCCGTTCTTGCGCGTGGTCGTTCCTGGAGATGGGCAAGACGGATCGGGCGATGGACTTTGTGCATCTGGATGCCGGCTCCGAGTGGGCAGCGTGGGTCACTCCGTATGTGTACCTGACCGAAGGCAATGTAGCGGAAGCACGGCAGAGTGCGAAGAATATGGCCAGGACCCCCATCTATCACCGGGAGTTGATGGAAGCCTGCACCGCGGCGCAGCGTCCCTCGGATCTGGCTAGGATTGTGCGCGAGAATGAATCTTCGGTAATGCTGGAACTTGACGCCGAGGCCTGGTATCACGTGGGCTCTCTGCTGGCGGCCTGTGGGCAGAGTGAGCCGGCGCTGCGCTTATTAAAGGCCGCGGTGCAGCAGAACTATTGCGCCTACTCGGCGTTGCTGGATGATCCGTTGCTGAAAGACTTGCGCAAAGAAACCGCCTTTGACGAAGTGCTGACCGCGGCGGCCAACTGCCAGGCAGTGCTGAAGGAGGGGCGGTAGTATAGTGGTTGGTGGTCAGTTGTCAGTTCAGTTCTCGGTTCTCAATACTCAGAGGGAAGATCTCTCGCAGCTGTTCTGGGAAAGGCACGGCGTTCGAGGCGTGCGCGAATAGGTTTGGGAGGGCACCGGCTTCAGCGGTGCGATCGTAGTCCAAAAGGATGCGCGTTGAGCCCTGAGCGTTCGCACAATATGCGAAAATTTTCGCGGCGATCACTGCTTCAGTCCTCGGTTGCGGGTGTCGCCGCCGTCACTGTTCCCTCCCTCGCCGCAGGTTTTGACACGTCCACGCCGGCGCGCAAGGGACGCATTCATCAGTCCGTCTGCCAGTGGTGCTACCCTCACATTCCGGTCGATCAACTGGCGGAGTATGCGGCAAAGATCGGTCTGCGAGGCGTTGACTTGCTCCAGCCGGACCAATATGAAATCCCGCGCCGCTACGGGCTGGTGTGCACCATGGGATATGGGGGCGGGGGAGAGATTGGCAAGGCCCTCAACCGGGTGGAAAATCACGCAGCCATCGAGCAGGGATTTCGCGCAAACATTCCGCGCGCGGCGAAAGCCGGCGTTCCCAACGTGATCACATTTTCCGGCAACCGGGGTGGCATGTCGGACGAAGAGGGCGCACGAAACACGATTGCGGGGCTGAATCGCGTCAAGAAGATTGCGGAAGATCAGGGAGTGACCATCTGCTTGGAGCTGCTCAACAGCAAAGTCAATCACCCAGACTATATGTGCGATCGCACCGCGTGGGGAGTGGGAGTAGTGCGGGAAGTGAATTCCCCCAACGTGAAGCTTCTTTACGACATTTACCACATGCAAATCATGGAAGGCGACCTCATCGCCACCATCCGGCAAAACTTGCAGTGGATTGCACATTTCCACACCGGCGGCGTACCGGGGCGGCACGAACTGGATGGGACGCAAGAAGTTCAGTGGGACGGCGTCATGAGGGCGATTGCCGACGCCGGCTTCCGCGGCTATGTGGCGCATGAATTTCTGCCCACGGGCGATCCGCTGGCTTCGCTGGGGAAAGCCGCGGATTTGTGCGACGTTTAGGCGGCCTTCCGGATTTCCGAGGTTGAACCGATCGCTGAAGAACTCACGCTTCGATATCGGGCATCGCTTCAGCGATGCCCTAAATGCGGCGCAAGGCACCCTCGGCTTTCGCCGCTGGCAGTGCCCTCGCATTGCCCCACCTAAACACTCGATTGACGAGGCGACATTCAGCTTTGTTTCCTATGCCCGCTCGAAACAATTTGCGTCAAACTGGCATTTGGCCCCATCCTTGTAACGTGAGCAATTTCGGACCTGTCAGCCTGCTGCGGCCCGCTCGGCGCCGTGTTCCCTCTATACTTCGGTGCATGAGTTTATCGCGGGTGCAGTTTGTTGGTTTGCTTGTGCTGGTTTCTCTAGTCGCGACAGGGCAAGCGCCCATCGCGCCGGCGCAGGCACCCGCCTTCGGGCAAGGTACGCCCAAGGATGGGCCAGCCAGTTCGAGTGCGTCCGCCGCTCATCCTTCTGTTACTAGCGCTTCTCATGGTGGCCTCGATGCGGAGCCGCCGGGACTGCTGTACCAGGGCGTTCCGGCGGAGATTCCGCAAGATGAGGGCGCGGCTGGGTTGCGATTGGAACTGCTGCGGCTCGGTACGACGGCGCGGCTGATGCAGGTGGTGGCGCATCCGGATGACGAGGATGGCGGAATGCTGACGCTGGAGGCGCGCGGCCGCGGCGTGAGCACACTGCTGATGACTCTGAATCGCGGCGAGGGCGGGCAAAATAAGATCGGCAGCAATTTGTCGGACGTTTTAGGCGTGCTGCGGGCCGAGGAATTACTGGCATCGGATCAGTCCTATGGAGTGCAGGACCGATTTTCCCGCGTGGCGGATTTTGGCTTTTCGAAAAGTGCAGAAGAGACTTTTGCGAAGTGGGGTGGGCACGACACGGCACTCGTGGACATGGTGCGCGTGATCCGAACGTTTCGTCCGGATGTTCTGGTCGCGCGTTTTTCGGGAACCCCGCGCGATGGGCACGGGCATCATCAGGCATCGAGCATTCTGACGAAGGAGGCGTTCCGGGCAGCTGCGGATCCGAAACGCTTTCCCCAGCAGATGGCCGAAGGGTTGAAACCATGGCAGGCGAAAAAGCTCTACATCGGAAATGTGTGCGGATTTCAGGCGATGACTTGCCCCGACGCGGATTGGACTTTGAAGTTAAACACGGGCGAGCACAATCTGGAGTTAGGCATGTCGTATATACAGTTCTCGATGCAGGGCTTGCGGCACCAGATGTCGCAAGGCGCCGCCAACTGGACCGTGGACGCGGGAGATCGATTTACATTTTACCGGTTGGTGGATTCGGTGTTGCCTTCCACGTTGGATCAAGACGGACACGAGAAGAGCTTTTTCGACGGGATCGATACAACCTGGCCGGGGCTGGCCGCGCGGGAAGGGGCAGAAAACATTCCGGGTCTGCGACAGGAGTTGACGGAGATCGCAAAGCGCGTTGCGGAAGCGACGGAGGATGCGACGGGAAACGATGGTTCGACTGCAGCGGCCCCTCTAATGAAGGTTGTGGCGGGCCTGGATCGAGTCAGCAGCGCGGTACGGGAAAGCAGCTTGAGCGCGGCCGCGCAGCTCGATTTACTGACGCGGATCGCGGAGAAGCAGCAACAGGCAGAGACCGCGCTGAATCTGGCGCTCGGCGTCAGCCTGACGACGGATGTGTCTTCCGACGGTGAGCGCAACCTTCCCGTACGAAAGGAATCGGACGCGCTGACCACGGTTTCGCCGGGCCAGGAGTTTCTGGTGGCCGTGACGTTCCTCAACGGCTCGAAACAGGCGCTGATGATCGATCACGTCAAACTGCAAGTTCCCGCAGGATGGAGTACTGCTAACGAGAGGACGAAGCCGGAAACGCTCCAGCCGGGAGCAGGCCTGCACGCGAATTTCCGGCTACGCGTGCCTAAAGATGCTGCCTACACCCAGCCCTACTGGCACCGGGACAATCCGGATACCGAGGCGGTGAATCGCATCGATAACGAGAAGTATGCGACCCTTCCCTTCCCCCCTCCGGCGTTGCGCGCGCGGGTGGAATACACGGCGGCCGGACCGGACGGAGTCAAGACGCGTAACGGGATTGCTACCGCGGTGGTCACGCCGTTCATCGACGACGCGGGAAAGCAGAGCGCGCGTCCGCTGGCGGTGGTCCCGGCATTTTCGGTGATCCTGGAGCCGGCGACACAAGTGATTTCGACCCTCAATGGATCGACCTCAACCGTTGCGGTCGGCGTAACCAGCAATCTCACGCATGAGGTGCGCGGCGTGCTGCGACTGGAGTTGCCGGCGGGTTGGCGATCGGAGCCGGGGCAACTTTCAGTGGAGTTGAAAAAACGCGGCGAGAAGGTCGACTTGCAGTTCAAGGTATTCACTACCGGTTTGCAGCAAAGCCGAACCACAGTGCGGGCCGTGCTGGAATCGGAAGGCGAGAAATACGCCGAGGGATATACGCTGGTCACACGCGAAGACCTGGGCAGCTTTTATTACTATCAGCCGGCCCGGCAGCGCGTAAGCATTGTTGACGTGCAAGTGCCCCAGGATCTCAAGGTTGGCTACATCATGGGGGCGGGCGATGACATTCCGACAGTACTGAAGCAAGTGGGAATGGATGTCACGGTAATACCGGCGGAGAAATTGGCCACTGAGGATCTGAGCAAATACGGGACCATCGTGCTTGGAATCCGCGCCTACGACACCCAAAAAGAGGTTGCGGCGAACAACCCGAAGCTGCTCGATTTCGTTTCCGCGGGCGGCACACTTGTGGTCCAGTACAACGCCGGCGTCGGCGATTTCAACGCTGGCAAATTCACTCCTTATCCCGCGGAACTGAGCCGGGCGCGGGTCTCGGTGGAGGAGGCTCCGGTGGAAATTCTGGCGCCGGAGGATTCCGTTTTTCACTATCCGAACACGATCGCAGCGGGCGATTTCGACGGATGGGTCCAGGAGCGCGGGCTGTATTTCATGGACAAGTGGGATGAGCATTTTACTCCGCTGCTTTCTTGTCACGACCCGGGAGAAGATGCGCAAAAGGGCGGGTTGCTGCGGGCACGGTATGGCAAGGGGACCTACATCTACACCGGATATGCGTTTTTCCGGCAGTTGCCCGCAGGCGTGCCGGGAGCGGTGCGGCTGTATGTAAATCTGTTGAGCACGAAAAGCAATCACTAGCCCTCTAGGGAACGTAGCTCTGCTACGTCTTTCTTCTTCGTGGTGAGAAGACGTTGCCAGCAACGTCTCTACGAATGCAATCTTCCTCGCAATCCGACGCGAGTTCTCCGGGCCTGATCCGCGGGATGGGGCTGGGGAGCGCGACTGCTCTGAACATGATCGACATGATCGGCGTCGGTCCCTTCATCACCATGCCGCTGGTCTTGAGCGCGATGGGCGGCCCGCAAGCCCTGCTGGGATGGGTTTTGGGAGCATTGCTTGCCGTTTGTGATGGGCTGGTGTCTGCGGAATTGGGTGCGGCGTTACCGTCGTCCGGCGGATCCTATCGCTACTTGCGCGAGATGTATGGTCCGCAGAGATGGGGACGGCTGATTTCGTTCCTGTTTATCTGGCAGGTATCGTTTTCTGCGCCCCTCTCCATCGCCACCGGCTGCATCGGGCTGGCGGGATATACGGCCTACTACTGGCCGGGGCTGGAAACGGTGTATGCGCACCACGATGCGATCGTGCACATACCGTGGGCCGGCCCGCTCGAGGCCAGTTGGATCGTAACTCCAGGCACATCGATAGCCATCGCGATCTGCTTCTTTACGGTACTGCTGCTGTATCGCCGCATTACTGCGATTGGGCGACTTACAAAAGTGCTGTGGTTTGGGGTGATGGGAACCATTGGCTGGATCATCTTCGCAGGCCTGACGCACTTCAATGCCGCACGGGCGTTTGACTTTCCGCCGGGCGCATTCACGCTGTCCCACCAATTCTTTACTGGGTTGGGTGGAGCGATGCTCGTCGCCACGTATGACTACTGGGGATACTACAACGTCTGCTTCCTGGGCGACGAAATTAAAGATCCGGGAAAGAATATTCCCCGCGCGCTGCTGCTTTCCATTCTGCTGGTGGCCTGTCTATATCTAATGATGAATCTGTGTATTTTGGCGGTGGTGCCTTGGCGGGAGATGTTGCAGGCCGGACAGAACAATAACGGTTTGTACGTTGTCTCGTTGTTCATGCAGAGAGTGTATGGCGCCTGGGCGGCTCGGCTGGTAACCGGACTGGTAATCCTGACGGCCTTTGCATCTGTCTTTTCCCTGATGCTAGGGTATTCGCGGGTACCGTATGCGGCCGCAAAGGACGGCAATTACTTTCACGCCTTTGCCCGAGTGCATCCGGTGTACCGGTTTCCTTATATTTCGCTGTTGGCGCTGGGGGTGGTCTCGGCGGCGTTCTGCTTTCTGCGGTTGAAGGATGCGATCGCGGCCCTGGTGGTCATTCGCCTTATCCTGCAATTCCTGGTGCAGGCAATCGGGTCGATCGTGTTGCGCATCCGCCGACCGGAGTTGCCGCGGCCGTTTCACATGTGGCTCTACCCGTTGCCGGCTCTGTTGGCGAGCGCGGGATTTCTATTCATCCTGTTTAATCGCGTGAACTGGCAGAAGGAAGTGCGATATGCGGCGGTTATTCTGCTGACGGGCGTGATCATTTATATGATTCGGGCTTGGAAGGATGGCCAGTGGCCATTCGCGGAAGGGCTAAAGGCAAGGCTTTAACCCAGAGGTACCGGGGAGCAGTAGGAGGAGATAGGAATCGCGGATCAGGGTTCCGATTTCCCTGGATGCAGTAAGATGGCGCAGTCGGTTTTCAGGCAAGGAAGGAGCCAGGGGGAATCATGCGTAAGAGCAAGAGCAAGAGAATTGGTCTGATGGCATGCGGTGTGCTTGCGTTGACGATTGCGGCGACGGCGCAGGCGGCCAAGCCGAACCAGGAGCATCGTTCGGTGAGTGAGGTATTGGACCGAACGGTACTCAATCTCGAGCACGAGTTCGTTCCCGCGGCCGCGGCTATGCCGGAGGATAAGTTCGGATTCGCTCCCAACAACGGCGAGTTTACGGGCGTGCGCACCTTCGCCCAGCAGATCAAGCACGTGGCGGCGGTGAACTACGAACTTGGGGCTGCGCTTCTGGAACAGAAGCCGCCGGTCGACATTGGCGACGAATCAGGGCCGGCGTCCATGACGAGTAAGGCTGACATTCTCAAATATTTAAAGGAATCGTTCGAATACGTTCACAAGGCGATCGCGACCATCCAAGAGAAGAATTTGGTGCAAACGGTGAAAAGTCCGTTCGGAGAAGGATCGGTTACGCGGCTGGGGCTGGCAACGAGCGTATCGTCGCACGGCTTTGACCACTATGGGCAGATGGTGGAGTATCTGCGGATGAACGGGATTGTGCCCCCGGCCAGCCGTAACGGCGGTTAACCAATCAGAAACGGCTTCGGGTCGCTGCGCTGGCTACGCGGACGAAGCCACTGCGGTGCTCTTCGAAGCTGATGCTAGGATCTTTGACGAAGCGGTCGGGATAGGAATGGAGAGCCTGCAGGAAGCTCTGAATTTCTCTGCGGACCTGTTCGTTCCCGGCCAGACGCTTGTCCCCTGCTCGAACGTGACCCGTTTTAGGCTTCATGTCCAGCACACCCCGCCCAGCAGCTCGCCCTGGCTGGCATCGCCTTAAACGTAAACGCCCAGGGTTGCCGGGGATCCTTATTGATTCTGACAATTGTAAAAACACGGTTTTGTCTGTTTAGTTTTGTAAGGGGGGAATTTGAATTTATCGGCGAAAAAGGCGCCCGTAAATACCGTTTTCTCTGTAGATCGGATCAGGATCTCGCGAACCAGGAGCGACCTCCGCGCAAAGTAATCGAGCTCGAAACCAGTTCCGCCGCAAGGCGGGTGCGCGAGAGGTGAGCAGCGACGAGTCGGCGCGTTCTTGACATCGAAGCGCGGGGATCGAGAAAGATCAGCACCGAAGGGCCGGCTCCGCTCAGCGCCGCGCCCAGGACGCCATCCTTCCCGGTTAATTCCTGCAAAGCGGGCAGCAAGGGGCAGAGAGCTGCGCGGTAGGGTTGGTGGATGCGGTCTTCGAGCGCAGTGGAAAGAATGTCGGGACGTCCTTGCGTGAAGGCCGCGAGCAGGAGCAGGGAATTTTGTACGTTCGCGACCGCGTCGGCGCGCGAATACTGGGCGGGAAGAATGCGACGGGCTTGTTCGGTGGAGAGGCTCTGGCCGGGAACGGCCAGCAGCAGCGGCCACTTCCCTTTGGGGCGAATGCACACCACCTGGACGGCGGCGGCAGCCTCGGTCAGACCAGCCTCGGTCAGACCATCTTCGGTCAGACCATCTTCGAGAACCGCAGACATGCGCGCAACCGTAAGGCCTCCCCACCAACAGGCGGACGCGTTGTCGGGGTGGTGTTCGCGGCGGGAAGCTTCTCCGACGATCTGGGTATCGGTCCAACGCAGACCGCCAAAGTGAACGGCCATGGCAATGCCCGCCAACCGCGCGGCCGCGGAGGAACCACAACCTTTGCCGATCGGGATCTCATTCGCGATTTTGAGCGACAGTGGGGCAAGCGGTCGTCCTGCGGCTTGCAGCACCTCGCGGTAGGTATTCAGAATGAGGTGGTTTTCCACTTTTCCACAAATTTCGGAGTCGCGTCCGCTTGCGGTGATGGCAAATTCTTCGGCAGGACGAGCGTCAATCTTGATGTAGAAGTCCATCGCGACGGCCGCCGCGTCGAAGGCAGGTCCGAGATTGGCGGACGTGGCCGGGAGCGACAAGCGAAGCCGAGAGCGTTTCGGGTTTGGAGTTTTGCAGCGCATTTACAATTTTAAAATCGTAGCGCCGGGGTCTTTCCGGCCGTCGCGGGCGTCTCGCTAGCGTCGTGGCGGCGGGAAGCCGCCCCGACGACCGCCCTGCGAGCGGCGCCAGGAACCGCGGATCAGGACTTCTCGGATTGCTCCAGCGTGCGTATCACCGCGTCCAGGGTGGCATCCAGCACCCTGGGCGGACGGCGCAACGGGTTCAATCCAGCGCTTGCCGTTTCGTCGGGAGTGCCTTTGAATAAGTCGCCGCGATGGAATTCCATGGTAAAGTCCGGATCTTTTAGCAGGTTTCCAGTCAAGATCAGCACCACGCTTTCTTCCCGTTTCACCAAACCCAGCTTCACCAACTTCTTCAACCCGGCCAGAGTAACCGCGGAAGCGGGCTCGCATCCAATACCTTCTGCGCCAATCTCTGCTTTGGCCTGCGCGATCTCAAGTTCGGAAACTTGTTCGCAGGCTCCGCCCGTGGCTTCGAGAACGTGAACCGCTTTCTTCCACGAAGCCGGATTCCCGATGCGAACCGCCGTGGCGCGAGTCTCGGCCTGCACGCTGATCAGGCATTTGCCGGCGGCCTCGCGAAGTGTGCGCACCAGGGCATTCGCGCCTTCAGCCTGAATGATCGACAACTTAGGCAATCGCGAAATCAAGCCCAGATCGCGCATTTCGACCAGCGCTTTGCCGATGGCGGAACTGTTTCCCAGGTTCCCGCCCGGGACGATGATGTGGTCGGGGGGCTGCCAGTCCAGTTGTTCGAGCAGTTCGAGCGCCAGAGTCTTCTGGCCTTCGAGGCGGAACGGGTTAATCGAATTCAATTGATAGACCGGCGCCCGCAGAACGAGTTCCTGCAGCAGCCGCAAACAGCCGTCGAAATCCGTACGCAACTGGCAGGTGACGGCGCCGTAGTCGAGCGCCTGGGAAAGTTTGCTCCAGGAAATCTTGCCGTCGGGCACGAGCACCAGGCTGCGTAGGCCTCCGCGAGCAGCGTAGGCGGCCATGGAGGCAGAGGTGTTGCCGGTCGAAGCGCAAGCAACCCAGCGAAATCCGGCCAGCCGCGCGAAGGTTGCGGCCACCGTCATGCCAGCATCCTTGAACGAGCCGGTGGGATTCAATCCCTGATGTTTGCCCAGCAGGCGAGGGACTCCGGTGATGCGCGCGCACTGTGGAAGTTCGTACAGGGGAGTGTTGCCCTCGCGCAGGGTAATCGCCTGGCCTTCGCTGGCAAGCGCGGGCAGAAGATCGCGAAAGCGCCAGACGCCGCTCTGATCGATGGGAGTTGACGAGAGCCGTCGGTTGCGCCATGTGGATTTCAATTTTGTGGGGTCGAAGCTCGACTCTTTCCCTTGCGGATAGATGATCTCGAGCAGGTCTTTACATTGCGGGCAGCGGAAATTCTGACTGGCGCTTTCGCGCAGATCGCCGCACCCGATGCAGCGGAAGCGAAACGTCGCTTGCGGGACGCCCGGCGCAGAACTAGAGGGAGAAGACATGGGCCAGATTTATTTCTCCCGCAGATACTGATCGGTCTTGTTGATCCAATCGGCCCGAGGCGGACTGAAAACATCGAGGTCGACGGTGTCTTCGAGCGCCTCGGCTTTATGTGGCATGTGCGCCGGGATACAGAGGACTTCGCCGGAGTGCACCACGATCTGTTTGCCGTCAATCCAGAACTTGAGCGCGCCATCGAGGATGTAAGTCAATTGCTCGTTGTGATGGCTGTGCTCCGGCACGATGCAGCCTTTTTTCAGCAGCACGCGCGCCACCATAATTTCCTGCCCGACGACGAATTGCCGCTGCAGCAGCGGATTGAGTTCTTCGAGCGGGATGGTATGCCAGGGAATGTATTGCAGCGCAGCGGTGACGGCGGCGTGTTTGATCACCGCGCGTTTCGCGCGGGAGTGGGAGGATGCGGTGTTTGCCTTTTTGCGAGCGGAGGTCTTCGGGTTCGTCTGCGTCTTCTTTTTTTTTGCCATTCCTGATTCCCTGCCGGTTGCTTTCTTTTGCCCCCATTTGGAGTTTGGTCCATCTGATCGTCCGTCCGGCGGTTTACCAGGTGGACCGTATTGTTTCGCCGCCTCGCGGCCTGTCTAGTGTACTCGTCCGTTGTAGAGCTTCACTGCTGTGTCGTGCAGGTAGGCGTGAGCTAATTCGAGCGCCCGGCTTTCGCTGATTTCGTTTTCCGAAACCATCTCCGCCAGAGCCGCGGCCAGTGCGGTGCGCGACGACTGCACCCCCAGCCAGTAACTCTCTTCCGCCCCCAGCACCTGATTGTAAGGGAAACAGTCGGTGCCGAAAGTGATCTTGTCGGGAAAAGTCTCCAGCCACATCTTGAGCGTCTGTTTGAAGGCGGAAGGATACTGCGCGAGTTCGCCAAAGGAAGAATCAAGGTAGACATTCTTCATGGCAGCCAGCCAGACGGCCTCGCGCTCCAGAGGATAGCCGCCATGAATCATGACGAACGTAGTGGAGGCGTAGCGCGGATCGCGCAACACGCTTTCCAGATTCATGATGTTGCTTTGGGACAGGTTGAAATAGTCTCCGATGCCGACGGCGGTGTGAATGTGCACCGGCAGGTGCAGGCGGCCACCTTCCTGAACGAGATAGCGGAAGAGATAATCCTGAAACCTGCGATAGTCCTTTTCCTCGGGCATTGCTCCGGCGATGTAGTGCTGATAGATGTCCTCGGCTTGGGCGCGCGTGGGATCGCTGAAGGTCGTCGGGCGGAAATAGGCGACCTCGAACTTCATGGCGATCCCGCCTCGTTTGGAATTGTCTTCGAGTACACGGGAGACGAATGTCAGATAGTCTCCAAAGCTGGCGGGGAGTTGTGAAACATTTTCCTGCCGCATCCAGCGGTGCAACATTTTTTCCTGCAGAGGAATGAAGACACCTTCATCGGGATTGCGCGCGGACTCGTGCTCATTGTTGAACGGCCACAAGAACGAATCGGCGAAAAAGACCCAGGGAAAACGCTGGGGATCGAGGTAATCGGGCATCAGGGCGCGGTTGGCCACGGAACTCTCGGTGTTGAGCTTGTCGAGAATCGAGTTGAAGTAGGCGGTGCCGGCGAGTTGCTTCTTGAGTTCCGCCTTTTTGTCGATCAACCATTTCGCGTGCTCGGGCGAAAAATCCGGGTAAGGATAGCCGAACAGCGCTTTGGCAGCGGCAACGAGTTCGGGATTATCGTCGCGCGTGCGCAGAGCTTCGCTGGCATTGGGCGGAGCGGCCATGGCGTCGACATCAGGGTCGTCGGCGAAGCCGGGGTGCGCGTGGTGGTCGAAGGCAGGGATTTTTTCGATCTGCGGCAGCAGGCGCTGGTAGATTTTCTGCAGGTCGGTGCCGGGGAAGGGCTGAGCCTGGGCCGCGGAGAAGACCGGGCGGCCGACCGCAGCGGCAAATAGAAGCAGCCCGCGAATGGCGAATGGCATGCAGATTCTCATGGCCGGTCGTGATGGCAGCGCTGCAATGTGTCTCCGAGTCCAAAGCCGCGCGTTCGGCAGAACTTCACAATCCTTTATACATGCCCCCGTCGACCAGCACGGTCTGGCCCGTGACGTAGGACGCACGGTCAGACGCGAGCCAAACGACGGTGTCGGCTAGTTCGCGAGGCTCTCCCAGACGCTTGAGCGGAGCGTCGGCAGCCCACGCGTCGAGAATTTCCTGCTCGCTTTTTCCCGACGCCGAAGAGCGCGACTTGGCTAATTCTTTGAGGCGGTCGGTGGCGGTAAAACCGGGGCCGACGTTGTTCACCAGAATTCCGTCTTTGCCAAACTCGTTGGCCAGGCTCTTTACTAATCCCACCACTGCCGCACGGACTGCGTTCGAAAGAACCAGATCGGCCACTGGTTGCTTGGTGGTGATCGAGGTGATGGTAATGATTCGGCCCCAGTGCTTGCGCTGCATGTATGGAATCACTTCGCGAGCGAAATAAACCGTGCTCAGAAAGTTCAGTTCCAGTGCGCGCTGCCAGTCGTCGAGCGTGGTGGCGAGAAATCCCTTTGCAGGCGGACCACCCGCGTTAGTGACGCAGATGTCGACGCTGCCGAATTTTGTCGCGACTGCCGCGACGAATCGGCTGACCGCCACAGAGTCGGCAACGTTAAAGGCTTCTGCGAAGACTTCCACACTGTGATGTTTTCTGATTTTCTCCGCCGCGGCCGCAAGCGTCTGCCGGTTGCGCGCGCACATCGCGATGCGGCAACCCTCGGAGGCGAAGGCTTCCGCAGTGGCGAGACCAAGTCCCTGACTGGATGCGGCAACTAGAGCGACGCGATTCTTTAGACCCAAGTCCATAATTAGAGACGTTGCTGGCAACGTCTTTCTTCCATCATTCGATCTGCCGTCGACAGAGGCGTAACAATCTACGTCTCTACGAATCCGGCGAATTCGGCATTATAAATGGTGCGCTCGGCGCTTTCGCTTGCCCGACTCGAAGCGTCACAATTATTCTGGAGAACGTGAGGTACCCATGAAACGGCACCCTCGTGCTGAAACCGCCGCCGTCCGCGGTGCGGCCGACCTGGAAAAGAAAAACGGTCCAGTCGGTACGCCGATCTATCAGACGTCAACCTTCGAAGTCACCGACAACGACGAACAGCAGCGTGTAACCACCACTGACCGCTACTACACGCGCTGGGGGAATCCGACGAACACGGTGGCCGAACAGGCGGTGGCTGCGCTTGAGGGCGTAGAAGCGGCGCGCACCTTCGCTTCCGGCATGGGAGCGATCACCACCACGATCCTGGCTTTGCTGAAGTCCGGGGATCACATTGTCGCGCAACGCGATATCTACGGTGGGGTGACGAAGTTCTTCTCGCAATGGCTGCCGCGACTGGGCATTGAAACGACGTTCGTCGATACCAACGACTATGAACAGCACGCGCGGGCGATTCGGCCCAATACGCGGCTGCTGTATCTGGAGTCGCCGACCAACCCGGCATTGCGCATCGTCGATCTGAAGAAAGCGGTGGCGCTGGCGCGGCAACACAAGCTGACCAGCATGATCGACAGCACCTTCGGCACGCCCATCAACCAGCATCCGGCAGAATATGGTATCGACCTGGTGATGCATTCGGGCACGAAATATTTGAGCGGGCATGCGGATTTGACTTGTGGCGTGGTGGCGGGGAGCCAGGCATCGATGGACCAGATTTGGGAGACTCGAACGACCCTGGGCAATTGTATGGACCCGCACGCGGCGTGGATGTTGATTCGCGGGCTGAAGACGCTGGCGGTGCGGGTGGCGCGGCAGAACGAAAATGCGCTGCGCGTGGCCGAATTCCTGGAGCAGCACGCGAAAGTGCGGCGCGTGCATTATCCGTTTCTGAAGAGCCATCCGCAATATGCAATTGCGCGCGAACAGATGAGCGGTGGCGGCGGCATGGTGACGTTTGAGGTTGCGGGCACGGGCGAGGACGCGCGCCGCGTGAGCGAGGCGATGCGCCTGTTCACGCTGGCGACGAGCCTGGGCGGAGTGGAATCGCTGGTGTCGATTCCGGTAATCACGTCCCACGCTATGATCTCGGCTGAGCAGCGGGAGAAAATGGGGGTGACGGAGCAGATGGTGCGCCTTTCGGTGGGAATTGAAAGTGTGGATGACCTGATTGAAGATTTGGAGCGGGCGCTGGAGGCGGTGCGGACGCGGCAGACG
The DNA here is from genome assembly GCA_036514015.1 of Candidatus Sulfotelmatobacter sp. Taxonomy (GTDB): domain Bacteria; phylum Acidobacteriota; class Terriglobia; order Terriglobales; family Acidobacteriaceae; genus Sulfotelmatobacter. The sequence continues at coordinate 86,574 of DATBYA010000067.1, forward strand.
GTGGGATCGAGCGTTTAGCTTTTAGCGTTTAGCGTTTAGCGTTTCGGTTTTCGGTTTTGACTTCATCGCCTTGCCGCTGGCTTCGCCCGCGCGTGACGGCCGAGGCGGTCGTCGCCACATCAACTGGGAAATCGGCATAGGGGGACGGGTCGCCCCGCCTCCCCTGCCACACCACCGTACATGCGGGTCTGCATACGGCGGTTCGGCGGATTAAGCTAAGACCGCACGACCATGGGTGGAAGCCCGAGCTGGGCAAAGTAGCTTCTTTCAGGCCCCGCCTCGCGGCGAGTGTTATTTCACCCTTGCGCTTCGCTAACCCTTCACCTCCATCAGGTTGGGTAGAGGATTTGCACCTCCTAGCTGTCGAACATGCTCGGCACACAATAAAAAACCCGGCCTCTCGCGAGGCCGGGTTCTTATTTCTGTTGCGCGAGTTAGAAAAGGAACTTCAAACTGAACTGCAGGATGCGCGCCAGGTGCGCGTTGTTGATTTCGCCAAAGGTAGCATTTCCTGGCCCAATGCAACTCGGATCGCCGGCCGAATTGTTAGCTCCCCCTGTGCAGGTCATGCCAGCGGTGATGCCGCCAGCCGTCCCCTCGATGGGTGCGAATGAAAACTGCGTGTGGTTGAACAGGTTGAAGGCTTCCGCCCGGAACTCAATCGCCGTGCTTTCCCGAATAGCGAAGTGCTTGAAAATTCCCATGTCGAAGTTGAGGCGCGAAGGATTGCGGACATCGTTTCGACCGGCGTCTCCAAACGTGAGTCCAGTGGGCAAAACAAAGGCGCCGGGGTTGATGGCAAACTTGGCATAGCTCGCTGATGAGACCTCACTGGCCGGCGGAATCCCTGAGCTTGGATTGCCAGCCAGATCCGGGAATGAACCAGTGCCGACACCATTACCGACGCCAGCATTATCACCATACGTCGTGCCATTGGACACAGTAAGGGGGAACCCCGTCGCGAAAGACTCGATACCGGACCACTCCCACCCGCCAAGCAAGGAGTGCCTAAGGCCCGACTGCTTGAAGAACGGCAGGTCATAGACCCAACCGACATTGAGCATGTGGCGCTCGTCAAAGTTGGAACTGGCGCGGGTCAAGTTGGGGTTGTAGGAGTTGACGAACGTGCTATCGTAACGATCCGACGAGTTGTCGATGGAGTGGCTGTAGGTGTACGCCGCAGTCAGGTTCAAGGATCCTACACTCTTGCGAGCTGAAACCTGGAAAGCGTTGTAGTTGGAATTCGCCTGGTTTTCTATTCGCGTGATGGTGTGAAGGCCATAAAAGGGCCGATACGGATCAGCGCTGTTTCCGCAGGCAACCGCCAGGTTATTGGCCCAACCGCCAACCTGGGTAGCGGTGTAGGTTGTGCCTCCTCCTGCCGGAGATGCCGTCGCGACAGAAGTCACCGGGTCGAGTGCAACTCCGTTGCAGTCGGCCGACGTGATCGGTTGGCTCGTCTTGTACGGGTTCAGAGCGGGGGCCACCGGATAGAGCTGGTTCAAGTCACGCTGCAGGCCGAGATGCGTCCCCTTGCTGCCCACATAGGAAACGGTGACTACGCTATGGCCTGACAGTTCTCGCTGAATGTCGACATGCCACTGCTGCATGTACGGCCAGATGGCTGCGTTTGGAATCGACAGGAAGCTCAAGGGGAAGGTCGGAGCGGCAGTTCCAGTCGAGGCTCCAATATTGTTGTAACCCGGTATGTTGTTCTGGGTCCCGCTCTGCAACAACGGCGAAGTTTGTCCTTCCATTCCTTCGGTATCGGCTTCGTTTCCGTTGGCATGTTCATAGAAGATGCCATAGCCGCCGCGGAGGGCGGTCTTGCCGTCGCCGAAGACATCATAGGCAAAGCCGATGCGCGGTGCTGGATTGAACAGATGTCCCTTCAAACAACCGGGGTTGGAGTTGGCTCCGACGATCGCGGTGCCTCCGCCAAAGCTATAGGTGCCGCCCGAACCACCGCACTGCACCAGACCGTTCAGGGTGTTGCCAATTACCTGGTTCGAGGCGTCCGTGGCTAGCGCTCCGGGGGTGCAGGGAGTGGCGCCATCCGGGCCCAAGCCACTGGACCCGCAGATCACGGTGGCATTGGCTGGGTTGTAGACCGCGGCATCCCAGTTGTAAGCATGGTGATAACGGTCGCGATAGGTCCCGAACAGGCTAAGACGTAATCCAAGGTTGACGGTAAGACGGCTAGTCGCACGCCAGTCATCCTGGAAATAAGGTTCGACGATCTTATACCGATTGTAGAATTTCAGCTGGTTGCTGCCTTGCGTAAAGCTTGAAATGTTCCCCAGTAGCATGTCAGCGAAGGCGTTGCCCGTACCCAGCGGCAGCCCAGTGCTGGGAACAGTAACACCGGCCGAAGCTCTGTCGAAGGTGAGCGAACCGTTCAGCTGCACGCTGCTGAGCTCGTTCTTCTGAGCGGCGACAAAGTAAGCACCAAACGTCAAGTTGTGCCGTCCGACGATCTTGGTGATGTTGTCGCGGTAGGTGTAGGTGGGATTGGAGTTGTACGCCCCCTCGGGCCAAATGCCTTCCGGGTCCTGGCCGAAGCCGCCTCCATAAGCCGGCCCAACCGAGCCGCCAACATTGATCTCCGGCAGTTTGCCGCCGGCACCATTATTGTAAAGGTAACCCATACTGAAGCCCGGCGCTTGAGAAAGCTGCCAGTAGCCCTCTGACTTAAATGAGATGTGATCGGTGGTGTAGCTGGCGACGAATTCGTTGAGCAGGGTAGGCGAAATGGTGCTGGTCAGACGCGCCACCATGCTCACTCCCGGTCCGTTAAAGAACGTCTGGCTGGTGGGAAAGTTGGTCGTATCCCAAATCGGGCCAGGCTCGAGAGTTGTCCAGGAATCGTGGATATAGCGGAACGTCGCGCGCTCATGATCCGTAATGTTCTGGTCGACTCGGACGAGTTCTTCGCGCCAATTCGTGGGCAGCGATACGTTGGTATTGTAGATGGACGCGCCCGGAGTATCGAGGGTGGGCAACGGGATCAGGGGTAGCAGGGCCGCTCCGGTCGCAGTAGGCGTGAGTTGATTCCCCGGAAAGGTGGTCCAAATCTGATTGACCGGATCGAGCAGCGTTGCGCCCGGGCAGTCGGGAAAATAGTTGGGCTGGGTTGCGTCGCCGCGCTGGAAGGTTGTTGTGGATGACGTTGCCGGGCACAAATCGGAGAAATTGCCTGTCCGCTCCGCGCTGTACGGCACCGGCGTATTGAAGGACGCAGGAAGCCGATCGCGCCGCCACTCTTGTGACCAGAAAAAGAAGGTTTTCTCCTTCTTCTGGTTGTAGACTCCCGGGATGAACACCGGCCCACCGATGGTATAGCCGAAATCGTTCTTCTTGTAGGGAGGAGTAACACCGGTGCCGCCTGCATCTACGCTATTGAAGTAGTTTTGTGCGTTGAACACATCATTCCGCACAAATTCGTAGGCGTCGCCATGGAAGGCTTTGGTCCCGCCCTTGGTCTCTACCTCGACCGTACCGGAACCGTTGCGGCCATACTGGGCTCCATAGTTCGACGTCAGAACCTTGAATTCCGAAATCGCGTCGATGCTGGGATAAACATTCAACGTGCCGTTACTGCCATTATCCATGTTGTCGCCGCCGTCGAGTTCCCAGTTGTTGTACTCAGTGCGACCGCCGTTCATGCTGAAGGCAACGCTTCCGTTGATGCCAACCGATGGCTCGTCCATTCCGGTCTGGTTGCTGACGCCCGGAACCAGCGTAACCAGCGTCGTAAAGTTTCGACCGTTGAGTTCGAGTTGGGTAATTTCTTTTCCCGTCACCGTGCCGGCGAGTTCGGAGGACTGAGTTTCGACCTGCGCAACGTTTTCGCCCTGCACGATGACCTCGGTCGTGATGGCGCCAACTTCCAGGGTAACGTCGACGCGGGCCTTCTCTGCCACGTCTAGCTTTACACCCTTGGCTTGGTATTTCTTGAAGCCGGCGGCGCTGACAATGACGTCGTAGTTGCCCTCTGGTAACGCGGACTCGTTATATTCGCCGGTGGAGTTCGTAGCCATCTGCCGGTTAATGCCGCGTTCGGGACTGGTGATCACCACGGCGGCGCCGGAAATTGCGGCCCCGGAAGCGTCCTTGACGGTGCCTGTAATCGACCCGGTTTGAGCCCACGCGGCTCCGCAGAACGTTACCACCAACAGCACGACCTGCCATAGCATTCGATCCGATTTCATGGTCACGATCTCCCCCCATTGGCGTGGGCGAGGGCCCGCGCGAGTTCAGTCGGCCAGCCGTACTTCCGAGCCTGTGGGGCTCGGGGCTTCATTTTTGACGGACACTTCTACCCGGTTGGATTGAGACCCGAGACGGGCTATTAAAACGTATGAATAGTGCTTTTATTGCACCGCGTCTGTCAAGAAAAAAGCGAGTTTTCTGACAGCCCGGTATCGTTTCTACAAAGTCGTCGGTGCTGCCGATGCAATGCAATGGACCTGCTCCTGACGGCGCATTCTCATGCCAGGCTCCGCGTCGACTCGCGTGCCACCAATTCCGGAGCCACTTTGCGATGAGTCGCGGCGATTTCACGTTTTTCCAGCACCGCGTTGATTCCATCCACCACAATTCCCACCGCGGACGCTCCCATCGCTTCCATAGGTTGGCGGACGGTGGTGAGCGAGGGTGTGTACAGTGCCGAGGTGGCGATGTCATCGAAGCCGATCACCGAGCATTGTTCGGGCACTCGCACGCCCGCCTTGTTCAAAGCGCGGATTGCGCCAAAGGCGCTCAGGTCGTCGAAGGCCAGCAGCGCCGTGAAGGAACGCTTTTGCCGAATCAACTCTTCGGTGAGCTTATGACCCGATTCGAAACTGGACACCGGATCGCGCGACTCCGGCAACTCCATGATCAGACGAGAGTCGAGCTCCAGCCCGCACTCCTTGGCACAGCTGCGGATGCCACGCCAGCGCGGCGCGCTATCGGTCAGCGCTTTGGGGCCGCGGATGAATGCGATTTTACGGTGGCCGAGAGAGTGCAGATGTTCGAGCGCCATATGGCCGCCGACCTCGTTGTCGACGATCACCGAACTGATCGACTCCGTCTTCAGTTCGCAGCCGATCATGGCCGTTGGAATGCTGCTCTTTTCGAGATCGCCCAGCAAGTTGATATCGAGAAAGAGCCAGTTGGCCAGGACAATCAGGGCTTCGATGCGGCGGTCGAGCAACATTTCCAGATAGCGCTCGAAACGGCTGCGTTCGTTGTGCACATCGGTGAGAATGGGAAGATAGGAGGACTGGTAGAGAGTGTTTTCAATGCCACGGAGAATGAGAGTACAGAACGGATCGGTCATGTCAAAAACCATGACGCCGACCGTATGGCTGCGCTTGCTGCGCAAGGAGCGCGCGAACTGGTTGGGCCGGTACCCGAGCTTCTGCGCCGCGCGCTCAATGCGCTTTTTGGTGACGGCCGGAATGTAGCGGGCCAGTGGCGCATTGTTGAGCACGATCGAAACCGTGGTTGAAGAGAATCCGCTTTCCTTCGCCACGTCCCGAATGGTCACCATCGAATCCTCGCGCCGGAACCAGAGGCGCCGCCATATCGAACTACGTGGGGACAGCCGAGGGTGGCCGTCCCCCAGGACCAGGCTCTCTCCGTGTTCGCGTCGCTGCTTGAATTGAGAGCGTACACTGGCGGACACTACAGCAGAGACCCATACCAGTGTCAAGCACACGAATCACATCCGGGGGTTTTGTTTTGCTTCTGCTGGCGGGAATGGCGATAGCGATTCCGCCTCCGCAAGCCGCGCCCACGTCGCAGGGAAATGGAAGCGGCGCGGCATCCATGAACTCGTCTCCCTCCGAGGCCGGGGACGCCAAGCCCTCCGATCCCGCGCAGCTGTTTCAACGCGGACAAGACGCCCTCACGCACGGCCGCCTGGACGAAGCGGAGCGCGCTTTCCGCCAGGTGCTTCGGCTTGATCCGCAAGCGGGAGCGGCGTACGCCAATCTCGGCGTGATCTATATGCGGCGAAAGCAATGGACCAAGGCTCTCGAAACCCTGCAGCAGGCCGAGCGTTTGATGCCGCAAGTCGCGGGCATCCGGCTGAATATCGGCCTCGCCTATTACCGGCAGAACGAGTTTCTGAAAGCCACGCCGCCCTTCGAGTCGGTGGTGCGCGATCAACCCGACGCGCTGCCGCCACGCTATCTTTTGGGACTGTGCTACTTTTTTGCTGAGCGCTGGGCCGACGCCGCCGCCACTCTGGAACCGCTCTGGGCGCAGGAATCGGGTCACCTGCCCTATTTGTACGTGCTTTCCAACGCTGCCCATCGCGCGGACCGCAAAGAACTCGACAACCGGGCCACCGAGAAACTCATCCAACTCAGCGATGGTTCCCCTGAATACCGCATGTTCGTGGGCAAGTATCACCTGAACCTCAAGCAGTACGATGCGGCTCTGGCGGAATTTCAGGCAGCGGCCGAGGCTGATCCCAAGCTTCCTTTTGTCCACTTCAACCTGGGACTGACCTACCTGAAGAAGCAGGATTTGCAGCGAGCGCGCGATGAATTTTTGAAAGACGCCGCCGTCGAGCCCGATCTCGCCCTGGATTACGACGAATTGGGAGATGTCTATTGGCTGATGCAAGACGACAGGGACGCCGAGACGAGTTACCGCCAAGCGTTGCGCCGCGATCCGCGGCTGGTGAATTCACGTCTGGGGCTGGCGAAAATCTATCAGCGTCAGGAAAAATACGCCCCGGCATTAGTGGAGATCAGTGCCGCAGTCAAACTCGATCCTGCCCGCACCGACATTCACTACGTGCGGGGACAACTGCTGCTCCAGATGGGCCGCAAGGAAGAGGCCAAGAAGGAACTGGAAGCCGCCGTGAATATGGACAACCAACATCGCGGCCCAGGGGAAAAGCAGATGGAGACGGTCCCGTCCCCCGAATTGCTGCAGGATCCGCAGTGATTCGCTCGGCGGCTATAGAAACTTTGGTGAGAAGGTCTCTTTCTACAAATCCCACCGAAAACACGACCACCCTATGCCGTTCCGGCAGGAGGTAGGAATCATGAATCGCAATTTGAAGATCGCAGCCATTGTCGTAGCCGTAATCATTGTCATCGTGATCGCAATTCCCTTCTTCATCGACGCCAACTCTTTTCGCCCCAAGATTGAGTCGGACCTTACCGCCGCGCTGGGACGACCGGTCAAGGTGGGAAATCTTTCGCTCTCGCTATTTACCGGCAGCGTAGCGGCGGACGACATTTCCATTGCGGACGATCCCGCCTTCAGCAAGTCTCCGTTTGTGCAGGCGAAGTCTCTCAAGGTGGGCGTAGAACTGATCCCGCTGATTTTCACGAAGACGCTGCACGTGACCCATCTGACCCTGAACCAGCCGGAGATCAGCCTGGTGAAGTCGGCGGATGGGGAGAAGTGGAACTTCTCCAGTCTGGGTGGAAGTAATGCGTCCGCGGCGCCGCCCGCGAGTTCAGCTGCTCCCAATAACCCGAGTCCGCAACCCGCTGCTCCGGCTGCCTCGAGCAATCCCAATTTGTCGGTCGCCAAGCTGATCGTCAACGACGGGCGCCTCACCCTGTCGCGGGCGGGATCGTCGCAGAAGCCTCGCTCGTACGACAAAGTTACTATCAAAGTAACCGACTTCTCGTTCACTTCTTCGTTCCCCTTCGAGATGTCGGCACAACCGCCGGCTGGCGGAAGTCTGAAACTCGAAGGCAACGCCGGCCCCATCGACCCCAATAACGCTGCCCGCACTCCGCTCAACGCCAAGGTTACCGTCGAAAAGATGAACCTGGCCGCGTCGGGATTTATCGATCCCGCTTCGGGGATTTCCGGGATCGCGGATTTCGACGGAACGGTTGCTTCCGACGGAAAGGAAGCCAAGACCAGCGGAACTCTGAAAGCCACGAATCTGCAAGTCGTGCAGAAGGGATCGCCCGCGGGCAAACCGGTGCAGGTGAACTACACGGTGGTGCATGATCTGGCGAAAGAAACCGGCAGCATCCCGCAATGCGACATTTTGCTGGGCAAAGCCATCGCGCACGTGACCGGCACCTATGATTCTCACGGCGAGGTGACGTCGGTAAATTTGAAACTGGACGGGCAGGGCATGCCGGTTGACGATCTGGAGGCCATGCTTCCGGCGCTGGGGGTAGTGCTGCCCCCGAAATCGCAACTGAAGGGCGGGGATCTGAATACGGACATGACGATTGTTGGTCCGGTCGATAAGCTGGTGACGACCGGGACCGTCAAAATGCAAAATTCTACGCTCGCCAACTTCAGCCTGGGGTCGAAACTCTCCGGCATTCCGTCGCTGTCGGGCAAGAACACGGGCAACGACACGGCGATTCAGAATTTCAGCTCCAACGTTCGCGTGGCTCCCGATGGCACCCGCGCCGAGAATATCAATCTCAATGTTCCTTCCATAGGCGTGGTCACCGGGGCTGGCACCGTGAGTCCGTCCAACCAACTGGCGTTCAAATTAAACGCCGCCGTTGGCGGAATGGGAATTCCGGTGACGGTCTCAGGGACGACCTCCGACCCGCATTTCCTTCCGGACGTGAAGGGCATGGCCACCGGCATGTTGAAGGGCGCTCTCGGTGGCAAAGGCGTTACGGGCGCGCAGAGTCCTGTGAGCAACGTCACGGGAATGTTTAGCAAAAAGAAGCCGCAGTAAATCTTGATCCAAGAACCGCAAAATCCGAAAGCCATGCTTCCCGCATGGCTTTTTTTCTTGGACAGCGAGATTTACTCTAACGAACCATTCTAGTATCGAGAACTAACCACTGGCTTGGCCGACGCCATTTCCCAGGGCCTCCGACGCGATCGGCGAAAAGCTGCGCTCCATCCGCCTGCGCAAGGGCATGGGACTCGGTGGAGTTGGGCGAGGATACGGGCTTTCCGCGGCCCTGCTGTCGCAGCTGGAAAGGGGAAAGTTGTTTCCCACTCTGCCCACCCGATTGCGCATCGCCACGATCTTCGGGGGTAGGGCTCGATTCCTTCTTTTCGGACGAACGCAAATCCGGGGCCATCGAGGTGGTGCGGCGGGCCGAGCAGGTGCGCCTGCCGACAGGATAGTCGAGGTACTAAAGCAATACTGCACATGCTGTGTGGCCGGCCGGGCCACGGAGCGAAAGTTGAGTGCGTTACTGGCAGATTTTGAAGAGGTGCCGGTCGAGAAACTCAAGCCTCATCAGCACCTTGGGGTGGAATTTCTCCATGTTCGAAAGGGCTCCGTCACCTAAGAATTGACGCGGAGGGATTTGTTCTCGGGCCTGAGGACGCGATCTAGTTCGATTCCGCTGCGGTGCACATCTACCGCAGACGCAGCTCCAAACCCTGTACCGGCGTGATTGTCACCGTTCCTTAGAAACGGGCTGGCCTTCAGAATCTGGCCGCACCTTCCTTTTTTATCACTCTGGACCCCCGGCGGGACTCGCTACCACCCGTCTGCGGGGCGTCCGGCCGAGAAGGGTTGGTGGTACCTGAATTGCTATCTACCGTACGTTGACAAGGCCGGTTGACCAATCCATACTCCGCCTAAGCTTCACCAATTTGCAGCTTTCGAGACTGAGGGTACAAGGGCGTGCTCCCAGGATTGGTTCGCCCCTCAGGTCAAAACCATTCTTACAAAGCGGTGTTTTTCATTCCAGGAGGATCGTCGTGTTTAAGCCATCTGTCCCAAGAATGTTCTTGCCTGCGAGCTGGATCGTCGCGGTAGCCGTGTTCGCTGCCCTCGGAGTCGCACTTGCCGGAGGTTTGCGCCGGAATAGCGGAAAGAAGACCGCCAGCCAGGTTGCCACAGCGCCCAAAGCCCAAGACGGCGGCCGGGTCCGCGCAAGCCTGGCAGCTCTTCCGCTGGCTTTTGAAGCGAACCAGGGCCAAACCGATCCTCAGGTCAAGTATGTGGCGCGGGGCAGGGGTTACACAGTATTCCTCACCGCCAACGACACCGTCTTGGCCGTGCATTCTTCATCGCCGGCAGTGGACACGCGGGTGGCTCAGAACCACGGGATGGCTCGAACCACGCGGCCCGGCGCCGAGCGGGCAACTGCCAGAGATCGCACCGCTGCGATTCACCTGCGCCTCGACGGCGGGAATCCACAATCGCAAATGATCGCCGGCCACCAACTTCCCGGCCACAGCAATTACTTCATTGGAGCGGATCGCCGCCAGTGGCATGCCAACGTACCGCAGTATGCGCGCATCTGCTACCGCGAGGCTTATCCGGGGGTGGAGATGGCCTTTTACGGCGCGCAGAACCAGCTGGAGTTTGATTTCATCGTTGCTCCTGGCGCCAGTCCCGACCCAATCCGCTTCGACATCTCGGGCGCCCTGCGCATCGTGACCGACCCTTCGGGAAATCTGATACTCGCTTCCTCCGCGGGAGACGTCCAGCTGCACCAGCCGGTGGCTTACCAGCAAAGAGATGGAGTGCGCCAGCCCGTCGATGCGCGTTTTGTCCTGCGCGGCAAAAATCAGGTGAGCTTCGAACTGGGCAACTATGATCGCAGCCGCGAGTTGGTCATTGATCCATCGGTAACCTACGCGACATATTTGGGAGGGACAGGGGAAGACGACGGAAACGCCATCGCCGTGGATGGCAGCGGCAACGCCTACGTAACCGGCGAGACGAAGTCGACAAACTTTCCCGGGGTGAATGGGGGCAGTTATGGCGGCGGTTTCGATGTCTTCGTGACAAAACTTTCGGCGGACGGATCCACTCTTGAGTACTCCACTTACGTCGGCGGCAGCGGTGACGACAGCGGAAATGCCATCGCCCTGGATGCTTCGGGTGACGCCTTCGTCGCCGGGGGAACCTCGTCGTCGAACTTCCCGGTCACGTCCGCTCCCCTCCAGAAAAGTTATGGTGGCGGCAGCCTCGACGCGTTTGTCTTTGAGCTTTCCTCCTCCGGAGGTTCCCCAATCTACAGCACGTATCTCGGTGGTAATAGCACAGACGTGGCGAACGGGATCGCTCTGGCGAGCGACGGCTCGGGCGATGTTTTTGTGGTTGGTCGAACCACCTCGGGGAATTTCCCGACCACGAGCCCTGCGGTTCAATCCACCCTCATTTCAACTTCCGACGGATTCGTAACCAGGCTGAACCCCTCGAGTACCTCGCCCAAATATTCCACATACCTGGGCGGAAGCGCGGTGGACTTTGCTTCCGCAGTGGCAGTGGATTCTTCCGACAACGCCTATGTCACTGGCGCCACCGCAAGCCCGACGTTCCCCAACACCAACAGCACGAGCCCTGTGGTCCAATCCAAGTGTGGCACCGACGGCACATGCAACGGCGGTTTGACCGATGCCTTCGTTTCGGTCATCAAGGCCGACGGAAGTGGCTTTGTATATTCCACATTCCTCGGCGGCGAAGAGCGTGATGAAGGCTCGGGAATTGCTCTCGACAGTGCGGACGACGCGTATGTAACCGGGGTTACTTCGTCCACCAAATTCCCGCTGCAGTCTCCCTTGCAACCTGCCTTTGGCGGCGGAGTTCTTCCGTCGGACGCATTCGTAAGCGAGTTGAGCCCGACCGGAGCGCAGTTCGTGTATTCGACTTATCTGGGAGGAAGCGGTGACGACGCAGGTCTGGCCATCGCAGTTGACGGCAATAAAAATACATATGTGACAGGAGTAACCGGATCCACCGACTTCCCGACTCTCAACCCTACCCAAGCAACGAAGAAGGGAGGGAACGATGCGTTTGTCTCAGAGATTAGCGCAGGTGGCTCAGCCCTCTTCTCTACCTATCTTGGCGGATCGCTTAACGAAAACACCGCTACTTCTAACAACGGAGGGTCGCTGGCCGGTATCGCCGTCGACAGCGCTGGCGCTAACGTCTACGTTACCGGCAGCACTGCCTCGACGGACTTCCCGACTGTCGCCGCCGAACAGGGTAGCGCAGGCGGCAATGGCGACGCCTTCGTGGCCAAGTATTCAACGTCCGGCTTTACGGTGACCAATGGCGCCTTGTCACCAACTTCGGGAATCCCCGGAGTATCGGCGACGGCCACCATCACCGTGAGCTCCATGGAAGGGTTCAGCTCGGCTGTCACTCTCGCCTGCTCGGTCGCGCCTGTGGTCCCTAAGGCGCCGACCTGTTCTTTTACACCGAGTACCCCTGTCACTCCGCCTGCCAACGGCACAGTAACCGCAACGCTCAATTTAGCCACCACGGCGTCGAGCGCAATGCTCGAGCGCCCGTTGAAGCGCGGATCCTCAGGCCTGGTTTATGCGATGCTGCTGCCGATCGGTGGAATGATGCTCCTGGGCGCAGGAGTGGGATCTGCCCGATCACGCCGCAGAAAATTATTCGGCTTCCTGATGCTTGGAATGCTGCTGAGCGGACTGCTTCTAATGCCGGCTTGCAGCAGTAGCAGCAGCGGCGGCGGTGGTGGCGGTAACGATACCGGCACTCCAACTGGCACTTACACCATCACAGTTACCGGGACCAGTGGCTCAAACGTTGCCACCGGCTCGCCGGCGCTATCCCTTACCGTCAACTAGCAAGCGCACAGTAGCGCCGGCACTCTCTTCAAGGCCCACGTGGGGACAGCCGCCCTCGGCTGTCCTCGGGCTTTGGGCCCGATCAGGCGTCCGCGTGACTGCGAGCAGAAAGCTGGTCGCGCTTCGCACCCGATGCGGCTGTCCCCACCTGGCGACGACGGCTCGCAGCGGCGGGATGGTAGTATGGGAAGATTCCGTGGGAACAACTGTCGGTGCGGTCCCGGGGTGAAACGTCTGCGATAAAATGGGGCGTCGAGTCCCGCATCGTGCGTTTGATTTTCGAGGGGATGGCACTGGAACTTCCGGCGGCGGAGCCGGGCAGCCTTTGTGCTGTCCTATGAATCGAAGCTACTTGAACCTGCTCATGTTGAGATCCGAATCCTCGCAATCCAAGTCCTTGCAAAGCAAGTTGAAAATCCGGATCAGGCACGCCACCAGCTTGGCTTTGTGGCTATTGGCGACTTTTCTGAGCATGCCGTCGTCAGCGTCAGCTCAGGCCGACTTCACTCTGCAGGCAGCCCCCTTCTCGCCGGATGCGGTTGCCCCAGGGGGAACGTCGTCTTCCAATATCACCGTCGGAGCCATCAACGGCTTCAGCGGGGCGGTTAATCTGACCTGCCAGGTCTCGTCGACTCAGGCCACGACCTCGACTCCCGGCTGTGCGGTGAGTCCGACGACCGTGACTGTTCCTGCCGGCGCCACGGCCACAATCACCACCACCGTCGAAACCACAACCGTCGGTTACAGTATTACGATCACGGGCACTGGATCCTCCGGCACGCACACTACGCTGCCCCAGAACCTGACCGTGCTCGCGGTTACGCCTCAGTTCACCCTCTCCGTGCAAAGTCCGGTGATTCCAGCCAGCGTCCCTGCCGGCAGCGGGAGCGAGGGAGTGATCATCCTGAATCCGATCAACGGATATAGCAGCCCGACCCGGCAGGTCGGAGGCCAAACGATTTCAGGCATCACCTTGTCGTGCACTACGATCACTCCCCTGGTCACTTTCCCGCCGGTGTGTTCGTTCAATCCTCCCAACCCGCCTTTGATCGGGACGTCCATCACTTCGACTCTCACGATCAGCACGCAGGGCCCTACCATCACCGGGGCGGTTGCTCATCCTCGCAGCTTCTACGCACTATGGATGCCTGTGCCGATGCTGGCGCTGGTGGGCCTGGGCGCCGCCCTGGGTGGAAAGCGGTCGCGGAAAGCTTGGGGCTGGCTAGGTCTTTTTGTGATCGGCGGCGCACTGTTCCTGATGCCCGCATGCGGCAATACCACCCCCACGACCAGCGCGCTCAACGGAGTGACCCCCAACAACACCTATACCTTCACTGTGGTGGGTGTCGACGCTGATGGTGCGATCTCGAGCAACACCGCTTCCGCGGTCACCCTCACGGTAACCTCGCCCGTCATCTGAGCCATGCGCCGGTTCTGGCATCGCGCGCCGCTTCGGTTGGTCTCGGTTCTGGCCCTGGCAATCGCTTTCCTGCGGTTCGCGGACCCGGGAAACGCAGCCCGCCATGACCGGTCAAAAATGCCTGCCGTGCGCTGGGACGAGCAGCGTCCCGGCTGCACGTTTTCGCGAAGCGACGACGGACACTACTCCTACGGGATGTGGTCCGGCGATCTCGGAATCACCATGACCGTCGATTCCCAGGAACTTGAAAAAGTTCATCGGCGGCACCAGCCCTTCTTCGCGGTGCTGCTCGACGTACGCTACAAAGGTCAAGAGGTGCTCGACCTCGGCGTCGAAAATATCTCTCTGGAGTTCGTCAAGCACTTCCAGGTGGTGCAAACCTCGCTCGATCCGGATGGGTTCTCCCAGAAAGTGCAGAACGATGCCGACGAACTGAATCGCGAAACCGCACGCGTGATCATCAAGCATCCAGAACAGAAAGAGGCAAAAGAAGCGTACATGCGAGCGTTCCTGAAAGATTCGGCCGAACTTCAGGAATTTGTTGGCAAAAACAGTTTGCGGCCGGCACAGCTCGGTCCCAGCAATCCCGGAATCAGCGGATGGGTGCTATTCAGCACCGACAGCAAGTGGATTAACGGGTGGAAAAAGCAGGAACAATTGATTCTTCGCGTGCCGCTCAAGGGAGAGATATTCGAATTTCCCTTCAAGCTTCCGCCCCAACCCGGAGAGCTGACGCTGCGCCGACGGGAGTGAATCGGATTCCGGAAGCCGGAAGCCGCCGTTACGAGGCTGCTTTGCGCGCCTGCCCCTCGATGTCCGCCGCCTGGTGCATGAGGATATCGCGCAGCGAGACCAGTCCCTTCAAATCCTTGCCGTCAACGATGGGGAGATGGCGAAATCCAAACTCCCGCATAATGAACAGACATTCCTCCACGGTCTCGTCGGCAGAAACGGCACGCGGGTTCGCACTCATGACCTCGGACACCGCGGTGGTTCCAGGAGTTCGACCCACGGCCACGACGCGGTTCATGACGTCGCGCTCCGACAGGATGCCCGCCAGTTGTCCATTGCGCAACACAGGCAGGGCGCCAATGTTATGTTCCATCATGAAACGCGCAGCATCCAGCACGGTGCGCGTGGCCTCGATGGAATAGAGCCTGCGGTCTTTCACGAGATCGCGAAGAGTGGTCATGGGCTACTCCTTACGGAACGTCAAAACCTGAGTGACGGCCAGCCCATCGAGGCCAGCCCCTTGCGGTGGGCAATACTTTATCACAGGCAAGCGCTGCTCGACCGCCCATCAGGCAAGGGTTTTCAGATGACGCGCAGGGTTGCGCGAACTGCCGCGCGCGCGTGACGCCGGGTATCAATCGCCGTGTATCAATCTAGGAAGAATCCCGTGTCAGGCTGGTGGAAATAACTGAGGACTACGCCGGCAAAAGCGGCGCGGAGCAAGGCTCCGCGCCGTTTCGTTTCTGACGTCGCTATTGCAGGTGATTCAGCCGCGCAGGCGTGGCATCGGCGGAGCTGCTCTCGCTGCGCGGAGTCATCGAGACTACGATGTACTCGCGCTCTTTGCCCTCCAGATCCTCCACGCGCAATAACATTTTGTCTTTCTGCAAGCGGAACTGCGCCCGCTCGCCCACCGGCAGAAGCACCGGATGTTTCTCCGCGCGCGGACGGATTCGATAAATCACGCTCTCCGCCTGCAATACGTATTCCTGACAAAGCAGTTCCTGTGTCTTCTTGTTGGTGGAATCCAGGCCCAGCATCTCGCCGGCAAGACTTTGCGCATCTTTCTCCGCCACGCCACACTTCACGGAATCCATCTGCAGAAGCTTTCCGGTCTGATAAGGCTTGAGGTCTTTGGCATACGCCGCCGAGGCCAGTCCCAGAATGATGCACAGTATCGCCTTAGAACGCATACGCTCGCCCCCGGAAAAATAGTGAACTCATGAAAGTCAGCCGAGCAGTACAGTGGCCTCGGACACTCAGTATTTTTCTACGGTCGGGAAAGACAAGACAGGTCACCGGAGTAACAGCCCTGAAGTTACTTGTAGGTAAGCCGGTTCACAACAGGATTGGGTTTTCTTTTCGCACGGCAACTCTGAGCAGAGCCATTCTTCAGGCAAAGAGAAGGAGCTCGCGGACCGATGCGTTTATGGCAAGTGTTCCCGCGCGATTCGCAGAGCAAGTTATGGCTCGGTCACTTCTTCCAGCGTCTGAAAAAAAGCGGGGTAAGAAATCGCCGCCGACTCTGCTCCGCGAATCAGAGTCTCCCCGCGGGCGCGCAACGCGGCGACCGCGAAGGCCATGGCAATGCGGTGATCGCCGAAGGAGTCGAGTTCAGCACCGTGAAGCGTCTGTCCTCCTGGAATCCCGAGCCCATCTTCGCGCTCTTCCAGCTGACCGCCCATCCGACGCAGATTCGTCGCCACGGCCGCGATCCGATCCGATTCCTTCACCCGCAGTTCCCTGGCGTCGCGAATCTCAATTCCCTGTTCTGTGTACGGAGCGATCGCCGCCAACACTGGAATCTCGTCAATCAGAGCCGCCGAATCCGCTCCGGCAATCGTGCAGCCCTTAAGCCCGCGGCCTTCGACTTCGAGCGTTCCCGCGATTTCGCCGTGAACCTCATGGAGTTCGGCCACCGCGATGCGCAGTCCCATTTCCGTCAAGATATCGAGCAGTCGCGCCCGCGTCGGATTCATCGACAGATTCGAGATGGTCAACTGCGACCCCGGAAACAAGGCTGCCGCGCACAGAAAAAAGGCCGCGCTCGACAAGTCGCCCGGTATGCGGGCTTCGATGCCCCGCAAGCGCTGACCTCCGCGAATCCTTACTTCACTTCCCTGCCCCACACTTCTGCGATGCAGTTGCACTCCAAACGCTCCCAGCGCCACTTCGCCATGATCGCGGGTGCGCATCGGTTCCTCGATGCGAGTCTCGCCCTCCGCGAATAAGCCCGCAAACAGCAAACACGATTTCACCTGGGCGCTCGCCACCGGCATTTTGTACTCGATCGCCTTCAGCGCCGCGCCCGTGATGCGCAATGGCGGCCTTCCCTGGTGCGACGCGATTTCTGCGCCCATGGCGGAAAGCGGCTTGATGACACGCTCCATCGGCCGCCGCGACAGCGACGCGTCGCCGATCATTTCACTGGTAAATTTCTGCCCCGCCACAATGCCGCTCAACATGCGCATCGTAGAACCGGAGTTGCCGCAATCGAGCGCGCCGGCGGGCGCCGCCAGCGCCAAGCCGCGGCCTTTCACTTCAATCACGTTGTCTCGGCCATCCTTGCGCTCCCACTCCACCCCCAACGAACGCATGCAACCGAGAGTGCTGGCGCAGTCCGCCCCCGTGGAATAATTCTCCAGTCGCGACGCTTCATGGGCGATTCCCGCCAGCATGGCATAGCGGTGCGAAATCGATTTGTCTCCCGGCAGTCGAACATTGCCGCGCACGTTGCGCGCCGGCCGCACCGTTACCTGCGATTCGCTTTTCATTTTGCGATCAATCGTCTGAAATCAATATGAAGGATTGAACTTCGCGGAACGGAGGCGATCGGGGGAGGACTAGCTGATGGTTGATGGAAAACCGGCGTCCACCAAACGATCCTCAATCAAACATCAGAAATCATCAATCATCCTGCAACCATTCTCACGCCGTCCGGGCCTCGGCCGTCGCTTCTTTCAGAATCTCGGCCGGCACTTCCTTCAACGTCACCCCAAACTGGAACCTCGGCGTCTCGGTCCCGCGGCCCCAGCGTGCCATTTCCCAATGCGCGCGCACGAACTTCACCTCCGGACGCGCGGTCAGATCGAGCAGCAGCGGCCACTCTCCGCAATAAAATTCCTGGGGAAACGCAGCCATCGACTTCGCGCCCCAAGCCGCGCCATCCGCTGAGCCGTAGATGCTGAGGTCGAGCGACTGCTGCTCGATGATTTCTGTGATCGTCAGCGTCACTAGGAAGACCCGATTCGAGGCGCCGCTTATATCCACGCTGGCTCCATCGCCCTTGGCGCTGGCAACCGTGTTCGCAGGAACCAAAGCCGTATCCGTAGTCGTCATGGCGAGAGGATTGTAGCAAATCGCGGATGGCCGATGAGCGAAGCGCAACCTCATCTGCGATCCAGGAGAAAGGTCGATCAAATCGATTCGTTCACAAATGTCGGGGGTCGTCCAGCAATGGCCGCGGCCGGCGAGTTTCTTCCGCCTCGACCGCCATCCGCTTCGATTTTCGATAGACGTTCGCTACCGCCATCGTCCAAAAAGGGACCATATCGACTCCCGGCACGAGTTTGGCAAAAAACGAAGGCAGAAACTCCCAGTGCCAGCCCAACAGGTGAACCATCAGAGCGCCCACTCCGAAGTCGAGTACGTCTTCAGCCGGCGACAGCGCCCCTTCGACGAATAAAGGAAACACGGCAATCTGCAGTGCATCGGCAATGATGGCCAGGATCATGGCCGCTCGAAAGCGCGGTCCCGCCGAAATCGTGATCTTGTCGTCAGTAATGTTGGCTGTCGTATTGTCAGTAATGTCGTAAGTCATGGCGTCGCTCATTCCGTCTTAACCTATTTTAAATGATTGTCAGGCGCCTGCCGGGGGAAAAGAGCAGAGTGCCGGTGGACGGCACTCTGCGTGACTTCGAAAATCATCTACTTTGGATTGATGTCTCCGTAAACCACTCCCCGGCCATTCACCCCAAGGTAGATGCGTCCGTAAACTCGGGGATCCCCGCTCACAAGCGTGATATTCCCGTACTGATGCTGCGGGTCAGCAAGGGCTGTCCAGGTGTTTCCTCCGTCATCGGAGCGGAACACGCTGGTCGGATAACCCGGCCCGCTCCAGGTGAGCCGGCCCAGCAAATAGAGCGCCGGATAGCTGTTGCCGGAAGCGGGCATCCCGAAGCCCAAGGAGTCGGGCCACACTACGGACCCCACTGAGGCGAAACTAGCTCCCGAGTTGGTGGAGTGCCACAGGCCGTTCCATTGCAGCGATAGCCAGACATCGCCTTCGACTCGCGGAGCGACGCTGATTTGCTTGAAGCTGTAGGTGCCCAATCCAGTGGCAGCAACCGCAAAAGTTTGGCCGCCGTCGCTGCTCACGTAAAACGTTCCTACGCTCTGGTCGAACATGTAAAACTTGTTCGGGTTTACGCGATCCGAGACCACCACCCCGTTGTAGGAGGGCGCGCCCACGGACGGCGTCCAGGTTTGTCCGCCGTCATTCGAATAAACGGTGACGCCAGCGCTCGGCGCCCAGACGAAATGCGAGCCATCCGCCGAGATTGCAATGTTGCCCGGGCCGCTGGCGCAGCCGGAAGCGTTGGTGAAGGTGGTCCAGGTGTTGCCCTGATCCTTCGAGTAGCCTCCGCACAGTGTTTGGCCATAGCTCGGATATCCTACGAGCGCAACCAACATGGGATTGTTCTGTGCGAAATCGATGCTGGTAACGGTCGTCAGTTGCGGAGTGTGGAATTGGCCCTGCGGCGGCGACACGTTGAAATTATCGTGCCGGAAGGCGCCGATGTCGCCGAGAGCGCTAAGCAGGTGAGCTCCAGAGGGTGGACTGATGAGATCCTGTACGGCGGTCTCTTCGATTCCCAGAGCGCCGACTTTCCACGGAATCACACCGCCCCGGTCGACGTTGCCAAGCTGGCTTGTGGTGTATAGCGTTGCGCCAGTTCCATATTGCAGATGGCTCGGATCCCAGGGGTCAAGCGCCATCGCTCCAATCCAGTTGCCCATGATGTCGCCGGGCACGGTGGCGCCGAATAATAACCAGGGTGATAGAGAAACGTTGAAAGTAGAGTGCGCGGCCGCGCCCGGCTCATTGCCCAACGCCTCCCAGGTTAAGCCGGCATCTCGACTGCGAAAGATTTCATCGCCAGGGTAGTAACGATCGAGCGTCGAGGCCATCACCGTATTTGGATTCCACGGGTCCACCACTACTTTGGCATAGCCGTAGTTCACGGGCGAGCTGATAGAGTCCGGCGGCGTGATGTTCGTCCAGATTGCGGTCTTGACGTTGTATTTCCATACCTGCCCGTTGCCCGCGCTATTGGGTCCAGCCTGATCGGAGTAGGTTACATAAAGATTGCCATTTGCGCTCAGCGCTGCATTGGTGGGAACGTCGCCCGTGGGCTGGCCAGAAATCAGTTGCCAACTGTTGCCGTTGTCGATGCTCTGATAGAGTCCGGCATTCGGGTCGGAGACCCCGACGTAGATGGTTCCGTATTTGAGCTTGGGCAACAGCGGACCGAACATCACAAAAATCACGCCAGCCTTATCATTATTGGTCGGTCCGGTAACCGGGAAGCTTGAGACTTGAGCCCAGGTATTGGCGGAGTCGACGCTCTGCCACAGTCCATTTACGTTGGTGCCGAGATAGAGCACATTGGGCGACCAGGGCACAACGGCCAGACGCTCACCCGAAAATCTGCCGTTTTCGTTCGAGCCTAGCTGAAACGGCAGCGTGATCGTAGTGAAGCTCGCACCCATATTGGACGACTTGAAAATCGCCGAAGTCGAAGGAGCCCAGGTCTCGACATATTCGCCTTGCGCCAAATAAAGGTTTAGAGGGTTGGTGGGGTCGAGGGCAATACTAATGGTGCCCTGAAGATCCGAGTTGTCTGGCGTGACCCAGTCTGTGATTGGGGTCCAGGTTTGCGTGAATGGATCCCATCGGTAGCTGCCGCCGATGTCGGTCCGGACATAGAACAGCTCCGGCATCCAGGGATGAGCCTCGAGGCCCGTGATGAATCCACCAGCGACGATCCTGACATTTTTCCAAACATAAGGAGGGGGCGGAGTCGTGGTGGAAACGGACTGGCCGACTGCGGAGATGGAGAAGAGCGCGGAAGCCAGCAGAAGAGCCGAAACAGAGTGGGTGCGGATCGCTTGCGCCATGGCAAATTTTTACCTCTTGGCAGCTATCTTAGCTCCAGGGCGTAAACGTTTACAATGAAGACCTCTTGTGGTGGTGCACGATGAGAGTTTTCGCGACTTTTTCCCCGGGGGCCGTCCGGACCGGAGCGGGTTTTTCAGGCGCCGGGTGGGTATTGGGTGGAGAGCGGCACTGCGCTCCGGGAGTTCCGACACTGGATCCCCCGGCGGAACAGCCCTGGCATCTTCAAGAAAAGAGCGTCAAGAATCCAAAGCGCCCCGCGACTTCCTATCTCCGCAGCGGATAAGTTTCGGAGTGTGGCGATTCCTCAACCAATAAAGGTCACCGGACATGCTGATCACCACGGCCGCCATCTTGCTCCTGGCAATCCTGCTGGTTCCCGTCCTTCTGATCCGGTTCCGCAAAAGGTGGGTCGCAGCCTTCAACTTGGCGGTTACGAACCGAATCACCAGCCGGTTCGCCGCCCGCTTGCCCGGTTTCGGTATTCTGACTCACGCGGGTCGAAAGTCTGGCAAACTCTACCGAACACCGGTGAATGTTTTTCGCAAGCCTGAGGGATTTCTCATTGCGCTCACCTACGGACGGGAAAGCGAATGGGTCAAGAATGTGCTCGCCGCTGGCGGATGCAAGCTTGAGACTCGCCGCGTGCTTTATCAACTCTCGGCGCCAACCATCGTGCATGACCCCACCCGGCAGAGATTCCCGCTTATCGTGCGGATGGTCCTGGGGCTCATCGGTGCAAACGATTGCATGCAGCTTTCGAGGTCTCGCGCCCAGGGCGTTTCATCCTGATCAATTCTGGCTGGCTGGTGGTTCACTTGGCATACGATGGGAAGGAAAACGGCCCTGTTTGGACAAGGGGAATCGCGGGCTGACCCAGAGAGTTGCGCTGCGGTGCTAGGCTATTGTCATGCAAAGTCCCGTCAAAGAACGCATCGCGAAGTTACGCGAGGAAATTGCGCAGATTAGCGAAGCGAATCGCATGTTTCTGCAGGCAGGCAAAAAGAAACCGGGCGCCGCGGGCGATCATGCACGCCGCCTTCAGAGATTGCAGGACATTGTGGACGAATTGCTGTCGCTAACCGACTGGAAAAAACTATGAACAAGGCATCGGCGCAAAGTTGCAGTGGCTGGCGAAACCGCGGGTGATTCCGTGCCCGCCCCTACAGCAGTCCGCCAGTCCCGACCGCCAGATCATTCAGTGCCATCTCCAGCTTTGTGATGGCGGCCCCAATTTCTGGATGCTCTCCCATCTTCTCTTGCAGTGTCTTTAGAATCTGGTGAGCACTTTTAATATGCGCTTCTGCCTGGGTCGCCTTTTCTTCGGGATTGTGTTCGTTCGATGTTCCCATAACCACTCGCCCCCTCGCGTCACTCAATTTTTAGAGCCCCTTCCGTTATTCTACGCATTCCACCGGGCGGGGGAAGTCTGGTCGACCTGAGCAGGCTTCAGTCGGATGCGAGATTCTTCCCGTTATCTATCTTATTGGCTCGGGTCCACGACAAATCAGTTCTGTACTTTACAATGGTCCAATACCTGAGGGGGCAGCAATGGCAAATTTAACCAGTGCGCTTCAGCAGCTTCGAGAAGAACGCAAGCGGGCGCAGACTCACGTAGAGAAGTGAGACCGGGCGATTTCAGTGATCGAGTCGTTAGACGGTTCAGGAGAATCCCGAGCAACAAAGCCGCCAACCCGAATCATATCGGCAAGTTCGCGTCGGAAAATGGCACTGGCACAAAAGGCGAGATGGATGAAAGTTCGGAACCGATCGCATCCGGCAACGGCGGCGGCGAAAACAACGGGTTCGGCACGCGTGAAGCGCACCTTGTCGGCGTCAGCCCGCAGGAAAATCGCCGCAGCGCAACGAAGGCGCTGGGCGAAGTGGAAGAAAGCGAATCGAAAATAGACGGTTCCCCCACTTTAGGGGGCCTGCTTCTGTCCGGCAATGAAATACAAGTGCAGGAAATGGCTCCTCGGGTGGGACGTTCTCTCCGAACACCTTAATTTTCTCAGCGTCGACTCTGGTCGCTCAAGGGACGGGGAAGCGGTTCGCCTAAGAGAATTTTCGACGCACTCCATGGTTTCCCTGTAGCAACTGCTTGTCAGAGCTGTGGCAACTGAGTGTAGTGACGAAGAGTGACGCAAAGCGGCGATTCCAAGAGCTATGCGATCTGATTGCTATCGAGCACGACGTGGAGAATTTTTCTGCGCTCGTGGCGGAGCTGAATCAACTCGATCCTGCCCGTCGCCTACCGGTTATTTCAAAACAGCCACCACCGAGTTACACTCTGCAAAATTGACCGATGCGATTTTGCATTTTTCAAGAGCACATTTTCCCTACCACGTGTAGTTCCCTTCCTTCGTCCATATCGCATAGCGTCACCCTTGCCGCGCTTTCGGTAAGCGCTTTCCGCTTACCTGGCCGGGAACCACAGAACCACTCGCCAGGATTGGGCGACTGGCGAAACTGCAAGGGGCATAGTCTTGCTCGTGACTTGCGCTTCTCGTCCACGGGATATCCATCGCAGGTGCTTCGACCGTTTGAGTCGACTCCGGCGGTTGGGCATATTGCTAAAGTGGTCGCTTCTGACCATACACGGATAGGGATACCGCGTAACGTGAGGGTACGCGCTACCCGGCAGCTCGCATCTTCAATACGAGTTACCGCAAATTGGAGGAAGAGGAAAAATGGCTACTCAACTATGCCAGAAATGCAAAGGATTCCATCCCGGTCGCGTCTGCGATCACGACGAAAAAGGTGAATGCGCCGAGACCATTCGCATCAGTGAGGTTACCGCGCCCTCTAACGAGCCCTCAAAAGACAACGAAGATTGAGATGGTCTTCGCGTTCCAGCCGGAGACTTACAGCTTAAAGAGTGATCGCAAAGAATCGTCATCAATATGGCTCTCGGCCGACAGCCAATGAATAAAATCTCTGGCGCTGATGTGCGTCGGCTTTTGAACCACTTTCTTCTCGAGGCCAGACTCGAGGTCTGCTTGTTTGCCCGTGTTGGCGATCACCTTCCATGACTTCGTCTTCATCGTCTTTGCCTCGCTTGGCGCCAGCTTCGCAGGACATAGATGTTGTAATCATCGCCTGTTTCGCCTGCGAATCCACTTCATCCGCGGTAGTCACGACCTCGGGCAGCCTGAGATTACCGACGCGGGTCATCTGAAGCATTCGCGAGTCGTGGCGGGAGTGCAGCCTTGAAGTAGTGAAGTAGTCGCATTTGCCCTGCATGGGATTCTGTAGTAGAGCATGAAGAGTATGGCTCAGTTTCAGTTTCGAGACTGTATCAAACTGACCAGTTCTTTGGATTAAGAAATCCCGCGGAACCTACTGACAGCGCATTGAGCATGGCATGAAACCCTCCAAAGCCAGCTTCCCGTGAGGCACAGAGCGAGAAGCCAGAGCTTCCTCGTCGCGGAAGCTCGGGTCCAAGGCATACCTTTGGAAAAAGTGGCGGAGCGTCTTTTGCAATTGTGGAAGGGCAAAACACAATGACGATCCGGGTCGAACTCAACGCGGAAATAGAAGCGCAACTCAAGATTAACTGCATTCTGAATCGAATAATAGTTTTTCCCAGTTCGGAGTTCTTCCCGCTTCAATGCAGATCCCATCTTGCAGCCCTCTTCCTCTATGCTGATGAGAAGAATGGGAAGACAGAAATCCCGGTTATTTGCTGGCAAGCGCCCGAGCGGCTTCCTAATCCCGCCAGCAACACGTTGCTCCGCAACTTATGGTAATCTTCCGCGAAGCGGGGTAAATCGATGTCTCACTACAGCAGACGTGAATTCCTAAGAACCGGACTCGCCGCCGGAGCGCTTGCCGTTGCCGGTAGCCTCCCGCTGTCGGCAGAGCGACAGAAAGCGACAGATTGGGTAAGACTAGGAAAATCCGGAGTGAAGGTGACTCGGCTCGCATTTGGCAGCGGGAGTTTCAGCGGCCAAGTACAGCGAGACCTAGGTCAGGATGGGTTTACGAGACTGGTGCGCTATGCCTATGATCGTGGCATTCGCTTCTTTGAGACTGCCGAGTCATACGCCGAAATGCACAGGATGCTGGGAGTCGCCCTGAAAGGAATTCCCCGCGATAGCTATCGGATTATGTCGAAAGTGACCACGCGTGAAGGAGCAAATCCGCTTGAGAAGATCGATGAGTTGCGAAAACTCGCCAATACTGAGTATTTCGACGTGATGCTGCTGCATTGGCAACATACCGCGACATGGCCAACAGACACCAGCAGATGGCAGGATGGAATTCTGGAAGCCCAGGCGAAGAAAGCAGTTATTAGTCACGGGGCTTCGGTGCACGGACTGCCGGCGTTACGCAAAGTCCCGGGAAACAGGTGGCTCGATATCGCAATGATCCGCGTGAATCATAAGGGCGTCAGAATGGACGCGGAGGACTACAACACGAACGGTCTCGGAAATGTGAGCGAAGTCGTTACCCATGTCCGGCAGGTTCGCAAAGAAGGAATGGGCGTAATCAGCATGAAGTTGGTGGGAGAGGGTACGTTCAACCGTGAGGATCGCAAGGCGGCGATGAGATTCGCGTTTAAAAATGCAGGTGTCGATTGCGTTACAGTGGGCTACAAGAACACCGCCGAGATCGACGAGGCTATTGATAATCTAAATTTAGCTCTCGCATAGCCCCAGCAGCGGCAGCAGCGGCCTGCGATCTATACACGGCCGAGTCGGTTGTCTAAACTGGAGGGCAGAGAACATCTATGTCTTCTACCTCCACCAGAAAACACGCGGGCACCGGTACGACGAGTGCTCAACCCGCGGTCGCCGAGCCTTCGTTCTCTGAACGTGCACGAACGTTGGTATATCTGGCGCGCGTAGGAAGCCTCTCGACTCTTTCCCGCAAGCAGCCGGGATTTCCATTCGGATCGGTGATGCCGTATGGGTTGGATGAACGAGGGCTCCCGATTTTTCTCATCAGCACGATGGCGATGCATACGCAGAATTTGAAGGCGGACGCACGTGCCAGCTTGCTCGTCACCCAAAATGACATCGACCGTGATCCGCTCGGCTCATCCAGAGTCACCCTGGTCGGCACCGCTCTGCAGGTGTCGGAGGCGGAAGTAGCTGCGGCTCGCAAGGTGTACCTGACGCGCCATGCCAACAGCAAATACTGGGTAGACTTTGAAGACTTTTCTTTTTATCGCCTAGATGTGGTGGACGTTTATTACGTGGGGGGTTTCGGAGTCATGGGTTGGGTGCCTGCCTCCGAATATGTAAGCAGCCAGCCGGACCCTCTTGCTGACTCGATGGGCGAAATTATTCAGCACATGAATGCCGACCACAAACCGGCTTTGGTATTGCTGGCCAAGCAATTTGCTCAGATCGACTCCCAGGAAGCAACCATGACGGCCGTCGATCGCCTGGGGTTTCATGTGAGCTTAAACACTACCGATGGGGTGCGGGGTGCCCGCATCGCATTCCCACGAGAAGCCCGAAACTCAGCAACGACTCGCACCATTCTGGTCGAAATGGTTCGACAAGCGCGCTCACAGTCCGAGTGAACGACGCGAGGAGTCGTTTGAGTCACATCCCACTCCTCGACCCAGGCTGTAATCCTCGGCACCTGGAGACAGAGGAAGATTCTTGCGCAAATCGAGCTTGATGAGGAAGTGTCAGAGAAAACACATGGTTGACAGATTGAACTCCCAGCCAGCATGACTTCGCTACTTGATCAGCAAATTCTCAGGCGGCCAGTCTTGGTCCCCTCGTCCAAGGCCGATGACTGCCGGTTTGCCTAATCCGCCGCCCATAACCCGGAGGCGGGCTCCCGACCAAGCATCTGTCCTCATCGATTTTTTGTGGGTCTGCTGAATCGTTCTCGTTGGACGCGCTACTCGTAGCGCAAAGCCACCATGGGCTCGACCAGGGAAGCCCTTCGGGCCGGCAAGTAGCCCGCGATCGCCGCGACGATCAGCAATATAACGGTTGCGCTGACGAGTGTAACCGGGTCGGTCGGCCTAAGGCCGAACAGCATGTTGGAGACCAGGCGATCACCGGCCAACGTGACGGGCACGCCGATGGCAACACCGATCGAGATCAATATGAGCATCTCGCGCAGCACCATCCAGCGCATATTGGAGCGCCCGGCCCCGAGCGCCATGCGGACGCCGATTTCATTCGTCCGTCTGGTAACGACATAGGACATTACGCCATAGATGCCGATGCAGGAGAGAAACACTGCGAGCAGTCCGAAAAAGGCGGAGAGTTGGGCGACGAGACGCTGGTTCGTGATTGAGCGTGCCACCTGCTCGTCGAGCGTTGTTACGCGGGTGATGGGCAGGTTGCGGTCAATCGAGTGGATGGTCTGTTGGACGGCAGCGGCAACGGAAGCGAAGTCGCCAGTGTAGCGGACTTCGAAGTCGCCGAAGTCCCATGGATGCTGAGTGTACGGGATGTAATCGAGATTTACAGGTTCTTCGGCAAGATCATCGAACTTGACGTCCTTCGCTACGCCGATCACGGTGACTTCGTCTTCTGGTTTGTTATCGCCCAGGTAATAGTGACGTCCGATTGGGTCGAGGAGAGGAAAAAGCACCTTAGCTGTGTGCTCGCTGATGATTGCGACAGTTTGTGAAGTGCTCGCGTCAGAGGGTGAGAAGTTACGGCCCGCGAGCAGGGGGATTTGCATGGTCGCGAAATAGCCAGCGCCAACGACGTTGTGCTTGACGTTGATGTCTTCGTCGATATTTATCCCGGGCACGACGACCTTCGAGTTCCAGCTGCCTTCGTGGAAGGTGAATGCCGAGAAGCTCGCGGCCTTCACGTTTGGCAGTGTACTGACACGCTCTTCAATCTGCTGATCGAGTGCGACTTCTCGCGGCTCGCCAGGCGTGTAGCCTGCGGAGCTTGAGTCGATTTCGAGACGCAAGACGTTCTGCTCGTTGAAGCCCGTGTCGACATTGTTCAGGTTGACGAGACTGCGAAGAAAGAGTCCGGCTCCTACCATGAGGACGAGCGAGAGCGCGACCTGTGAAATCACGAGGGCTTTGGCGAGCGGATTCTTCCCGCTTGCGCTGTGTGCACCGCGGCCGGCCTTCAATGTGTCCGTGAGTACGAGCCGCGTAGCGCGAAAGGCAGGGACGGTGCCAAAGATCAACGCGGTAGCGATCGTCACTGCCAGCGTGAACAGCAGTAGCCGGGGATCAATGGAGACATCGAGAGGTATCGGGTCGAGTCCGCCCGAGACCATGCGTAAGAGAAGGCGATTGGCGACGGACGCCAGTGCGACGCCGAGCGTGCCGCCGGCGAGAGCCAGCAGCAGGCTTTCGGTGATGAGCTGACGGATGATGCGTGTACGCCGGGCACCGAGCGCCTGGCGAACCGCCAGTTCCCGAGCGCGCGCCGTCGATCGGGCAAGGAGCAGATTGGCGACGTTGGCGCAGGCGATGAGCAGGACAAGAGCTACGACGGCCATCAGAATCTGGAGTGGTTCTGAAAATTGGCGGCGAAGCGAGGAAAGGCCCGTCGCCATTGGCGTCAACGGGACCGTGGTCCTATCTAGTTTTTGCAGATTCTCCTGACTGAGCTTGGCGTCGGGAAATCCGAGCAGGATTTGCCGGAAGAGCAGATTCACATTGGATGTGGCCGCACTGATTGAGATTCCGGGCTTGAGACGGGCCATGATCAAGAGGGATTCGGAGAAGTTGTCCTTGTATCCGCCGAAGTTTGGAGGCACCTCTTTCACCATGGAGAGCGGAACCCACATATCCGGGGCTTCGCCGACCTTGGTGCCGAAGAATTCGCGCGGGGCAACGCCGATGATGTTGTAGGTCGTGGCCCCGAGTTTGAGCGTGCGATTCAGGATGTTGGGGTCCCGTGCAAGGCTCCGATTCCACCAGTCGTAGCTGATAACGGCTACCGGGTGATCGCCTTCCGAGTCATCGTCCCGGTCATTCAAGGTGCGACCCACCATTGCTCTTACGCCGAGAGTGCTGAAGTACGTGCCGGAAACGAGCTGGACGTTCATCGGTTCTGATTCGGTTCTTCCCTCGACGAAGCCGTGGACTTCATTCGTCATGCTGAAGATGGCGGCGCTGTCGGAAAAGACTTGGTTTTCTCCCCTCATTTGTCGGTAGAAGGGGTAGGAGTAGAGTTGGGTCCTGGCGAAGTCGTCGGTGATGCCGGAAGTGTTTCCTTTCCCCAGCAGAACGAGCTGAGCGGGATCTTTCACAGGTAAGAAGCGCAGCATGACGGCGTCGAGGAGGCTGAAGATGGCGGTATTAGCGCCGATGCCCAAAGCGAGCGAGAGCAGGGCGACAATGGTGAGTGCCGGGCTGCGCAACAAGGCGCGGCTGCCGTAAGCGATGTCCTGGAAAAAACTTTCCAACCACTCCCATCCCCACGCCATATAACTTTCCTCCTTCAACAGAGTCGTATTCCCAAATCGACGTAGCGCTGCATCACGGGCGTCCGCTGGCGTTAGCCCTGCCCGCGTCTGTTCCTGCTCTCTGAGTTCCAGGTGCAGGCGCATTTCTTCTTCGAGGTCCGCGTCAAATTGCTGGCGGCGCATCAGCATCCAAAGCCGCCTTAAGAGTTCGCTCAGCCAATTCATAGGGATCGCCCTTTCAAGCTGTCCGAATCACACGAGTGATGGCTCCAATCACCCGCTCAAACTGGGACAATTCCGTTTCTAGTTGTTTCCGGCCTGCCGCCGTAAGCTGGTAGTAGCGCGCCCTGCGATTCCCAGCCGTAGTTCCCCACTTGGCCTTGACCCATCCTTTGATCAGCATCCGCTGAAGAGCCGGGTACAGCGACCCTTCCTCCACTTGAAGAACGTCATCGGATATCCTCTGGATAGAGTCTGCGATTTCATAGCCGTGCATCTCACCGACACGGGCAAGCGTCTTCAAAATCAGAAGATAAAGAGTTCCGGGCGGAATCTCGTCTCGATGCAAACATGCCCCCTATCCGAAACCTTACTGCCATAGTTAGACTATGTCAGCATCTAACGGTTAGCGCTTGCGGTCAAGAGCAATAGCGAATTTTGGCATCCCAAGCCTTTTATGCTTGCTCTCTCGGGGCCGACCCAGAGTTTCAAGAAGTGATTAAATCCGAGCAGACCAACAAGCTGGTGGAAAAAATAGACTCGACCTACATGCGTCCGACGGGCTTTTCACCCTTGAAATAGTGTGACCCCACCAACAAAACCGGGCTGACTATGTCCACTAGAATTCGAGGTCGAGGCAAGCTTCTTCGCTCCTAGGATTGAATGTAAGAGCCAGTCGTTGTTGTTCAACACCGACAGAGGCATTCGGTGGCGAGAACTCGGTTTCAGCCAAACCAGCCTGCCCAGCTGGGACAATGTCCCCGTTTCGACGGCCACAATTCAGCTCGTGCTCGGGGGTACTTCCTGCAAGCCCGGAACTCCATGATCAAGCTCCGCCCCCCCTCGGGTTTCTGGAAACCGGAGCGCGGTCAGTCGCCAGTTTTTCTGCCCACGGCAATTCCTCTTGAGGCGGTGCCCTCACCACCTGTCGAAAGCGGACCGGAGATTCTCACCAAGTGGCTATCGCTAAGGAAGAGCGGCTCTAACACGCCTCGCGTCTTGAACGTGGCCGCAAGTTCTTCCGGAGCCTTTTCGTCGTGCTCCAGATAGTCAGTTTGAGGCGGCTTGGGTTTCATGGGCCCTGAACACTATCAGCGAACCTCGGCGTTCTGCGTCAGGGGCAACCCGTGATGGGCTGTTTTATCTCTAAGAAGGTGGCACATCGTTCGCTCCACGTCACGCCATGAGGTCTCACGATGCACAGCACAACCCTTCATTGTCACCCTCTCCGCAGATTTGCAACGGGAGCAGCACTGTTGCTGATTTCATTCGCAGCGGCGCACGGACAGTCGAAGACGCTGCCGGCCAACACTCGTTTTCTTATCCCCGAGCCGCCCAGTGGGGCCGTGCAGCAGGTGGAGAGCCTGCTAAAGCAGGGCCAGTTGAAGAACGCTCTGCTGATTGCCGCCATGGAGACGGTCCCGCAGGCGGTGTGGCTCACTAGCGGCACGGCTTCGGAAGTGAGCGCCACCGTGACATCGACTCTGCGGGAAGCGACTTTTGAGCGAGCGGTATCGGTACTGGTGCTCTACAACATTCCTGGCCGCGATTGCGGCAGCTACTCGGCGGGCGGCGCAGAGAACACCGCGGATTATGAGACGTGGATTGATGCCATTGCAGGGGCGGTCGGCAACCAGAAAGTGGTGATCATACTGGAGCCGGACGCTCTGGCGGACCTGCCCAGCGATTGCGGATACGATCCCACGCAGGTGAACATCCCGCAGGCTACGGCCGACCGCTATACACAGATCAACTATGCAGTCACTACGCTGGAAGCCGGACCGCAGACGCAGGTCTACCTGGATGCAGGCAATAGTCACTGGCAGGCGGTGCCGATTATGGCGCAACGGCTCGTCCAGGCCGGCATTCTGCAGGCCCAGGGATTTTTCACGAACGTATCGAACTTCAATCTGAACAACTACGAAACGACCTATGACACCTGGGTCTCCGACTGCGTCGCGTTCGGGAATGATCCCGAGCAGGGCGGCTGGCGGCTGGGTAATTATTCATATTGCGCCAGCCAGTACTACTCGCCTCTGGGACCGGTCGATCCGGACAACATTGCGACCTGGGTCTACACCGACGAGTGGTATCAGCAGAACATGGGAACGGCCGTACCCGCAACGCATTTCGTTATTGACACCAGCCGCAACGGTCAGGGACCGCTCGCCGCCAGCATCTACGCGGATGCGCCGTATAACCAGCCGGCCTCGGTCGTCCAGACCCTCACCAATGGCAGCTGGTGCAACCCTCCGGCACGCGGGCTGGGAACTCATCCCACGGCAAACACGGGCGTTTCACTGCTCGACGCTTATCTTTGGGTGAAGACACCAGGCGAGTCGGATGGCACGTGTGACGCCGCCGGAGGAGCGCGGGCGTGGGACTTCGCGGACTACACGCAGCCGGGATGGCCAACGGACGTCGCCGGCCAAGCGGTCTTCGATCCGCTGTGGGGCCTCGACGATCCGATCGCGGGAGCCTGGTTTCCCCAGCAGGCTTTGGATCTGGCGCAGAGGGCGAACCCCGCACTGCTGCCCTGAGGGGCAAACCGAACGCAGGCGTGGCGGCGCTGTCGCTCCCTAGCGGTCCCAAGCAGGCCGCACGGGCAGTGGGATTGTGCAGGGCAAGCACCTGTCCTAATGACCCCCGGGAATATGGGCTAGTTATGCCATGAAAAGCGCCGACCAGTGAATTTGAAAGGCCATAAGGGTTATGAGCCGACAGGCATATGATTTGCCGTCCCGATAAGATCCATCAGCCCGTCCGCAAATGTGCCTCGCCAGCTCAAATAATCGTGTCCCCCGACAAACTGGTGGTAGTGGACTTCGTATCCTTTCGCTAACAACACATCTCGCATGTCCCGGCTAGTCTCAAGGATTCCACCACCGGTCCCATTCGAGTCGAATTCAAATGACCCTGCATCGATATAAAATTTGAGGGGCAACTTTGAACTCGCGATGAACTGCTTGGCCATCCATCCTGTTTCCGTGATCACTCCGTCCGGTATGGCCCCGGAATGGTCAGGAGCCCACCAAAACGACCCCGATTGGCATAGAACGTTTGTGAAAACTTCGGGGTGCCTGTAGCCCGCGTAGGCCGCTGCGAGCCCTCCCAGGCTGGACCCGGCAACAACGGTTTTTCCGGGATCGTCTGTGACGTTGTAATGAGCGTGAATCCAGGGAATTAACTCTTTCGCGAGGAAATCAGCAAACTTCGGATTCGGCGGCAGTTCCTGATTGCGGGTCTCTTGCGTAGGATTGGCTATCAGCACAGCAACCGTGGGGGGGATCTTCGAGGCCGCGATTAGGTTATCCAAAATCACGGGAGTGGGCACTTTCGTCAGATAGGCACTTTCATCAAAGATGACGACCAGATCGTACGGAGTAGCGTTGGCCTTGTATCCAGCGGGAAGATAGATCGACAAATCGTGTTCATTTTTCAGAAGCTCACTGTCGATCTTCTGCTTCTCGATTGTCCCCGCTGCGACGTTGCTGCTTTGTACGGTCCAAGGCTGTGGAGCGGCCCCTTTGATCTCAGCCATGGATTGACAGTCGTATCGGGTCGCATCGGGCGCACATCCCCATCGGTGAGGATTCAGCGGATCGGCTTCGGTCGTCGCGTAGCGCTCCGGCTGGAAACCGGCGAAGACGAGGGGATCATTCTCTGACAGACTATAGGTAAACCGCGCTCCGGTTGGAAGCCGGACAGTCAAATACCACACATCCGTGAGGGGTATCTGGTGAAAAACATAGTCCAATGGGTAGCGGCCGCCTATCTTAAAAGAGCCATTCACGAATACGTTGCGGGTTTGCGATGTTCCGCGCCATAGAAATGTGACTAGTTGATGTTGGGGATCTCTTTCAATCGGTTCGACAAGCGGCGTGCCTTCCGCAGTCACTTGCTCCCAGAAGGCCTTCATATCCGCGTTGCCGGAAGCAGCCTGTTTTCGCAGAGCGTCCATCCGGGGACTCGGGTTTGGATCCTCCCACGGCTTCGGCTTCAGACGTTCATCCAGGGATAACACCTGGTTTAAAGTCAGCTTGTAACTCACTGGCTGAGGAGCGGATGTCGTCACATCAATCCGATAGTTCCCAGGGGCTTCAGCGATAAAGACGCAGAGGCGCTTCCCCTCTTCTGCCGGGCCAGGATAGTGCCGCAGCGCGGAACCGTCCGGCGCGACAATCGTAAGGTCAGTTCTGCCGTGCTGATCGAGCAAACCGGCGACGTAGTCCCCTGCCTTGAGTGCGATTGCATAAGACTGCACAGAGCCAGACGCAACCTGACTTTCGACAGGTTCATTGATTTTGAGTGATTGCTGCGCCGGTGCGGTCGTTGCGAAGAAAAGAACAAGCACCAAAATGGTTCTCATGGACCTCCGCCTGATTACCGAATTCGCTGGTGAGTGCACCTGCCTATCAAACTCTCTTCTGAGGACTTTGTGGCGATCGTTACGAGCCATTGAGAGACGATTCGCAGATCTCATGCAGGTTCGAGGCCCTCGAAGAGAAACAGTTCGATGGTTCGCCGCCGGTTTTCGGGCAGCTCTGCAAGAGCTTTCA
>DATBYA010000068.1:0-14994 GCA_036514015.1 Candidatus Sulfotelmatobacter sp.
CGGCAAGCCATTCCTGTACTATCTCGGTGCGGGTTGGAGCAAGAGCGGAGATTTTGCCACGGAAACGGACTGGGAGGATTACGTGCGGCAATTCGCCGCGCGGCTTCATGCGCCGCTGAAAGTGAAACTCAAAAATAAATAACTGTCTCGGCTGGCGGGCAGAGGCGCTGCGCATGGCTGCGTCACCTGCTCTCGGGGCAGGGAGTCAAGGAGCACTTCGGACCTGACTCGTCCCAAGCAACACCGCTCGACGGATACCAGCGTGTCAATCCGAACCGCTCATAGCGGTTGCCCGCTCGAACTTTTCTTCTTCACATGTGGCCGGTTGACTTAATCCGGTCGAACTTGTTCGAGCTTTCTTAACGTGGATGGCCCGGCACCAAGATGTGCCGTCCATTCGATAGTCGGCGTTATAAGTCAGCGGAGCAGCGCCGAGCGGTCGAAGAAGTGGAGAAGCTTCTTACATTCGCCGTG
Source organism: Candidatus Sulfotelmatobacter sp. (assembly GCA_036514015.1). Classification (GTDB taxonomy): domain Bacteria; phylum Acidobacteriota; class Terriglobia; order Terriglobales; family Acidobacteriaceae; genus Sulfotelmatobacter. The sequence continues at coordinate 475 of DATBYA010000068.1, forward strand.
CTTGCGCCACCATTTCCACCAGAACTTGGCGAGCTTCCGCTGGGCTACTTACCTCCCGCAATAATGCGATCCGGGCACCACGCGTGCCGTCCTGCGTCTTCAAGCGCACGTAAAAGCCGAGACGGTCGACCGAACTCATCGTCACTTCCTGAGATTCGATTCCAGCAAATGCCCGGGCAAGCAGGACGAGCGAATCCCCGTGATCGGCATTCATGTGCTCCATGATGGCGGCTGCGGTGTTAGCCAGAGGATCGGTTTGTGCACGGTAATACTCCGAGGCAGAGACCCAGCCCATCACCCCGAAGCCGCCCACGTAGTAAACTTCCACCACGTCCATCCGGTAAAACGAAAAGTCGTCAAAGTCCACCCAGTATTTGCTTTTGGCATAACGCGCCAGCTAGAGTTTCCGTGCTTCAGCCACGTCCGGCACAGGTACCGGCAGAATATTTCCTAGCAACGTGACCCGTGACGCTCCCAAGGGATCGCCGATGGTATCGGGCTTGGTCACCAACAGGCTGGAACGCGGGTCTGCCTGCACACTTTGAGTGTGCATAGCCATCGTGCTGATGAGGAAGACAGGATTCGCGTGGCCGTCCAATCCATAAGGCATCACGGATCCGAAGGGAAACCCCTGCTGCTTACGTGAAAGTGTCGAGAGACTCCCAACTCGGCCCAGATACACCAAAGTGCGGGCTCGTTCGGCGAACGTAGGCTCAGCCACTTCAGGCTGGCTGCTCGCCGCGCCCGAGCCAGCGTGTTTCCCTGCAGCCAGTGACGACATTCCTGTTCTGCTAAATGGATTCGGCACACGAGCCGGAATTGTGTCGTGTTCCGAGTGCTTGGAACAAACTAACACGTCGCGGCCTGAGCTGTCTGTCCAGTACGAATGCACCGAGAATGTTAGCTTCCGATGAACGCGTTTATCAGCTACAAAGCTCGTGGCCTGATGATGCTCACAGAGATCTTCGCAGACTATGGGAAGTAAGCGGGGCAGCATTCAGATTCGCTTGAAAGATACCCAGCTATTAGGCGGCAGCTTTCTTCGCTTGCGCTTTTACCTTTGCCCAACGTGCTTTCATCGCTCTTGAGATCTTGGCTCTCCCTTTCGCCGACAGCACGCGCTTCTTGGCGTGGGCAAGGTCTCGGCGTGCCGTCTTTCCCAGAACCTTTGCGGCCGATTGCAAACCGGTCAAATCATGCTGCAACTTAGCTAGCTGCTTTTTCACCTTTTTCTCTTCGCGTCTGATTGCTGCCAATATGCTCATGGATCCTCCGAGAACAATCTACATGAGACATCGCCTCAAACCAATCCCGTGCCCTTGGGATGTCTTATTCAGTTTGCAAGTAGTATGTGAAAATCAGATGTCCGATTAACGTTAATCCTCAACCTGGCTTGACAGTCTGCTCCCAAACTCCCTCGAACCGCGTTTGTGGTACACGTCTCTCGGCGCTCTCGACAGGGCGACGCTGCTCTTCCCTCTACGCGTCACCAGCAGCCCGTACGCAATCTCCGGATGGTCACGCCGCGAGCAGCAATCTCTCCAAGCAATTGCGTCACTCCCAGAGAAGCTTCTCGGTCGCCCGGGACGATTACCGCCCATTCCAGGTTCTCTCGAAACTCTTTTGACCTAATCTGCCACTGGCCGAAAGACGAAGATTTTGCCTCACCGATTTGGATGATGGACCAGTGCCACGCCAATGCCAATGCGGAGGCTTCGTCAGGTGCCGGCCCGGACAGACTGAAATGGTTGTTTCCGTGGACCAGGATGCCGAGCATGAGTTTTCAAGCCTCCAGGCGCGGATCGGGAACGGGGTAACCAATTGCGAAATGGTAGACGACTTGTCCTAGCTCAGGAGACAGGTCCAGATAGCGGTTCACTCGGTCATCGAAAAAAGCTCCGATGCCCGTCGCTCGCAGGCCAAGCGCCTCGGAAGCAAGATACATTCGTTGACCAATAGCACCCGCCTCGAAATGCACGTATCGATATCCACGATCACCGTAAATGCCGGCAGCACTCTCGAAATCCCCGATCATGGAGAATGCCACACAAGCGTTACCCGCCAGGTCTTGTCCCAAACTGAGAGCTGCCGCTACTAGGCGTTGGTCCCCTTCCTTGATTTTCTCTAGCTCTGCTTGCTCCGGCCAGTAGCGGTAAACACCTGGCGTCAAGCCGTCGACGCGGTGGACGTAAAGATAGAGGTGGACGAAACGAGCCGTGGCGAAATCGGCGAAGAGGCGCTCTTGTGCGGTGGAGAGAATAGTCGCAAGTTGCGAGAAGGCGATCGACTCGCCCCCACCCCTGAAGTCAAGAGCGGAACGGCGGGCACGAACGACGTCGCCGAAGCTACGGCTGGTGGAGACAAGAGGCGGCAGGCTGATTTCCCCTCGCCCGGGCGTCTTCGACTCGCAAAGAGAGGGGACGGCTGCCTCCGTGCTGAGCTTCGTAGCAACGTGAATTCGTTCAATCAGTGGATAAGGTTCTTGCTTCTCTGACAACCGGTTGGGCTGACCTCTAAACAAAAACGTCTCGACGGGATCCAGCATCCTCACGGGAATGGATGGGCCGTGAATCCCGACGATTAGCATGGGCCACTCATCCTCATGCAGCAGGCACTGCTCCGCAACTCGGTCATCTGAGAAATGGCCAAACGCAAAGCTTTCGCAGCCGATAGCTCGAGCAGCAAGCGTGAGCGCCTGCCAGGCATGTCCGACGTCGTGCAAGCAATACCGATAGGCACGGTCACGGTATTTCCAGGCTTCACGCCAGGCAATGCTGGTCAGAACGAAAATGAGCGGGGCAGAGATGTCGACAAGCTTCCTTCCAAACTCTCCGATGGCGCGTTGTTCTGCCATATGGGATGAGGGACGGTAATGATAGAGGCCATCGGGCCAACCGGCCAATCCTTGCGAGCAGAAGTGAAATTCGGTCGGATGGAGATTACCGGAAGAGGGATTGACGCGCAGAGCGTAAACAGCTCCGGTGGAGGGGACTCGTTTCGACGCGCTAATTGAGGCGGAATAGAACATCAACTGCGAAAGGAATTGCGCACCATCTCGGGCCAGCCTATTTCCGGTTTTGCCCTCGAGTACTTCGAGAGCTGAAACCTGTGGAGCGGGCGGGTCGGCCGGCAAATCCAGGACGGGGACGCCCTCATAATGCCGAAAAGGATTGGGCATATTGGCCCAATCAAGATAGTGCTGAGTTCGCCGGAGCGATTCGCCACTGTGCTTCGTCAATTCATGGTACTCGCGCCAGCCCATGCATCGTAGGTCCTCAGGACACTGTACTGGCAAAACAGGTATTCGGGTAGGGGCACGAAAAAGCGAGACTCTGGCGCGGCAGCGATCGAAGGGGCGCAACAGAGTACAATCGAGCGAGCGAATCCCGGTTTTTACATCTGTAGGATCAGTAGCGATATTCGCAAATCGAAAGAGGAGCAATCTGAACATGGGATACGGTAACCGTGACAAACCAGAACGCAGTTCTGGCCGAGCTGGGTTCGTGGATGCCCGACTCGAGGAGCTTCGGCGTCGTTGGGAAAATGCGACAGACGAGCGCGAGAAAAATGAGGTATCCGAACAAATCCGCGAGTGGCAATCATTTAGGCCAGAACGGTCCGCACCCTCAAGAGGTGGACGATAGGAGTCCCTGTGGCGAGTTCAGGCGGGTAGGCAAGATGCTGCCAAATGAAGCCAACAGAACCGGACTAGACGGTCGTAACCCCTGATTGATCGCGTAACAAGAAACTGAGTGTCGGATTCCGGTAACCACTGCGAGCTCAACCGCTCCGGTTGATACGACCGTACTTCCGCCAGAGCACCGATGCGCCTGGGCGTACCCGATTAGAACCTGACAGGGTAGTATTCTGTTCGAATCAACGCTGGCGAACGACTTTAGCTTTTGAAACTCGTGCAGGTAGATTTCGAGCTAGTATTGCGTTGACTCATTGAGATCGCCGCGTCAATTGGGCACTGAGAATTAGCCGGCGATCGTCGTGTATTCTTTTCGAAGAGCTAGGCATCGATTGCCAGATTGGTCCTCCGGCGAAGATTCGAGCGGCTAAACCACAGAAGCAGAAAACATGACCGGCACTATCGCTTCGCGAAATGCGGCTTTCCGCGCTGGCGGCCGCTCGTTGATTTTATCGGGAACTTAGAAGCACAGATTGCGACTTATTTTCCAAAATAAAAGTTATTCAAGCGTTTTGACCGGGGCTAGTGCTACGGTCACCCATTGCGTTGCGGTCATCGCGGTGCGAGCAATTTCTCGTTCCATTTGGTGTTTTTCCCAACAGCTTTCTTCCTGTTCTCCGCAGGGTTTGGCGTGGAAGTGGTGGTATGCCAGATCTTGGCCATTGGACTGAGGGTCGTGAATCTTTTCCCGTACCCATGTCTGGCCCAGTGCGATTGACGATTGGCAATAGTCACAGGATTTCACGTTAAAGACGATCACTTCTTACTCCTTGCGGAAACTTGGCGAAACAACCAGGTCGAGAATTGCGAATGCTTTCGGAATTTGCCCAAATGTTGCAGCTCCATCATGAAGCTCTCCTGAACCGGGTCCTGGGAATCTTACCGATTGTGAGTGACGTGTTGAGCAATTCGGAGGAGATTGCGATCGTACCGCCCTACGAGTTGCTCGAAAGCAGATACATCTCCATTCTGAGTGGCATGGACACGCTCCAAATCCTCGCTTGCCACTGCCGTCCCTGCGAATTCTGCCCAGACTGCAGTCATATTCATTCAATTGTTCCCTCCGGGATGGCAAAAGGGAATCGTGATCTCGATCAAAGTTCCGGTCGCATTTCTCCTATCAAGGTAGATCTCCCCGCCATGATCCTCGACAATCTTCTTCGCTATCGCGAGGCCTAGCCCGCTGCCCTCGATCTTTCCATAGGTCACAAAGGGTTGAGATACAGAGTCCTGAATCGTCGGAGGGATGCCGGGGCCGTTATCCCAGCGCATGCATGTTTTATCCCGAGCAATTCGGCGGGATCACCGTATCCGAGCATGCGCGCCGCCGAATGATTTGCAGAAAGACAAATACCATCTGAATCGCAGCCACAAATCGCTTCCGTGGCGGAATCGAGTATTAGGCGAATTCGCTCCTCACTATTGTGCAGTGCGTCTTCCGCCTGCATTCGCATCGAGCTGTCTTCAGAATGCGTCATGCGCCAACTGTAGCGCGAGGCTGGGTAATAGGAGAAATAGTTTATTCGCCTCCAACTGCTTAGGTAGCACCTGTTAGTGGAGCGTGCGGAATGTAGGAGCTGAGAAGCGAGGTCGCATTATTCACTAGCGAGACGTTCGTCAAGCGAAGCATGAGTCGCATCAAAGCGGACAAGGCAAGATAAAGGATTGGGGATAAGGAACGCGTCAGGAAATTCTAAGGAGTTTGTAAAGACAAAACCGTTTAGACCGGGATTTCCGATCATCCCGCCTTGAAGACTGCAACCCACTGGCTGCGTTTACGAGCATCCGGGATCGAATGCCTCTGTCGCGCGCGCTTCTCGAGAAAGTTGCAGCGAATGTTCTTGTCGGCCGTGAGCGGGACCCAACCGTTCTTCCCGACTTCCGGCAACCAACTTTCGCCAGCAGCTCCGCGCGTGAAAAGCTCAGGATGGCGTTCCATACGAACTCCCAATTGCTTTAGCGCAGGCGCCCACGGAACGCCTCGGCGTCGCCGTGATGCGCCCGATCGCGCAGAGCAGCAATCCTGCGGATGCTATCAGAAGGTGCGAAATCCGCTGCAAAAGGTCTAGCAAAGGCCTAACAAAACGGCACACTGAAGCACTGAAGTTAGAAAACCATCGTTTTCAAAGGGAAAGCGGCGCGCCCGGAGAGAGTCAAACTCCCGACCTTTTGGTTCGCAGAGTGAACAGACCCTAACCTACGCTGTGGTCCGTCTTGCTTTTCTGCGACCCACGGACAAGCGTTAGACAAGATTCAGACAATAGGGCCGGCACTGGTGGCAAATTCATGGTGCCGCTACTTCTTTTCTGCGTTTGCCACCGGCGCGGTGGCCGGAGGACTTGCCGGCAGGTTCGCGGCCGGCGCAGCCGCATGCGAGGAATTCACCCCTTCTTTGAAGTTGCGGATGCCTTCGCCAACTCCGCGCATCACATCGGGAATCTTTTTACCCCCGAAGAGCAGCACTATCACCGCCAGAACAATGATCAGATGAAACGGGCTCAACGCTTCCATAAATCACCTGCCTTCCAAACTTTTCCGGACCTTGGATAGCGGCTCACGACGCCGCGCCGATCGCATTTGTCATTTCGAACCTGCTTGGTTGAAGGGCTCGCATGCCTTATTCGTCCCATCTTAGGATAAGAAATGGTCCCGATCCTTCCCGCTCGGTGTGGAAAGCCGGGACCATTCCCGTACAAAGTGAGTCGCCAGCCGATTACAGCTCGCGTGTGGCAGCGTCCGCTGCTTCCGCCATTTGCTGCAGCACCCGGAGAAACTTCGGTTGTTGCCCGACGAATAGCCCATCCGCGGTGAACGATGCAATCGTCGCCACGGCACCGGCAAATTTGTCGTCGCTTGGTCGAATCACCGCGCAGTGGGGCAAATCTGCGCTGATGAATTCGCAGGGAACGGGAAAGATCAGGCTGGGCTGAACCAGGCTGGGCGGCTGTAACGGTGGGTTGTTGAAGAAATCCGGAAAGGACAGACCGGATATCGGGTCCTTAAAAGGCGCCACTGGCTGTTGCACACCATTCCCCGCGAAATCCACCCATTCGAGGAAGTGCGCAATCTCGTCTCCCCCAATACCCAGCGTGATCTTCAGCACTTCCAGACTGCTGACCTTCTGGCTAAGCGCTGCATAGAGGCTCGATCCACCTTGTTCGATATATCCAAAGTGAAATCCCGCTACATTAGCGATCGCCTGGATGTGGTCGTTACCCTTAAAGTTGGGATTCGAAGCGCCTTCGAAATCCTTGTTGTTACGGGGAATGGCGGTAACGTTATTGAGTTTGAGCGCCTGAGGGAAAGTAGCGCCAAAGTCTGGATTGGTTGCACTGCGGTAGCGCACGAACCAGCTGGTGTCCACGTTGAGGTGCATCAGGTTGGTCAGGCGGCCGATGTCCTGCGCACCCGTCGCCGTGCTGCCCTGCAGCGTGCGGAACTCGTCGAAATTGACCGGGTCTGCGCCTTTGGATTCCAGGTATCCGTTGAGGAAGGCTGCGTGGCTGATTTCGTCAGTGGTGTTGCTAGTGATGTATTGTGGGCCATCGCCATCGAGATTCGACAAGGCGATCTGGTAGTTGTTCAACATTTCGTTTTGGTCAACTTCGATTGGGGGGTTATCGCCGATGCCACCCAGTTCCGCGTACTGTATCCAAAGATCCGATTCGATAATCTCGGCCGCGGCCAAGAATTGAAGAATGGCTACATCTCCCTTGTTGAGGCCACTCGAGCTGCTCTGGCCGAATGCGACCTTGCCAGCGCCCAATAGCCCAGCGCCCACCGTAGCTGCTCCGGCCATCATTCCCTTCTGCAAAAGCGACCGGCGATTTACCGTGTGATTCATCAGCCCCTTCATTTTGTCCATGATGCTCCTCTCGTGTTGGATTAGGATCCGCTGCCCGAGTCATCACGGTAAGCGCACGCCGAGCGGAGCTTGTCACGAAGAAGTCAAATGAATGACCATTTCTTGTGAGGATCTTGTCTCTTGCCAGGTAGAGTGCCGATTGAATTAGCCTCTGCTCGTAGGGCATCGCGCCTGTCCCTGGGAGCTTGACGTTGCGGGAAGTTCGAAGTTTCAAGGTTACGGCAAGAGAAAAAATCGCGAGAGGCGGGCTCGAGCTTGACGCCCGTGCCGGTTGCATTTTTCATTTCGAACCTGCTTCGTTGAAGGCCGCGTCGGATTCCGCCAGTTCCTCGCGTACCGCCCCGACGGTTAAACGCGAAATCGGCATGCCCAATGTTGTTCTTGTTCGTGGCGAGATGAACAGGATGAACGGTTCCAGTTCCCCCCTGAAGCTCGATTTGAACACCAACATATCTCCCGCCTTCGGCCTCAACGATCGAGGACAGTTCGGCTTCGCTCAAAAGCAGAGGCGTCTTGTTCCGCCTCTCGTGATGCTGCTCCATGTTCTTGCCTATCATTTAGCTCGCCCGTTTATTTCCCTATTGTGGTAACCAGTTCCGCCTCGTAGTCTTGCATTCGAAGAATGTCTGCAGCGGAGCTTGCGTTCTTTCGTAAGTGCGCTGTTGACGAGAGCTGCTAGGTTCGCATGGAAAAAGCGTCCTGTTGTGATGCGTTGGCCATCAGACCCGCCACGTAGGTTCGTTGGCAGGGTTCAATCGGCTGATTTGGCGGGTACACTCAGTGGGCAGCCCGTTCAGTAAGTAATCCGGACGGGCAACAATCCTCCGGTCTTTTCTCCGATCTCCTATCGGTATCCGCCGCCCTCAAGTCCGCTTGTCATCTCTTGCAGTTCCCCGAGCGAGTACGCCCGCAGGCGAGAAATCAAGCCGTCGAAGAAAAGAACGGAAGGAACCACCGGCATCAAGTACGTCCACAGGAGCCGCGATCAACGGAAGGGACGCCGGAAGGGGACGAATATCCACGCAGCGGCCTTTCGGCTGTGCAATCGATAGATTCGTGCAAACGCGACGGCATCGTCCTGCTGAGCCAGTCGCAGGACACTCGCTTCAGTCAACTCTCGTAGTTCGGCCTGTCTGGGATGCTCTCACGGTATCGTCTTTCAAATCTTTGCCTGCTTTTTCCGAATGCTGCCCGTCAAGTACGAATAGCCTGATCAGAAACCATCCCCGCGCTCCGAGGCCGCTTGCGCCAACCCGGCCGGCGGCGCTTAAATTTCGCCGTCGGCCAGTAGACGCTGTGCATAGCCCCCAAGTTACTTGCCCGCCACTACAGTGATCTGCTTGGCCGACGCAAGCTCCTGCTGCATCTGCTTCGGGTAGACGAATTCATGGCCCGTCGTTTCACCCGGATAGAACCAGGTCACGATTGCCTCAGGCTGTGCAGATCCACGCTCCGCGAAACCGAAGACCGTGTTGTCCGTTGGCTTCGAACGCTCGACACCAATTGTGAAAAGCGTCGCAACCAACATGCTGCGATCGGCGTTGAAGATGCGGACTTGAAAATGATCGTTAGCTTCGTCGGGCAGCACGAACACGTACGTTCCCGCGGGCAGCACGCGTCCAGGAATCCGAACGGGTTGGCTAAAGGTGACTCTGGTTGCCTGATCCGCCTGGTCTGCGTGTACAGCAGGCAGGACGATCACGACGGCAAGTACAAACAAGATGGTGACAAGACTTTTGGCGATGGTAAAGCTCTTCATAACAGCTCCTTTTTGTAGTATTGAGGCCGGCTGATGCTCGCAATTCACATCTGTACGTTTGAGTTAACTACCGCTTCGAAGTTTTTATTCCGCCCGAACGGCACGGAAGAGAATCATCTTCAAAACGTGCACACTGATAAGACGTGCTTGTTCGCTGCCGGATTGCGGAAAGGGTGTAAAGCTTTTGTCACCGACAGGTCTCGATCGTGTTTCACGCACGCCTGCGAACAGAGCCTGAACAGCAGTTACGAGCTGTTGGCGCAAAACAACGCTGACCGAGGGGCCGGGCAGGGCGTTCTCTTGTCAGAATCCTCGAAACCTAACAAGTTGCTTGAAAGGCAAACCATAATTTTGTATCAGCTGTGCGAACTCCTGAAGCTCGCCGATACTTAGCTCGGAAACTCAGCGCAGATACATGCTGCCGCATTCGCAGAATTCCATTTCTTCCTTGCGCCACTCGATCCATCGATAACCCTGTTCTGCGCCGGAACTCGGAGCACGGTCCTTCTCGTCCGTGGGCCAGATGAAAACGTTCACGAAATGCTTGCGGCGGGCATAGACCAGAGCAGCTGCAGTGCGGCCATGAACGACGTCGATGCGGCCGCCCTGCAGCGGAAATCCCTGATCGACAAAATCTTGGACTGGAGGAGAGAAATCCAGTTTGCCGTCGAACCACGGCTTTACGCGCGCAACGACCAGGACGACCGCACGCATCTTGGGCTCGGGCAGGGAACGCCGGACTGTAGAACCCGTTCCAGCGCCTATGGTCGCGTCCTATCTCATGAGAGACTCGGCGGGTTGCATCATCGTTACGATAGGGCTGCCCAACCGCAAGTGTATCGTTCTGAAACCGCAGCTCGAACTCTGTCCTTAATATATATGCGGGACGCAGCTCGGATTGCTAGCAAAGAGAATCTTGGCTAGAGCCCCCGTTCAATTTCTCGATTTTTCCTTCAGACGATCGCGACCGTTTTCAACAGCGCGCATTGAACAGGGGAATTCGGCGCGTTTCCCTTTGAGCCGGCTCCACTTTCTTTCTCCACGTCCCCCTGGAAGCCGTCACACAGATGACGAACCGAAGGACGCCGCTCCGCCAATTTTTCCAGTTCGCGCGCCTTGTTCTCACCACCTCTTCACAAGAAGTTTACAAAAAAGATACTCGCGGATTGCAACCCACTCCTCACCGAATGCCAATATTCGCGGCTGGCGGGTCAGCATTTCCTGTTAGACGATGTACAACATCGCGCACTGGCCCGCTACAAAGGAGAATCTCGCATGCAAGTCCGCACCATCGCTCTTTCTGCGTGCCTCGCCGTCGCACAGCTGATCGTTCCTGGCTTGGTCCGCGCACAGTATCAAGTCACCAATTTGGTTTCGAATCAGGAAAAAACCGCAAGAACGACCGATCCGCTCCTGGTGAACGCCTGGGGCCTCACTCACCCGCCGGGCGGCCCTTGGTGGGTCAGCGACAACAATTCCGGTTGGTCCACACTCTACGATAGCAACGGCGCCAAGGTAGCCTTGGACGTATTGATTCCCACTGCAGGCGGGGATGGTCCCGGCTCGCCCACGGGCACGGTTTTCAACGGGTCATCGGAGTTCAACATTAAGGGATCTCCGGCGGTCTTCCTGTTCGCCACGCTGGATGGCACCATCAGCGGTTGGGTGCCTTCGGTGAATCGCAACGCCGCCATGATTGCCGTCACTACTGCGGGCGCGTCCTACACGGGTTTGGCCATCACCTCCAAGACGTCCGGCAATTTCCTGTTCGCAGTGGACAACGCTAACAACAAGATTGACATCTACGACGGCACCTTCGCGCTCGCAAAGTCCGTTACAGACCCCACAGTTCCCGCCGGCTTCGCGGCCTTCGGCATCCAGGACTTCGGCGGCCTCGTTTACGTCTCATTTGCCGCCACGTCCGGCGCTTCTGGTGGGTTCATTGATATCTTCGGCGAAGACGGAACCCTCCTGAAGCAGCTCTCGCACGGTTCTCCGCTAAATCAGCCTTGGGGTTTTGCCATCGCGCCCAAGAATTTCGGAGAATTCAGCAACACGTTGCTCGTGTCGAACAATACCAACACCGGCACCATCAATGCTTTCAACGCCGTCACCGGGCAATTCGTCGGCACCTTGAAGGACGTCAATGGCGACGTGATCCACATAGACCAGCTCTGGGCAATTCAATTTGGTGACGGAACCGGCTCCAATGGTGCCACCAATCAGCTCTTTTTCAGCGCTGGCCCCGACAACAATCTCGCTGGATTGTTCGGCGTGATTAACTCCAAGTAACGCGAACCGGCTGGTAAGAGTTCGTGTAGCGAAGGGCCGCCTCCCAGGGCGGCCCTTTCCCGCGCGTCAACGAGCACCCGCGCTTTCCGGCGCTTTCCCGGCCGGGCCGTGAGTCTTGAGACTGTCGTGCAGCTTTGTGTTAAGGGAGCTTGCAATTGGGACCGCTCGCATGCCTTAAATTGTCGAAACGTCTGAAAATCACGGGATTAGAAATCCCCGCCCTTTTCGCCCTGCAAAAATCCAATAAAAACGACCGTTTATGGCAGCCAATCGTTGCATTAGAAGTCGGTAATTTTGCCTATGCCTCTTGCACCCCAAGAAGTGAAATCATGCGGTTTTGTGCAGATTCCCGCGGGTTGTGGCGAGCCGAACGCAACTATCCTAGCGACGCAGGATGTGCAGGGCTATTACCAGAAGGCCGAGAAAGATCAGGATTCCGAGCAGCAACCACTCGCCCGCTCCTTGCTTCAATTCATCGCGGTTCATGGGCGTACCCCCCGCAGCGGTCAACGTCACCGCCGAAAAATTAGGCCCATTAGGTTTGTCCGTTGGCTTTCAAAAGCCTCTTCAGGTTTGGGATTGCGGGACGCCAGTGCGATGGGGATATGCTCTTGACCATTTCCGCTTCTTAACTGTGGGTGGATTGGTCCGAGGGAGCGCTCCGGCGTGGATCGCAGCGAGCGTCCCGCGACCAGAAGCTACGCCCTCGATGCTGTGGAAATCAGGCAGAAAGGCACAGGGCACGTTGTAAAAGGTCAGTTACAGACGGTGGCGTTAATCGGCGGTAACCCGACATTAGAGCAGACGCGCGTCAGCATAAGTCACTGACAGTCCAGCGTACTCACGCCCGACGACGTAGTTGTGGGCTCGCAGTGCAAAGACGCGGGTCGCTGGCCGTTTCGCTGTCCTGAGTTGGAGTGGCCTACAAGCGCGTTGTAACGTGCCGTAAGGTTCCTATAGCGAGTGCTTTCTGTGTGCTCTTCATAATCCATCTCAGCGTTTAGAGCGAAGTTCTCCAGTTTTTCTAAATTCTCGTAGTCTCCGAAGAGAGGGAGAAGCTTCGTTTCTACATTGTCGACAATCTGAAAAGGCAACGTGGCGCTTTTCGATGGCGGGATCATAGAGTCAAAGGACTCCGTCTTCAGATCTTTTATGCTGTTCGACAGGTCATGGGCCACTTGTATTGCTTTGTGAACTAGGGTGCCGTAGCAGGCGACAATCGCCGAAGCCTTTGCCACATCAGCTTCGACAGTCGCAGGAGGCAAGTCTTGCTTTTGTAGACGAGCCAGGGCAGCGACGTGGATATCGTTCCAAGCTGATGAGTCGCAGCCGCTAAAATTCTGAAAACCATTAAAGAAACCGTCCATCACTTTTACTGCGTCCCTGTTTTCTGCGCGAAGGCCGGGACCGCGGTCAGGATTACGATAACGAATAGCATGATTTTCATTACTGACTCCCTTCTGCGCTACGACGGGTCTCCACGCAAGCGGGCACGTCCCCCAATCCCCCGATTGGGAAATGACTCCGTTTCCGGAGCCCCCCTCGTTACTAGATTCGTAGGGAGGAACGTTCCCTGCAATGGACCTTATTCAAATAGTCATGTGCGAACTGAAGAGTTTCTACGTTGTCCGGATTGCCAGATAGGCTTCACGGCATTAGCCGGTGACGGACATATCTGAGTAGTACACCGGAAGCGCGGCAACGAGCCGAGAGAGCGCTTGGCATTTCGACCAATCGGGAAGCCCAATATGGAGCTGCGTTGGCGCTGGGATTTGCGGGGAATCCGGCGCGGGCTGAAACAATCGCGGAGGCTTTGGCGACAGGGTTCCCGGAGGCCACACTGGTACAATTCAACTACGTTCCAACCATTCACGCTCAGACCGCGATTGGCCACAAGGATTTTCCAAAGGCTATCGAAGTCCTTCAAGCGGCGGCTCCGTACGAACTGGGCGCGCTGCACTTCACGGCTTTCGCGCCGGCGCTGTACCCGGTCTATATGCGAGGAGAAGCGTTTCTAGCTGCCCATCAAGGAAACGAGGCCGCAGCCGAGTTCCAGAAAATCCTCGACCATCGCGGAATTGTGCTCAACGAACGCATCGGGGCACTGGCGCATCTCCATATCGGCAGAGCCTACGCCCTTCAGGGCGACACCGCCAAAGCTAAAGGCGGCCTATCAGGACTTCCTCACGCTCTGGAATGACGCCGACACGGACATTCCCATTCTCATCTCCGCGAAAGCCGAATATGCGAAGCTGAAATGAATGTATTCCGCAGGGGACAATCTTTCGTTTGCTTGGAATTTTATTGGCGTTCAGAAAGAAGGATTCACGCTTTGGCCCGGGCGCTAGCGGTGATGAAGTCACTTGCAAGGACTTCCTGCTCGGTAATGTGCGGCAGGCCCTCACAGCAAGCCAGGAAGCGCGAGATGGCCTGCGTGAGAAATAAATTGTTTTCGCTGGCGCGCATCAGCTCTAAGGAATCCCAGAGAGCGACCAGTGTCACCTCCGGTGATTCCGATTTTCCTGAGGCCAACGCGAAAACGCCACGGTATCCCCCTTGCTGCCGTGCCAAGTCGACAACGGAGGACAGGGTGTCCTGGAAATCTTGAACCTTACCCGGGCGAAGGTGCAGTTGCCAAACGCGGGCATGCATGGCGTCCTCCGTGATGTGTACCCTAAGGATGTTGGGGAATGGTACACCAACTCCGAACGTTCTGGGCAGAGGCTGCGGGTCCCGTGTCAGTAGCACATGATATGTCCGGTTGAGATAGCAAGTGATATGTCCGCTTTTCGGGCGGTGGTAGGGGACCATGCAAGGCATGATCTCTTACACACAAGCCGCCATGGAGCGGGCGATGAAAGTACAGGAAGTAATGTTGCAGGCGATGGCCAAGAAGATCAGCTGGTGGCA
>DATBYA010000069.1:0-89979 GCA_036514015.1 Candidatus Sulfotelmatobacter sp.
CTTCCACGAATCCAGTTCTGTGACCCATTGGTAGATATAGTTTGAATCGTAAAGATTGATATCCCAAGGGTTACCCTGGGGATTTTTCACGTAATACACCTTGGACTGACTCTCATCCCATATGGTGTATATGTACGACGAGGCCCGACCTCTGGTGAGACCTTCCATGTGATAACTGGAGGCCAGTCCTGGGTCCATCATCATGACGCTCAAGACATCCCAATCGCCACGTCCTGCCGGACAAGAGATGGTGGAGTGAACCTGGCCGAAAGCATTCCGTGGCACAACCGCCGCCACCGCCAGCAGCCCGCAGATCACCGCGAGTCTGCAGCTTGCGGTTAGAGAGCCCGATCGCTTACTTTTCCGATGGCCAGCGAAGTTGTCAGTCACCAAGAGCGCAAAAAAGTCCCGCGGGTGCTTCATCGTCGAATCTCCTGAGAGGTGGTTTTTGGGGTTTCTGCGAACACTATAATTTGGAGAATGTCAATACGGTAGGTTACGGTAGTGCATTCAAAGAAAACTGTACCGTTAGGAACTGATGCCCCTCTCCGAACCCGGCTGTCCGGGGAGTGGACTGCCGCGCTTGGGTAACGGTTGCGTACGGAACGAGGGCGAATTCGGCTTCCTGGGCGCAGGGAGAAAGCGGAACCGAGTGATAACAAGTGAGTTAGTAGCAAGAAAGCAAAGCATTTACCAAAATGACAAACCTACAGGCTTCACCGGATTGTTCAGTTCAAACGGTTTACCTATGTTGCTCATGAGCGAAGCGATCCGCCGAAGGTAGGATTAGGCCAGGTAGGAAGCGCTTGCGCGGCGTAGGGGGCCAAACACCGCGCGAGTGATGAACCCATCCAAGAAAGTGCTGGGCGCTCCGGGCGGGCGGCCGAGCCAGGGAAGTCGGGGCCCGCACGGTTATGCGAGAGCCCAGAGAAAAGGTTCCCCGCGCCGGAAAGCGCAGGCAGGAAGATGAATCCTGAATTCTCTTGAGGGTGTTCCGTGCGAGAAGTCCTTTGTTCGAACGACGGAGTTTCAATCGGTATCTGAAACCGGAAAGGCTTTCGCATGGTCCGTATTCTTTTAGTCGATGATAATCCCGCCGTTCGGCGTTATCTGCGTGCGATTCTTGAGCAACAGGAATCGTGGCGGGTGTGCGGCGAGGCGCGGACTGGGGCGGAGGCTCTATGCCAGGTCCTCGAGGCGCCTCCGGACCTGATCGTACTCGACTATCAAATGCCCGATCTTAATGGCGTGGATGTAGCCAAACAGATTTTTGAGCTTTTCCCCAAGATTCCCATTCTGATGGTCACTCTACACCTCTCCAGTCAGCTGGCAGAAGCTGCCCGACAGGCGGGCGTGCGCGGAGCCTGTGCCAAGCAGGACATCGGATCGGTCGTCGAAGCGGTCGACGTATTGCTGCACGACAAGACTTATTTCCCGGTCATTTCTGCCGGTCGCACCGCCTAACGGCGGGGTGGACTGGGCGCAATACTCCTCAAATATCCCAGTTCTAAATACAGGATTCCCTGTATTGGACCTCGCCAACCGGAACGTTAGCCTCAGTGGGTTAAGGGGCCCTCCCCCCGACTTGTGGGTGTTCAATAAAATCATGTTTTTTGGTCAGGCTTGTCACAACGAAAGATCATGTGTGGCGAATCGTCTGGTCTCCCCAAAGGGCTGAATCTAAATGACAATTCGCATATTGCTGGTCGATGATCACCCGATCGTAAGGCAGGGTTTGAAGACACTTTTGGAAGGTCACTCGGGGTGGGAAGTCATTGGAGAAGCGGCGGACGGGGCGGAAGCGGTAGAGAAGGCAAAGAATTTGAGCCCTGACGTCATGGTACTCGACGTCACCATGCCGAGGATGAACGGGTTGGAAGCGTGCCGCGTGTTACGCCAGCAATGTCCCGGACTAGAAATCCTATTTGTCACTCAGCACGATTCTCCACAAATGATGCGAGAAGCTCTGGAAGCTGGTGCCAGGGGTTACGTGGTAAAGTCCAACGCCGCCCGCGATCTGCTGGCGGCCGTGGATGCGGTAAGCCAGCATCGGGTCTTTACGGCTCTGAATGGCCGGAATGTTGCTGAGTTACGCTGAGGTTCCTCAGCTGAGGTTCGACTGACGCTGCAGCTCCATCTGGATCGGGAAAGAGGAGAGTTATGAAGCTGAGAATTTTGTTAGCCGATGATCATGAAATCGTGCGGCGCGGATTACGCGCCCTGCTGGAAAAGCATGAAGGCTGGGAAGTCTGCGGCGAGGCCAGCGATGGCCGCGAGGCCGTCGAGAAGGCCCTGCAACTGAACCCCGACGTCGTCATTGTCGATATTGGGATGCCCAACCTGAACGGCTTGGACACGACTCGGCAGCTCTTGCAGCATGATCCTCACTTCAAGGTAATCGTGCTCACCATTACCGACTCCGATCAGGTCATTCGCGAGGCGCTGGATGCTGGTGCTCGCGGTTTCGTTTTGAAGTCCGACGCGGCGCGTGACTTGGTGTCAGCCGTCGAAGCGCTGCAGAACAAACGCATGTTTTTCACGCCGCGAGTGAACGACCTGGTATTGGCCGGCTTTCTGGAAAAAGGGCAGACCGTTTCCAGAAATGAGGCGCCCAAGTTGCCGACTTTGACGGCGCGCGAACGCGAGATCACTCAGTTACTGGCCGAAGGCAATAGCTCGAAGGAAGTCGCATCGCTTTTGAACTTGAGCACCAAGACGGTCGAAACTCACCGCAGCAATATCATGCGGAAACTGAGCTTCCACTCCATCCGGGATTTGGTTGTTTACGCCATCAAGAACAATCTCATCCAGATCGAACTGCCTCCCCCACCCCCCAAGACACCGACTGGTCCCGGGCCCACAGCGGCGTAAGACCAGTGGCCCGGTCCGGTTTTCCCGCGAATCATTCTCCGTTCACCGAGCCCGGCTTCGCGCGGCGATTCGCCGCGTGCGATCTGGCGGCCTCGCCGCGCCCCAAGGGCTTGATCTGGTTTCCGCGCTCTGGGCTTGGATTCCAACCCGCACCGACTGCCAATGCGCGCGGTCCGGCGTCATTCGCTCGACTTCCATACCGAGAGGGTGGCTACTCCCCACTTACTCGCGCCATTCTAAAAGCCCATTTGCACCACTTGGCACCGCCCCTTTTCCCGGGTCTGCTGACTCCTGTTGTCGGGTCGACTTAGGATTGAGACCGAAGCATCCTGCAACATCCCGCCGCCTTTAAGGCAAACAGGGTATTGCCGAAAAAAAATAATCGCACTCACCATAGATCTGACAACTTGAGGCTTGCTTCGGCTGGAAAAACTTACACGAATCTCAAATTGTTGGGCGGGTAAACCGTCTTTAAATGCAATGAAATAAAGGTTTGGCAAGGTTTGTGCTTTGAAATCACTAGCGTGGACGATCCCGGCGTATCCGGAGATCGCATGCCCGCCGTGCCTCGAACTTTGCCCGGGGTCGGAGATTTCGACCGCTCATATTGGGAGGTAGAGAATGCTTCGAATCCTGATTGCAGATGATCACGAAGTTGCGAGGCAAGGTATTCGTGCGTTGCTGGAAGCTCATCCGGGCTGGGAAGTTTGTGCCGAAGCCAAAGACGGCCGCGAGGCGGTCGAACTTGCCGCCACTGTGAACCCTGCTTTGATTCTGCTCGACATCGGTATGCCAAATCTGAACGGACTCGAGGCCGCCCGCCAGATTCTGGCATCCTCGCCCGAGGTTCCCATCCTCATTCTTACAATGCTCGATTCCGATCAGGTCGTGCGCGAGGTGCTTCGTGCCGGAGCCCGCGGCTTTCTGCTGAAGTCGGATGCCGGCCGCGACTTGGTCGCCGCCGTCGAAGCGTTGCAACTGCGCAGAACGTTTTTCACCACCCGAGTGAGTCAGATGGTGCTGGATGGATTTCTCGATCGTGAAAATCCTGACAGTCCGGAGGAAGGGAGCGAGAAGAAAGAGGACGGCGCCGCGGCTGTGCTGACCGGGCGGGAGCGCGAGGTGATTCAATTGCTGGCCGAAGGAAAGACCAGCAAGGAGGTCGCTGTAGCTCTTCATCTCAGCGTGAAGACCGCGGAAACCCATCGCACCAACCTGATGCGTAAACTGGGTTTGCATTCCGTTGCCGACCTAACGCTTTACGCCGTGCGCAACGGGATCGTTCAGGTATTTTAGGCCTTAGCCTCAGCCCAAAAACCAGGCATCGGTTTTCAAAACCGCATTCCACACTGTAGAGCGCATCCCCGAAAGATTTACTTATTTTACTGGATGGACCGTGCTCGGCCTTCTCGATAGCTTGGCCAAGTATTTGGCGAGAGTAATTGTTGCTGAACGGTACGCCAGAAAGGGATGCTCCCCCATGCTGTTTACGATCGCTGCTCTTCTGCTGATTCTCTGGTTATTGGGGATGGTCAGTTCCTACACGCTGGGTGGATTTATCCACATCTTGCTGATATTGGCCATTATCGCGGTCCTGGTGCGGATCATTCAAGGTCGAAGTCCCATCTAAAGTGCACACCCGCCGTGCTGCACGCCGGCCTCCTCGAGGTACCGGCTTTCCTACGCCTCCGCTGTTGGCATCGGTGTCTAAGATCGCCCGGCGGAGCGGCAAAACAGGCAACCAACCTTCTCCTGTTTTCGACATCTCATTGATTGGATGGTTGGATTGATTGGGCGGCGCAGGATCGTGTAGAACACAAAATCGCAAATTG
This sequence comes from Candidatus Sulfotelmatobacter sp., assembly GCA_036514015.1. GTDB lineage: Bacteria > Acidobacteriota > Terriglobia > Terriglobales > Acidobacteriaceae > Sulfotelmatobacter. Next base: position 4,704 of record DATBYA010000069.1, read on the forward strand.
AGGGTCCAACATGAACCAAGATCCGAGAGAACCAAGTATCTGCGATGTTTGCCAACAGCCCTTCAATTCGGAACGAGAACTGCAGAGTCACCGGGATAGTGCTCACGGACAAAACGAATCCGGCGAAAGGCAATCCAACTACGACATAGAAACGGATCAGCCAAACCAACGAAGAATCGCCTAAGCCATAGTTGCCCGGCCTTGCCGGAAACTGGATCGATGGAATCAATCTCAAAGGAGAGCAAAATGAATAAGGACCGTGTTGAAGGGAAAGTGAAGGACATCACCGGACGCGTTGAACGCCAGGCGGGAGAATGGACGAACGATCCTAAAGCGCAAGTGAAGGGTGCCGCGAAACAGGCCGAAGGCAAAGTCCAGAATGCGTGGGGCAAGGCCAAAGATGCCGCGAAACAGACGGCTGACGATGCCCAAGCCAGCACCAAGCCTCCACAACGGGTTCCGGATGAGACTGACTCGGAAGAGCCAGACTCGAAGGATGCTCGCCGTCGGGGCTAGTCCGCGCGGGGCCTTAATAGGTATTTCTTCCCCGGGCAGTACAGCAATGCCGGCATTGCGAGGGTGTTCGTTCGGAATTACTCTCACGGTTAGAAGATGAGATGGTGCGGTCCCCCCGCACTGCCCCGAAGCAGGGTGGCCAGCTACTAAAAGCTGCACCCTGCATTTTTCTGCTCGTACTTTTCGCAATCGGCACGAATCCCGCCCCAAGAGTCAATGCCTTCCAGTATTCCGGCGCGGCCGGCAATGGTTTCCAATAATCAGCAGCAAAAGGCACGTTGAGGACTCGAGGAGGCTCGATTATGTTACGAGCATTGAGCGCGTTTCTCGTAGTGTTCTCGATACTCAGCCTGGTCGTGCATTGGAGCGCCCTGGGCGACGTGTTCGGAATGGCCGCCCTTTCTCTGTTCGCTCTCGACGAACTGGTTGTGAAGTTCGCCTAGACGCCTCGCCATTCCAGGATCCGAGAAGAGCCTCTGCGGTAGTTCGGAAATCACTGCAATTTTTTGCTGAAGGTCAGGCTGCGGACGCGCCCAAGCGTGATTTGCCGTCCGCCTTTTCCGGGCTGTCGAGTCGCAATTCACAGAGTTCCGCAATCAGAGTTCCCGCCCACTGATAGATGTTGTGTTCGCGAATCGCGCGCCGCATATGCTGCATGCGAGACTGTCGCTCCTCGGGGTCCATTTCCAACGCCGCCCGAATCGCCTCCGCCGTTTGCTCGACGTCGTAAGGATTCACCTGGAGCGCGTCGCGCAACTCTCGGGCCGCTCCAGTAAAAATGCTTAGGATCAGGACGCCATTCTCATCATTACGCGCCGCCACAAACTCTTTCGCGACCAGATTCATGCCGTCGTGCAGCGAGGTGACCAGACATAGATCGGCGCCGGTATAGTAAGGCTCAATCTCTTTGTGACTGTGCGATCGGTTGAGTAAAACGATCGGCTTCCATTTGTCCTTCTGAAAACGCCAGTTGATCCGCCCCGCCTCCGCCTCAATCTCTGCTTCCAGGTCGTGATATCGCTTGAGATGACTGCGGCTCGGCGCGCCAATTTGCACAAAGGTGAACTGGCCTTGATAGCGCGGATACTTTTCCAGGAAGCGCTCCACGGCCAGAAATCGCTCCAGGATTCCCTTGGTGTAATCGAGTCGATCCACTCCGACTCCGAGAAAAAGCGCCTCGACATCCAGGTTCTTCAAAAGACCAGAGCGGCCCTCGTAAACTGATTCGCCGAAAGCATCTGCGGTCAAATGAGTGCCATCCACACTGATGGGGAAAGGATGAACGGTGGTCACATGACCCAGACGTTGAATCGTGAAGTGTTCCCAGTCGATTCTTGATTCCATGACCCGATCGGCAGTCTGCAGAAAATTCGTACAGTGGGCCTGAATATGAAAGCCCACCAGATCAGCCCCCAGCAATCCGTCGACCAGCTCGCGTTGCCACGGACAAATCCCAAACGCTTCCGGATTCGGCCAGGGAATGTGCCAGAAAATCGCTACCCTGGCGTCCGGCCTCTTTCGTTTGATCATCCTGGGTAGTAGCGCGAAGTGGTAATCCTGTACTAGAACGACGGGCTTCTCGGTATCTTTCATCTCTTCGAGGAGGGCGTCGGCGAACTTTTGATTGACCGCCTGATATTGTTCCCAGTCGGCGGCGCGAAAAATCGGCCGAGTATGCGCGATATGACACAGCGGCCAGACTCCCTCATTGGCGAAGCCGTAGTAATAGCCTTCCTCTTGCTCCTTCGTCAGCCAAATGCGGCGTAGCGTGTATTGTGGATCGTCCGGAGGAACTGACAGCCGGTCATACCGGTCTACGGTGTCGCGATCGGCGGTTCCGCTGCCGTGCGCAAGCCAGGTTCCATCGCATGCGCACAACACGGGCTCAAGGGCGGTCACCAGGCCGCTCGGCGGTACGCTCACTTCCACCGACTTACCGCACCGCGTGTGGATGTAGGGTTCCCGGTTCGAGACCACAAAGAGCCGGCTGGCCCCCAGGCGGGTGCGAAGATCCGCGGTCAGCCTTTCCGCCGTCCATTGCGACTGCCCTTCCGCCCGCAGTCTCGCTTCTCGTTCCGCGGCGCTGCGAGCGCTATTAAGACTTTGCGCAAGAGTCGCCACTTCCCGCGCCAGCGGCGGGAACAACTCCCCGTCCGGCGGGCCCATCCGCGACGAAGGTTCGCGCCCGGTTCGTAGAGCTCTCAACCAATGCGCCGTCCGCGCGATTGGTCCTTCGATACTCCAGCGTACGATGAGCAGGGTTATCAGAGCAATCAGGATGACCTGCGCCAGGCCGCTCAGAAAGGTTTCGCGCCAAATGCGCACACTTTGCGCTCGAATGTATCCCGCGTCATGAACAATGGCCAGGGCTCCCAGGAATTTATTTGGGCTGTACAGAGGCAGGACGCAGATGTGCACCGGCTGATCGGCCAATCTCTGAAATGCATCAGCCTCACTGTTTTCCTTCAGGGTCTCAAGAACCACCGGCGGTGCTTCTCCCATCTTCGAAGCTAAATCGCCGGTGATGGCAATCACATTCCCTTGGGGGTCATAGACCGCCATGCCGATCAAGTTCTCGCGATTGGCGAAACGCTGCACGGTTTTCCGCAGCGTGGGAAAAGCTCCCTTCTCCAGGTCCCGCTCGACGCTTCCCGCCAGGCTCTCCGCCAGAACCTCGGAGCGCCTTTGCAAATCCCGTCGAAGATTTCGCTTCCCGACCCAGACCTCATATCCGGAAGAGCAGAGCGAGACCAACATCACACCCACGATCAGGGACACGATCAGTCGGACACTCAGCAATCGCATACGTTCATCCCCACGAAGACCGCCCTGAGTGGTTCCAGATAGCCCCCAGGCTTTTCCCGGTAAATCATTGCCAGCCGTTGGGTTCGAGCCCTAGTTCGATGCCACTTTCTGGCCTTTGGCTGCTCTGAGCCTGGGCAGCAATTTCCCGCCCCGCTCCGACCCATTCCTGCCACTGATGGATTTGCGAAATACAGGGGAAAAATGCCTGGGGGAAAAACTGGAAGGGGGGAAGGAAAAACACGATAAACACATTTTGACCGGCGTACAGGGAACGCACTATAGACCCTGCTCGAGCCTTGCAGTAGAACTGCTACAGACGCGGGATAGAAGCTTCACCGTGTGGTCGCCACTAGCTGGGGAAGGGATGCGCCAGCGACTGCGAGGGCAGTTGCGTTGGGCATCGTTCACAGCCAACTTCGTCTTCGAAAGGTTCTGGTTCGAAGAGGTTCCAGTATGAGAAGAACGAAGAATCTGTTTGCCGGTTTTTTGTTGGCGGTGACGCCCCTGATGTTTGGACAGGAGCCGCAACTGACTCCACAACTCCCCGAGGACGCCTACGGAGCTCGACAACTCATTGCCTGGTCGCGATTGCAAAAGCCGCAACCTGCGCCGCAGCCCATGCCACCCCAGGACACGCCCGTGCCACAGCCCGACCAGCAAGGCAATCAGCCGGCGGATCCTCAGGCTCCGGCGCAACCAACTCCGAGAACCCAGGCCTTCACGGGAAAGATCTTGAAGGACGGAAACAAGTATGTCCTCAAGGTTGCGAGTAACACGACCTACGAACTCCAGGGTCAGGGGGAGCTGCGTCCAGCCGATCTACAGCAGTACGAGAATCAAACGGTAAGAGTAATCGGAAGCCTCGACGCGGGCGGCAACACGATCCACGTCGTCAAAATTGAATTGCTTTCCTGACAAGCTGCTTTACAGCAAAAATCGGCATAGGGGGACCGGTCGCCCGCCGCCGAGTCGGCGCGGGGAATTTCACCCCGAGTCCGTCCCAGAACCGGAGCTGAATCCCTCGATTCTCCAGCTCCTGCCACCCCTGAAAGGCTGCCGCCTTGCGGCAATACAATGAGTTCCTCCGGTAGCCCGTTGACTCAATCTCGGCGAGGGTGACCTGCCTCCTTCGCTCCATGGGAATCACCCCGCTTCCTCGCTACTACGAAGCAATTCGCCACTACCGACGAAGTGTCCCAGAGGACGCCCCCCGTGTCCGCTGCGTCAGTCCGGATCTTCTGCCTGGGTGCCAAGCCTGGGGCGCGAGGCGCCGCTCGGCTGGTTCCGGAAGTAACACGGCAGCCCAGACCCCGCCTTGCGACGATGCCCCCGGCGCTTCGCTAGCCCTTCATCCCCACCAAATTGAGCCGGGGACTCTCACCCCAAGCTGTCCAACAGGTTGGGCACACCAAAAAGGGCCTGCCGCGATTTCGCAGCAGGCCCTTTCTTCGTGGAGATGCCGTTTTTAACGGCTACCGACTCTCGGTGGAAACGATGTCGACGACGTGAAGCTGGTTCGTGCTGGCATCGATGGTCGCCATAACCTTCACGCTTTTGCCTTCGAAATGCTTTGCCTTATGCTGGTCGTCCAGCTGGTAGGAGGTCTGAGTCGTAGTCTCCTGCAGAACGAACTGGTTGCCCGATTTCTGAATCATGCCTTCGAAGGCGCGAGCAGACTGCTGCGCCTGGGTAGCGTCCGTTTGGGACTGTGGCATCGTAGTATCGGGGGCCGAAGGCGTCTGCGAGTCCGATGCGGATGGTGGCTGAGAAGGGGTTTCGGACGGCGTCTGCTGGGCTGACAAGCGAATTCCCAGACCGGACAGGCTGAGCAATGCGAGGAGTAAGAGAAGCCTCTTCATAATATTCCAACCTCCCGAAGTAAATTTATGGGCCGCAAAAGGGTTTGCGATCTTACCCCCACCCTGCAAACGGTCTGCCAATTTCCGCGCACCACCTAACCCGCAGCATTGCACTGAAATCCGGGTTTCCCCCCACAAATCACTGTGCAATGCTTCCTCGTCCTCTCGAAGTTTTGTCCTAGGGCCTGTTGCGCGGTTCTTTACCGGGAACGCTTCATCCGGTGCCGCCCCGAGAACCGGCAAATTGCTTAGAATTTGCGAATTGGCCAAGTGCCGGCCGCCGCGACAATCGGCCCGCCCATCGCAGCAGCTACCAGATTTACCCTAGTGCTTCCGCACCAGAAAACTTATAGCTTGAGCCATCGCCTTGTTTCCGTACCGCAGAAAGGGACTTTGTCGTTCCACGGCGATTTCGGCTGGGAGGTCAAAACATGAGCGTGAATGAAACCGCCGCCTACGCTATGTATCCTCGCAATGTGGCTTTACCGGAAGTCGTATCTGCCTTGAATCAGGCGGGATTCGAAAACGAAGACATCTGCATGGTATTATCGCCCGCTCACCCGGTAGCGACAGACGTCGGCAACGCCACCATAGGTGACATCGCCGGGGAAGAAAGCGCCCGAAGCGCCCGCATGATCGGGTGGGTTTCAAAATTCGGCGCAGTGGTGATTCCCACGGTCGGTTTCTTTATCCGCTCGCAGGCCTTTTTTCACGCCTTGCTGGTGGAACAGAACTGTCCTGCTCTGTCTCGAGGATCGCGTACCCTGCTCGGTCTCGGTTTCTCTGAAGATGAAGCAAAAAGACTGGGACAACAGCTGTGCGATGTGGGAGCGCTGGTCTATGTATCGTGTCGCGAAGGGGCCAAGGCAGATGGGGCCGTCGAATTACTACGTCGGGCGGGAGCGAAAGAAGCGGCAGGCCTGGGATTCGCACAGGCTGCGCGAGCGGCCGCAGCCTAGACTTTCTTCATCTCGCGGCGAGTGAGAGCGAACCGTCCCTCAAGCCTGCGGATTTGATTGTTCTCTCTACTCTTCCTACCTAACTCTTCCCTCTACCGTTTTCATCCTACTCACCGTTTTCATCGCCCTATGAAATTTCTGCATGCCTGGTTGGGGTGCCGGCGTCCTCCACTTTGTGGTCGACTCCTTCCTATCATCAACTTAAGCCCTGATTTCACGCAGTTAAGCTGCTGGCCCCCCAGTTGCATCGGTTCCGGCAGCCAACTCTTGACGATCGCGACGCATCCATTTGCAGTCCCGAAAGGCAAAAGACAGGCTGATGACGAAGATGAACAGGACCATTATGAACCGGCCCACGATGAAAACGAACCGCGTCTGGATCGAGATTGTGTTTCTCGGCACGGCCTTAGCCTTAGCCCTCGCGCTTTTGATCGCCACTCTAGGGGCCGCTGCCGGCGCAGCTACGGAAGAAGAGGCAGCCGGGCAGGGAGCGCCCGCGACCACCGAGCAAACGTACGAAGGCCTGGTAACCTGCTCCCGTTGCGGCGCGAGGCATTCCGCATCCCTCGGCCAAACGGCCGCCGACTGTAGCCGCGCTTGTGTGCGCGGCGGAGCGAGCTTCACCTTAGTCGAATCCGATGTGACTTATCTCCTCGATGGCGACATCGGTGTACTGGGAAGGTTGGCCGGACAGCGGGCGCGCATCGTAGGCGAGTTGAACGGAAAAACGATTCGGGTCTCCTCCGTCGCCTCGGAAATCTGATTCGCGCAGGCAGCCTCGCAGAAACTCAAGTATCCTGAGCCGAAGGGTTCCCCTGAAAGAACTTCCTGGTCGCTGGTTGGCATTCCGCTAGCTGCTGCTCTGAACCTGCTGCCTAAAACCTGGTGAAGAAATAGCTGAAGCGGTTTCTTCAAGGCCATGTTTTGCAACCGGCTGCGACACACTCCACGGGCGAGAATTTTACGTTACAGGATTTACCTTATTGCTGCCCGACCATCCGGTTCGTGTAATAGAAGCTGTATTTCGGTTATGGCTTTTGAAATCGCCGCTCAGAATTGGTTTAGGTAACGGCGTCTCCTATGCCCTCAGCACGAACCAACTCGGAGCTTTCGGTTTTCAGGCGCGCGATCGACTGCTGGCCTTATATCTTCATCGCTGTCTCGGTTACAGGCTTGGCGTATCTCGCTCTCAGCGCGGCGCAATGAGATCTTCCTCGCCTCGCGTCTCCCGGTCGGAATCTGCAGCCCCAGCGCTCCATCGAGCGAACTCAATCGTAATCAACGGGTATACCATTTCCGGTAAACGGAGATAAAACTCGACTCCGTGGCCGCGGCTGCAATCGCCTGACGAACCAGGGTCTTCACCCCTGCATATAAGGCATATGCCGGATACTATGCGAAATTCACGCGCGCATACTCAGGGAGTGAGCTACGGGAGTCAATTCCAACATGATCGCCACCTACGTGGCGCCATTCGAAAACGAACTTAGAAACGCCTGGAGGTCATTCGCTTATGTCGTCACGGAAACTTACTTTGTTCTCTGTTGTGTTGTGTTGTGCGAGCTGGGCTGTCGCGCAAAGTGCCCCAGGCGGGGCGGCGCCTGCCGGCGGTTCGAGCAGCGCGGGACACAGCTCAACGGCTTCGCCATCCACCCCACCGACCGGCTCGGTGAACCCGCCGACTGGCAGCACTTCGCCGCAGACCAGCCCCACGACTCCACCGACCGGCAATCCGCAGACAACCCCTGGATCCACTTCACCCAGTGGAACTCCGAACACAACTGTACCTGGTTCGAATTCTCCCAACGCTCCGACGCCTGGAAGTACCACGCAGCCGTCGACCGTCAACCCCAACACCACAACGAACCCCGGCAGTTCGCCCAGCGGTTCGCCATGCGGAACTTTGCCCGACACGTCAGGCTCCACTCCGAACTCGGGATCGTCGAGTTCCAATCCGTCAACCTCGGGAAGCCAAGGCAATAGCAATAGCAGTGGCAGCACTTCGCCCGGGACGAGCCCCGCGCCCTCTAACCCGTGCCCGCCAAGCGCTAGCGGTACCACTTCACCGCACGCTTAAAACCTTCGCCGCGCGTTGGGGGCGAGCAGCCTGATCGTTGAATGTTTTTTCGCGGGCCCCCTGGGCCCGCTTTTTTCGGCCTTTCCTTGTTCCCCAGAACAACAAATGGACGGCTTCCGTTGGCTTGCTTCTCGCATCAGAATGCTATGTACTCCGACTATCATTTCCCCGAATACGAACTCCGCAGTCCCGCCGACCCCCAGCCATTTCCGGTCCAGGAACCTCCAGATCCACCCGAGAACCCCGACATGCCCGTGCGCGAGCCTGAACCCGAAGTTCCCAACCAGATTTAGCGGTTGCAGTCTTATGTCACCGAGCCGACGCGGAGAAATCTGCCGCGCTAAACTAAGTGATTGAGCGAACCCCTACAGTGAACGGCGGATTGTCTCCGGACCCTCTTAAATTCCATACTTGAGTCAAATGTGCTTCCCGTGCACCGGTTGCGCGCTCATTCCGTCACCGCTCCATCCAATCAACTGCAAATCAGGAGGAAAAAATGGCACACTACGGCACTCTGAAAGACGCAAGCGTCACCGACGCTGCTGATGATATCCGCGGCTCTCATTTGTATGGTTTGAACGACGAGAAGTTGGGCAAGATCGAGGATGTGATATTCGACCATGCCAGCGGCGATATCCACTATGTCGTCGTCGACACCGGCGGCTGGCTCTCCAGCAAGAAGTTCCTCGTTCCCGCCATCGCCCTGCGGGTCTCGGCGAAACACAGCAATGCCTTCGAGGCGAATCTCGATCAGCGCCAGGTCGAAAGCTTTCCACCCTACAGCGAATCGGATCTCGATTCCGAAAGCAAGTGGGCTGGCTATGAAGGTCGCTACCGCTCGAAGTGGGTCGCCGATCCCGTGATGCATCGCGCGGAAACGGATCGCAACATCACTCCCACGTCCCAGCAATCCGGCGGAAATCCGGTCTCGGAGCACGCTGCCGCCCAAGCGCACGGACAGTCGACGGACTCCCGGCGCCCGGTCCGTACCACTGCGGGTAGAGCCGATCTTGAGTCGGCCTCCTCCGTGACCGACCGCGCCGTGCCGGCTGGAACCGATTCCGTCGTAATCAGCAATAGCGCGGTTGGAATCGGTGGACGCTGGGATACTTTCCAGAGTCGCCTGCGCGAACGCCGGAAAGAAGCCGTTTCGGGATGCAATACGTGCTCTGGCCAGTCCGCCGTCAAACGCGGCTCGGAAAGCGCCGATACCCTGCGGAAAGCGGTGTAGGCAATATTTCGAGGGCTCACAAAGCCCTGCAATAGGCATGCGAAAGTTCGGGGCACCTCGATTCGATCCTATTCTTCGGATACGAAAGAGGTGCCTCGATCGTTTGTGTGTGGAATATACACAATGGTTTTTCCGGGCAATCACAAGATCGTTCTTTTTTCCCTTTTTCGGCTTCTCTTTTTCGGCAGATATTGAATTAGCGAAAACGAAGCAGATCGAAGCGGCATCTCACCTGCCGTCATGATTGCGGGCAATCCAAAGGCCGGAAGAACGATAGCAGCCTGTGCGATCGCCCTCGTATTGCTAATCGTGATGAGTGCAACTTTTCTGGCCAAGCGGAAGAGACAATCCCCGCTGAAAGTGCCGCTTCATCCTTCCACTATGGTTTTGAATTTTTGAATGCCCACTGAGCACTGGCGGGCTGGTGAAGAGGTCTGGTGAAGAGGCCAACAGCGCTGGGTCTGGACGAAATGACTAAAAGCCACGGCTGCTTTTGCGGCACTCGCGCCGCCGCCGCCAACCGCCCGCTCAAGAGACTGAGTGCAGACGCGCTTTTCAGCAGGCGACTAGCGGCTGGGAGAGACTTTCCACAACAAGGCAAGCGCCCGGGCAGCGTCGGCTAGCGCGCGCTTCTCCGCATCCACTGGCGAGCCCGAAACGCCGATTCCAGCGCGTTGTACGATTGGAGTTCGGTATTGCGAGACATGGCCGGTAAGACCCACCTGATAAACGTCGCGTACGGCGCATTCGAATGCGCGTTTTAGGTGCTTGGCAGGCGGAAGGGATGCGCACTTGTTCGTCATGAGAAGTACTCTCTTTCCCGTTTTAGGCTTTCGTCTTAAGCAATCGCAGTCTTAAGCAGCCTCGGTTTTAAGAATGTAAGACGAACCCTGGCGCGTCACAATACAGCTTTGCACGCAACTGTGACACCTGCGTCTCCTAGCAGTCCTCAGGTGTGTCATTTAAGTGGGGGAATACCCGTAGCTTTTACTGTAAGGATGAAGCGTGCGTGGTGCGGCTTAATGCGCCGCACCACGGGGAAGTACGAAGGGGGAGATCGTCCGCAGAAAAATGATTAAGCAGCAGCCACTTCGAATTCGGAGTGGACACAATTTCGAAGTGCGCGTAAGGCGTACAAAGCATCGTCCAGAACCACATCTTCTTCAATGTGGTCTGTGGTGATGACAAACAGTTCTTTGATGCGCAAAAGAATGGCGCTCTCGGCCTCCGCAATTCGCTGCGAAACCTTGTTCCGGTCGGTTTCGAACAGCGCCGCATGGTAAAGAGTGTGCCAGGCAATTCCAGGGGCAGCATAGGACATGCCAGTATTCATATTCACGATCCTTGGAGGAGACGGCTCGTCCAGCTAGCGGTTCTGGCGTCCGTGAATTAGGGCCCGACTAGGCAAAATACTGCAGGTAAGATGGGCCGCTCTATCGGGTAATTCCCGTATTTTCCACAGGGCTAAGGAAAAGATGTGGAAGGAAAAGATGTGGAAGGACGCGGGGGACGATCACTGGTGCGCCCTTCCACCCGTGACTAGGCCGCCCGTTTCGACCTTGGCTTGGGACTCTGGGTTTCTTCTTGTTCTCCCTGTCCTGCCTGCGAATTGATCTGCTCCGCCAGCTGCGTCAGCCTTTCATCCGTCTGTTTCTCTTCTTCCAGGGTTTGCTCGAGTAGGGATACGTGCTCGTTTTCACCCAGCAATTCCGCGAAAGCCTTCACCGTTCCGTAGCCCGCGATCTCGTAATGCTCCACTCTTTGGGCGGCACCAATAATCGCGGCATCCATCAAAGCGCCCTCGTAGTCTTCCGACAGCGTCTCAGCACCTTCCTTGACGATCCCTTCCATTCCCACGCATTTCTTGCCGGCGGGTTTCTCCCCCAGCATCTCGAAGATCTGCTCCAGCCGCGAAACGTGTTCCGACGTCTGACGCAGGTGCTCCTCGAAACCCTGGCGCAATTCTGCATTCGACGAGCCTTTTGCCATCTTGGGCAGCGCTTTCACGAGTTGGGTCTCCGCGTTGTAGAGATCCTTCAATTCATTCACGTATAGCGCTCGCAATGAGTCCTTGGGCATTATTTTTCCTCCAGGAGTGATTTCCAGCGATGGAGCGGAGTGTCATGCACTGGTTTCTTCTCGAAAACTATGTCCCTCATGTGCTTCAAACAATACCCCAGATGCTGTATAGATTTTTGCATCTCGAATTCGCTCGAAACGGCTAGCGCGCGCCGCCCGGCGCCGGGCCGTGGCCCTCGGTCAAGTGATCTTCTTTGGGACGCTCGTCCTTGCGATGGAAGTCGAGCCCGAAGCGGGGAGCTTCGCGCGTCCCGCTGATCCTGAAAGGAAATTCCGTTCCCGCTCCATGCTTGTGAAAAAAAGGATCGACCGGTTTCAGCAGAATCGATTTCCAGCCCGTCGTCATCTGCGAGAGCTTCGCATCCAGCCGCAGCAACCCGTGAAAATCGAATGTATTGCCGTCCAGGCTGTATTGTCCCGTCACGTCCGCGTGCGTCCCCGGAATCAGAAAATGCAGAGAGGAGAACGACATCAATCCCTGCCTCAGAGTGAACGTGCCTTGTAGATCGGAGGTCACAATGGGGTTGGCCTGTTCCTGGCCCGCACGATGCACGCCCCGACTCAGCAGGCTTAACGAATCAATCTTGTCCTGGACCTTTTCGTTGGTGAAACGAGCCGCCGGAATGTGAAAGTTTCCCTCGAGCTGCAGACGGTTGGAAACGTCCTCACTCCCTGCAGGGAGGCTAAGCTTGGTCTTCATCGCGACCCTCCCCGCCATGATCGGCGGGTCGGTCTTGACCCCCAGCTTTAGCAGATCTTCGATGCGGGCATCGCCCAGCACCACATCGAGTTCTATGTCGTGCCCCCGAGGGCTTTTTATGCGCACGATCTTGCCTCGCGCCGTAAAAGACGAGTGCAGGATTCTGGCCTTTACCGGGTCGAGATAGGTGTCGCCGTCCGTGCCGTCAACAATCGCATGAAACTCGGTGTGCAGCGGGACGCGATGCCCGCTCACCGTAATCTGAAAGTCGGGCGTATCGGTCTGGCCTTGGACTTCAATGCGCCCCAGCGTCCCGCCATACTTTCCCGTCGACGATAGGATCCCCGCGATGCCCGAAAGCGTTGCCAAATTGGCGTTGGTGAAAGAATAATCCCCCATGACGGCGGTATCGCGCGGACTTTTTTCGTTCAGCGGTCCGAACTGCCCCGTCGAATGGATGGCGCCCTGTGGCTTGGGATTCGTCAAATTCGCATCGAAGCGCAGCGGTTGGCCGGGCCCAATGTCTGTCATCCGCAAATCGCTGATGTCGAACTCCACCGGCGGCTTGCTCGGTCGGACGGTGTTGATAATGAGTTTTGTCTGGGTGCACACGAAACGGTCCACCACAATACTCATCTTCATTTTTCGGCCCCGCTGCCGCAAGTCCTTCATCTCCTGGCGGTCTTGGTTGGGAGGGATATTCACCACGAGGCCATCCAAATAAATTACGTCTACATGCATGGGCTCGCGAAACAGGCTGCGCAACGCCGTCTGAAAACGGAATTCTCGAACCGCAAGCAAAGGCTGCACCCCGGGTTCCCACGCATTCGGATCGGTGAGCCCGTAGACCCGCAGCCCGTTCCCCTCGACGTGAACGCCATCTGCCACCCAGACGTGAAGCTCCCCGAGTTCAACCCGGCTTTTGAAACGAGCCGATAGCGTCTCAATCACTCGCGCTCGAAGAATAGGCTGTGCCCGCGCCATCACCACGCGAACGCCCACCGCCACCACCGCGGAAAATACCAGGAGGATTCCAACAATCCAGCGCCACCGGCGTGTTCGTCGTTCTGGTTGCATAAAAAAGGACCCACCTGCCAAGCGCTCATGGCTCCTCGACAGACAGACCTCCTCGATTTTAATCACCAGCCTGGACACTTACGAATCAGGTCTTTCCTGCAATGTTGCGGGGTTGAAACGGGCGTCGGTGGGAAATGCCGGCGGGCTGGCGGTGTTTCCTGCGGCACGGCGCCTTCGGCCGTCCCCGCGAATGACCTTGCTAACCATCCTCTGACTCCCAGCAAAACTTCTTGCCCAACCCGTATTTTCGCGGGAAAATGTTCCCTTCGAACGGTCTCCCGATTCTTCCTGCGAAAGCAGACCAGAGGTATTCGCATGCATTCCATTCCTCGCCATGCCTTTGCTGCCCTGATTTTATTTTTCCTTTTTGCCCACTTTTATGGCAGCCAAGCCCAGACCAGTCTTCCCTACCAGAAACCTCCTCAAGCGATCATCGATCTGGTCGACACCCGGCCCACGCCCGGCGTCGAGGTTTCCCCCAAAGACAGCTCAGGCTCGCAATGGCTGCTGATCGAATCCTACTCCGGCTTGCCCTCGGTTGCCGATCTGGCGCAGCCCGAGCTTCGTTTGGCCGGCCTGCGCTTCAATCCAGGGACGAACGGCCCGAGCCGTGGACGCTATATCACGTCGCTGATGTTGCAGTCTCTGCCGAACGGCCAGGCCAAGCCGGTTTCCGGGCTCCCCTCCGACGCTAAGATCCGTTTCGCAGCGTGGTCGCCCGATGCCCGCCACGTCTCCTTCATCAATGCTACGGACAATCCCACCGACCCTGGTCTCAGTCTGTGGATCATCGATGTGGCTTCGGCCCAGGCCCGTCGTCTGCCCGGCATTGCGCTCAATGCCATTTTCGGGCGACCCTGTGAATGGTCCAGCGATAATGCCAGCCTTATCTGCAAGACAATCCCGAAAGACAGAGGTCCAGCTCCGAAGCGGAGCGAAGTACCGAATGGCCCCGTGATCCAGGAAAATCTGGGACGGGTCACGCCAGGCGCCACTTATGAAGATTTGCTGAAAAATTCCACCGACGAACAGATTTTTGATTACTACGCGAGCTCGCAAATTGAAGTCGTCCGCCTCGACGGCACGACCAAAGACATTTACCAAACCGGCATTATTCAGAGTGCTTCGCCTTCGCCCGACGCTCACTACATCCTGGTCGACGAGCGCCATCATCCCTATTCCTATGTGCTGCCGTTTCCCATGTTTCCCGAGCGCTTCGTCACCATCAATCTGGCGACCGGCGCCAGTAAACCGTTGGCCGACAAACCGCTCGAAGACACCATCCCCAACATTCACGATGCAGTCGAGGCGGGCCCGCGTGAGTTCGACTGGCGGAGCGACGCCCCCGCGACCGTTTCCTGGGTCGAAGCCGGAGATGGCGGCGATCCCCGCAAGGAGGTTCCCGTCCGCGACACGCTCTTCCTCCTGGACTCCCCTTTCGATGGTTCGCCCCGCAAACTCGCCGACCTGCCATTCCGATTTAGCAACCTGGTTTGGGGGAGCGGCCATCTCGCGCTGGTCGAAGAAGCGCGCTGGAAAGACCGCAAGCGCATGATCCTCGCCGTCTCCCCTGATGCCCCAACGGTTCCAGTTAAATTGTTTGAAGGTTCCTTTGAAGATCGTTATCACGATCCGGGCGAGCCATTTGAAGTCATGAACGCCGCCGGTAAGCTCGTTTTACAAACCACTGCCGATTCCCGCGGCATCTACCTCCACGCCGAGGGTGCATCGCCAGAAGGTGACCGCCCAGTCGTCTCTGTCATGAGCGCGAGCCGCGGTGAGACCAAGCGCCTCTGGCAGTCCGCCGACCACTTCTTCGAATCTCCCGTATTCGTTCTCGACGCCGCCAGTTCTACCATCCTCCTCCGCAGGGAATCTCCGGAACTGCCTCCAAACTACTATCGGAAGAATCTGGCAAAAGAGGAATTCCAGCAGGTCACATTCTTCCTCAGTCCCTACGGCAACGCTCCGCTTCCTAAGAAACAGGTGCTCAAGTACAAACGCGCCGATGGCGTCGATCTCAGCGCCAACCTGTATCTTCCGCCCGGTTACAAGCCGGAAGACGGCCCGCTGCCCGCGCTCATGGAGGCTTATCCCACCGAATACAAAACCAAATCCGCGGCCGGACAAATCCGCGGCTCGCCTTATGAATTCCCAATCCTTTATTGGGGCTCTCCTATTCCCTTTGTCACCCAAGGATATGCGGTCCTCGAGAATGCCACGATTCCTATCATTGGCGAGGGTCAGGCCGAGCCCAACGATACCTACGTGGATCAGCTCGTAGCCAGCGCGCAGGCGGCCATCGAGGAAGGCGTGCGCCTCGGCGTCGTCGATCGCCATCGCGTCGCCGTCATGGGCCACTCCTACGGCGCCTTCATGACCGCGAACTTGCTCGCCCACAGCGACCTGTTCAAAGCCGGCATCGCCCGCAGCGGTGCCTACAATCGCACCCTCACCCCGTTCGGATTCCAGAACGAGGAACGCACCTACTGGCAGGCGCCTGAGATTTACTACAAGATGTCCCCGTTTTCTTTCGCCGACAAGATCAAAACCCCCATCCTCCTCATCCACGGCGAAGCCGACAACAACAGCGGAACTTTCCCCCTGCAAAGCGAGCGCCTCTTCAGCGCCATCAAGGGCCAAGGGGGCACCGTCCGCTTCGTCCTGCTACCCCTGGAATCCCACGGCTACGCCGGCCGCGAATCCGTTCTGCATATGTTCTGGGAGATGAACAACTGGATGACCACCTACGTCAAAAATCCTCCCAGTGCGACTGCCGTCGCCCAGCCGTGAGGCGTACCGCGGTCTTGCCGCTCAACTGCAGTCCTGTAGGGGCGCCAGAACCGACAGTCCAGGCCGGAAGCCCCGGGCAGGATCGAAAAAGAGGAAAGAGGAACAAGTCCCGCAGGCGCAGACGAGAACTGGCGATTGCGCTCGCTCGGGCACGGGTGCTTTGAGGTCGGGAGAAGGACGCACCGTATCAGGAATTTGAATGGATGGCGCTGCGTAAACAAAATCAACGTCTGGCTCAAGAGCGAAGGGCTCGAACGGTTCGCTCTGACCCCGCCGAGCACCCACGCACTACTTAAGTTCCGATCAGGCCGTTCTTAGCCTTTGCCCGTTTTTGCTCAATATGTTCATGCAGGGCATCTCTGAATTCCATCAGAAGGGATTCGATCTCAGCAGAATCGGTCGCAGCCATAGCCTTTAACCACAAACGGCTAAGCCGCTCTTCAGGGGGAGAAATCACGCAGCACTTAGATTACCACTGCATCCTTTGTGGTTTACTGCCATTTTTTATCAATGCATGGTCGGGTTTGTCAAAGGCGTCATTCCGAAGAAATTCCTTGCGATGGGAAATTAGAAAAGCCGACTCAGGGAGCGGGCTGTTTCGCTGCGGTGGGGACAACCCGGTTCGCCGCCGCCATCAAGCTGCGCACGGTTTCCATGAGTTGCGCATCCACCTCGTCCGCAATGACCGTTACGTCTGAAAGCACCTGACTCTGATTGAGTTCGTTCTGATGGAGATGTAGCGTGCTGAATGTGGCGACCTGAAACACCCTTGACTCCTCAACGACCATGGAGGCAGAGTAGCCCTGCGCGCGGCGTATTTGTCCGTGCGCAGCAGCGGCGGCGGAGATGGGCGACGGGACATCCTTAGCAAGACGCAGCCGGGAAACTAAGTCGGAGTACAGTTTGGCCAGATGGGCCGTGCGATCCAGATCGCTAAGCGGAATATCGGTCAGTTCTGGAATCAGATTTACCCGCTTCAGCCATTCTTTGGTCATGGGTTCGACTTCCCGCTCCAATATGTCTGCCACGGTTGCTAACTTCAATTTCGCCAATGCGATACTCCTCTGTTCATGCCATTGCTTTCACGGTAGTGTCGCACACGGCAACTCTCCTAAGCTGTTCAAAACAGACCAATCGCAAGCCCTTCGGCTGAATGAATGGCTGGCTCACGGTTTGCGGCAAAGCCTAAATCTTGGGGCGGCGGCTTTCCCTGCTGTCTCCCCTGAGCGCGCCCTTTGTACTGATTGGTACTTGAGGACTCGCTTATGCTTGCACATCATACACATTGCATAATCAGTAACTTACGTGCTTTCATAACGAGCAAGCGTCCCGCGGGAACGGCCCCCGGTAGCGTCCGATCCCTTCCCCGCGCACTCACCCCTGCGGCACCTGCGCCAGATTGATCACGCTCCAAACCACATAGGCAGCCATCATCCCCACCGTGCATGCCATCACGAAAGGTCTGTAGCTGGTCTCCAGCAGATCCGCCACCACTCCCGAGACAAAGATGAAAAGAAACGGAATCGCCGCCAGCAAGAATCCCGCGCCCGCCAGGTGCGGATGCGACATCCCCAGCAGCAGGAACAGCCCAGCCACCAGCAGCGGCGCAGTATTGCCGAAGTAGCGCGTGCGCGGCCACGCCGCGTAAGCGACCACCGCAACCGGAAGCCCCACGGCAAGCGCCGGGCATGCTCGTCCAATCTGCACCGCGACCTGTTTGTACACTCCGAGAATTGTGAATCCACGCCAGGTCGCTCCCCAGAACGCGGCGTGCCGCATGCTCTCGGCGAATGCATGCCAACGAAAGAAGTACAGCGCGAACAGAAGCACAACTCCCACCCCGCCAGCCGCAATCCAAATGACCAGTGCTGCCTGCCTTCGCACCGGAGCAACATACAGCAGGAAACCCAAAGCCATCGGCGCCAGCACCATCAGCGAGAACTGCGAGCCCACCGCAATCGCCAGCGAAATTCCCAGCAGCACGATGCGCCGCCAATTCCACAGCACTACCTCGCGCGGCGCGTAAAGCGTGTGCGCCACCGCGATGGCCGTGAAGATGGTCCCAAACGCTCCCCAGGCCACGACGATTTCCGGTTCAGTATGCCAGACCGCGCTCGCCTGAATCAGCGACGGGGAGAAACAATAGAACGTGAGTGCGACAAAACCTCCCGTGTTTCCGCAGAGTCGTCGCGCCACATACCACAACGATGCGCCCAGAAAGACTCCACAGGCGAGAAAGGGAATCCGCGGCAGCCAGCGCCAGTACACTGCCGAATCGCTGTCAAAATCCCGCGGCCATATCAGCAAGGGAGCAGCGGAAGCGAGGTAGAGCAGCGGCGACTGTTCGTGGTCAAAGCCCTGATCGTCGCTGCCCAAAGGATCTCGACCCGTGACCGCCGCGTCCCCCAGTGGAGCCGCGGCAATGCCCCGCCCGTGCCACTGTTTCAACCCCTCACCGATGCGAAGCGCTTCTTCACTGTCGGGTGCGCGAGAGGTATGCGTCTCGGCATGCACCAGCCACAAGGCCTGCCCCAGGAAGCAAACCAGCAATAGACCTGCCAGAAACTGCGGACGTCCGAAGCGTTCGCGCGTGAAAAATGGCCGCATAAGGTCAAGCCGAGTGTTTTACCATGTCGGAGGCAGTTTGCGGCAAAGATTGCGAAACGGCGTTCTGCTATGAGTGAGCTCGAGACCAACCCGGAAAGCGCTCGGTCGCCGAGACCAGTCCCCCCGTCCTCGGCTCCCGCCTTTGCCCTAGCAACCGAACCTTCCTACGTCCGTACCCTTTTTCTAGGCCCAGACGGCCTGCGTCCGGGATGGGGACTCGCTTTCTATGTAGGAATGTTTTATCCCCTGCAAGTGCTCGCTGTGGAATTGGCGTCGTCGCGAGACTTCGGCTCGAGCGGCCTGTGGTCGATGCTGCTGGAAGAGTTCGCCAACCTTGTCGCCGCAGCGATTCCAGCCTTGGTACTGGCGCGAGTGGAGCGCCGTCCGTGGAAAGCATATGGCTTGCCAGCCAAGCCGGCGTTCGGACGACTGTTCTGGGTAGGTACGACGTGGGGATTTGTCGGGATCAGCCTTCTGATGTTCGCGCTCTACGGACTGCACGCCTTTGCCTTTGGTCATGTTTTATTACACGGAGCGCGCCTCGCGCGCTTCGCGGCGTTCTGGGCAGTCATGTTTCTCGTGGTAGGGTTGTTCGAAGAGTTTCTCCTGCGCGGCTACACCCAGTTCACACTGGCGCGAGGAATCGGTTTCTGGCCCGCCGCGCTGGTCATGTCGTGTGCGTTCGGATTGCTTCATTTGCGCAACGACGGTGAGCAGTGGAGAGGGGTGCTGGCGGCAGCGTTGATCGGCTTCTTCTTCTGTCTGACGTTGCGGCGCACGGGCAACCTTTGGTTTGCCGTGGGTTTTCATGCCGCTTGGGATTGGGGCGAAACCTTCTTCTACTCGGTGCCCGACAGCGGAATGGTCGCTCCCGCTCACCTGCTGAAATCGTCACTGCACGGCGCACCCTGGCTCAGCGGAGGTTCGGTTGGCCCCGAAGGCAGCGTACTCTGCTTCGTGGTGATCGCCATGCTTTCGATCACCTTTGCCCGCCTGTACCCAGAAGCAAGATGGAGTTCCTCCGCGGCGCTCTCGAAGTGATCTCTGAGGAGCGGATCGGAACGTTACCGTTGAGCGGTGGAGGGGGAACAAGCATACCATCGCGCACCGGCCTTGCGGTACGCCCTATACTGATTTCATGTCCTCAGAAACCGACCTGCTGATCCCGTTGCGTCGCTACTGGGGATACAGTTCGTTCCGGCCTTTGCAGGAGCGGATTGTGCGCAGCCTCCTCGCCGGACATGACACCTGCGTCGTGATGCCGACCGGCGGAGGCAAGTCTGTCTGCTACCAATTGCCCGCCGTGGTCTCGGATCGGACGACGGTGGTGATTTCTCCGCTGATTGCGCTCATGCAGGATCAGGCAGCGCAACTGGCGCAGATGGGAATTCCGGCTGCAATTCTCAACAGTTCGGTCAGCAACCAAGACCAGACCCAAATCATGCGGCAGGCGCGGGACGGTGCTTTCCGGCTGCTGTATCTTTCGCCCGAACGGCTGCAGCGCGCCGATACTCTGGGTTGGCTGCGGCAGGTACCCATCTCATTTTTCGCCATCGATGAGGCTCACTGTATTTCAGAGTGGGGACATGAGTTCCGTCCGGAGTATCGTCAACTGAAAAGCCTTCGGGGAAAGTTTCCCGAACGTCCGATTGCGGCGTTTACAGCCAGCGCAACGCGTCATGTGCGGCACGACATTCTGACGCAGCTCGATTTGCGCAATCCGGATAAGTACATTGCGAGTTTTCATCGACCGAACCTGCGCTATCTGGTGCGCGAGTGCGACGGCATCGAGCACAGCGCTCTGTTGCTGACTGCATTGCGCCATTACGATGAGGGCAATGTGATCGTGTATTCGCCGACAATCAGTAAAGTGGAAGAGACCGTCGACTTTCTGGAAGACCAGGGAATCGCCGCGGTGGGCTATCACGCCAAGATGGACAGCAACGAGCGGCGGCGCAATCAGGAACGCTGGATGTCGGATGAAACGCGCGTGCTCGTGGGCACGATTGCGTTTGGGTTGGGGATCAATAAGGCGACCGTGCGCTCCGTCATCCATCTGTCGCTGCCGAAGTCGGTGGAGCAGTTTTATCAGGAAGCGGGACGCGCCGGGCGCGACGGAAATCCGGCCGACTGCATTCTACTTTGGCGGAAGCAGGATGCGAGTTTGCTGGCATATTTCGCAAATCAGATCGTGGACGCGGCCGAGCGCGACCGGGCATGGCAGAGATATCACACGATTCGGGCGTTTGCGGAATCTGGCAAGTGCCGTCACCGGCAAATATGTACGCACTTTGGCGAGATTCCAAAGTGGACGTCGTGTGGCGGCTGTGATATTTGCGGTGCCGCGCCGGAATGGCTGACGGAAAAGGTGACGACGGCTACCCTGCGCCGCGCGGTCAGCGCGGCATCCAGCGGAGGCCGAACCGGGCCGACTCCAGGCGCTGAGGTGGATCAGGATCTGCGCGAGTATTTGCGCGAATGGCGGCGCAACACCGCCCGGGAGCACGGCACGCCCGCCTTCGTGGTGCTGCATGACAGTTCGCTGGACGAGATTTGCCGCTTGCGGCCCACATCGATTGCGGAACTGCTGGACATCACCGGGATCGGCGAACGCAAAGCCAAGTTATACGGGCAAGCAATTCTTTCGGCGCTGCGGCGATATCGCGAAGGGGCGCGCGCGGCCGCGCCGTCGGAGAAGAAGACCGCTCCCGCCCTGGAGACTTTGCAACTTCTCGCCCAGGGGAAAAGCTTCGAGGACGTTGCGCGCATTCGCGGGCGACAGATTGCGACCGTGGTAAATGCCGTCGCGGGACTGGTCGAGAAGGGCCAATTGGAATTCCGTCCGGAGTGGATCGATCGCAACAAACTGGCAGTCATCGAGGCGGCGTGCGCGAGCCTCGGCCTCGAGCGACTCGAACGACTCAAGACATTGAAAGATGCACTGCCTCGGGAAATTACTTACGACGAAATCCGGTTGGTGGTGGCGCGTCTGCGACGCGCGGGCCAGAAACAGACGTCCATTTCCGGGTAAACATGGATGATTTCCGTCGCGCTACAAGTTGCAGAACGGATCGAGCTAGTCTGAACTGTTAATCCCGCCTCTCCCGCTCAAGTCTCGTCTGAGCTTGAGGTGTACAATTTGCTTGTTCTGAACTTCCAGTCAAGCCTAACCCGATAAGTCGATCTTGCCATTTCTTGGCATCGCTCGTGACGCTTCCGTGCGGTGAAGCACCTCCGCTCCCCGAGGAGAGAGCAGTCATGAGAATTTTGCTTTATAACCCCGACAATGGTGTAACCCGCAATTTCATGCCGCACCTCTGGATGTTTCTGCTGCAGTCGCTGACTCCGCCAGGACATGAGGTGCTGCTGATCGACGGCAATGCCAAGCCCATGAATGAAGCGCAGATCGCGCAGTATGTGCGCGACGAAAAAATTGATCTGGTCGGGATCGGCGCCATGACCCGCATGATCGCGAAGGCATATCGCATCGCCGACGCGATTCGAGCCACCGGCGTGAAGGTCGTGATGGGCGGACCTCACGTCACCGAATTGGCCGACGAGGCTTTGGGGCGTGACGGTGGGCCACGCCATGCCGACGCGGTGGCGCTGGGCGAAGCCGATGAAACCTGGCCGCAGATGGTCAACGATGCGGCTCGCGGCGAACTGAAAGAAATTTATGTGCCGGTGGACGACACGGGCAAGGAGCGTAAACCTTCGCTGAAACAATATCCCGTGATTCCTTGGGATTCGATTGATCTCGAGCAATTCAACCTTGTGCCCAAGGCCGCGACCGCCATGCTCGAGAAAGTCGGGGAAGGTTGGGGGACGTTTCGCATTATTCCTGTCGAGTCGGGTCGAGGTTGTCCGTACGGCTGCGAGTTCTGCACCGTGACCGGATTCTTCGGGGATTCCATTCGATTTCGCAGCAACGAGAGCGTGGTGAACGAACTACTTCTGTTAAAGGCACGCGCCCGCAAAGAGAAGGGCCAAGTGGCGGTGTTCTTCATCGACGATAATTTCGCGATCAACGTGAAGCGCACCAAGTCGTTGCTGCGTGACATTATTGCTGCCGGAGCCCAGGTGCACTGGGTGGCGCAGATTAGCGCAAATCTGTTGCGCGACGAGGAACTGATTGACTTGATTGCGGCGTCCGGCGGCAAATGGGTTTTCATCGGCATGGAATCAATCGATCCGGCGAACCTGAAGGATGTGAACAAAGGATTCAATAAGCCGGGTGAATATGCCGAAGTGCTGGAACGGCTGGCAAAGCGAAATGTGTATGCGATTACATCCTTTATTTTTGGCATGGACAATGACACGACCGGGGTGGCCGAACGCACGCTTTCGCAGGTGCGCACCTGGGCGCCGGGACTTCCGATCTTCGGGCTCCTGACTCCGTTGCCGGCAACGCCTCTGTATAAGCGCCTGGAGGCTGCAGGCCGACTCACTCGCGTCAAGCATTGGCAGGAGTTTATTCCCTTCGCCATGGCGCACACTCCGCTGAAGATGAGTATTGAAGAGGCTCACGCCGAGGTGAAGTATGGATGGGCGCATGCCTACAGCCCGGAAGCGTTGGCGCAGGCTGTCGACTCGCTCCACGACCAGCCCTTGGGATATCGCATCAATATCTTCCTGGCGCGGTTGTGTTTCCGGGGAATTTATTTCCCCATGCTGGGGAAGCTGGCATGGGTGAAGGTAATCGCGCAGAATCGACGCACGATTTTCAAGTTGGTTAAGGAAGCGGTGTTCCGCCACGGCTTACAGCGGCCGCCGAATCCCGAAGGCGTTTCCTATGGACCGGCAGCGGCGCCGGAAACGCAGGTCAGCGCGTAGGGCTCGACGCTTCAGTATGGGACCCAGGGGCTATCAACCTCTGTATCTGTCGATGGCCCCTTTTCATTTTTGGGCCACCCACCACGGTGCCACAATTCTTCATGCCCGGTCGGCGGGATGCGCCCTGCCGGGACGGCTGTCGCAACCAGGCCTATCGCACAGCGATGGTTCAGGGCCATAGAGCGGCTCGATAGGAAGGTTCTCCGAGAACTCGGCTTGTCACTTGAAGTTGCAGACCATCGGCAGATGTATTCGTGAGAGTGCCGAAAAATCCTGAGGCAGTGTTCCGCGCGGCAGTGGAACGCGACGGTGTGCCGGCCACCGATATTTTGCAGGTGTGGCTTGATGTCTCAAACCATCGGGCACGCGGGAAAGATCAAGCCGATCTTCTCCGTAAGCGAGTATTTTCCCAAATTCTTAATAAGGCAAATGCAGGAATGCGACTCCCGAGTTTGCGTCCTTCGCGAGGCTCGTGGAATCTTTGACGCCCTGGCTAGACCAAGGGGTCATCATTGAGGGTTGGGCGCACCGCCTACACCGCTTGCATCCATTAGCCCAACCACTCCAATACCAACCGCTGGCAACACTTGATGCGGATATAGCCCTTCCGATGCGAACCAGAGTCGCCGGAAATGAAATTTACCAGCGGCTCGCTGCGAACGGATTTGAAGCCGAGTTTCTAGGACATCACCGACCTCCCGCTGCCCACTATCGACTGAGCGATCTGGCATTCATTTCTATGCGGAATTTCTTACACCGCTGGTAGGGGGTGCCCGGGGCAGGAGGGGAAAACAGAATGCAACACAGAGGGTAGGCGGCGTTTCTTCGCAAAACCTGCGCTACATCGAAGTCCTTTTAGCGGCACCTTGGAGCGTTGCCCTCGCAGCGGCCAATCGCTTCCCGTTCGCAAATGAAACCGGAGTTCAGATTGCAAACCCGGTCAGTTTCCTCGCGCAAGAATACTTATCCACCGTAGACGCAATCGCGACGAGCGCGCGAAGGACATTCTCTACCTGCATGACACGATCGACACTTTCGCAGAGAGAATCGCTGATTGAAGCGCGGAGTGGGTCAGGAAAATCTGGCACGAGTTGCACGCCCACAGTGTTCGCGCCGTCGAAAGCGCAGCGGCAACACTCTTTGGCGCTGTCACCGATTCGATTCGTGCCGCATCTCGAATCGTCCAGGGCAGAAATTTGACTCCAGAGGCTCTCGTTCCTGGGCTCTCAGCGTGGAGTTCTTCCGACAGGCGAATTCGTCACTGATCCTTGCGGCGACGATCTCCTTCGCCTTCTGCCAGCTTTTCACGCCAACTACGATCCTGCAATCCCGCGCCCTAGGCTAGTCTAGGGCTTGAACAGTTCTGCTGCGGCGTCGCGGCCGGAGCGAATGCAGTCAGGGACGCCGATGCCGCGGTAGGCGTTGCCGGCGAGAGCGAGCCCGGGCAATTGGCGGCGCAGGCGTTCGATGCGGTCGAGACGGTCGAGATGTCCGACGCCGTACTGCGCCATGGCGGACTTCCATCGGTAGACGCGGGCGAAGAGTGGCTCGGCGCGCAGGCCGAGGATCTGCTGCAGTTCGTTGCATACGATTCCGATGATCTGATCCTCGGCCAGCGACCAGACGCTTTCAGCATTTACTCCGGCGAAAAAACAACGCAGCAAGGCACGGTCTTCGGGAGCGCGGTGGGGGAATTTGTTGTGAACGAAAGTCGCGGCTAGAAGGCGCTTGCCTTCGCTGCGCGGTACGAGAAATCCGAAACCGGGTGGAAGAGACTGACGGACAGCGCCATCGTAGCCGAGGCCCACGGTGATGGAGGAGCTGTACTTGATGGCACCGAGTTCAACGGATAGTTCCCGGCTCGCCATACCAAGCACCTGGGCCGCGGCGGGTGCGGGCAGCGCGACAATCAAAGCATCGAAATGGCCGGATTGCATCCCTGCCGAGACGACCCACCCTCCGGCTTCGGGCTGAACGGACTCGACTGGAGCATTGGTCAGCAGCGATGCTGGCGTCAGCCGCGAAACCACAGTTTCGGCCAGGTGCTGCATACCGTTCCGGAGTGAAGTGAAAAGCGGGGGCGCGGGCTTCGGCGGCCCAGCGGCCCTCTTGCTTCTGGCGTTCTTTCGCGTGGCCAGCATGGCGCGGCCGAGACTGCCGTGAGAGTTCTCCATGCCGTGGAAGCGTGGGAGGACGGCTCGCAAACTGAGGCTGGCGGCCTCTCCGCCATAGATGCCGGAGAGGAGCGGATCGGCGAGCCGGTCAACCATCTCGGCGCCGTAGTGGCGTTTAACAAATGAAGCGACGGATTCGTCGGGGCCGTAATTTCTTGGGTGGAATAGTTCCTTCGCCATGCGCAACTTGGTCTTCCATGAAAACAGCGGGGACAAGATGGTGGGCATAATCTTCGTGGGTACCATGAACATCAGGCCGTCAGGCATGGCAACGAGCCGGCCGCGGGTCAGGATGTAGGTCTTGCGCTCCGCGTCATTGGAACCGATCAGTTGCTCGCCAAGACCAAGCTCGCGGCAAAGATCGAGGGCCCAAGGTTTTTCGGTGAGGAAGGAATCAGGTCCCGCTTCCACGGTGCAGCCCTCGATGTGTTCGGTGTGAAGCACTCCGCCGAGGCGGGACGAAGACTCGTAGAGAACAAACTCGACGCGCGCGCTTCGGTCCCTGCGCCGTTCTTCGAGAGCGAAGGCAGCGGCCAGACCGGAGATGCCTCCGCCAATGATGGCGATGCGATTCATGAACTGCGGGCGCCGGAAGGCGGGACGGAGTGTTCTTGCACCAAGCGCGCCAGATTCTTCACATTTTCGACCGGCGTTTCCGGCAGAATGCCGTGGCCGAGATTGAAGATGTGGCCGGGGCGTCCGGCGGCTTGTCGCAGAATGTCTTCCGCGCGCGACCTTAACTCCTTCCAGTCGGCCAACAGCAATACGGGATCTAGATTTCCCTGGACGGCGCATTGGTGATCGAGGCGCATCCAGCCCTCGTCGAGGGGAATGCGCCAGTCGAGGCCAATGACGTCTGCTCCGGTTTCTTTCATGGCGGGCAGGAGCGTAGCGCTGTCGGTGCCGAAATAAATGATGGGCGCTCCCGTCTTCTGAAGTTGCGTCACCATGCCGATGACGTGCGAAAGCACATAGCGGCGATAGTCCTCGACGCTGAGGCAGCCGACCCAACTGTCGAAGATCTGAATCACGTCGGCACCCGCCCGCACCTGGTCGGCGGCGTAAGCCGCGGCGACGACAACCAATTTCCGCATTAGCGCGTCCCAGTCGTGAGGAGAGTTGTACATCATTTTCTTGGTGTGAATGTAGTTGCGCGAGCCTCCGCCTTCGATCATGTAGCTGGCGAGAGTGAAGGGAGCGCCACAGAAGCCGATCACCGGAACGCGATTGGCGAAATGCTTTGCTACCAGGCTCACCGCTTCGGAGACATAGCCGAGTTCGGCGGCGCGATCGCTGCGCAGGGTCGCGATATCTTCGGCGCTACGCACGGGCTTGTCGATGACGGGACCTTCCCCGGAGGAAAAATGAAAGGACAGGCCCATGACTTCGAGGGGGAGCAAGAGGTCGGCGAAAATGATGGCAGCGTCAATGCCGAGGATTTCGGCAGCGGTGATGGTAACCTCGGCGGCCAACGCTGGCTTCTTGCAGATCTCGAGCAGCGAATGATTTTTGCGGACCGCACGGTACTCGGGCATGTAGCGTCCGGCCTGGCGCATGAACCAAACCGGTGTGCGGTCAACCGGCTGGGACTTGCAGGCGCGAACGAAGGTGGAATTTGGGGCCGACATGAAGTGATGAATTTAGCATTTTTTCGAATGGAGTGCCGCGATCGCGAATCGCAAGAGCGTTTTGTGCGAGACTGGGGAAGAGCTCGGACGGTCGGACAATCGATCTGAGGAAGGGTTTGAACGGTTATGGCGCAAGCTGAAATCGTGAAGGAAAAAATTGAACTGAACGTGGCTGACCGGACAAGCATGCTGGCGTATGTGGCCCGTCCCGCGGGTCGTGAACCGCGTCCCGGATTGATGATCTTCCAGGAGGCCTTCGGGGTCAACTCCCATATTCGCCATGTGACGGAGCGGTTTGCGGAGCACGGATATGTAGCCGTCGCTCCGGAATTATTTCATCGCACGGCGCCGCCGGGATACGAGGGCAACTACAACGACTTTCCCTCGGTGATGCCGCATTATCAGGCGGTGACGAACGAGACTGCGGAGGCCGACGTGCGGGCTACGTACGAGTGGCTGCATTCGAATTCGCAGGTGAAGGCCGACGAGATTTCGTGCGTGGGATTCTGCATGGGGGGCCGCATTTCGTTTCTGGCGAATAGCGTGGTTTCGCTGCGCAGTGCGGTCTCGTTCTATGGCGGCGGGATCGCCCCGGGGCTGTTGGACCGAGCCCCCAACCTGCGGGCGCCCGCGCTGCTGATTTGGGGTGGATTGGACAAGCATATTACGGCGGAGCATCGCAAGGCGGTGACCGAGGCTCTGGATGGGCAGCGCAAGATTTACGTCAACGCGGTATTTTCGAACGCCGATCACGCATTTTTCTGCGACGACCGGCCCTCGTATCAGCCGATTGCCGCGCGGCAGGCGTGGGCCTTGACGCTGGAGTTTCTGCGCTCGTGATGATTTTCGGAGCCTTGTCGGCGGCGATTGTGTTCTTGGCGGCGCTTGCAGGCTGGCAAGCGCCGAGAGCGGGGTCGCGCGAACCTGCTCCAACCTTTTATAAGGATGTGCTGCCGATTCTCGAGAACCACTGCCAGAGTTGCCATCGAGCGGGCGAGGTTGCGCCCATGTCGCTGCTTAGCTACGAACAGACGCGTCCGTGGGCGACCGCCATATCGCACGCAGTTGAGATGAAGATGATGCCGCCCTGGTTTGCCGATCCGCGGTATGGGCACTTCGCCAATGATGTCTCTTTGACTCCACAGGAGATCGCGACGATCTCCGCCTGGGCCGCGGCGGGCGCGCCAGAGGGGGATGCGCACGAGGCACTCGCGCCGCGACAATGGGCAGTGGGATGGAATATTCCGCAGCCCGATCTCGTAGTTAAGATGCCCAGAGCCGTAGACATTCCCTCGTCCGGAGAAATTGCATACACCTACGAGATTGTGCCTACGCATTTTGCCCAGGATCGGTGGGTGCAGATGTCGGAGTTTCGGCCGGGAAGTCCGGCCCATGTGCATCACGCGGTGGTCTATATTCGCCCGCCGGATTCGCAGTGGCTGCGGCATGCGCCCGTGGGAGCGCCTTTCACGGCGTCGACGTTGAGCGATCCCGTGGAGCAGCGCGAGGCGCACGAGACCACCAGCGATTTGCTCCTGGTGTATGCGCCGGGCAGTTCGCCGGAGCGGTGGCCCGACGGGATGGCAAAGTTCGTGCCCGCGGGATCCGATCTTGTGTTTCAGATGCATTACACGACGAATGGTTCGACGGATGAGGACCAGACCAGTATTGGACTGGTGTTCGCGAAGGCGCCGCCCAGGCAGAGGGTTATTACCCTGCAGTTGAACAATCATGCATTGATCATTCCGCCGGGCGCGGATGATTTTCGCGTGGAAGTTCAAGGCACGCTGCCCAATGACGCCATGCTCCTGAGTCTGTTTCCCCACATGCATCTGCGGGGAAAGCGTTTTGAGTACGACATTGTGCACGACGATGGCAGCGTGGAAGTGTTGTTGCGGGTGAACTACCACTTTCATTGGCAGCTCAGTTACCGGCTTGCCGAGCCACGTTTGTTGAAGGCGGGAACGCGGCTGCAGGCGATTGCATGGTATGACAATTCGAAGAATAATCCGCACAATCCCGATCCGGAGAAAACCGTGATGTGGGGAGATCAAACTTCGGACGAGATGATGGTGGGGTTCTTTGATGTGGCCATCCCGGCGGGGATGGATAAGTGGCAATATTTTGTGCGGCACGGGCAAGCGCAGCCGGATGTCCGGCAGAAGTAGGAGCGCCCGTGGACCCTTGCGGGCGAGGGTTGACCTCTGTAACACTTGAGTGGGTTCACGCCAATTGAACGCCATTCCCACGCCCACAATCTCTGAAGAACGCAATGACGTGCCCAAGCCGCTGCGGGCCCTCTCCTACTGGGCGCTGGCGGCGGTATGTGTGGCCGTGTATTTCGGCTCACTGTTCTCTCCCGCCTTGCTCGACGATGCCGACAGCACCCATGCCGAGGCGGCGCGCGAGATGTTCGTAAGTGGAGACTATGTCACCCTTCATGTGAATGGGGTGCGCTATCTGGAGAAAGCTCCACTGCCTTATTGGCTGGTGGCATTCTCGTATCGCATTTTTGGAGTGAATGAGTTTGCCGCGCGCCTGCCTATGGCGTTGTCGGTGCTGCTGCTGGGATTGCTGGCCGTGATCTGGGGGCGGCGTGCGTTTGGGGAGCGGGCGGGGATGTATGCGGGACTGCTGGTGTACACCAGTGCGGGCGTGTTTCTGTTTACGCGCATTCTGATTCCCGACGTGCTGCTGAGTCTGCTCATCGCCGCGTCGCTGTATTTCTTTTTAACTGCTCTCGAGCCTGACGGGCGAGCGTGGCGCTGCTATGCGGGATATGCATGCATCGCTCTGGGAGTGCTCACCAAGGGATTGATTGCGCTTGCGTTTCCCGGCGGCGTGGCGGTTTTGTATCTTGCTGCGACCGGGGATTGGCGGCGCTGGCGCCAGCTCCGGATAGCGTCGGGATTAGCGTTATTTTTGCTGATCGCGGCTCCCTGGCACATTCTGGCGGGACTCCGAAATACCGGCGGTCAGCTCGGTCACGGATTCTTCTGGTTTTATTTCGTCAACGAACATTTTTTGCGATTTCTGGGGAGGCGGTATCCGCGGGATTACAACAAACTCCCCTGGGCGCTTTATTGGTCGCTGCATGGGGTGTGGTTATTTCCGTGGAGTTTGTATCTGCCGGCAGCGATCCGAACCGTCATTGACGAACGCGCGCACTGGACCGACGATTTTGGCAGGCGGACCCGATTGTTGTGCTGCATTTTAGCGGGAGTGGTGCTGATCTTTTTTGCCATTTCCACCAACCAGGAGTACTACACCTTCCCCGCGTACTTTCCCTTGCTGCTGCTGCTGGCGGATGGAATTGCGCGGTGTGAAAAGAGTGATTGCGAAGCAGGCGTGCGCAAGGGCTGGCTCAGGATTTCTGCGGGAACGCTCGCGGTCGTAGGGTTGGCGGCCAGTGCGACTCTGCTGACCCTGCTGTGGGAGTCGCGGCAGTTGCCGTTTCAGCCCGATATTGGGACCGTGTTGGCCAAGCACAATATGAATACGGACACGCTCTCCACCTCGCACATGCTGGATTTGAGTTATGCATCTTTTGCGGCCTTGCGTTTGCCGGCCGTACTGGCGGCGGTGGCGCTGATGGCCGCTCCGCTGCTGTCGTTTCTTTTGCGAATGCAACGGAAACACTATGCGGCGACCTGGATGCTGGCCGCGGGCATGGCAGTTTTTCTGGTGGCGGCGCATATTGCCCTGGGCCGTTTTGGACCCTATTTGTCGTCGAAGGATTTGGCTCAGGAGATCGCGGCACGGGCTCGTCCCGAGGACCGAGTGATGATTTACGGCGACCAAGCCTTTGGCTCGTCGTTGCTATTTTATTTGCAGCGGCCGATCGATCTCGTCGAAGGACAAACGACTTCGATGTGGTTTGGGTCGACATTCCCCGATGCTCCAAAAATCTATTTGAGCGAGGCCGATCTGCAACACGACTGGGGCGGGCAGCAACGGGTTTTCCTGTTTGTGCCGCCTCATCTCAAGACTAGAGTGGACGAGCTTTTGCCCAGCAAGTTCGTGGTGGCGGAGGTTTCGGGGAAGTTCGTATACAGCAATCGGCACTGAGCTGGAATTGCGGGTTGATTCAAAACCGCTCTGTTAAACTTTCCCCATTACAACCAAGGATAGAACGGATGAACGCAAAAGGTGCGATCGTTTTGCCGACTGTGGGCTTTCTCGCGTTATCTGGCTTGGTGATGGTGGCGGCGAAAGCCCAATCGGGCGTGGGCGGAATGCCGCCTACAACCCAGGCAGCCACGAACTCCACGGGACCGAAGAAGGCGGAAGAACAATTCAAGAACATCCAGGTGCTCAAGGGAGTCCCTGCGGATGAGATTTTTCCGACCATGCAGTTCATCACCGCATCGTTGGGAGTGGAGTGTGAGTTCTGCCATGTGCACAACGCCTTTGAAAAGGATGACAAGAAAAACAAGCAGACCGCGCGCAAGATGATGGAAATGATGTTCGCCATCAATAAGGATAATTTCGAGGGGCACCGCGAGG
Organism: Candidatus Sulfotelmatobacter sp.; assembly: GCA_036514015.1. Taxonomy (GTDB): domain Bacteria; phylum Acidobacteriota; class Terriglobia; order Terriglobales; family Acidobacteriaceae; genus Sulfotelmatobacter. Next base: position 36,548 of record DATBYA010000069.1, read on the forward strand.
TTACCTGCAATTCATGTCACCGAGGCAACGCAGTTGCGCAGGCGATCCCGGCGGTTATGGCTGAAGAGCCTAAAGAAGCTGAGTCGAAACCGATGGGCGGACCGGCGTCGGGAGCGAAGGAAAACGCCGGACCCACCGGCGAGCAACTGATCGATAAATATGTTCACGCTGTGGGAGGCGCGGCGGCAATCGATCGGGTAACCAGCCGCGTGATGAAAGGAACGATTGATTTTGGGGGGAAGTCCTTGCCCATCGACATTTATTCGAAGGAGCCTGGCGAGCGCATTTCATTCACCCGCATGCCCGAGGGAGACAGCGTTACGGCATTCAATGGGCATGAGGGGTGGCTGGGCACGCCCGGCCGTCCGCTGCGCGAGATGCACGGCGGCGATCTGGATGGAGCGTCGATTGATGCGGACCTGCATCTGGCCACGCATTTGAAGACGATGTTCAGCGAAGTGCGAGTGCGAGGAGAGGAGAAAGTCGACGACCGCCAGACCTACGTGGTAGTCGGACAGCGCGAGGGGAAGCCTCCAATTCAGTTATATTTTGACCAGCAATCAGGATTGTTGGTGCGTCTGGTGCGATTCGGAGAGACTGCGCTGGGATGGCTGCCAACCGAGATCGATTACGCCGATTATCGTGACACCAGCGGAGTGAAGATCCCGTACCGCTGGACGCTGGCCCGGCCGGGTGGTCGATTTACCATCCAGGTAAGCGACGTGAAGCAGAACGTTCCAGTGGATGATGCGAAGTTTGCCAAGCCGGCGGCAGACGAGCAGAAAGGGCCGGCAAAATAAATCGCCGGTCGCTCTCTTAAAATTTTCCGGGGAATCTCAATCCTGCCAGGCAACTTCGACGCAACACGACCATCATGCGTTCGGCGGGTTGGTTCTCTGTGGAGTTTGCAGAGCCGTGTTTGTGACCAGCCGGTCGGCCTCGATGGTTACCTCGACGTGGGCTCCTTCTTTGAGCTTAACTTGGTGCCCTTCCGAGTCGGTCAGACTGTTTGGAACCCGAATCTCTCGATAAAGGTGATCTGCACCCTCGACCGCGATCTGGGCTTTCTCCGGTTCGCCGGAAGCAGGATGAGACTGAATGACCCTTTCGACTTTGCCCGGCAGCGTTGTGCTCGCCTTCGACTTTTCCGTAGACATAACTGGTTCCCTCTCGACTCGTCCCGATAGACAGTTCTGACCCTGCGACCCACAGCGAGATTCGACCGCTGAAAGCGACATTTTCTACGGGAGTTCTCCTATGCGCCATCGGGGAAACACTGTATCGGTCGGGTTTGCACGACAGGTCCGCTCCAGTAAACCCTGTAATGCGGCCGGCGAAAGAAGCGCTGCGGAGCAAGGTTTCGCGGACGAGCGGATCGTGATCCTCGTTCTCGTGATCCGCAACCTCCAGACCATGATTCGCTCAAGAGGCTGAGATTGGCGGTCTTGGCGCTGGGGTGTCGAGTTCAAGTTCTGAGCGGATTCAATAACAAAACCTGATAGCAACGATAAATAGTTTCGATTTCCGTGTAGCTGCCGTGGACGTTAGAGTGAGGCGGTCTTGGATTGTGTTCATCGCCAGTATTCGAGGAGGATAAGGTAGAGGAACTGGACCTTTCTCCTGCGAAAAGGAGGAATATGATTGGGAGGCGACGGCGCACAGGCTGGCCGGAAATTTCGGGAGTATGCCGATGCGGCGGAAGCGTGAAGAACGCGGAACAGGACTTGACGACATTATGACGAAGATCGAGGCGGTCATTCAAAACTCCAAGCTGGAAGCAGTGAAAACTGCGCTGCACGAAATCGGCGTCGAAGGCATGACGGTGATCGAGGTGCGAGGCCACGGACGGCAAAAAGGGCATACCGAGGTCTACCGCGGGCGGGAGTACAGCGTGGATCTGATCCCCAAGACGAAACTTGAACTGGTGTTGGCCGAGGGGATGGTCGAAAAAGCTGTGCAGGCTATTCTGGGAGCGGCGCGCACCGGAAAAATTGGAGATGGAAAGATTTTTCTATCCCGGGTAGACGAGGCGATCCGCATTCGTAATGACGAGCGCGGCGAGGGAGCACTGTAAAGCTCGACGAATGACGAATGTGGCGTGGGCACAGCCAGTAGTTGTTCCCACCTCAGTTCTGGACGCGATCGAAGCGCATCTGACAGGCGGTCGTGAATTGGCCCTCCCCCGGGATGCTGTGGTTACGGGGGAATTCCATTAATGGCGGCGTCCTCATTGATCAGCGAACTGCGGGATTCCCTCAGCGACGAATCGGCGCGTATTCAGCGGGATTTCGAGGCTTTCGGAGATGGGCGTGCGGCCGTGGCCCAACGCACGCGGCTGGTGGAAGACATTCTGGCTCGGCTGTGGCGAGATATCATTTCGCCCGACCAGACCAAGCCCGTGAACTTCGCGCTTGCGGCCACGGGCGGATTCGGACGGGGATGGCTGTTTCCGTACTCCGACATTGATTTGCTTTTCCTTTTTGGGGATCGCTTTGCGGAGCAAGCTTTCAAAGATCCCATTCGCCGTTTTTCGCAGGAGTTGTGGGACCTGCGGTTGAAGCTAAGTCCGGCGTCACGGACGCTGAGCGAGTGCGACCGCTACGACGCTAACAATACTGAGTTCACCATTTCTCTTCTCGACTGCCGCTATCTTGCGGGCGATCATGACTTGTTTCGCCGGCTTCACGACAAAGTAATTCCGAAGGTCGTCATGCGGGAGTCCAAAGCTCTGCTGCAAGGGCTGGCGGAAGTCACGCGCGAGCGGCACGCCAAGTATGGGATGACGCTGTATCACCTGGAGCCGAATTTAAAAGAGGCGCCGGGCGGTTTGCGAGATTGCAACGTCGCCTCCTGGCTCGCCTTGATTTCGGCCATGGACAAGCTGCACGACTGGCCGGATGCGAGTTCGCTGCGGGCTCCCGTACGCAAGCAACTGGAGGCGGCGCTGGATTTTCTGATGTCGGCGCGATGCTTTCTGCACTTTCGCCACGGGCGGGACGATAACACGTTGAGCTGGGAGGCGCAGGACGAAGCGGCGGCGCGCAAGGTCGGAGCCGGGGATGCGGCACAACTCTCGCCCGCGGATTGGATGCGGATTTATTTTGGACATGCACGGGCGGTGCAGCGCAGTGTAACGCAGCTGCTGGAAGAAATTCCAGAAGCGTGGTCTGCGCTCTACCGGCAGGTACAGAGTTGGCGGTCGCGGCTCGCGACGCCGGATTTCTCCGTGGTGGACGGACTCATATTTTTGCAGCAGCCCTCGGCTCTGCAGGATCCGGAGGTGTTGCTGCGGTTGTTCCATTTTATGGCGCACCATGGCCTGAAGTTGAGTGCGACCACCGAGTACCGCATCGAACAAGCGCTTCCGGCGTTGGCCTCGACGCCGCCTCGGGGAGCCGAGCTCTGGCTGTATCTGCAGGAAACCTTGCTGCAGCCCCATGCCGCCGACGCGTTACGCGCCATGCATTCCCTGCGGCTGCTGACCCTACTGTTGCCCGAACTCAAGCTGATCGACTCGCTGGTAGTGCGTGATTTCTATCATCGCTTCACCGTGGATGAGCATTCCTTCTTGGCCATCGAGAGCCTCCATCGCCTGAAGCAGTCGCAGTCGGAATGGGACAAGCGCTACGCAGAGCTGCTCGGCGAGCTGGAGAATCCGGAATTGCTGTATCTGGCGCTATTGCTGCACGATACCGGCAAGGGAGTCGCCGGTGGAAATCATGTAGAGGCCAGTCTGGAAATTGCCGGCCGCGCCATGGACCGGCTGGACGCGGATCCGAAAGAACGGGAGGAGGTGCTGTTTCTCATCGCCAATCACTTGGAACTGTCGGCAGCCCTGCGCCGCGACATTTTCAATCCGGAGACGGTGGCAGCCTTCGCCGACAAGGTGGGAACACCGGAGCGTTTGAAGATGCTCTGCCTGCTGACCTATGCGGACGTCAAGGCCGTAAATCCCGAGGCGTTAACGCCATGGAAGGCGGAAAACGTCTGGCAACTCTACATGGGGGCAGATCATTATCTGAACCACAGCGCCGACCAACGGGTGCATGCCGATGTCAATGACGAAAAGCTGGCGCGCTTGCGGTCGCTGGCGCCGGTCACCAGCAGCAAGTTCAAGGATTTTCTCGAAGGATTTCCGCAGAGGTATTTGCTGGTCCACTCCCCCGAAGATGTAATGCGGCACATGACCATGGCCGACCAGCTAGGCGAAGATCCGGTGCAAGTCGAGTTGAAGCGGGGACGGCATTGGTATGAGCTGACCTTGTTGGCGCGAGATCGTCCATTTCTGTTTGCCAAGCTGGCGGGCGTGCTGGCGGCCTGGGGCATGAACATTGTGAAGGCCACCGCGTTCTCGAATGAGGGGGGAACCGTGGTCGATACCCTTTACTTCACCGATCGATTCCGGACTCTGGAGTTGAACCTTTCGGAGTGGGATCGGTTCCGGCGCAGCGTGACCAGCGTATTGCTGGGCGAGGCCGATCTGGAGAAGATGCTGCGCGATCGGCAGCGCGCCGAGAAGGGCGCGATTGCGAAAGTAAAAGTAGAAACGAAGATTGAGTTTGACGATTCGTGTTCGTCGACGAGCACGCTGGTGCAGTTGATTACGCAAGATCGTTCGCGGCTGTTGCACCGGATTGCCTCGTGCCTGTCGGATCAGGATTGCAACATTGAGATCGCGCTGATCGATACCGAAGGACAGATGGCGATTGATACCTTTTATCTCACATCCCGCGGAGGGAAGCTCAAACCCGAGCAGTGCCGGCGGGTGGAGAAGGCGCTGCTGGAGGAGTTGCGGGGCGAGTGACGCGGAATGCCGTCTGAAGCTCCGGCCGCAGCGAAAGGCCACGATCGATATACTCCCGGTGGCACGACTGAAGTCGTGCCCTTCCTAAACCAGCGCTCCACCCAAATTCGCGCGGCATTACTTCGTCGAAAACTTAAACACGGTCTTCTGCCGAAACACCTCTCCCGGCTTCAGCGTCGTCGTCGGAAACGCGGGGTGATTGGGCGAGTCCGGGAAGTGCTGGGTCTCCAGGCAGAACCCATATCGGCGCTTGTAAACGTGGCCCTTTTTGCCGGTGACGGTACCGTCAAGGAAATTCCCCGTATAGAACTGAACCCCGGGCTGCGTGGTGGAAACCTCCAGGACGCGCCCGCTCGTGGGCTCGTAGACGCGCGCGGCTAGCGTAAGGCCGCCGCCTTTGCGGTTGATAACCCAGTTGTGGTCATAGCCGTGGCCGAGCACGAGCTGCTCATCCTGGTCGTTGATGCGGGCGCCGATCCTGGTCGGTTGAGTGAAATCGAGCGGCGTTCCCTTCACCGGCCGGAGCTCGCCGGTAGGAATCAGATTCTTGTCCACCGGAGTGAAACGGTCGGCGTTGAGCATGACTTCGTGATTCAAAATGTCGCCGTTACCTTCCCCAGAAAGGTTGAAGTAACTGTGCTGGCTGAGGTTGATGGGGGTGGCCTTGTCGGTAGTGGCTTCGTAATCGATGACGAGTTCGTTGGCGTTGGTCAGCGTGTAGGTGACTCTCACCTTGAGATCGCCGGGCCAGCCGTCGTCGCCATCTTTACTCAAATAGGTGAACGTCACACCCGAGTTGCCCTTCAGCGGTTCGCCGTCCCAGACAACTTTGTTGAACGTCTTTTCGGTGCCGCCGTGCAGCGTGTTGGGCCCGTCATTTTTAGGCAAAGTGTAGGTTTTGCCGTCGAGGGTGAAGGTGCCGTTGGCGATGCGGTTGGCATAGCGGCCGACAATAGCGCCGAGGAACGGCGGATTCGGAATGTAGCCCTCCAGGTTCTCGTGGCCGAGAACGACGTCGGCAAACTGGCCTTTGCGGTCGGGGACGCGTATCGAAACAATGATGCCGCCATAGTTCATCGCATCCACTTCGACTCCGTTGGCGTTCGTGAGCGTGTACAAGGTGATGGGCCTCCCATCCTGCGTGCCAAAAGGTTTTTGCTGAACGGCCTGCTCATGTCTTTTGCTGGCCTGCGCAGCGGCGAGTCCGCCGATTGCCAGGCTGTGCATTACGATTACGCATACGGTCTTGAGATGTCTTGGCGTCATGCGGGAAAGTGTACTACGAGCACCGGGTTCGTGGCGTGTGGCTGCTCGGTTCGACCCTTGCCTGTCCTGGACCGAGAAAACAGTCGAGCTTCGCTCGACCGGACAGCCCGGGAGCAGCCTGTCCCCACACCGGCATTACTTCTTAATATGGCCACTGCGCTTTCGTGAACAGCGCTCCATCAATCCAAATGGTCTGCCCGCTGATGAATGATGCGCTTTTGCTGGCCAGAAAAACGACCGTCGGCGCGATATCGGCGGGCGTGCCCACGCGTCCCAGGGGTGTCAGTTTGGACCATGTGCCCGCATAGTCCGGATCCTCCGCGCGAGTGCGCTCGGACTCGATCGATCCGGGGGCAATGCAGTTTACCCGTATTCCATAAGGGCCCAATTCCACGGCAGCCTCTTTGGTCAGCATTTCAATTCCGCCCTTGCTCGCGGTGTAGGCCACCAACGAAGGGAACGCGAGCTTGTTGCAACCTGAGCCCAGATTCACGATCGAGCCTCCGCCCTGATCCTTCATATGCCTTGCGGCTTGTTGCGTGCACAGGAAGCAGCCTTTCAGGTTGGTGTCGACGACCAAGTCCCATTCTTCTTCGGTCACATCGAGCAGCCGCTTCCAAGTCTGAACTCCGGCATTGTTCACCAGAAGATCGATCCGCCCAAAAGCGTCGATCACGCGCTCGAACATGGCCTTTACCTCACTGCCGGAGCGGACGTCCGCCTCAATGGGCAATACGTCGGTTTCGACACCGGCGCGCAGCGCCCGAATCTCAGCGATGGTCGCCTCCACCAAAGCTGCCGATTCGTTGTAATAATTGACCGCCACGCGGTATCCATTGCGCGCCAGCTCAAGAGCAATCTCCTTGCCGATCCCTCGGCTGGCTCCGGTTACCAGAGCGGTCTTAGGCGGTTGCATAGTCACCTCGATGGCTTTGAAAAGATGGATGGTACAAGATCACCCCTGAAATCATAACGAAGCAGAGCGTCGAATGAGAACCGCTTCGGGCGCTGATATTTCCCCTCTTCGATTCATGGTGATACCATCGCGGGCGATATGAATACCCGGAAATCAGCGCTCGTCCCGCTTCTCAGCTCGCTCTCGCTCTTGCTGTTGGCTCTTATCGTCAAGGCCGCAGGCCAGACTCAGGCTGCGCCGCCCGCCATGGTGCTGCACGCGGCGCGTCTGCTGGACGTTAAAAGTGGGCGCATGCTCAAACCGGGAGAAATCCTGGTGCAGGGCGAACGCATCGTCGAGGTCGGAACCTCAGTCAAGCATCCAACCGGCTCGGAGGTGATCGATCTGGGCGACCGCACCCTTCTGCCCGGGCTGATTGACGCGCACGTGCACCTGTTTCTGCATCCCGGCGCCGAAGACCTGCAGACCGTACAGGAATCGGTGCCGCAGCGCACAATCACGGCTACGCTCGCGGCGCGTGACGACTTGATGGCAGGCTTCACCGCGGAGCGCGACATGGGGACCGAAGGCGCCGGCTCCGCCGACACTGCGGTGCGCAACGCGATCAACGAAGGTCTGATTCCCGGCCCGCGCCTGCGCATCAGCGGCAACGCCATCAATATTTTGGGCGGGCACGAGGACGCCATCGGATACAACCCGGAGCAGCGAGTGCTGCCCAACGCGAATTATGCCAACAGCGCAGACGAACTGATTGCCGTGATGCGGCAGCAGTTCAAAGAAGGCGCCGACTTCATCAAGATGTATGAGACTGGGCCGGATTCGATTCGAGATGGAAAATTCACGACCCCTTATCAGTACACCGAGGCGCAACTGGAAGCCGCGGTAAAAGAGGCGGCACGAGTGGGCCGGCGCGTCGCGGTGCATGCCACGGGAGAGCCTGGCACCCTGTTCGCGGCGCAGGCGGGAGTAGCCTCGGTTGATCATGCCGATCAGTTGAGCGACCAGACCATGCGGTTGATGAAGGAAAAGCAGATTTTCGCGGTGCCGACGTTCACCATCTTCGAATATTTTGCCGAGCATGCGGCCACGTCAGCACAAGGCGCGCGCGAACATCAGATGCTCGAGTTGAAGGCGGAGGAATTTAAAAAGCAGATCGCGGCGGGAGTGCCAATGGCGGTTGGATCCGACGTCGGGCCGTTTCCTCATGGCACACAGGCGCGCGAGTTTGTGTTGATGGTGAAATACGGCATGTCGCCACTCGCGGTGCTGCAGGCGGATATGCTGAACGGGGCGAAGCTGCTCGCCTGGGATGGCCAGATCGGAGCGCTCGAGCCCGGATATCTGGCCGACGTGATCGCAGTACCGGGTGATCCGCTGCAGGAGATAGAAGTGCTCGGGAAGGTCGGCTTCGTGATGAAGGGCGGCGTGGTTTATAAGAAGTGAGCGCTTTTTGAATAAAGGTAAACCTCAAGCACAAGCTGCAAAACAGTGCACAAGCGCTCGCGACTCACATTCGACATGGGACTAAGTAATTGATTATGAATAACTTCGCCCCATTTTAATGTCTGTCCCGTGGACGCTCGATTGCCCCTTCCTCAGTGCCACGCCGACCTGGGCGGGCACTTATGACCTCCCGCAAATTCTTTCGGTTATTCCGCCTGAGCGCTGTTTTGCTGGCCGTGTGCGGCGCTTTTTGTCCCTCTCTGCTTGCCCAGACTTTGCTGGCATCGGCACCAGTTCCGGATGCGCCTATCCCGTTGGTCGAGGCTTCGACCTCGATAGCGAGCACCGCGCCGAGCATTGCCGAGGAGCATAGATTCTGGGACAAACAGAATTGCGCATTATTCGCCGCCGCCGCAGTTTCAAATGGCGCCGACTTCGCGGTGACTCATGCCAACCTGCAGAGTGGCGGACAGGAATTGAATCCGGTGGTTCGCATGTTCGGCCGCTCCTCACCGGGGCTGGCGGTGAATTTCATCGGGGAAACGGTGGGCGTTGTCAGTCTCAGCTATTTTTTTTACAAGACCGGCCATCACAAGCTGGAACGGGCGGTTTCGATGGTCAACATCGGAAGCTCCGTCGGCGCCGTGAGCTACGGGCTGATGCATCGGTAGGAAGAGTCGCATCAGGGAGTCGGCGGTGGCGTTTCCCAATTCTGTCTGGCGCGTGCAGGAGCCTGTTCGTTTATCGAGACAATGTCTGCCGCGACTGCAGCCTACGAAAAGCAGATCCTCGACTACCGGATCTGGCGCTCTCGGTGCGTCGATCCCCGGGCGAGCGAAGAGATCAACTCCGCTCAGGTTGTCACGATAAGACTTGACCAAGAACGAACAAAAGGCCGCGCCCTCGGGCGCGGCCTTTGATCTGAACGAAGCCGCCTTCCGCGGCCCCTTCAAGTTCATTCGCTTAGAAGCGAACGCGTGCGCCTAGTTCGATGTTGCGCGGCGACGCCTCGCCGCCGATGGCACCCCAAGTGGTGGGGCTGTAGAGACCAGGGAAGCCATCGAACATCTGGTCGTGGTTCAACACGTTTGCGAAGACGCCTTGTAACTCCAGGCTGACGCTCTCCGCCACTCGGATATTTTTCTTGATGCTGAAGTCCATATTCCAGTAGGGAAGGCCGTTGACAATTCCATAGCCTCCGTCCCTGGTATCTAGCCCCAGAATCGGGTTGCGCCAGTTCGCGTACTCGAGCGCCCCGTCCTTGAACTCATTGATAGGGTACGAGCTCCCGGGCGCTTGACCGGGACAGGCGGCATAATAATTGCCATCTGACCCGGCGGAGGCTGCGTGGCAGGCGTAGGCGTGACTGTGCGGCGCAACCGGACCAATCGGTACGGCATTCTCAGAGTCGTAGTCGGCGCAGGTGACGCCATCGCATGAACCGAAGGATTGGTAATCACCATAGGTCGTTACGGCCTGGATCGGAAGGCCGGATCCCGCCGTGAATATGGAGGCGAATGTCCATCCGCCGAGCACCCGCCCCATCAGTCCCGACTGCCCTTTGAAGAAGGGCGGCTGGTACACGAGGAACATGTTGTAGATGAATTTGCGGTCAAAGGCCTGTCTACCGTACATCTCGCTGAAATTGAAGGGATCGAGGGGAGCGAGTTCGCTGGAGGATTGCGCCTGCGCCCCCGTACCCAGAGCCTTCGACCAGGTGAAGTTGGACTGCGCCGTCAATCCGTGCCACTCGGCCATCTTGAGGGAAACGAAAGCACCGTTGTAGTTTCCGTAACCGACGCTGGCGTTTTCAAAGATTCCCGATGTGTATTGGCCGCCGGCCCCGCAGGGCGCTAGGGTGGTGGAACCGGGACATGGGGCGGTTCCCGGGATCGGAGTGTTCATCATACTGCGCGGGAAATTGAACCCGCCGTTATCCAAGTCACTCCAGATGCTCCATACTTGAGCATTGGTAAGGTTAGCGGTACCATTGACACCTTCATTCGCCACGAAGGCTGCGGTGCAACTCGTGTATCCGGTGCAGTAGCCCGTATTCGCCAGTGCAGCCTCGAAGAAGGGCTGGGGCGTGACCGCGCCTGCGCTGGGCCCGGTGCCTGGAGTCGGTAACGCCGAACCGCCGCAGCCGCCGCCGCCGAGCCCGGTGACGCCGCCGCAGTACTGCAGCACAACGTTCTTATAGGCATTGGCGAAGGTCTGCCCGCCCATCGTCATCATGTACGGCACCGCGTTCAGTTGGACGGGCTCGAACTCTTTGGTGATTCTGCGCCCGATGTATCCCAGTTCCATCGTCATCCTGCGATTTAACTGACGCTGGATGGTGAAGTTGAACGAGTCAATCTGGTTGGGCCGGAAATTCGGATCCAGGGCCTCGGGTCCGGAGGAGGCAGGATTATTGACCCCGGGATAGACGGGTTGGGGCAGCGTCGCAGTTGCCAATGAAGATAGCGGCACGGTCGGGCCTCCACTTGAAGAGGCGTTTTGCCCAACGCGGAAGCCGCTCGACCAGGTGCCTGCACCCGACGCGGCACAGGACCAGCCCCCGGCGGCGACGATGTTCGAGTTGCAAGCTATTGGCTGTTCCAGGCCAAGACCCAGCAGCGGTACCAGCACCTGGGCCACACCGTTCGTGCGGCCATAGCTGCGTCCATAACCGCCACGGATGACGGTATTCTCGTGCCCAAAGAGTTTGCCACCCAAAGAATCACTATCGAAATGCGGATTCCAGGCCAAGGCTACCCGTGGGCTGAATTCGCCGTAGAACGGATTGTAGGGATACTTCCGACCATCCCCGGTGTTGCCCACCAGTGCAAAACCGAGCTCGGGATTGTATACCTGGCCCGCGAGGGCCGCGCGACGGCGAGCCTCCAGGTAGTCCGCCGTGTTGATCGGCTCATCCGACGCGTCGACTACCATTGCCTGTTTCCCATTTTGCTCGACGGGCGGCATTTCCAGAGCCCAGCCCAAGCCGTAGGTAAAGGTGAGACTCGGCTTCATGTGCCAGGTATCGCTGAAGTAGACGTTGTAGTAAGGAATGGTGCTCTTGTCGAAGGCGTTGGAGAGTGGGGGATTCAAGGCCAGACTTGCACCGGTACGGGTGAAAAGCTGCGACGCGATGGAAACTACCCCCAGCGCTCCTGCGGCAAGGGCGGAACAGTTGTTGATGCTGGTGGCCGTTCCGAAGCTGTTAGTTGCTCCGCAAGGCTGAAAACCTGAGTCGTTGAGTAACGATCCGTGAGCTCCGTCGCCCAGGGAATACACCGGATAGGCGTTGATCGTGCCGCCACTGTCATTGCGTTGATGGTAATCCCAGTTGTGCTGATAGGTACCGCCCAGCTGGAACAGGTGGTTGCCTTTCAACATGGAAAGGTCGTCGCGGAACATCTGATCGTGCCCATCCCAGAAGCGGGCGCGGATATTCTGATTGTCCGAGTTAAACGGGCTGAGGTCCTGGGTTTCCGACTGGCCGGCCATGATTTCGAGCGCGCCTCCCAGACCGGGGATCTGGGGCGGAGCTCCGTTTCGCGACCAAGACCACCAGTTTCGCAGCCAGCTGTAGTGAAAGTCGTTGGTGGTGTTGTTGGTAAGGTTGCTGGTCAGTCCCGCAACCAGGTACCAGTCTTGAACCGGATCGCTGGACCCGGAAGCTGGCGTGCCCAGTTTATCGCCGGGGAAGAAGCCCCCAATATCGACCTCGTCATCCGACGCAAGCTGAATGTTGTAATAACGATAGCTGGCCATCAAATGCTGTTTGGAAGAAAAATCGTGATCGATGCGCACCACGGCAAATTTGCTGCTAGTGGGAAGGCTCAGGTTGGCGGAAAACCCCAGGATGTTAGCCCCGTCGCAGAGGCTCTGACTGCAACCAGCATTTGCCCCTGGCTCGTACTTGCTCCATATCTGCGAAACCAAAGGATTAAGTCCCATCCCCAGGGGGTCGCAAAGGCCGGTACAGCCGTAGTTAGCCGCGTAAGACGTGCCGTTGTAGATCACAGGAGCATTGTTCAGGTTGTAATCGACCGCCCCAGTCTTGGAGTCGGTCAACAGCCCCAACTGCAACGCTGGCGAGGGCACGTTCCGATCGATGGTCTCGGAGTTCGGATACCGGAAGCCCTCGTAGTTGAAAAAGAAGAAGGTCTTGCCGCCGAGAACATCTTTCGGGATAAGTGGCCCACCAATGGCACCTCCAAATCGGCTGTAATGGTAGCTGGGAAGTCCGACATGGTCTCCGGGTATGTAGTTGAGCCAATTATTTTGCCAGGTGTTACTGGACCAGTTGTTGTCCTTGTAATATTCGTAGGCCGTGCCGTGGAAGGCACTGGTTCCGCGCTTGGTGACGACCTTGATTTCGGCGCCGGCTGAACTGTTGAAGTCGGCCGTCTGTCCGGCAGTATTCACCTTGAACTCCTCAACGCTGTCCGCCGGAGTGGGCACCACACCTGAGGGAGCGGCGTAAGTGAGTTCCGTGTTAACACCTCCGGTCGGGTCGCCGATGACGAGCATGGTTTGTCTTGAGGTGTATACGCCGCCGCTGCCATCCATATCGTTGGTGTTGTTGCCGCCATCGAGCGAGAAATAGCTCTGGTCGTTGACCGCGCCCCCCACGTCGCCACCCGTGCTTACGCCCGGTTGCAACTCGATGAACGTGTTGACATCGCGACCGGTACTCGGCAGGTTGTCAATGGCGATCGCGGTCACCGTGTTGCCCACGGTGGCGTTCATAGTCTGCAGTTCATTGCCGACCGCAGTCACCTCAATCACGACATTGCCGGTTCCGACTTGCAACGTCATATTCGCCGTCGTTGCCTGCCCCACTTGTACCGTGGTTTGCGTCCTGGTGGTCGAAAACCCTTGCTTCGTGATACTGATCTCGTAAGTGCCAGGAGCGACATCGACAAAGATATATCGTCCTGCGTCGTTCGTGGTGTCCGTGCGCGCAGTCTTGGTAGAGGCATCGGTCAGGGTTATCGTGGCACCTGCCACGAGGGCTCCCGACGGATCCGTCACCGTCCCCACCACAGTGCCGGTGGATGTCGATTGTGCCCAAGCGGCGGAAGGACTGACCAACCAGAGGCAGGCCGAACAGAGAAGAAAACAGACGAACAGGGAAGAAAAAATCTGGCGACGGACGCGCATTGCAAAGCCCTCCAGGAGCGAAGAGTGATCCCGCGAAAACGCGGAACAAATCTTTATGCCACTACATTTGCGTAAGAGGCCTAGGGGAATCGGAGACCAGTTCTAGCCGAAATCTCATAACCTAGTGCAGCCCGAGCCCGAAACCCGCTAATAGGTCGGGAACACTAACATCATTGAATGCACAAAAACAAGTATTAATTGTATCGATTCAGTTTTCTGATTTGGTTCAGTCTAAGCCATTGATTACAAAAAGAATGTTTTGGTACTGGGGTGAGGCACCGGAGCCATCGCGTCCCGATGTTGAACCTTGTTATGTCCTTGTTATGTCCTTTGTTATGTGCTTCTGGCATTTTTACCTGGCGCAAATTTAGCACCAATTGTTTCGCCGCCGACCCAGACTTTTCGCATCGCATTGAGCAGTCGTGAGTTCCCCTCTGACGCTTCCTCCCGTGAGGTGAGTTCGCGCGCCGAGCAATCTACCGGCAAGTTGGTAGTAGGACTCGACGAAACAAACGACTACAATCATGTTCGTATGCGGCTGCGCTTGGCACGCTCAGGCTCCGCTCGCCGCAGTGAATCCTGACACGCCGACTCCGTTCATTGAGCCTTCGACGCCGGTGGCGGTCACGACCCCGACCGCAGGCACCGAACATCCGATTCTCGGACAAACAGAATTTCGCGTTATTCGCCTCGCTGCGGCTCTAATACCGCTGACTTCTCCGTGACTCGCGCCAACCTGCAGAGCGGCGGACAGGAATTGAATCCAGCAGTCGCATGTTCGGCCGCACCACGCCAGGCCTTGCGGCGAACTTTATCGGGGAAACTGTGGGATTGGTACGTCTGAGCTATTTTTTTCACCAGACAGGTCATCCTAAGCTGGAACGAGCTGCGTCCATGCTCGATATCGGAAGTTCCGCCGGCGCCCGTCAGTTATGACAATGATGCATCGCTAGAAAAGCCGAAAGGCTAACCTGGCTGACTCGGTTGCACGCCCCGCATTGATTTCGAAGCCTCGAGAAAGTAAAAGGCCGCGCTCGATCAGCACGGCCTTTCGAAAAAAGACGGAAGCTGTTGTTGTCAGCGCCCTCCTAGCGTAGTTAGAACCGAACGCGAGCACCCAGCTCGATCGCCCGGTTGCCGCCCACCGGTGGCGCCTGAGCTGAACCTTCCAGATTACCGAAAGAGCCAGGAGAGCCCAGCGACATGCCCTGCGGATCGAGGAATTGATTATGGTTCAAAATGTTCGCGAATACGCCTTGAAGTTCCAAGCTAATGCTCTCGGCCACTCTGATGTTCTTCTTGATGCTGAAGTCCATATTCCAGTACGGCAGCCCATTGAGGATGCCAAAGCCGCCGTCACGCGTGTCCACACCCAGGATCGGGTTACGGTAGCTGTTAAACGCGGCTACCGGATTCTTGAAGATGTTAACCGGCAACCCGCCGGTGGCAATGTTGCCTGAGCCCGGAGTGTTGTAGTAAGCATGGCCGCTTTGAATGCGTCCCATTGGGATGGCGTTCTCGTTGCCAACATAGGCGACGGAATCCGCCTCGCCAAATGCCTGACCGTCTCCGTCGGTGGTGCTGATCTCGATCGGTTGACCACTGCCTGCAGCAAATACCGAACCGAAGGTCCAGCCACCCAACAAGCGTCCCAGAGGCCCTGACTGTCCCTTGAAGAATGGAGGCTGATATACGAGATACATGGTGTAAACGAACTTCCGGTCGTACGCCTGACGGCCATACATCTCCGCTAAGTTATAGGGATCATCGGGCGTAATTTCGCTGCTGGCCTGGACCACGGCTCCAGTCCCCAGTGCCTTCGACCAGGTGAAGTTCTCCTGCATGCTCACACCTTTCCAATCCGACGTTTTGAGGGTCGCGAAACCTGCGTTGTAGTTGCCGTAGCCGACGCTGGCGTTCACCGCTACTCCCGATGAAAGCTGACCGCTGCCTCCGAAAGCGGAGCCAGGAATAGGAGTGTTCATCATCGTGCGCGGGAAATTAAAAGCGTCCCCGCCCGGACCTGTACAACCCGAAGAGGGGCAGCCCACGCCGCCATCCAGATCGCTCCACAGGCTCCAAACACTGGAGTTGGTGAGATTGCCGGTACCGGTAGCGCCTTCATTCGCCACTACCGCCGCCGTGCAACTTGAGAAGCCGGTGCAGTAGCCGGTGCCAGCCAGCGCAGCCTCGAAGAACGGTTGCGGCGTAACTGCGCCGGGGTTAGGACCAGCCGCGGCACCGCAACTGCCGCCGCCCATATTCGCTAGTCCTCCGCAGTACTGCATCACTACGTTGGCGTAGGCGTTTTTGAACTGTTGGCCGCCCATCGTCGTCATGTAAGGCACCGCATTGATGTTGATCGGCTGATACTCGTGGGTAATTCTGCGCCCGATGTAGCCGAGTTCCAAAGTCATCTTGCGATTCAACTGCCGTTGGATGGTGAAGTCGAAGGAGTCGATCACGTTGGGCCGGAAATTCGGATCCAACGACTCGCCCGCGCCGGCAGCAATCGCGTTGATGCCAGGATAATCTGGCTGCACAAGAGTCGCGCTTGGGATCGGGATCGGGGCGGTATTGCCATCCACACCGACGCGGAACGCGTTGCTCGCCGTCGCGGTGCCGGTTGAGCCGCAGGTTCCGTTGCTGAGATTATCGAAGCACTGCACCGGCTGGATGAGGCCGGTACCGAGCAGCGGTACCAGCACCAGGTCTACGCCATTCAGGCGGCCGTATTGGCGGCCGTAACCGCCGCGAATCACCGTACCTTGCGAGCCGAAGACCTTACCGGCCATCGAATCGGCGTCGAAGTGCGGGCTCCAAGCCGCAGCGATGCGCGGGCTGAATGATCCGTAGAACGGATTATAGGGATACTTGAGGCCGCCCGCGGTGTTGCCCACCAGAGCGAAACCTACGTCGGGGTTGTATACCTGTCCCGCCAAAGCGGCACGTTCGCGAGCTCTCAAATAAGCTTCCGCTCCAATGGGCTGATCGGACTGATCGACCAATTCGACTTGTTTGCCATTCTTTTCGACGGGTGGCATCTCCAGCGCCCAGCCCAAGCCGTAAGTCAGGGTGAACGTTGGCTTCATGTGCCAGGTGTCGCTGAAGTACACGTTGTAATAGGGAATGGTGCTCTGATCAAAGGCTGGGGTCAGAGGAGGATTCAACGTCAAGTTGGCGCCAGAGCGGGTAAAGGCGATTTGCGACGCCGAAACGATACCCAATATCGCAGAGTAGTCGGCACCACATGCCGTTTGGAAGTTAGAACTGACACTCTTGCAGAAGGGCACGCTGACATCTCCGGACCCGCTGCCACCCTCCCCGAGCTGATAGACGGGTTGATAGTTGATGCCGCCGCCATTGTCCGTCCGCTGATGGTAGTTCCAGTTATGCTGATAAGTGCCGCCAAACTGAAACAGGTGGTTCCCTTTTAGCATGGAAACATCGTCGCGAAACATCTGATCGTGCCCATCCCAGAAACGCGTGCGGGTCTGCTGCGTGTTCACGTTGTAGGGCGCCAAGTCCTGAGTAGCTGACTCGCCCGCTACCACTTCCAACGCCCCCCCCAACCCTGGTAGCTGAATCGTGTCTCCAGCTCTGCTCCAGGACCACCAGTTACGCAGGAAGCTGTAGTGAATGTCGTTGGTCGTATTCGTGGTGATGTTGCTGGTTAGAGCCGCTACGAAGAACCACGCTTGCTGCGGATCACCAGACTGGGAAGCGGGGGTACCCGCCTGATCGCCGCTAAAGAAACCACCAATGTCGATCTGGTCCGTTGTAGCATTCTTAAGGTTGTAGTACCGATAGCTGGACATGAAATGCTGTTTGGACGAAAAATCGTGATCCACCCGCCCTACCATGAATTTGCTGGTCTGCGGCACGCCCACGTTGGCAGAGAATCCCAAAATATTTACTCCGTCGCACAGACTGTTGATGCAACCGGCATTCGAGGCGGGTTCGTACTTCGACCACAGTTGCTGAACGAGCGGGTTGATCCCCAGATTACGGGGATCTGCGCCCGCCGTTGGGGCGACGCCGTTCACCGTGGTCGGGTTGAGGTTATAAACGATGCCAGTGTTGGGATCCGTCAATAGTCCTGCCTGCATGGCTGGCGAAGGTACGTTCCGATTGATGGTCTCGGAGTTGGGAAAGCGAAAACCCTCGTAGTTGAAAAAGAAATAGGTCTTGCCGCCAAGAACCTCTTTCGGGATGAGAGGCCCGCCGATCGCTCCGCCAAATCGGCTATAGTGGAAAGTCGGAAGTCCGGTGAGGAAGGCAGGGTTATTATTCTGCCAACTGTTCGATGACCAGTTGTTGTCACGATAGTATTCGTAAGCGGTACCGTGATAGGCATTGGTTCCGCGCTTGGTAACCACTTTCACTTCGGCGCCGGCGGAACTGTTGAAGTCAGCAGTCTGGTTCGCGGTATTGACCTTAAATTCCTCGACGCTATCCTGCGGAGTTGGCAGGACACCGGTCGGACCCGCAGCCACGCCCAAGCTTTGATTGGCGACCCCCCCGGTTGGATCACCGGCAAAGCTCGTGGTGTAAACGCTCATGCTGCCGTCCATATCGTTTGTGTTGTTGCCGCCGTCCAGCGAGAAGTAGCTTTGGTCGACAACGGCCCCGGCCACGCTGCCATCCGGACTCACGCCGGGCTGCAATGAGACAAAAGTGCTGACGTCGCGGCCGAGACTCGGCAGATTGTCGATGGCGATACTCGTGATTGTGTTGCCCACGGTGGAATTCATCATCTGCAACTCATTGCCGGTGGCTTGTACCTCCACTACCACGTTCGTTCCGCCAACCTGCAGAGCCAGATTGAGAGTGACAGAGGCTCCGACCTCTACCGTCTGGTTTTCAACCTTCGTGGTTGAAAACCCCGACTTACTGACCGCGCAGGTGTAGATGCCCGGGTTCACGTCAACAAACGTGTAGCGCCCCGACGCATTGGTGGTAGTGCTTCGCGCAACATTGGTCGAGGTGTCGGTCAATGTAACCGTGGCTCCTCCCACGAACGCGCCTGACGGGTCGGTGACCGCGCCCGCAACTGTGCCGGTGGATGTCGATTGCGCCCAGACAGGCGCTGCGCTGCTCAGCCACAGTACGGACGAGCAAAGAATGCAGCAGGCGAACAGAAGAGAAGAGAAAACTTGGCGACGGACGCACATGGCGAAGCCCTCCAAAAACGAAGAGTGATTCCGCAGGAGACGCGGAATAGACCTTTCATGCCCACTACTTTTTGCTAAGAGGCCCCTGCGGATTCGGAGATTAACTCTGGACGGGGTTCACAAGAGATTGCTGCCAGAGCCCGAAACCCGCTTATAGGTCGGGAACCCTAGCACCATTGAATGCACAAAAACAAGGATTAATTGTATAGATTTATTTTTTTAATTTGGTTCGACTTAAACGATTGATTACAAAATGAATGTTTGCGTACTGGGAAGAGGCACGGGAGCCATCGCGGCCCATGTTGAACCTTGTTATGTCCTTGGTTCTGTGCTTCTGGCAGTTTTACCTGGGCAAATTTAGGACCAAGGGTTTCGCCGCCGACCGAGACTTTTCGCATCGCATTGAGCAGTCGTCAAGTACCCCGCTAACGCTTCCTCCCCTGAGGTGACTTTCGCGCGCCGAGCAATCTGCCGGCAGGTTGGTAGTATGACTCGACGAAACAAACGACTACAATCTGCCGCGCAAAGCATTCTTCATGCTTGGAGTCAGGAACATATTATGAGAATCGCAAACGATGTCACGGAGTTGATTGGCCATACGCCGCTGGTGCGTTTGAATAAGGTCACTGCAGGTTGCGTCGCTGAAGTGGTGGCAAAGCTTGAGAGCCAGAACCCGCTTGCCAGCGTGAAGGATCGCATCGGGGTGAGCATGATTGTTGAGGCCGAGCGCGAAGGAAAAATCCATCCCGGCAAGACGGTGCTCATTGAACCGACCAGCGGCAATACCGGGATCGGTCTCGCGTTTGTCGCTGCGGTAAAGGGCTACAAGCTGGTTCTGACCATGCCCGAAACCATGAGCCTGGAGCGGCGCGTGCTGCTGCTTGCCTTTGGAGCGGAAATCGTTCTCACGCCGGGCCCCAGGGGAATGACCGGCGCCATTCTCAAAGCCAAGGAAATTCTGGCGAACACTCCCGGCGGCTACATGCTGCAACAGTTCGACAACCCCGCCAATCCGAAGATTCACTTTGAAACCACCGGGCCTGAAATCTGGAACGACACCGATGGGCGCGCCGACATTCTGATCTCGGGGGTGGGTACGGGCGGAACCATTACCGGCATTTGCCAGTACATCAAACCGAAGAAGCCTTCGTTCCACGCCGTTGCCGTCGAGCCCGCAGACAGCGCTGTTCTGTCCGGAGGCAAACCGTCGCCACATAAGATTCAGGGCATCGGCGCCGGATTCATTCCCAGCATCCTGCGCCAGGATTACATCGATGAAGTCATCACGGTAACCAATGACGAAGCCATCGCGATGGCGCGACGGCTTCCCCTCGAGGAAGGACTGCTGGTCGGAATCTCCTCGGGAGCCGCGGTGGTGGCCGCCTTAAAGGTGGCGCACCGTGTGGAGAATAAAGGTAAGCTAATCGTGGTCATTCTGCCGTCTTTTGGCGAACGATACTTGACCAGCATTCTGTTTCAGGAGTTGCGGGATAAGGCATTGCAGATTCCCACGGCGGCGCTGCCGGCCTGATCCCAGTGGCGGGACTCCGGTTGCCTTTCAGCCCAAGTCGTCTTATCCAAATAATCGCCTTATCCAAAATTGTTTTAGCCAAGGGATCCATGCCGAACCTGCTATCGCTAATTCGCGAAGACCTGGCCACCGTGCTGGAGCACGATCCGGCCGCCAGGTCCCGTCTGGAAGTATTTCTGTGCTATTCCGGGCTGCACTCCGTCTGGTTCTATCGCGTGAATCACTGGCTGTGGAAGCAACACTTATTCTTGCTGGCACGATTCCTGTCGCAGGCGGCGCGCTTCCTCACCGGAATTGAAATCCATCCCGCAGCCCAGCTCGGACGGCGGCTGTTCATCGATCACGGCGTGGGTGTGGTGATCGGCGAGACCTCGATCGTGGGGGATGATGTGACTTTGTACCAGGGCGTGACTTTGGGAGGCACGGGTAAGGAGCAGGGCAAGCGGCATCCCACGATCGCAGACCGCGTCGTCGTCGGAAGTGGGGCAAAGATTCTGGGCAATATTACGGTCGGGAAAAACTGCCGGATTGGCGCAGGGTCGGTGGTACTGCGCAATGTTCCGGAAGATTCCACCGTGGTCGGAGTGCCCGGACACATCATCTTCCGCGAAGGCAAGCGCGTTGTGATTACGGATCCGAATCAGATTAACGACCCGCTGTCGGAAGCGCTGGCGTCAGTAGTGACAGAGGTGAACAAACTGCGCGAACGGGTGCAGCAACTGGAAGGTTCCTCCCTGAAGGGCGAACCACTGTCGGAATCGCTGCAGAGAATTATGGAAGACCTGGATTACCAGATCTAGTGGAAAGGGGCGGAAGCAGTTTCGGCCTCGAGGAGAATCGCAATCGTGAAATGGTTGATTCCCGTTGTTCTTATTGCGGCCCTCACTCCTCTCCGCCTGGGGGCGGATAAAGCTGCGGACAAAAGTACTAACCAGAACCACAAAGATGAGAAGCCAAAGCCGGCTCAGTCGATCGACGAACTACGGCAGCAATTGGAAAAGATTCTCAAAGACACTCGTACTCCGGGATTGTCGGTGGCCATTGTCCATCGCGACGGACCGGAGTGGGTCGCCGGACTGGGCACGGCGGACGTGGCCAGCGGTCGTGCCACCAGTGCCAATACGCTATTTCGCATTGGTTCCGCATCGAAGGCATTCGCGTCCTTGTCGATCCTGATGCTGGCCGATCAGGGAAAGCTTTCGCTCGACGATCCGGTTCATCAATTGGTTCCCGACGTGTGGTTTGAAAATCGTTGGGAAGCCACGGATCCGGTCCGAGTCGTCAACCTGCTCGAACATACCACCGGCTGGGACGACATGCACCTGCGCGAGTACGCCAAAGACGCCGCCGGCATGTCATTGCGAGACGGCCTTGACTATGACCACCACTCGCGCGTTTCCCGCTGGCCTCCCGGCACCCGCATGGCCTACTGCAATTCCGGCCCTCCGGTCGCGGCCTATATAGTGGAGAAACTTACCAAGCAGCGCTTCGAAGATTACGTGCAGCAGAACTTATTCCTCCCCATCGGAATGAACACGGCGACGTATTTCGAGCCGGCGCCGGGAACTGCGACCACGCTTTACCACAACGACGGCAAGACTCCGTATCGCTACTGGAACATTCTTTTGCGGCCCGCAGGATCGATCAATGCTTCCGCCAACGACATGGCCGCTTATGTGCAGTTCTATTTGAACCGTGGTGCGATGCACGGCAAAAGGATTGTGCCCGCCTCCGACATCGACCGCATGGAGATTCCCCGGAGCAGTTGGGCGGCAAAAGATGGAATGAAAGACGGCTACGGCCTGAGTAATTACCGGAGCATTGAAGACGGCTTCATCTACCACGGGCACGACGGCGGAGTCGAAGGCGGACTTACCGAAATGGCCTACATGGCCGACTACAACGTCGGCTATTTCTTCAGCATCAACAGCGGAAATGGAGACGCCTTTGGCAAGGTGGCGAAAGCGATACGGACTTATCTAACGAACAAACTGCAGAGGCCGCCGTTGCCGGCCGCGGCGCCGCTGCCCACAGTCGCCGCCGCATACGCTGGATGGTACGTGCCGGATTCGCCACGCGTCGAGCTTACGCATTTCCTCGACCGCCTCTTTGGCATTACCTGGCTTCGCTTCAAGGATGGCAATCTCGTTCTCGACCTTCTCGGTGCATGGAATGACACCTATGTCCCCGTCGAGGATCAGCAATTCCGCCACGTCCCCAAGAAGTCGGATGATGCGCCCGACCCGGCGGCAACGTTCGAGCTGCTGACGCCCAATCACGAAGGCCGCTTCGTCCAGGCCGGTATGGGGACGACCATGAAACGTATCCCGGCAGGGCTGGCCATCACGCAGACCGTCGCAACCATTTATGTGCTGCTTTCGATGCTGGCGATTCTGGTGTACGCGCCATTCTGGATTCTTGGCGGACTGAGCAAGAAACGACGGCGCCCGGCCGAACGCGGCCTGCGCATCTGGCCTCTGGTTGCAGTGCTCAGCCTGATTGCATTTGTGGGCATCTTTATCTTGTCCGGCAACGATCTAATCGAGCGGCTGGGCAATCTGACCGGATGGTCTGCCGTTGTATTCCTGACGACTGTCGTGTTTGGCATCGCCTCGCTGGGGAGCGCAATCTCTTTGTGGCGAACTCCTCGAGAAACCGTTCGCCGCGGCGTGCGAAGGTTTTCGCTCACCGTTACGCTGGCCTTGCTGATCGCGACTGCCTACCTCGCCTACTGGGGAATCATCGGATTGCGGACCTGGGCTTAGACACGTCGGAAAGACGAACTGCGAGTTCGGGGGCTGCTCCAATTAAGCAGCGGAGCGAATCCCGGCTGCGTTCCGCGCCGCGACCGCGACCGCGAGGTGTAATCTCTTTGACAAAGGCAGGATAAGTTCGTTAATGTTCGCTGGCGTAAACGTTTACGCCGCTATTGAATTTTCTTGAGCGTTGGCTCTCTACTTTTTTCATGCTGCTGAAGACACTGCGCGAAGAGGTGCTGGAAGCGAACCTCGAACTGGTTCGACGCGGCCTCGTGCTATACACTTTCGGCAATGTCAGCGGGATGGATCGAGGAGAAGCCCTGGTTGCCATCAAACCCAGCGGCGTTCCTTACGCGGACCTGACCCCGGCCCACATTGTGGTTTCCGATCTCGCCGGCAAAATCGTTGACGGGGCGCTTCGTCCTTCTTCGGACCTGGCAACACATCTGGAGTTGTATAAGCATTTCTCAAACATCGGCGGAGTGGCGCACACGCATTCGGAATTTGCCACCGCGTGGGCGCAGGCAGAAACACCGATTCCATGCTTCGGGACAACGCACGCGGATTATTTTCAGGGGCCGGTTCCGGTCACGGACCGTCTGAGTGAGGCCGAGATCGCGGGCGATTACGAACTCGAAACCGGCGCGGCAATCTGCCGCACGTTTGCCAAGATCGATCCCGACGCGATTCCGGCGGTGCTAGTGGCCGGACATGCTCCGTTTTGCTGGGGCGCCAGCGCCGCTGCAGCCGCGCACAACGCTGTGATTCTGGAATACGTGGCGCGCATGGCCTGCCACACGCTGTCGATCAATACTGAATCCCGGCCGCTGGCCCGAGAGTTGCACGACAAGCATTTTCTGCGCAAGCACGGCCGCAATGCCTATTACGGACAGGTCAAATCCCAATGAATCCTGCTCTGCTGGTACCGAGCACCTCCACCCTGGTTCATCTCTCGCCCGTCGACCTTGTGATCATCATTTTTTATTTCGTGCTGGTGCTGGCCATCGGCTTGCATTTGAAGGGACAGGCCAATACCGGGGAAGACTTCTTCATGGCCGGCCGGGAAATGACGGCATGGGTAGCAGGGCTGGCGTTTCTGTCGGCGAACCTGGGCTCGCTCGAGTTGATGGGCTGGGCGGGTAACGCCTACAAGTATGGCATTCTCGCGGCTCACTGGTATTGGATCGGAGCCATCCCGGCGATGCTATTTCTGGCCTTGGTGATGATGCCCTTCTACCACATCTGTAAGACCCACTCCGTGCCGGGATATCTCAAACTGCGTTTCGGTCCAGGCAGTCAGGCGCTGGCTTCGATTTCGTTCGCCTTCATGACCGTGCTGATGAGCGGCATCAACATGTATGCCATGGCGGTGGTGATGCGGGTCGTGCTGGGATGGGATATTCATTTCAGCATCTGGGTTTCGTCGATTACGGTTGCGGCTTACGTTGCGCTCGGCGGCTTGCGCTCGGCGATCTTCAATGAAGTGTTGCAGTTTTTCCTGATCTGGGCGGGCGCGCTGCTGATACCGATTCTGGGGTTGGTGGAGGCCGGGGGCTGGACTGGCTTAAAGGCCCAGATTCTGCAAAATCTCACCGAGCAACACGCGCCCAACCCGGGTGCGTATACCCACCTGTGGTCGACCCTGGGTGACTTCGGGAACAATCCCATGGGGATCAACTGGGTTGGCATTGTTTTCGGACTGGGCGCGGTTATCTCCATGGGTTACTGGACCACGGACTTCCTGGTCGTGCAGCGCGTCCTGGCGGCCAAAGATTTGCGCTCCGCCAAACTGGCGCCCATCATTGGCGCCGCTTTTAAAATGATGGTTCCGTTCATCGTCATTCTGCCCGGCCTGCTGGGTCTGGCGTTGCTGCGCGATCCGCATACCGGCAACCTATTGAAGCTCGTTCCCGGCGATCTTGCCTGGTCGGATGCGGGACGCGCGCAAGGGCTGCACAGCTTCGACGAAGTTTTACCTTTAATGCTGGCGCGCTACTGTGGTCCCGGCCTGCTCGGCCTCGGGATTACCGCGCTGATTGCGGGATTTATGTCTGGCATGGCGGGCAATGTAAGCGCATTCGCTACGGTTTGGACCTATGACATCTACGGCGCCATGATCAACAAGCACGCCTCAGACGATTCCAAGGTCCGAATGGGCCGTTGGTGCACTCTGCTGGGGGTTGCCGTCAGCATTGGAACGGCGTACCTGGTGATGAATGCGCAAAGCATTATGGACTACGTGCAGGCGCTCTTCAGTTTCTTCATCGCTCCCCTATTTGGCACCGTGATCCTGGGGATGCTGTGGAAACGGGCGACGGCCGCAGGCGGCTTCTGGGGTCTTCTGGCCGGAACCCTGTCTTCGGTCGGCATGTATGCCTGGGTGAAAGTTGATCCTGGAGCCGTAAGATACGTGGCGCTGTCGTCGCAGGCGCAAGATCAGGCGCAGAACATGTTTCGCGCCCTGTGGTGTTGGCTGATCTGTGTTGCGGTCACGGTGGTCGTCAGCCTGGTGACGAAACCCAAGCCCGACGCCGAGTTGGCTGACCTGGTCTACGGTCTAACGCCCATTCCGCATGAGGAAAGCGTTTCCTTCGTCCGCCGGCCGGTTTTCTGGGCCGTGATTGTGGGCGTTGTGTTTGTCGTCTTGCAAATCATTTTCTGGTAGGGGGACAAACGATGAAATCCGGCGGATCGCTGTCGATTTGGTTCTTCATCGGCATATCTCTGGCGGTGAACGGCGCAATCATTCTCGCCCGGGGGATTTATGAATTGGTTTTTCCGCCGGAGCACCAAGTTGTGCTCTACCAGTTGCATGCCAACGTTTGGTGGGGCGCGGTATTGCTGATTCTCGGCTTGTTTTTCAGCCTGCGTTTTTCGCCCGCGCGCATGGCTCGCAATTCTTAATTGATTCCCTACGACTCTCGCCGGTCAAGTCTCTACGAGAGGGCCGCAGCCAGCCCCGCCCCGACGAGTTTGAAGGCCAGATACCATACCGCAATGATCACGATCGCCGTCGAGCGCTTCACCTTACTGGTGCAGGCAAAACCGATGCCCATGAGCACGATCGTCCAGATGGTGATCAGATCCAGCGCCGAAGCCATCCCCCGCAGAAACTTAGGAGTAGTCGCGGCGTCGAGGTAATAAGCGAGATTGGTTCCGACGGGATTATTGATATCGAATCCCTCCGGATCGACTCCGGCAAACAGCGCAACGGTACCGAGGATCGCGCCAACGATGCCGGGAAGACTGGCATACATCACGATGGCATAGGCCTGCCCGAAGGTAGTCTCAGCTCCGGCGGCAATTTTGAAGGTCGCCCAGAGAACAACGGCGGTGATCAGAAAATAGAACAGGATCAGAAGCGGGCTGCCGTATGCAGCGAAACGAATGATGGTGCTGGACAGATGAATCTGTCTGGCTTGCTGGTCGGCCGGAAGCTTTTCGAACTGTTCGGCGCGGGAGGAGTGCGCCACCTGATTCCTACTGATCTGATCGAAGCCGATCTGCCGTGCCATGGCGTAAACAAAGAGCACGGAGAAGATTGAGATCAACAGCCATGGCGCCCACCAACTGGCGTTGCGGCGCAGGTCAGTGAAAGTTTTCGAAGGCGCAATGAAGGCATCGACGATGCGCGCCCCTTGGGAAAGAGATGCGGATTCAGGTATGGGAGCGGGCGATGCGGGCAGAACCGGAGCGGCGGCCATAGGTGACTCCTGCGAAGATTCGGGGGAATTTTAATCTTGGGCGCGCTTCTACACAAGGGATACGACGAATCCGACGAATCCGTACGAATCCGTAGCAAAATTTCCGCAACCGGGTAACCCGGGGAACTCCAGCGTTCCCTCGGCGGCGCACTTGCCGGGCGATTGGTTTGCCCGGATAAGATAGGGTTCGATGTCGAATGTAACTCCGGTTGTGACCGCGGTGCTGCTGGCGGAACTTATTCCTGCCGCGGCCTTTGGATTTGCCGCCGAGCGCGCGTCGAGGGTGGTCGGACGATGGCCGCTCGCCGTCCGCGTGGCTGTTCCCGCGATGTTGGTTCTGCCCTACGTCGTCATCGCCGCGGGGCAGAACATGTTTCGCTGGCCGTGGTTTGCGTTATACGCCGGGCTGCCGGTGGTGATGGCGTGGTTGCTGGCGCGGGCAGCGGCGGCCGATCCGGAGCAGCGCGGAAATTGGCGCGACGCGGTGATTCTTCTCACGCTGGGCTTGGCCGTGGATTTGCGCTGGTTCGATGTTGCCTGGCCGGCCGGCTTGCGCGGGCTGAACAACCTGTTATTGGTGGATGCAGGCTTGTATGGATTTCTCGCCATTCGCCGCTTGAGCGGCACGGGATTCGATTTCCACCTGCACTGGAGCGACTGGAAGACAGGCGTGCGCGAACTTTTGTTCTTTGCTCCCGCTGTGCTCGTGCTGGGACTCGCGCTCGGCTTCATTCATCCCCATTCCAACCTACCGGCAGCCGGCAAAGCGGCTCTTAGCTGGGCGGGAATTTTTGTTTTTGTCGCCCTGCCGGAGGAGCTTTTTTTTCGCGCCTGGGTGCAAAACCTGCTGGAGCGGCGAGTCGGACGCCGCTCCGCTCTGGTGATCGCATCGATGCTGTTCGGCTTATCGCATTTCAATAAGCGCCTGAGCGCAAGCGCCCCGCACTTCAACTGGCGCTACGTTCTGCTGGCCACGATTGCAGGCATTTTCTACGGCCGCGCCTGGCGCGAGCAGGGTCGCGTCCCGGCCTCGACGATCACGCACACCTGCGTTGATTGGCTGTGGTCGTGGTGGTTCTAGAGATGGAGGTGCCTGGCGTACTCGAGAATCCGTGGGCTAGAACACATCAACGGACTAATCGGGGTAGGGTTCACCCGGTCTTACCACGCGGATCTCGTGATCGGTAAATGCCATGTGTCCGCCAGGCAAGTTCACTTTTGGCATGTGGCAGCTCACGCAATTCAGTTTTGCCACTGGACATGGATGCGCTCCCGCCCGAGCGCTGGCGGAGGCCGGCTGACTTGAAGACGCGTGGCAGGCCAGACATTTTGGATCGTAGGAGGAATCTTGACGGACTACATCTTGATGGGGATCGTGGCAGGCCAGACAACTGATGCGGGGATCAGTTCCATCGAAGCATTTGCTGTTGGCCAGCCGGTAGGGCTGGAAGCGGACGTTCACCTCGCCGTTAAAGCGACCTCTTACCACCGACTCCCAGGTGTGATGGCATTGACCACAAAAGCTCGAGATGTCCTCCGCTGATAACTTGCCGAGCTTGGGCGGCGCGGAACCGAAGTCGCCCTGAATTGCGTCCATCAGATGAGTATTTGTGCCGACGTGACAATGCTCACAGCTCACTCCGGTTTCCATCGATTCTAGAACCAGTTTGCCGCCAGAAACGGCGTTGGTTGCGTGGCACCCGAAGCAGGCCTTGGCTTCACTCGGCGGAAGCGGTCTCCCCATCGCCTCTTCCAGAGTGTGTGGTGAAATGCGCTCCTCCCCC
This sequence comes from Candidatus Sulfotelmatobacter sp., assembly GCA_036514015.1. Taxonomy (GTDB): domain Bacteria; phylum Acidobacteriota; class Terriglobia; order Terriglobales; family Acidobacteriaceae; genus Sulfotelmatobacter. The sequence goes on from DATBYA010000069.1 coordinate 65,083, forward strand.
ATCGTAATATCGAGGCCAGGGATGCTGGGATAGTAGCTCACCAGGCTGTCGTAGAGCTGACCCTGGTGCTCGAGAACCCAGGTCTGGCCTCCGGTTCCGAAGCTCCAAACAATGGGCAGGGAAATCGTATGGGTGCCGTCGCTTACGGTATAGGTACTTTTGTCGCCAACCGTTTCAACGGTGTAAGCATATGCGCCCCGACGAAACGTCATTCGGGGATGTGCCTTGAGCGTGGGATTTGCCCCCGGGAGTTCAATTGCCCGCCCCATCGGCGTTTGCGGTTGACTTGTCGCCTGGGAGGCATGGCAATGCGTGCAAGCCGAAGCTGAGTTGTTCTTTCGCTGCTGGGCCCGGGCGGGTAGACAAGCGATGCAGACCAAAACGCCGGTCAAGATGCCGAACCATAGCTTAACGGTGCGCCTCCTGAGTGGGCGCGTTGTGCTCAATCCGGAGACATAACCGGCGTTCCCGCCTGGCGTCTTCTTTGCGGCCCGACTTGGAATAAGCCCGGGCCAGCGCGAAATGAATCTCGAGACTGTCGGGCTCAAGCTGCAGCTCCTTTTCCAGCAGTTCGGTGCCACCCGTTATATCCCCAGTCTCCACCAGCGAGCGGGCGAGCACAAGCCGGGCTAGGGGGAGCGTTGGTTCTTGGGCGACAACTTTCTTGGCGTATGCGAGCGCAGTGGCTGAGTCGTTTCGAGTGAGCGAATCCCATGCCATCATTAATTGAGCGGCGGCATTGGAAGGCGATATTTCCAACTCCCGTTTGAATTCGGTGAGCGCCTGATCTGGGTCCGTCGGAGACAACAGGGAGCCGTATAAATAGTGCGCATTTTCGGCTGTGGGAAAACGCTGAAACAGCTTGCCAAACTCTTGTTGTGCGGCCTTCTCGTCTCCCGACATAAAGAGGAACGCAGCATTACCGGCCGCCAGGTGCAGGTCCCGCTGCTCTGCGCTTAAATCTCCTGGGAGTAGAGGGGTTCGCAACCCTGCCAAGCCGATTCCTACCAGCAACTCCGGGTTGGGTATCTTGCCCCCAGTCAGCGGCCGATACAGTTGCAATGCCCCCTCGAAATTTCCCCTGCGCGTCAACAGGAGCGCTTCATGATAGCGAAGAATCTTTTCAGCGCTAGCCTCTTTTCCTGCTCCCAACGACAACCCATGTTGAATGTCGGTCAGCGATGTCGTGTAGTCTGCGGTTTCGAACTCGCATAGGCCTCGCAGCGCCCACGCCGGCCCGGCGTCGGGAACGAGATCCAGGTAGTGGGTCAAAGCATCTCGACCCGCAGAGTACGCCTCCGCCTCGTATTCGAGCGACCCAAGAAACCACCACCCGTCAGACCATCCGGGCTTGAGCTGTAAGGCTTGACTGTAGAGTTCGATGGCTTGGGGCGCATCGTCGCGCTCTCGGGCGGCGGCTGCTTTTTGTGCGATCTCGTCGAAACCTGGAGCATTGGCTTGCGCGACCGCGCACCCAGGAAGCAGGAGGAGGATGAGCCCAGCCAGCCCACAGCTCGGACAAATCAATTCTCCGAAAGTCATAGAATCCCGCGGCGAAAAATTGATCCCCACCTTAATTAATCATTAATACACACCGGAGTGAGAAAAGAATACAGTCAAAAGCGGATCGGAAGGAATCGCCGGGTGAGTAGAAATTTATCAACGTCAATCGCGCTTAGGGAGCGGGCGGCGGCGAGTGGTAGCGCAAATATCCTAAGCCCACTCGCATATGATGAATCCACGCGCCCGGAACACAGACGGCGAAGCCCAGTCCGAGCACTCCCTGGGCTAGGCCGAGGGCGTAGAGGTTGCGGTAACGCTGGAAGAGCGCGCACGAGATTGCTCCCCAGACCAGCGTAGCGGCTGTGAGCGGGAAATTCGGCAGGTGGGCGGCGGCGAACAGCAGAGCGGCCAGGCTCAGAGCGGCGCTTTCGCTGGACAGAAGCCGCGTGAGACGCGGCATGAAGTAGTCGTTCAGCAGGAACTGCTGATAGGTCGTCCACAGAACGTAACCGAACACGTGCTTGAAGTCGTTTTTATACAGGGGGTGAAGCGAACCGAGTTGTTTGGCGATGAGCACCCCGGCGATGGCCAGGAGAATAGCCGCGGGCAGAATCCAAAATGATGGGAGCAGTCCGCGATGGCTGAGGCCGAGCTCGTCGAGAGTGGGGCGCCGGGCGAACACGATTGCCACGGTCACCAAGAGCGCGACCGGAGAGAGGACGCGCTGGGGAAACTCAGGCATCCAGAGAATGAACACGATCAGCCCGTAACCGCCGATCAGCTCGATCAGATCGCCAGCGGAACTAGGGGCGCGGGACATGGGGAGAGTATGGCACGGCGAGCCCTGGCAGGGGAGTCTCCTCGCCGCGCTCGTGGCACAGCCGAGGCGGCTGTCGTTACTTGGGCCGGACGGGCGACTCGCCCCTCCCCCCACCTTTCCATTCGGTGGCCAGCTCTGGAGTGGCCTCCAGCAGGCTGCGGGTGTAGGCGTGCGCGGGACGTCCCGTGATCTGTTCGGTAGCGCCGACCTCGACGATTTTTCCCCGATACATCACCGCGATGCGAGTTGCGAGATAGCGCACCACGGGCATGGAATGTGAGATGAACAGATAGGTCAGGCCGAAGTCGCGCTGCAATTGCGCGAGCAGGTTCACAATTTGCGCGCCCACGCTGACATCGAGCGCGGAGACTGGCTCGTCGCACACGATGAACTTTGGCCGGAGCGCAAGCGCGCGGGCGATTCCGATGCGCTGGCGCTGTCCTCCGGAGAACTCGTGCGGGTATCGCATGCGCGCGGATTCGTCGAGGCCGACTGCGCGCAGAAGTTGCCCGACTCGGGCACGCAGTTCGGGCTGCGCGCGACGGGACCGAAGGGGGCGGCTGTCCCCACGCGACTCGCTTGGCCTGCCGTCGGGCGCATCAGCGTACGCCTGGATGGTCTCACGGTGAATGATCAGCGGCTCGGCGATGATATCTTCCACGCGGAAGCGTGGATCGAGCGACGCAAATGGGTCCTGAAAAATAATCTGCAGATCGCGGCGCAAGCGGCGCAGATCGCGAGCGCTGGCGGCGAGGAGGTCGCGGCCTTCCAGACGCACGCTGCCCGCCGTGGGCTCGATCAGACGCAAAATGAGCCGTCCCAGAGTGCTCTTGCCGGAACCCGATTCCCCCACTAGGCCGAGCGTCTCGCCGGCGTGGATGTCGAGCGAAACGTCATCGACCGCGCGAAGCTCTCCGCGAGACTTGCCTCCAAACGGCGACTCGCCGTGGGGAAAAACCTTCGTCAAGTTGCGGATTTCCAGCAGCGGCACACTGCGATGCTACCAGCACCGAGTACCGAGTCGCGAGTCGCGGGTTCCGGGATCGAGAGAAATTTCCTGTGTGCTTGCCGTAATTGCCAATGACTCGAACACGGAAATAACGGCTACCCCGCCGCGATCATCGGTACGGCGGCGAGCGCCGCCAGCAGTCCAATGAACTTCCAGCGGCTGAAGTGTTCTTTCAAGACCAGGCGCGCCAGCAGGACAGTCACCGCTGGGTAGAGAGAAGTGAGAACAACGGCCTCGTCCAGGCGCCCGCGCTGGCTGGCGGAGATGAACAACGCGCTGGCCGTGATGTCGAGAAATCCCGCCAGCATTCCGAGCGTAATACGAGGGCGGTCGAGACGGAGTGGTGCGCGCATTGCAACTACCGCAACCGCAGTGGCCGTGAACGAACCCACGCGGGCGATAATGGCAATCCAAAGCGGCGAACCACTGGCCTGGTGGGTACAGAGGAAGAAGCCCGCGAATCCGACGCCGGCGAGGGCGGCCATGCCCACTGCGGCAGGGCTGCCAGGGGCTTTTTCCACCTCGTTGTCCTGCGGTTCCGGGCGGGCAATGAGCCAGATGGCGAAAATCGCTACTACGAAACCGGCTGTGGTCCACCTGCTCGGTGCCCCTTCCGTTACGATGTCGACCAGCGTGGGGATGGCCGCTCCCACCAGCGCTGCGATCGGAGCCGTCAGGCCCATTTTTCCGAAGGCGAGGGCGCGATAAAAGATCGCCAGCGAGAATCCTCCGGAGGCGCCTGCGGTGAGCGCCCAGACGATGCTCGTGCGAGAGAGGAATTCCCCATGCTGTCCTAGCGCTAGCGTGAACATCAGCGCGAATGCGCAGACGTGCGAGAACGCGGTGAGCACGAAGGCGTTGGCGCGGCGGGATCCGTATCCGCCGGCAAAATCGGCGGCGCCCCAGAGAAATACGGCGGCCACGCTGTAGGCTGCGGGCACGATTTGGGTCAGCGAGGACACGCCGGACGAGCGTAACACGCTGCCGGTGCGGGCTAAACTAAGGACGGCGAACGACTCGTCGATGGATTAATGGATTAAAGGTGTTCGATGCGATAGGCTGCGAGCTGTCGCCCGAGCCCGGCAACGAGTAGGAATGTTTCCCCGGCACGGTGACTCAGTACTGTCGGCGAGACTAAGGTCGGTCGCTTCGCTCGGGAGGACCGCCGCTTGGGGAATTGAACGATGACGATCAGACCTATTCTGATGATGGCGCTATGTGGGTTCTTTTTCCCGGCGGCGGCGCAGAATCAGATCGCGGGAACAAAATCTTCACCCTTGCGCGAGCCGCCCCCCGATTGGGCCTTCGCTATCAATCCAGCAACCGGAGGATCGGAGGCCGCTACCGACCCCCTCGACGCCACTCCGCGACACCTGCCGGACAGCGAGGCGTCGTTCACTCTCGCGAGAATTGCAGATTTCTTCAACCCGCCTGATTGGCATCCCGCTGATCATCCGCCAATGCCGCTGGTCGTGTCGCGCGGCCGAGCGCCGGACGTTTTCGCCTGCGGCTATTGCCACCTCCCGAACGGGCAAGGCCGACCTGAGAATGCCAGTCTGGCGGGCCTGCCTGCAGCTTACATTGTTCAGCAACTGGCCGATTTCAAGAGCGGTCTGCGCAAAAGCTCTGAACCCAGACACGCGCCGACCAGCGCAATGATCAAGAATGAAACCAAAGCGAACGCAAAAGAAATACGGGACGCCGCGGAATATTTCTCGGCGTTGAAACCGAGACCATGGATCCGCGTAGTCGAAACCGACAGCGTTCCCAAGACTCAGGTTTCGGGCTGGATGTTAGTTCCCCAGGCCGGCGGCGAAACCGAACCGATCGGTACGCGCATTATCGAAACACCGGAAAACCTGGAACGCACCGAACTGCGCGACGACCACTCCGGGTTCATTGCCTATGTGCCGGAGGGCAGCATCAAGGAAGGAGAGGCGTTAGCGACCGGAGCCGCCAGCAAAACTCTTCGTTGCGCCACCTGCCATGGCCGCGACTTGAGAGGCAAGGGCAAGGTTCCGGCGCTGGCTGGCCGTTCGCCAAGCTATATGGTGCGGCAACTGTTCGATATTCAAAGCGGTGCGCGCGCTCCAGCGGCAGTTCAACCAATGAAGGCCGTCGTCACCAATTTGACCGTCGACGATATGGCGGCGATTGCCGCCTATACGGCTTCGCTGCATCCGTGAACCGAACCCAGTTCCCGCATCCCTGAGGGCTCGGTACTCGCAACTCGGTGCCGGAACGGCTTTTCCGCATGATAGAATTTCTGCACGTCATTTCCCGATCAACCTGGTTCGGGTTTTCGTTCTAGGATTTCGCTCTCGAGAGTTCATTTGATCGAACTGGCACCCTCGATTCTTTCGGCTGATTTTGCCCGGCTGGGCGAGCAGGTGTGCGCCGCAGAGGAAGGCGGCGCGAGTGTAGTCCACGTGGACATCATGGATGGACACTTCGTACCGAACCTCACGATAGGGCCGCCGGTGGTGAAGTCACTGCGTAAGGCGACGAAGCTGCCGCTCGACTGCCACCTGATGATCGAGAATCCCGACGAATTTATTCCCGCATTCGCCGACGCGGGCGTGGATTGGATTTCGGTGCACCAGGAGGCTTGCCGGCACTTGAATCGCACCCTACATCTGATCAAGAGTCACGATTGCCTGGCCGGCGTGGTGATCAATCCGGCGACGCCAGTCGGGATGCTCTCGGAAGTGCTCGATATTGTCGACTACGTGCTGGTGATGTCGGTCAATCCGGGGTTTGGCGCGCAGAAGTTTATCCCGTCCACGCTGCACAAAATGAGCCAGTTAGCGGACCTTCGCGGAGAACGAGGGTTGCCATACCGCATCGAGGTGGATGGTGGCGTGGCCCTTGACACCGTCGCCGATGTGGTGCGGGCGGGCGCAGAAATTCTGGTGGCGGGCAACGCCGTGTTCGGAAATGGCGATCCAAGACAGAATGCGCAGGCGTTGTTGAAGGTGGCGACCGAAGCTGCGATGCAGAAAGTTTAATTCTTGTTTTTGTGCGACCAGGTCGGAGCCTGCCCTGAGCCAAGGGCGCCGGGCAAACTCCGGCGGTTCGCTGCGGCCAGATCGGCCGCAGAATAGTCACCAGAAGAGCCGAGCTTCGCTCGGCGGACAGCCGAGGACGGCCGTCCCCACATGATTTACTTCGAGGTACAAATGTCACGTCGCATTCCGTTGATGGCTGTGGTGGGCATGCTGCTGGTGATCACCATCGCCTGCACCAACAAGAAGTCGTTGAACCCGCTGGCCAATGTCGGGTCGAAGCAGCCAGATAAAGTTCTGTTCGACAAGGCCATGGACGCGATGCGGCACAACCGCTTCGACGTGGCGCGCCTGACGCTGCAGACTTTGATCAACACCTACCCGGACTCGGAATACATCGCCCGCGCCAAACTGGCGGTCGGCGACTCCTGGTACGCGGAGGGCGGAGCGGCTGCCCTGGCGCAGGCCGAACAGGAGTACAACGATTTCGAGATTTTCTTCCCCAACATGCCCGAAGCGGCCGAAGCGCAGCTGAAGATCGCCAACATCCATTACCAGCAAATGGAGAAGGCGGACCGCGACTACACTCACGCCAAGCGAGCGGAAGACGAATACCGCAAGATGATTCTGCAATACCCGGATAGCAAACTGGTGCCCGAAGCCAAGCAGCGTCTGCTCGAAGTACAGGAAGTGCTGGCCGAACGCGAGTTTGGAATCGGACGCTTCTACTACCTGCGCCAGTCTTACCCGGCGTCGATCGCGCGCTTGCAGTCGCTGGTGGAAAAGTATCCCCTCTACAGCCGCGCCGACGAAGCACTCTATCTGCTGGGTCAGGACTATGAAGGACAGATCGCGCGTCTGCGAACCGCGCCGACTTGCGACGCGCACGGACTGCCGCGGGGTTGCGCCACCGAGGCGGTCAAGGGACGCTATATTGGGGAGTTAACCAAGAAAGCGTCGGAGGAATATTCGAGGATTCTCACGCGCTATCCGCTGATGGACCGCTCCGATGATGCCAAAAAGCGTTTGGCATCCCTGCACCAGCCGATTCCACGGCCAACCAAGGGAGCGGTCGCGCAGAATAAAGCCGAACTGGCCAGCCGGAGCGAGTCGAACACGTTGCAGAAGATGATGCAGATTGCGAAGAAAGGGCCCGACGTTGCCTCGGCCGCCAAGGTAGGGGAACCATCGCTTGCCGATCCGGAGCCGGTGGCTGCGACCTCCGTCATCCGCAGTGAGACGTTCGCAGCCGCGGGCGTGAGCGAGAAAAGCGTGGGTGTGGAAATTGTGAAGCCCGATCAGCCAACACCGGACGCAGCCACGCCGACTTCGGATGCAACTCCAGCCGGCGGTTCGCCCTTTGGTAGGGCTGCTTCCGGGGCAACGTCGGCCGGCGGAGGCGATGCGAACGAGCTCAAACCCAATGCGCCCGCCGATACCAACGAATTGAAGCCGACCGACAGCGCCGGCGATCAGGCTCTGCCTCCGCCCCCGCAGGTGAATGAGATCCACTCGGGTGAGTCCTCGTCCGCCACGGCGAGCGCCGACAGTTCGGCCCCGGCCAGCGATGCGGAACTCTCCAGCAGTAAGAAGAAGAGGAAGAAAGGGCTGAAGAAAATCATCCCGTTCTAGAGGCAGACCTCAGACCTTTGCCCCCCCGACCACGGAACCGCGGAGGTCACATCTTGAGCTCATAGCGCTTGAGCTCACCTGGGATGACCTTGTTGTTTATCCAATATCCCGCCGCCGGTTGGCGGCGGGCAGTTCGATACTCCACTAGGTGCTGACCGGTGGTAACCGGTTACTTCCCTTCTGCAACATTGACTTAGAGTGTGGCTCGGGTTACCTTCGCGTTATCCCCCTCAGTAGAGGAAAACCTTGGCCAGGAAGATACTGCTCGCCGATGACAGTGTGACCGCCCAAAATATGGGGCGGAAGATCCTCGCGGATGCGGGGTACGAGGTCATCACCGTCAACAACGGTTCGGCCGCGCTGAAGAAGATTGCCGAGCACAAACCCGACCTGATCATTCTGGATGTTTATATGCCCGGCTACAGCGGGCTGGAAGTGTGCCAGCGCCTTAAAGAAGCGCAAGAGAGCTCACGGGTTCCGGTCCTGCTGACGGTGGGCAAACTGGAGCCTTTCAAACCGGAAGAAGCCAAGCGCGTGCGCGCCGATGGCTACATCGTCAAGCCTTTTGAAGCCAGCGAATTACTCAGCGCACTCAGCAAACTCGAAGATAAGATTGTGCCTCGCGCGGAGGCCTCGAAGCCCGGCCGTTTTGCCCGGGTCACTGCTTCCCTCGACGAAGGGCGGTACGACAAGAGTTTCGCGATCGACGAAGATTCGGGATGGAAGAATCGGATCTCGTTTCCTCCCAAGCAGAAAGAAAAGCCCGCAGCGGAGAACGGCGACGGCGGGACAACGAACAACTCCGTGGTTGGGCGTAAGTCCTTAGAGAAGCCGCGCGCGGCTTACGCGGAGGAACCTCGGATCGATCTCGCCGCACTGGCGCCGGAAGGCTTGCCCAAAGATGTAACTCCGGAGGAGATCGCCGCTTTGGCAGCAGCCGCAGCGCAAGTGAAAGGCAACATTGCGGAGTTTACCGAGCCTCCTCCGGTCCAAGTCCGGAGCACGATGGAAGAGGCGGAACCAACCCAGTCTGCAACCGCACTTCCGCAGGAGGTCACGGCAGCAGCGCCGATGGCACCCATCGTCGAGGAGAACTCCGCAGCGAACTTCGAACAGAAATCCATCGAAAACTTCGAAGAGAAGTCCGAAGAGAAAATCGACGTCCCCGAGGAGACGACCAGCGAGGCTGTCGAAGCGGCCAGCATGGCGGCTCCCAGCCCTCTGGATGTGATCGCTGCGATTGCCGGCCTGCACCCGGATGCCGGGCTCACGCCAGCAGCAACTTTAGGGAACGGATTGCCGGCCGACGCGGTCGAATCTTCTACGAGTCAACCGACAGAGAATGAACCGGTAACCCTGGCAGTGACGGGAGCCGCCTCGGATGGAGACGCCCCGCGATGGAGGGCAGTTTCGGTTGCGCTTGGCCCAGAGGACTCCGCGATTTCTCTCGAACATGAAATGCAGAAGGCCTATGCCGCCTTCGCCGCCGCTGAGAACCAGCATGCGGCATCGGTTAGCGACGTTCCCCGGTCGGTGGAACCCGCCGCCGCAACATCCGGGATAGATGCGGCGCTACCGGAGCCATTGGTCTCGATTCCTGCAACGCCTGCCCCGGAGGCGGCGCAGACCGTGAGCGCGTTGGGAAATGCCTCCACCGAAGCCATCCGCGCCGCGGTGCAAGAACTTGAAATGGTGGCGGAATCCTATGTTGGGGAACCGGCTTCTGCCGTGGACCTCGGTCCGGTTTCCGTGGCGGAGCCCGAAGCCGCGAGCCAGACAGCGTCCGCAGCCTCTCCGATCGTGGAAGCCAGTAGCGCAGAAACTCCGACTGCCGCAACCGGGGACCTGCCGCCAGAACCCTCGAAACCGGAAAGCCCGAAACCCGACGAAGCGGATTCCCGAGTTGAAGAACCGAAAAACCAGGAATCAAAAAGCCAGAATGAATATCTGAAAAATGACGAGCCGTTTGTTGCCCCAGCCGCAACAACACTCGATGAAGGGTTCGCGACCGTCGCGGAAAATCATGCGGTCACAGAGTCCGCTTTGGTCAATTCCGTTTTGGTCAATGAAGTTACTGCGGAACAAACTTCCGCAAGCCAGGCTGTATCACACCCGAATGCCCAGGTCGCCACTGAACCGACTGCGGCAGGCAGCGGGAATCTGGCGATGAAAGAATCCGAGCAAGCGGAGAGCACTGCCGCCGCTTGGGCCAGCTGGCAACAGATTCGTGAGTCCGGCGATTCCAACTCCGGTTCGGAAGTATCCTCCCACCCGCCAGAATCTTCGGCTCCTCAAGATGCGGCCGCCATGGCGGCCGCCGCCGGCGCCGAAAAAGCCCCCGAGGAAGCCTCCGCAGAATCCGAATCCGCAGCCATTGCCAACATCGTCGACAGCGTCCTTGCCGATTTGCGGCCGAAGATCTTCGAAGAAATCTCGCGCAAGATGGGAAAAAAGAAGTAAAGGCCTACCCGGCGACCGGTTTCATCGCCGCTCCTCGATCTCAGCGAAACGATCCTGATCGACCGTCAGGCGGAGGGTTGTTGCGCGCTGACTTGCGCGCAATCTCCGAGCTGACCAGACCGACTCGCGGCAAACAGTGGCACAACGGCTCGCATGGTCGTTCCCTTACCATCACCATCTGATTCCAATTCCAGCGTGCCATTCAGTTCGAGCATTCGCTCGCGCATCCCGGCTAGGCCGACGCCCGCTTCCGCACTGGCTTCACGCAGTCGATCGAGACGCTCCGCCGGTATGCCGCAACCGTCGTCTTGTACTTCAAGAATGATCTCTGCCAGTTGGCGCCGAAACAAGACGTGAACGCCTGCAGCTCCCGAGTGCCGATGCACATTCGTCAAACTTTCCTGGAGAACACGGAAAAGGGCAATCTCCATATTCATCGGCAACCGTTCCTGCGCGGTCGCAAGGTCGAGGGTTACGTTCAGCCCACTGCGCTTGGCAAACCCCTCGATGTACCACTCCGCCGCACAGGCAAAGCCTATCTCATCTAGGAGCGGTGGATGCAGCAGGTAGGACATGGTCCTTATTTCCTCAATTGCCTGATCCGCCAATTCGGTCGCTTGCTCGGCAAGGGCCAGTTGGGAGGGATCCTCTTTGCAGTGCTGCTGCAAGAGCAAAATGCTCATCTTTAGCGCCGCCAACGTTTGGCCGGTGCTATCGTGCAGGTCGCGAGACAACTTGCGTCTTTCCTCATCTTGTACCTTCAGAAGCCGAAGCGAAAGGATCTGCAATTCGGCGGTGCGTTGCAGAATCACCGATTGCATCTGGGAATGCTCGACCGCCATTTGTCTAGATTGTTTTGAAAGGGCCCACATAAATCCTCCTGGGAGCGGTAGGGGGAACTAAGAAATGAGTGCTCTGTTTTTTTTATAATTTGTTACTCAGAGTTCCTGGATTATTCCATTTTTCACTTCAGGAATCTGATCAAAACTGCACATTCCCCAAATGACTCTCACAGGCCATTTTCGATCTTTCGATCCGCGCGATACGAGCCGCACTGCCTTCGTCCTCAGCTTGCTGCGACTGCCCGAATCCGGGAACGCGATCAGCCGCGGAGTTTGCGTGGTGCATCAGAGGCCGGCGGCAAGCGCGAAAAAATGCGATTAGCAAAAGGAACGTCTTTTTCACGGCACTCCTACGCTTTGGCGACGATGCTTCGCCCCTTTTCTAGCATCGTTCCCTAGCCTTTGTTAAGCGACGCGCTTGGATTCAAACGAGAAAAGTTTCCAGCACGTGCCCTCTTTATCAACGAGAACGGGATGGATCGCCTGCCCTGTAAATGACGGGATGGCACGCGCCCAAAAATGGCCTGCCGGAACATTCGAATGCATCACGCGGACTTCCCACGAACCCGGGAACCGCCTCCACACTTCATGCGCTATGCAAGTTCCAATTCCCCGCCTCCGGTATCCGCGAACAACAAAGAACTCCGCCATATCCCAGACAATTTCATTTCCCGACACTTCCGACCCTCTCTTCACTAAAACCAACCCTGCCAATCTGCCCGACACTGTGACAAGAAACGGTGTCGGTCAGGCTCGCTCCAGTAAAGGCGAAGGCCCTTGTATCCAAACCTGCCATCCGGTCCAAGATCCAAATCTTGGAACTCGCTGAAGTCGTGCCCATACAACTCAAGCAGGTTAGCCAGGATCGGCTCCTGCTCTGGAGCAGCGGGGATAACTTCGATATGCGTGGATCTCTCTCTTGCGCGTTCTGTCATTCCAGAAATGTAATACGCTGGGCGAAAATCAGTTCCAAAACAATTGTAGGGGTAGTTTTCGGAGTGCCATTAGTTAGCTGTCGGAAACAGGCGTTCGATGTTCGATGGGATGAGTTTTGCATGGCGCACAGCGCCACAACGATTCATGAAAACGGGTTCTGTTGGCAGCAAGTTCTTTTTCTTCTGCCGTCATGTCTTTGCCCAAGAGCTTTTTGCATCGGAGTCCCAGGCATTCGGCTCGACAGGAATGATAAGGATTTGAGGCGGTGCGGGCGGGGTGGATGATGATAATTCCAAGCTAGCATCAACGGTCGTTTGGATCGCCTACGCCACCGCCACGTCGTCAGTCGAAGCGGTTGCCGGCGAGGAGAGCGGGAAGGTGGCTGCGACGGTCGTTCCACGACCATTTGATTCGACACTCAGCTGCCCGCCAAGCTGGCGGACACGCTCCCGCATACCTCTAAGACCCACGCCCGTGGTGCTATCACCGCAAATGCTCAACGGCTTCTGCGCCGGTATACCTCTGCCACTATCCTGAACTTCGAGCCGAACCTCTCCACTAGATCGCAGCAAACGAACTGTAGCGTCTTGACTGCCGGAGTGGCGATGCACATTGGTAAGGCACTCCTGAACTATTCGGAAGAGGGCAACCTCCAGATCGGAATTCAGCCGCCCAAAGTTGGGGTCCCGCTCCAAGGTTGCAGCAATCCGAGTGCGCAGCTTAAATCCCTCAACGTACCATTCCAGCGCAGTCCATAGACCTGCTTCGTCCAATAAAGGCGGATGCAGTAAATGTGAAATGGCGCGAAGCTCGCCGTCGACATTTTGCAATATCCTATCGCTATCCGAAACAAGTCGTGCTTGTTCCGGGTTCAAGTTCTCAAAGGCTTTGAGATGTCCCAAGTTCAGCATCAACGCGATCACCATTTGTCCGGTGCTGTCGTACAGTTCCCGCGCAATCGCTCGGCGTTCTGCATCCTGCATTTTCAATAATTGCGCGCTAAGTTGACGTGCCGCTTCTGCCGCTTTACGGTCTGTGATGTCCCGGTTTATTTCGAGCCAGCTCGTAGCATTGCTGTGTTCGTTCTTGAGGGTTGTCCAACGGCTGGCAACGGTCACCCTGGTGCCATCCCGCTTGGTGTGGACGAGGTCTCCTTGCCAACCGCCTCGTTGGCGTTGCCTCGCAATTTCGGCGAGAGGGACCGGGAAATCGGTGTGCAACAACTCGTGGGGAGACGTGCCGACAGCATCCGCGCTTTCCCACCCATAAAGGCGTTCCGCGCCTTTGTTCCAATAGGTAATCCTCTCATCGGAACCGACGACAAAAATTGCATCATTGGCGGCGTCCAGCCATTCCGCTTGCGCTCTTACGGTCGCCGTTTCTTGGGAAAGATTTTGGTTGGCGATCTTGAGTTCGGTAGTGCGCCTTTGCACCCGACTCTCAAGCTGCGCCTGCGCCTTCCGCAGTTCGTCCTCGATTCGGCTGCGCTCAGCAAGTTCCTGTTCGGATCGTGCCTTCGATTGACGGTTCGCTTCTCCCAGGGCAACGATGAAACCTGACAGGAGCGAGAAAAGCACCATCCCAGAAATTTCACCTTTGGGATCCTGGAACCTGAACGAATGGAAGACTGGAAGAAACCAATACCAGATCCCAACTACGCTTATGACTAGGCAGACTACGGATGGGCCAATGCCGCAATACCAAGCTGAGAAGACTACCGCTGCCCAAGCTGTGAGATAAGGGTTATCCGATCCGAATAAAGGTGAAAGCATCTGCCGCAACAGCAGCGCGGCCAAGGCGCCGAGAACCGCAAACAAATAGCCTCGGGTATGCGGAGTGATTCTGAGCATGACATGACAGCATGCTTCCAGATTAAACGGACGCGACTGTGCGCCTTAAGATTTGATATCCAGCCTAAAGGTTGTAAGGTAAACGCCGCATTGAGGGGCATCAGGTCTTCGCTGTATGAGGCCAAACGGGTACCAAGCTCAAACTGCCGGAACGAATCCAGATTGTCGATCCTGTGCGTCTCGCTCGTATTGGGATTCCAGCTCTGTCAGTGCATGGCATTTCACTGATTGAGAATTTCGACGACGGCTCGCGATGCGACTACATCAGCCGGGGTCCTTCGTTTCGGCCTCGAAGGTTACATCCAGGTGAGCGCCGTTCGTCAATGCGACCGGTCCACCATCAACGCCGATGAACCTGTTCTCAATCCGAATCTCTCGAAACAGATCCTCCGCTCCAGTGATCGAAATCTCAACTTTTTCCGGTTGGTCAGCAAATCCGGGCTTCACAAGTTTGTTCACGACTGCGGGAACTGTCTTCCAAGGTCTATTCCTTTGCCATACGAGCTTGGGGTGCTGCTGAAATCGCCGCTGCTCTTTGCGCGCGATGATCTCACCCAGTTCACTCAGCAATGTCGCGAATGTTTCGTAGTCTTTTTCTTCCTGAATACCAATGCACAGGCTATTCATCCGTTCGCATTCTTCTGGGGTCATATGTTTATTAGTAAAGAAGACGGAAACGCTGTCAAGCCTGTGTGTTACCTGTTTTTTCTCCGAGCAGGAGGGTTGGTGTGGCAGTTTTGCCACACCAACCCTCCCGCTTCCACAGGGTCTCGGTTTTTGACTCGGCCAGGACCCGCCCGCTGAGGCTCGCCGCGATGGGAGGCGTAGAGAAGGACAGGAGCGCCTACCAAGACGGGCAGTGTGTAGAGAGCGAAAGTTTTGAGTCGATGCGTCGGTTCTCCTCCAAATGAGATTGAATTTAGCGCAAACTTGTCTCTGCACGCGGTGCTATATTTTTTCTTGCAGGTCGTTAACCATTTCCCCCGTTTGGCCGTCCTCCTTCGACGAGGTGGGAATCCATGCAGAACTTATTGCGAGATCTACGCTACGCCGTGCGCCAACTGCGTAATTCTCCAGGGTTCACAGTGACCGCGGTCTTGACCCTGGCGCTGGGCGTGGGGGCGACCACGGCCATATTCAGCTGCGTCTACGGGCTTCTTTTGAAATCGCTCCCCTTCCGGGACGCGAACAGCATCGTCGCCTTGTCTGAGACTCACCCCCAGGTTCAGAGTGGCATCGAGGCTACCTACCCGGATTATGAGGACTGGAAGGCGCAGCAGAATAGTTTTTCACAGATCGCCGCATATTCCACGCTCAACCCGGATACGGTTTCGCTCGTGATGGATGGACATGCCGAGCAGGTACATCGCGTGATCGTCTCCGGCAACTTCTTCTCACTGCTGGGGATTTCTCCTCTGATCGGCCGCATGATCAATGAACAGGACGACACTCCAGCTAGCGATCATGTTGCCGTATTGAGCGCTTCTGCATGGGATCGCTACTTTGGCAGAGATCCAGGCGTCGTGGGACGCAATGTTGATCTGAACGGAACCAGCTATACCATCGTTGGCGTGTTGCCACCTGGCGCCGCCTATCCAACCGAGGGCGAGGTTTGGCTGCCGCTGTCCCTGTTGGATCACGATACTCGCGTCTCCCGCGTATGGCACTCCGTGAACGTCCTGGGCCGGCTGCGCCCAGGCATCGGACTGCCCAGTGCTAAGGCCGACATGCAGACGGTCGCGGCGCGTCTCGCTGCCGCCTATCCTGCGACGAACCGCAACTGGAGCGTGCTTCTCAAACCGTTGCGCGAACAACTCGTGGGGACGTTGCGGCCAGCCATTCTCAGCCTTCTGGGATCGGTCGTGCTGGTACTGCTGATCGCCGGTACCAATGTTGCCAATCTTCTGATGGTAAGAGCCACAGCGAAGCGGCGTGAAGTTGCGGTTCGTCAGGCGCTCGGCGCCGACCGCATTCAGATTTTTTCCCAGTTTCTCGCGCAAACGCTAGCGCTTTGTCTGCTGGGAGGAGCGCTTGGGATACTCCTCGCGGCCGGTGCACTGCCCTTGTTACGCCTCGCTCTTGCCCACGCAGCCGGTCTCGGCCAATCGACGATTGAGTCCATCAGCCTCAGCGTTCCTGTGCTTTTTTTCACGCTAGGCATATGCACACTCACTGCAGTTCTGTTTGGCCTGCTGCCTGTCATCAAGAATCCAGCGAGTCTGACAGAAACACTCCGCCCGGGAGATCGCGGCAGTACCGGGGGACACAGCCGAAGCCGGGGACGAGGAACACTGGTTGCAGCGGAAATTGCCATTGCGGTTGTGGTGCTGTTTCTCAGCACATTGGTTATTCGGAGTTTTCAAAAGCTGCTCGCCGTTGATCCAGGTTTCCGCACAGACCATCTTCTCAGCGTCGAAATCACCCTTCCTGAACCGAGGTATGGCGACGATAGTCCCACGACCAACCGCTTCTTCGCGCAGCTTCTCGATACGATCGTGCAATCCCCCGGAGTTCTTTCTGCCTGCACCACAAGCGTTCTTCCGCTCAAACCTTCCGAAGTGATGACGCGGTTTCTGGTCGAAGGCGCGCCACCCTTGGTTCCCGGAACGTTTCCGGTGGCACAAATTCGCTATGTCAGTCCCAGTTTTTTCCAGACGCTGGGCCTTCCGCTCCAGGAAGGCAGAATATTCGAGCCGAAAGACATCGCGAACAGCTCCAATTCCTTAGTCGTGAACAGTGCTTTCGCTCAGAGGTATCTGGCAGGAAGGAGTCCGGTAGGTGCCAAAATCGTCCTCGGAGTACTGAGCGCGCATCCAGACAAGATTCCCGTGATGGGGGTCGTAGGTAACGCCCACGATCTCGGCGTAGACACGGTGGCCCAGCCGGAGATCTATCTGCCGGGGTTCGCACTCCATGAAGTGCTCCTCGTGCGCTCTGCCATAGATCCGCAAAACATCATCCCGAGTGTGAGAAATGCAGTGCGTGCGCTGGACCCCAACCAGCCCATTTACCATGTGCAAACGGTCGATGCATTGCTATCCGACACACTGGCACGGCAGCAGATGACGGCCATGCTGCTCGGCATATTTTCATTCGTGGCACTGGCTTTGGCAGGGATTGGAATCTACGGAGTCTTGTCTTACTCCGTCGCACAGCGCACGCGGGAAATTGGCGTGAGGATGGCCGTGGGCGCAAACCGTACCGACGTCCTGCGTCTAGTGTTAAGCCAGGCCGGGGGGTTCACCGCAATTGGAATTGTGGTTGGTCTTGCTGCTGGGCTCGCCTGTGCGCGCCTGATCAGCGGATTACTCTTTAATACCAGCACGGTAGATCCGTTATCGGTGTGGATCGCCATCGGCGCACTGGTTTTGGCTGCTGCACTGGCGGTGATTATACCGGCAGGTCGGGCGGCATCGGTAAATCCTAATGAAGCTCTGCGAGCCGAGTAAAGATTCATTCAACGGTCCGGCAGATTGGCGAGAATGACTGAAGGACCGGCTCGGAGTCTCAGCATCGAATCCGCTTAACAATCTTAGCGAGCTGTCTCTATGTCATCCTGACGCGTTTCAGCGCGGAGGGGCCTTACGATCGCAGGGGGTTCGTCACCGCAGGAAGCGAGGACAGAGCAGCGGTCCCACTCTGCTTCTAATACGCCTTCGCGATCACGACGCGCCGCTCTACAGTCTCCCCCGTCAAGATGCACTTGCCCGCTCCGTCGTACTCATCCACCGATGGGATGTTCCTCACGCTGGCCTTGAATTCCTTGATCTTCGCATCGTTCTGCGGACTGTCTTTCAGGTGTACCATGACAAACTTTCCCCCACCCTTCTCGGCTGTCACCCCGTTGAGGGTCGACTTGACCTCGTCGAGAGAATTGGCCAGCACAGTATTGTCCTTCAGCCGCTGCTTGGCCCGAGCGTGGAGGTCTTTCTGTATCGTCTCCTGCAACGCCGCAAATTTTCCCACCACTTCCGCTTGGGGGACGACTTCCTTCGTTCCCGTGTCGCGACGCTTCATCACAATGTTGCTGCTGGCTACGTCTCGCGGGCCCAACTCAAATACAACCGGCACTCCGCGACGCTCCCAGTGAAAGAATTTCGCACCCGGCGTCAGCCCGTCTCGCGTGTCGATGTGCGCTCCAAGATCTTTTGCCAGCTTCGTGGCCCGCTCCATCACTTGGGCGCGTTCCTCATCCTTGCGGAAGATCGGCACCAGGACGCCCTTTTGCGGCGCGACCTTCGGCGGCAGCACCAGCCCTCTATCGTCCGAGTGGGTCATGATCAGCCCACCGATCAGCCGCGTGCTCACGCCCCAGCTGGTTTGCCAGACATAGTCCAGCTTGCCTTGGTTGCTCTGGAATTGCACGTCGAACGCCTTGCCGAAATTCTGCCCCAGGTCATGGCTCGTGCCCGCCTGCAGCGCCAGGCCGTTCTGCATCATGGCCTCGATCGAGTACGACCGGAGAGCACCAGCAAACTTCTCCGCCTGCGTTTTGGCCCCTTTGATCACCGGCATTGCCATTACGCCTTCCGCCACTTCGGCGTAAATGTCCAGCACGCGTAACGTCTCCTCGAGCGCTTCGTCGTGTGATGAGTGCGCGGTATGCCCCTCCTGCCACAAGAACTCGGTCGTCCGCAGGAACATTCGCGTACGCAGCTCCCAACGCAGCACATTCGCCCATTGATTGATCCGCACGGGCAGGTCGCGATAGCTTTTGATCCACTTGGCGAAAAAATGTCCGACGATGGTTTCCGAGGTCGGACGAATGACGTAAGGTTCCTCCAACACTTTTCCGCCGGCAATCGTGACAATCGCCAACTCGGGCGCGAAACCTTCGACATGCTCGGCCTCTTTCTTGAAAAAACTCTGCGGGATGAGCAGCGGAAGATAAATGTTCTGGTGGCCGGTGGCCTTGAAGCGGTCGTCGAGTTCACGCTGCAGCACCTCCCAGACAGCGTAGCCGTTCGGCTTGATGACCATGCAGCCTTTGACAATCTCCGCCGGTTCGGCCATGTCGCCCTGCAACACGACGTCCTGATACCAGGCAGCAAAGTCTTTCTCACGCGGAGTAATTGGGGATTCTGCCATTGTTCTCTTTTTTCCCTGGATTTGCCCGGATCACAATTGCACCCCGAACCAGGCTGCGTCACGCGCAATCGGAGAAACAATTATCTTAACCGGTGATCACCCGGCAGGCCCAATGGCGAAAAGGGGGAGTGGTGCAGTTCGCGGCTATTGCTTCGCAAATCATTGACAGCATCGTTTCTGACATAGACACAAATGATCTTGAAAGCGTACGGAACCTGCGCGCCGCGTTTAAGAAAACAAGCAACGGAAAATGAGAGGAAATGTGGCGCGGGGCGGGCCTGCCACCCCCCTCTCTAGCGAGGATCGACAAAAATGCTTGCCTAAGGAATCACGCGAGAACAAGTTTACAGTTGGGGCTTGATGGTGTAGTTCCACTCAGGCAAAGTTTCATGGCGCTGCAATCGAAGGGAAGCAATTTGATCGGGTGTCGGCTTGAGACCGCAAGGATAGAAACGGCGGTCCAGGTAGGCGGTGACCTGAAGTCCGGTTTGGGTTCGGGGGGTGCGGGCATAGTTGAGGATCTTCTGATAGGAATCCAGCGGTTCGCCCGCTCAGTTTCGTGAGACGTCGGAGAAGAGGCGATGCTCGATAGGATTCCATTTGGAGGCACCAGTCGGATAGTAGGCAACGGTCACGGCCAGGGCAAAGGGGTTCGCTAGTTGGGACCGGAGTTCGGTTTTCCAAAAATGACGGCGGCCACTGTTGCTTCCGCCGGGGTCAGCAAGAATGAGCAGTTGGCGGGAACCACGATAGCGGGTAGAACCTTCCGGATGCCACCAATGGGCGATGGCATGAGCGGCAAAGGCGGAGGTATCGTGGGAAACGCCGACCACCAGAGCAGCGCGATTTTCCAGAACATCATAAATTCCATAGGGGATGGCGACCCCCATGGAATCGGTGCGGCAGTCGTGATCATAGACGCGAAGCGGGCAGATTCCCAACAACGGCCAGGATTTTTGAAAGGCCGACAAGTTCGTTGCTTGCTGTCCTCGGCGATCCCTCCCAATCATTCCCTACTCAACCGCTCGACATCCCAGAGCGGAGTGGAGCGGAATGAAGCGGCTTCCGGGGTAGGAGGACGTCCGGCTTTATTTGGTCCCTTCAGGAAACTTTCCAGAACTGCCGGGGTTCGAAGCTCAAATACATGTAGACGTAGTGATGTCTCAATCGATATGGTACGTGACCAAGGAAAATGCGGATTAGCAAATTTCGGCTCAAAAGGAGAACACCAACGTTGACTCGCACATCGATCGGGAACGTTCTGAGGGGTGGATTGGCAGCAGGTCTCGTTCTAACTCTTTACGGGTGTGGCGGGGGAGCAGCGAGCACTGTGACCCCGAGTGGGACTCAGGCACAGCAGAGTGACATCTCAATCGTTGGCAGTCAGCCGGGGGTTACTCCCTTCATTTCCTCCGTTCGAGTTTTCGGGCAAAGTGTGTCCAACGTGACCTCCCTGACATCGACCATCTCGCCGATGCCGAATTCGGTGTCTCAACCGGTCAACGTAACCTGGAGCAGGTCTGCACTGTCTGGCAGTGGCTACTTGCAAGCCGATTTGATTAATCTGCCGGTCTTTGGCCTTTACGCCGGCTATCAGAATCAAGTGAGTTTTCAGCTCGCATTCGTTGACGGCTCCGTACAGCAACTGCAATACCAGATTTCGACTGAGCCCTATACCGATCCAACCGGAGTGTACTTGCATCCAACGATCGTCAAGGCCAGGGCGCCGGGAAGCAACTTGGGATTCAACTTCTTTATACTGAAATCCCTACTTGGCTCGCCGGTAATCGTCGATACCGATGGGCAAGTGCGTTGGGTGGCTCCTGCGGTTGGCACAACAGCTGTCTATTTTGCAAACGGGCAATTTGTGACTGGGAGTGAAACCTCCGCCAGCGTCACGCCGCTTCAATTAGACGGCACGCAGCCAACACGGGCCACCACCGATCTCCCGCAACCTCTTCTACTCATGTTCACCCATAACATCGACCCCGGTCCCAGCGGCCTTTTAGCTGAATTCAATGGAGTGGACGACCTTGGCTCCAGCATCGACGATATCGTCGCGGAGATCTCGCCTTTCACGGGTCAACCTCCGTTTCAAACGTTTGATATGGCGGACATACTGACGGCTTACATGAAGAATAATGGCGACAATCCCAGCGCGTTTGTGCGTCCGGGCAACGACTGGTTCCACGTGAACGCCAGCACCTATGATCCGAGCGATGATTCCGTCATAATCTCGGGTCGCGAGGACTTCTTAATCAAAGTAAACTACTCGACTCACGATATCGTTTGGATCTTCGGCGACCCTACCAAGTACTGGTATACCTTTCCGTCGCTGAGAGCCAAAGCACTCACACTGGACGCGGCTGGGGACTATCCAATCGGTCAGCATGGGGTTTCCATAACTTCGGACGGCTACGTTATGGTTTTTAACGATGGACTGGGGAGTGTGAATCAACCCTCCGGAGAACCTGCCGGCCTTTCGCGAACCTTTAGCGAAGTGTCTGCCTACTCCGTGAATACCGCTGCTATGACGGCCCAGAACGTGTGGAACTTCAATTATGGGCAAAGCATTTATTCGCCAATCTGTGGAAGTAGTTACGAAGCGGGAAATACGTATCTGGTTGATTTCGCGACCGCCGACAACGAAGCAGAGGCACGGCTGGTTGGCCTGGACGCGAATCAGAACGTGGTATTCGATTTTCAGTACGCATCACCCTCAGCGTGCGGAGCGGCCTGGAATGCGATACCTATACCGTTCGAAAACCTGCAAATTGCGGCTCAGTGACGAGCCGCTGAATGCTTTCGAAGCAGGCTTTCGATTGTCTATCTGCGAAAGGATTGAAGCTGATTCCGCAAATGGCCGCCTCGCGCGTCCGCATCGACATGGTTGCGGAACATCCACCTTGAAGCGCCATATACGCGACCCAGGTTTTGCCGTCGATCCCTAACTCAACCGCTCGACATTCCCCCATACTCCGCTGGGTTAGGTGTAGCAGTTTCCCCTCCATACAAGAGCATCAAAGCAATTTTCGATTTCTCCGATAATTGAGCCCATTCTAGTGATGGCTACGCTCGGAAGAAAAAGATGTGCGTACGCTGTCGCATCGTTATTCCCAATTACCCGACAAAGAAAACCCGGTCGCCAAGCACCAGCGCCTAATCGCCTGTCCTTGCCACTCCAACTCCTACAGTACCAGGGTTCCCGCCCCAATTTTTTGTGGACGCGAGAAACCCTGATTTAGACCTGAGGAGTGGCTACGTGTTCAGTCGCCAGATTTTCTGGCAACACCCATCCCATATGCTGTGGCATTTGACCCGGTATTCAACGGGCCTGTTAGAGCGGTTGGAACTCCGTCGCTCAGCTTCCATGACATCACCGTGCCTTCGGGGGCGCCGCAGTTACCGTTCGGGCAAATCTCCCCGCTTGTGTACAGATATAGCCCGGTTCCATCCTCGGCAAGAGCGGAGATATACACGTCACCAGTCGAGCTCGTTTCAGTGGTGCCATAACCCGATCCATTCGACGCGATGGAGAGGATCTCGAACCAATTTTGCGGAGGGGACACTGGCGCCGCTGAAGCCCCCCAAATCCATTTCCCTTGGTTATCGGCGAGAATCGGCCCACACTCGTCGCAACCGTAGGGGTCATATCCTGGCGTGTCGGTCAACGCGCCAGTGCCGAAGTCCACGGTATACCCCATCTGTGGATTGGAAGGACCGCCAATCTGCACATAGAGCACAGGTGAAGCAGGCGATCCCGAGGGGAGCATGGTCGAAGACAGGGTTCCGCCGTTGTAGTTGCCAGCGGGCACATTGTAGGGGCTTCCTGGAACGGCCGTGAGGTGGCCGTTGTTGGGATTGACTGCCCAGCCCCAGACCGTGACTTCGTTGTCGTTGTCATTGTCAGCGTACACATATTGGCCGGTAAAATCCGCTGTGACAAGGGTCATTCCGCCAGAACCGGTCACACTCTCAGTTTCCGTTAGAGCGCCGCTGGAACGATTGATCTGGTAGGCCACCACCGTGTTGGAAAGGTTATAGGCAACGAATAGGAAATTGCCGTTCGGATCGACGGCAATGCCCGTTGGCTCGTTGTCGTTCGCCGGGAATGGCGAGCCCGGCATGTAGGTAAGATTGCCATTGCTTTGGTCGATCTGGTACCCATAGATCCCGCTCGGGGTGATGGCATAGACAAACCAACCGCCGGGATCGACTGCAATGGCATTCACCCCACTGGCCGCGGCAAAAGACGGGGGATTGCCACTGCCATTCGGATTTGTGAGCACACCATCGTTGATCGTGAATTCCGCGATTTCGTCCGAAGTATTCGTGCCGAGTTTGTTCGAAGTGGTCGCATAAAGATAGCCATCTCCCGCTCCCACCGCTGTTTCCGTGAGCGGGGCCTTGTATACGTGGCCACAGTTGTCCCACGCCTGCACGGTCAAGTCATATGTGCCCGGCAATAGATTCACGAATGTGTTCACCTCATCTGATTGGACAGTATAGGGCGCGATGCCATTGCCTGTATAAATTCGTATGGCGCTGATACCGGCCGAGCAGTCAGGATTCTGCGCCGAAGCGGCGATATGCACGGGAATATCTGCCGACGAGCTTTTCGGCAGGAAGACAGAAACTCCCGCGTCGGAATTGATTGTAATGTCGACCGTTTTTTTGCCGACTCCGCCACAGTTGTCCCAGGCTTGCACTACTGTGCTGTAGGTTCCAGCCTTCAAGGGAATGAAGGTTTCAATATGCGCGCCGTTAACGGTGTAAGCATTCACACCGGGCGCCGAGTAGATGCGCATCGCACTGATCCCGCTTGCACAAGATGGACTAGTGGCATACGCCTCGTAGAAAACTGGAGATCCTGAATCTGAGCCGGCTTTCGGGGAAAGAACGGTGACGGTTGGTGCTGCGAATGCTGCAGTCGCGAAACTCAAAAGACCGCTGCAGAAAACTAGGCGCATAAAGTGACGAGTGGATTGGTGACGAAGTGGAGGGACGCTAGTGGGGAAATGGCGCACAAAATCCTCCTAGGGGAGCGGAGAGATTGATCGTTCGACGATCGCACTAAACCGTTGTGCAGGGAATCCGTTCGTTGTTGTATGAAAAAGACTGTCTAGGTATTCCGCTCTAGAGTTGTGGCCTTAGTCTCGAACCGTGCTACTGAGGAAGCGGGCTAGTTTTTAAAACTTGCTTTCTCCCCCCCTCTCGTTTGACGGGGTAGTGTATCGAGACGGCAAACGTGCTACACCCCACCTCCCACCCTCCGATTTTGACTTTGGCCGGAGCCCGCTCGCGCGAGATGCGGCGCTGCGAAGGACGCGCAGGGATGCAAAGCCATGCCGGTAATTCCCAACGAGTGTAATCTGTTCTCAACAGTTAAGTTTCGGATAGCCCGTGATTCGGGACGTGACCGCGATCTATCCTCTCAAGGCGCGAGCGGCGGGTACTCAAGATGATTTCTTCGCGGAGCTGGCGGGGCCAGCTAGATCCCCATGGCCCGCAGGCGCGCTCCTTCCGGACTTGCGAAGAACCCGGTAGATGATCTCCCAGGCAGCACCAAAGATACTCAAATGATGGCATAATTCCCGATGCATGCGCTGCGCTTGGCGAGCGCGTGCATCGGGTGTTCTGCTTCACGGAACCGGAACTCCAACGGCGGATGAGCTGACGCGCGTCAACAACCACCGTCCGTCGATCTTTTTGGCTTCACCGTCAAGGTCTACGTGGCTCTTGGCTGTCCAAA
>DATBYA010000070.1:0-40369 GCA_036514015.1 Candidatus Sulfotelmatobacter sp.
GCCAGTGTCGCAAGCCGCTTCCAATGCAGTCGATCCTGACTGACCCAATGCGCCAACCTCATCTTGACCCAATGCGGATCCCCCATCATTTCTGACGTGAATAAATGGTAAGTACCGTTCAGCTTGAGGACTCTACCGCCTTCGAACCCGTATTTGTTCCCTTTGGCGCCCTCTGATTTGACGGTCAAAATCGCACTCGGGAATCGCTTCGTCGCAACCAGCTCGGTAGTTTGCCCCGCGGCCGAACCGCTGAGCATCCAGAAAGAGGAACCAAAGAGCGAGCTCAGAAGCAGTCTGTTGCAGACCCTCGCAAATCTCGGCGTGCCCCGCACGGGATGCTTGTAGTCTCGTATGGCATTCCTAAACAAGGTAATAGAGGTTATGGTGGAGGTTAACCGTGCGATTTTGGGAGTCGATTCGACCCTGGCAAGTACCGAGCGCGCGGTTTGAGGGACAAACCCCGTCGGACCCGCTCAAATAAATGGGTTTGGATGAAGCACGCGGGTTCGATAACCCCGCGATCAGCGGGTTAATGGGTGCGGCTGACGGAATGAGTGATCTGGAAACTCCTCGCATTCCAGTACATAACTACAATTAACGGGTCAAATAACGGTTAATCCTACCCGCAATGGCGCCAATCTTCCGCATTGACCTACGCCAATCGCCAGTGCTATCGTGCGACCTGAACGAAGAAACGTCGCCAGCGGAGCGCGTTTGTTCTGCCGCAACTGTCACAATCCCAAGGTGACATCTGTTCACACTTCCGTAGCCTCCTCCATCTCGCTGTTCGAGAAGCGTGAAGAACTGCGCCGCGTCCTGGAGAGCAAATACTTCGCGAACTCTCCGAAAAAGACCCGCTTCCTCGAATTTGTGTCTGAACAAGCCTTCCTGGGCAACGGAGACAAGCTCAACGAATATCTGATTGGAGTCGAGGTCTACGATCGGGGCGTCGATTTCAATGCGCAAAAGGATCCGATTGTGCGGGTGCAAGCGCACGAGATTCGCAGACTGCTCAACAAATATTATGAGGAGGATGGTCGCGGGGGTCTGATCCGCCTCGACCTGCCCTCCGGTCATTACGTCCCAGTGTTTCGCCGCAGCACGTCCGATGAATCGGCGGCGGACCCGTCGGCTTTGATCGAGGGCCCGAACGGGCGCGCGCCCAAGCGCCCGCATCTTTCCGTCACCTTGGTTTTGGGTGCTCTGTGCCTCGCGCTTGCCTCTCTCCTTATTCTTGATTCCTGGAAAGGTGCACGCACCGCTCCGCCCCGAGAGCAAGTCACCAGCTTGCCGGACGGCCTGGAGTGGTTCTGGCGTCCGTTCCTGCTCCCCGCCGATGCACCGCTGATCACGATTCCAAATCATCCGTTATTGCGCGCCGCCCACGATGGGGACAGCTCGCAGACTCTGACCGAAGGTCACGAGATCCCAAAAGCGAGTCTGCCGGAATTCCGCGACACAATTCATTTCCGCGAATTGAAGCGCTTTCTGTTCGTTCCCAGCCTCACCGATTTCACTTCCGTCGGCGAAACCCTGGGAGTGGTCAACTTGTGCAAGATGTTCGCCAGCGTGGGCCAGGGTTGCCGCGTGCAACCGTCCCGCCTGGTCAATTTCGAGGAAATCAAGGGAGACAACGCGATTCTGCTTGGGGGTAATCAGTCCTGGAGCGGCAGAGTCTTCCTCAACGTGCAGGGATTCCAATTCCACAGTGGCGTGATTCTGAACCGCAATCCTCAGCCCGGAGAAAAGGAAGTATACAAGCCCGAGTTCGATCCGGTAACCAACCAGTTGAGGCGGGACTATGCGGTGGTACTGATGCTACCGAACGAAAGAAAGGAAAAGCGCGTTCTTTTGATTTACGGCATTTACACGCAGGGTTCTCAGGCGGCGATCGAGTACCTCACCAACCCGGAGCGCATGGTGGAACTGCGGAAAGCGCTGCTTGATCTGGCTCCCGACCACAGGACCATACCAGCTAGTTTTCAGGTTCTGCTCACCACGACGGTCGAGAATTCCGTCCCGGGAAAATCCTCACTGGTTGCCATCCGAATCATTTCCAGTTGAATTGTTGCGTTTCAGAAATCCACTCGAAATGTCACTGGGCGGGAACGGGCAGCCCACATCGTGTCATCGTCGCCGCTATCCCCAAGAAAATCAGGCACTGACCAAAGCGCTCGCCAAGATACGTGCAATCTCAGTCTGAGACCGTCTCCCACAGAGGCTTCCTCACTCTGTTTTCTCCTTATCGTAAACCATTGTTTCTTAAGATAAATAAAGCGGATTACGGCGAAGGAGGAAAAAAATCACAAAAAAGAGCTTGCAATTTTAATAGTGATATAGTTAACTATATCACTATACATCTGGCGAGGATGATTGCCGGCAGCTGACCGCGGGCAAAAACCAATCCGGACGTAAAAAAGTTTGAGGAGACTGAAACATGAAATCCTTTCGCTGGCTGCTGTCCGTTGCTCTGCTGTCTCTTTCTGCCGTGGCTTTCGCGCAGTCCGACGCGCAAAAGTCGTTCGACACGATGAAAACGCTGGCTGGCTCCTGGGAAGGCCAAAGTGCGGCCACCGGGACGCCGCTTGATGGCAAGATCATGCACGTTTCGCTGCGCGTGACTTCCATGGGCAACGCCCTGGTGCATGAGATGACTGGAGCGGGAAGACCCGACGATCCGATCACTATGCTCTATCTGGACGGCGACCGTCTGCTCCTGACTCATTATTGTGACGCCGGGAATCGGCCCCGCATGGCAGGCAAAATCTCGCCGGACGGAAAAACCGTCGACTTCGATTTTCTCGACGTCGATGGTAGCACGCAGTACGGACACATGCACCATGCGGTCTTTACCATGATCGACGCCAACCATCACAGCGAGGACTGGACTTACATGATGCCTGGGGACAAACCGGTCCACGCGCGCTTAGACCTGCAGCGAATAAAGTGACAGAACGCATCTCCGGAAAGGCTATCTGGAAAACCTGATGGACCGTGAGTGGAACGACAATCAACCGATTTACCGCCAGCTTCGCGACCGCGTGGTCGCCATGATCCTGGACGGGGTTCTCAGGGAAGGCGATCCCCTGCCGTCGGTGCGCAACGTCGCCGCCGAATATCGGGTCAATCACCTCACGGTTCTAAAGGGCTATCAACAACTGGTCGACGAGCAACTGGTCGAGAGTAAACGAGGTCGCGGAATGTTCATCAATACCGGCGCGCGCAATCTGCTACTACAGGGCGAACGCCAGAAATTTCTCGCGGAAGAATGGCCCAGAGTGCAGGCGACCATTCAGCGGCTCGGCTTGAAACCCGAAGAACTGCTGGATACCGGCGCGACTCGCCAGACGTCGGCGGAGTCCTCGGCGAAAGCTACAGGGGAGGAGCGCTGAAGCCATGGCATGCATAGAAGCACGTGGCCTTCGCAAGGCATTCGGCAAAACCGTCGCGCTGGATAACGTCGATTTGCGTGTCCAGGAGGGCCGCATCCTTGGACTCATCGGACCCAATGGCGCCGGCAAGAGCACCGCCCTCAATGCGATTCTCGGCCTCCTTCCCTATCAGGGAGAACTGAGGGTGCTCGGACGCGATCCCTGGAGCGAGCGCGATCAGCTCATGCGCGATGTCTGCTTCATTGCGGATGTCGCCGTGCTACCGCGCTGGATACGGGTTTCGCAGGCTCTCGAATACGTTGCCGGAGTGCATCCGCGATTTGATCGTGCCAAGGCGGAAGGTTTTCTCGCCAGGACAGACATCCGGCGCACCAGCAAGGTCAGGGAATTGTCGAAAGGCATGGTGACCCAGCTGCATCTGGCTCTGGTCATGGCAATTGATGCGAAATTGCTGGTGCTGGATGAACCAACGCTTGGCCTCGATATCCTGTATCGCAAACAGTTTTACGATGCGCTGCTGAACGACTACTACGACCGCAGCCGCACCATTGTGGTGACGACCCATCAGGTGGATGACATCCAGAACGTGCTCACCGATCTCATGTTCATCAACCGCGGCCGAATCGTACTCGATTGCAGCATGGAAGAATTCGAGTCGCGCTATCTGGAAGTGACGGTGCATCCCCCCCACCTCGCCGCAGTACGGGCCCTCAATCCGCTTCACGAGCGCCAGGTGTTGGGTCGCAGCATCCTGTTATTCGATTTGAAGTCCGATCTGAAATCCAATCCCGTCGATCGCCAGCAACTGGCAACACTTGGCGACGTCCGCACCCCCAGCATTGCCGACTTGTTCGTTGCCATGTTGGGGGATACGAAGGGAAATAAGCCGGTCGATAAGTCCGGCCAGGCACAAGGAGTGCCTCAATGAATACGCAATCGAACCGGGTGCCGGCCGCGCCGCTCGACTCGCAGGCTGTCGCGCCCGCAGTGATATCGGAGACCCGGCCGATGTACTGGTCGATACGCCGCGAATTGTGGGAGAACCGTTCCGTCTATATCGCGCCCCTGGCTGTGGCCGCCGTCTACGGCTTCGGCTTCCTGATCAGCCTGTTTTGGGTGCCGCGCAGCATGCGCGGCATGGAGGAGGCGCACGGCCGAATGCCTTCTGTCATCGTGCTTGCCATGCCCTACAGTCACGCTGCGATGTTGATCATGCTGATCGCATTCCTGGTCGGGATCTTCTACTCGCTCGATGCCCTGCACAGCGAACGCCGCGATCGCACCATCCTGTTCTGGAAGTCGCTGCCGGTTTCCGATCTTACAACCGTGCTCTCGAAGGCCAGTATTCCGCTCGTGGTTCTGCCGCTGCTCGCCTTCGCCATCACCGTTGGGTTGCAGCTGATCATGCTGCTGCTGAACGCCGCCGTCCTGCTGGCGAGCGGTGCAGGTAACGGGATGCCGTGGGCTCCGCCTTTGTTTGAGATGGAGTTGGTGACGCTCTACGCTACGGCCGCGCTAGTGCTCTGGCATGCGCCCATCTACTGTTGGTTTCTGTTGGTCTCAGGCCGGGTGCGGCGCGCGACATTTCTATGGGCCGTACTACCCCCGCTGGCGATTGCCGCTGGCGAGAGGATTGCGTTCCACACTTCATATTTCGGCCTACTGATGCAAGACCGCTTGTTTGGATTCGCAGCGGGCGCGTTCGACCTCAAGGACAAAGCTGGCGTCCCGATCGATGCGCATTTTATTCCACTGACACAACTCGCTCCCGGAAGATTTCTGAGCAGCCCGAGCCTGTGGTTCGGACTTGCTGTGGCCGCAATATTGCTGGCCGCAGCAGTCCGGCTGCGCCGCTATCAAGGACCCCTCTGATTTGCATACAGTCTTGATCGAATGCTTCGCGTAAGGAGAACTGAGTATGAACACAGTAGGACGCATGGAACCACTAATCACTGTTAACTGCTCAACCATGGAATGTGCTTCTCTTTCACCCAGCGCTCCGATTTGGCAGGACGTGCTGGCGCAGGCGATGACCGGCGAACTCATCGCCGCGATGAACTACACCTCGTTATCGGAGATATGTGACGATCCCGACGAACTAGCCGATGCGTTGGAGCATGCGCAGATCGAACGGGGGCATGCTGCTCGCTTCGCTGTCGAAGGCCGCAAGCTGGGTGTGGACGTTTCCAATAACGTCGACGCAAAGCATTGGAAGCGGCTGCGCGACGCATTCCTCGGCTGCATCACAGAGCGTGACTTTATCGGCTGCCTGATCGTTCAGGAGATCATGCTCGAATCATTCGCCGTCGCCAGCTATGCGCGCGTCGGCAAGGTGGCGCCGGGAAGTCTGGGCAAGACCTTTAGCTCCATTGCCGCAGAGGAAGAAGAGCACGTCGATCACGCCATGTCGATTCTCCGCGCGGAGCGGGCCTTGGATGCGCCGCGCTTCGACGATAAGGTGTACCGGCTGCATCTTGATGTAATGACCACACTCGCGAAGATGCTGGCCAAGGAGTGTAGAGATGGTCATTGCGAAGTGTGTCACGGCAACTGTGTAAAGCCATCACTGTTTGAGGTCAGCTTGAGTGCCGCCGAGCTTCGCGGAGCGTCGCTGCAACAGTATCTGAAGACGCTAGACATGCTGGGGATACCCGGGGAGGTCACCTTGACATGGGTGGCGCAGTTGCCAGTGTAGACAGGCCCGAGCGGGCTATCCAAACGCAGGCCGACCAAGGAACGACGGAGCCGGTCGATTTCGCTCTGATTGGGCATCAGGAGAGTTGGAGGGCGGCTGCGGACGTTCTCGCCGTCCTGCGCGGTCCAGACCGTATGCATCTGCCGGACGATGAGGTTAAGGACATCCTTCCCTGGATTCCGCCCAGAACGGTCTGCCATGTCGAAGTCGGATCGATCCTCCCTACCAAGATCGACGGCCCGACCGGAGCCACGGCGCACGGCCTCTACATCGACTCCTTCATTCCTCCGGACCGCCTGGAAGCCACCCATGTGCACGAGAATATCGCCCGGGTTCGAGGAGCGGCGGCCTGTGCGATCAGGGCAGGAGCGAGGATTGTGAGTCTCGGCGGATTCAGCTCCATTCTGATCGAGGGCAACTTCGATCAGCTTCCGGACAGACGCGATACGGTGTTCACGACCGGCAACACGTTGACGGTTGGTTTCATCGTTCAGGGCATGAAGAAGATGTGCGTTCTGGAAGGTCGCGACCTTCGCAAATCAACCCTGCTCATTGTGGGTGCGACGGGAGATGTGGGTTCCGGCTGCGCCCGTTGTTTGGCGCCTCTGGTGAAGCGCGTGCTGCTCAGCGCACGCAACGTGGAACGACTACGCCGACTCGCAGCGGAGTTGCGAACCGATGAAGTTCAAGTGGAGATCGCAACCGATTGCCTCGAGAACAACCTCCAGCGATTCTCGGCCGAGGCCGACCTCGTGATCTGCGCCGCGAGTCTGGCGTCCCCTTCGCATCTATTGGGGCGCATCGCACCCCAGGCAATCGTTTGCGATGCGGGCTACCCGAAGAACCTGTCTCCCAATGCGCAGATGCCTGGCGCCAAAATCTTCTTCGGGGGTCTGGGGCAGATCACTGGCGGACTGAGGTTCAGGCCGGATTTTCATGGAATTCTGAATCGCCATCCGTTTCCCGATGTGGTCCATGGATGTCTACTAGAAGGCATGGCTCTTGCTCTGGCGGGCCGGTTTGAACCCTTCTCCCAGGGCAGAGGCTTCATCACGCAAAAGCGGGTCGAAGAGATGGAGACCATTGCTGCGGGGCACGGGATCTACCTCGCACCGCTTTACAACGCCGATGGACCCGTAGGGGACGGACTTCATGGCCAGACGGAATGGTCGAGAGCATGCGGGGATGGCCTGATGGAACAGGCCGAAGTGCCCAGCGCAAAAACAGAAAAAACAGCAAAGACAGAAGGAATGGCGCGAATCGGAGCTTCCTGAAATTTCATCCGCATGTCCCGTTATATGTCCAATCGGCAAGCGGTCTGACCGGAGTATTGGGCTAGCAACGAAACGCGCAGAAGCCGGACTCCGCTCAAATTATGTTTTCCTCCGGTTTCTTGGGTAGTGTAGAATTCCCGGCTTAGCGACGCCCCCCTTTTTCGTCGTCTCCTGTGCATTTTCTATGGATGAGACGCTCAACCGCGCACCAACTACAGCCCCGCGACCGGATTTGAGCGGCACGGTCCTCGGCCGCCTCCAAGTTGTCGCTCCCCTTGGCGCCGGCGGCATGGGAGAGGTGTGGCGGGCGGAAGATCCGAAGCTGCGGCGCACGGTCGCCATCAAGCGGGTTTCAGGCA
The DNA here is from genome assembly GCA_036514015.1 of Candidatus Sulfotelmatobacter sp. GTDB lineage: Bacteria > Acidobacteriota > Terriglobia > Terriglobales > Acidobacteriaceae > Sulfotelmatobacter. The sequence continues at coordinate 7,721 of DATBYA010000070.1, forward strand.
GCGGAAGCGGCCATCCCGCGGAAGCCTCTCGCCTGCTGCGCGAGGGACGGCGCCTTTCGGCACTGAACCATCCGAATATCGCGAGCGTTTATGACATTGTGGAACAGGACGGGGAAGTGTTCCTCGTCATGGAGTACGTCGAGGGTCGAACGCTACGAGAACGCCTGAATCAGGCGATCAACCTCCATCAATTTTTCGAAATCGCGATTCAGTGCGCCGATGCGCTTACAGCGGCGCACGAGCGCGGCATTTTACATGGCGACATTAAACCCGAGAATGTGATGCTCACGGAATCCGGGCAGGTGAAGTTGCTCGACTTCGGCCTTGCCCGGCACCTGACGGCCGCCAGTCGCGTACCCGACACCGCCGCTACCCATTCACTTTCCTCGTTCGCCTCCGTGGGCGGGACCCCGAGTTACATGGCGCCGGAAGTCCTGATGGGAAATCTGCCCGATTTTCGAGCCGACGTCTTTTCTCTGGGCGTGGTTTTCTACGAAATGCTGGGCGGTCGCCATCCTTTTCACGGAGCGACTCCTGCGGTCACGGCCATGCAAATCGTGCAGCAGGAGGCGATGCCGCTCGGCAAACTCTGCCACTCCATTCCCGCGCCCCTGACGCAAATTGTGGCCAAGACGCTGCACAAGAAACCGGACGAGCGATACCAGACTCCCCGCGAACTGGGCGCGGATCTGCGCGCGGTCCGACTGGGATCGCGCCCTTCGATTTCCGTCCTGCCCGGTTTTTTCGGAGCGCAGAACTGGAAAGTTTCACTCTTCGGAGGCATTGCTTCAGCCCTCGTTCTCCTGGCCGTTCTGTTCGTCCGCCATCGTGAGGCAGTCTTGCCCGGCCTTCCCTCCGCCGCTTCGCCGCGGGCGGTGAAGACGCGGCGGTCGGTGGCTGTGCTCGGCTTCAAGAACCTTACGGATCGGCCTGACAAGGCCTGGCTCTCCACCGCACTGGCGGAGATGTTCAGCGCCGAACTCGCATCGGGCGGACAGTTGCGCCTGGTCTCGGGCGAGCAGATTGCGCGGGCGAGCCATGACGTCCCCTGGAGCCTGAGCGATATGCCGAAGGACTCTTTGCCGCGGCTGCGGGCGAACCTCGACACCGATTTCGTCACGACCGGCTCCTATGCCGTGGTCGGAGAGGGAGACAAGAGTCAGATCCGGCTGGACTTCCGGCTGCAAGATACGACCGCGGGCGATACCGTTGCCGAAGAGGCAGCGATGGGAAGCGAAGCCGACCTTTTTGATCTAGTTTCGCAAATCGGCGCGCGCATGCGGGAACATCTGGGCGCGAGCCAGATCACAAGCGAGCAAGCCAGTCAGGTGCGGTCTTCGCTACCCTCAGCCCCGAAAGCGGCCCGGCTTTATTCGGAAGGCTTGAATAAGCTTCGCGCCTTCGAGACGCTGACTGCCCGCAATCTGCTGACTCAGGCAGTTGCGGCGGATCCGAAATCTCCCCAGCCCCACTCCGCTCTGAGCGCGGCCTGGCTGGAACTTGGTTACGACAGCAAAGCCAAGGACGAAGCGCAACAAGCCTTTGAGCTCGCGACGAACCTCAGCAACGAAGAACGTTTGTGGATGGAAGCGCAATACCGCGATCTGAACAACGAGAAGCCGAAGGCGATCCAAATCGTCCGCACCCTGGCCGACCTCTATCCCGACAGTCTTGCTTATGGCCTGCGCTTGGCGAATCTTCAGGACACCGGCGGTGACCCCAAGACAGCTTTCGCTACTCTGGAAGGCTTGCGCAAGCTTCCATCGCCCTCGGGAGACGATCCTCGGATTGACCTGGCGGAAGCTACTGCGGTCGAAGCGTTAGGCGATTACAAGCGCGAACAGGAAATATCGGCGGCCGCTGCTAAGAAGAGCGAGTCGCGAGGCATTCGTCTCGCGCTTGCGCAGGCGCGTTTGTACGAGAGCACGGCTCTCGAACATCTGGGAGATGGCGATCGCGCCAACGCCGCATTGGATCAGGCCAAAGTTTTATTTGCTGGTGGCGGGGATCTCAAGCACTCCGGCATGACGCTGGTATGGTCCGCCGATTTTCTGAAAGAAAAAGGTGATTTGGCAGGAGCGCGCAAGCAGGCCGATGAAGCGTTGGTGATTTTTCGCCAGATTGGCAATCAGCTTTATGCCGGGCAAGCGCTGAACGAGATCGGCAATGTGCTCCTGGCGCAGGGAGAGCTCGCCGCAGCGAAAGACAACTACGAGCAGGCCCTTCGCGATTATCGCGAGGCGGACTACAAAGTGACGATGGCAGACGAACTGGGAAACATCGGCGAGGTACTGGAGCGCCTGGCCGATTTTGCCGGGGCTCGAAAAAGTCTGGAAGAATCCCTGCAGATTTTCCAGCAGGTGGGCGACAAGGACTCCGCCGGCATCGTCGAAATCAAAATTGGGGATGTTCTCGAGGAACAGGGCGACTTGCCGGGGGCCACCCAGCACTTTGGACGCGCTCTGCAGCTGGAGATCGAAGCCGGGCATAAATCCGCACAGGCTGCAACTCTGTACGCTCTAGCCGATGTTCTGATCGAAGAAGACGATTTGAAGCAGGCCCGCGAAAAAAGCAATCAAGCGCTTGCTTTGCGCAAAGACCTCAATCGAGCTTCGCCGCTGTCTGGCAGTCTGCTTCAGTCTGCAGAAATATCACTGGAAGAAGGTCAGCCCTCCGACGCCGAAAAATTGGTCGGGGATGCCTTACATCAGATGGAGGCAACATCCTCCCCGGCGCGGTCAGCCGAAGCTCATTCGATTCGAGCGCTCGCTTTGCTTGCCGAGAATAAACAGTCCGAGGCTCGAGAGGCCGCCCAACAGGCGACTGCATTCGCCGCCAAAGCAAGCGACCGCAATCCGAAGTACGATGCCGCACTGGCGGTCGCACGGGTAGACTTGGCTGAGGGAAAGCTTGCCGAGGCCCGCCAGCGTCTGGCGTCCATCCTCGTTCAGCCGAGCAAGGCCATCTCTGTGCCTTACCTGTTCGAGGCGCATTTGACTCTCGGTGAGATTGGCCTGAAGTCAGGTCAGGTGGCCGTCGCCCGCGCTCAGCTTCGCTCGCTCGAAACACAAGCGCGCGAGAAACACTTCCTGCTTATCGCACGTAAGGCGAGCGCACTACTCACACCATCATCGCACTGAGCTCGGCGCTGGCAGCGCAAAAAGCAGATCCTGCACCACCGTCTCCACTCGAAATGCCACCGCTTCACGGCTTTGCTCCCCCAGCTTCGTCGCGTTGCCGAACTGCCGCACGGCCGCGTAACGCGCGTCATGCGCATGATCCCGCCAGCTACAAATTCCTTCTCCGCCTGGCCGCGATGAAAAGCCATTTCCTCTTCACTGTTCGCTGAGGAACCGCCCGCGGCCGAACAGAAGCGAGAGCTTTTTCACGAATCGGAGGAACGGGTTCATCTAAACCTCCTGCGGGTCGCTCAAGACGCGCCCGATCGCCGCAATCATCTGTTCAAACTGCGACAACTCGACGCCCAGTTGCCGGCGCCCCGCAGCGGTCAGCTTATAAAAGCGCGCTCGCCGGTTCGTCTCCGTCATCTTCCACTCCGCCTTCACCCAGCCCTGCAGTAGCAAGCGTTGCAGCGCCGGATAGAGCGAGCCTTCCTCGACTGTCAGCACATCGGCGGAGTGCCGTTTGATGGAGAGCGCAATACCGTATCCATGCAGTGGCGCCCGGGCTAGCGTCTTTAAGATCAGCATGTCGAGGGTTCCTGGGAGCAGGTCGGGCTTCTTCGCCATATCCGTCGACCATAGACAATCTATGAGTAGACTGTCAAGGGGTTACATCCTTTGGCTTAAGGCAGCCGAGATCTTCGTTTGCTTTCCCCCGACCTGGCGAGCTAGAGTGACCATTTTCAGCCGTTTCTAGAGTCCAGAATTTGCACCGCGGAACTCACGATTCACTCTTAGCGACGTTTTGGTCGTCTGCAAACGGTGATTCTTGTGCCCCAAGTTTCTCTTCCCCAGCCTTCATCGCTTACTGGAAGCCGCGAATGCCCTCTCCGATTCCTTGGCGTGGCGCGGAGAGTTTCTTCGGTTCTTTAGTCCGGAGCAGCCGCTGACTGCTCGCACCGCGGTGAACCCCTACCGAAACCAAACATATGGCCCCCCCTCGGAACCAGCTAGTCTTGATCGATTCTCCCGCTACCCATGGCGCGGAGTGTTCCGATACTGTCGTGCTTTTCGACGTGATGGCCCGATCGTCGTCTACCGGAATCATCAAGGAGTGAATCGCGAATTGCTTTGCGCGCTCTGGACAGGCGCGACATAACGGTTCCTATCGGGATCGACAAACTGTCGGCAATCTCCCGGTACGACATTTCCTCCACATCGCAAAGCAGCAGCGGATCGCGGTACCGTACCGGCAAATCGCAAATGGCGTGCTGCACCAACTGGGAATTACGGCGATTCATTAGAACTGTTTCCGGAGTTTTCGTATCAATTGCCAGTTCGGGTTCGTCTTCATCCGGGAGTAGCGCATCGGTCATGCGCCGTTCCAGTGTCGAGCACGAACTCAGAAATGTATTCTTCAGAATGCGAAATATCCAGGCCCGGAAATTGGTGCCGGGCTGAAACGATGCGAAACTGCGCAAAGCCTTCAGGTAAGTTTCTTGAACCAGATCCTCGGCATCGCCCTGGTTGCCCACAAGCCAGCCCGCGAAGTTGTAAAGGGAATCGAACAGGGGCAGGGCCAACTGTGCAAATTCTGCCTCGCGCCGGGAAGATGAGCCCCAAACCCTGAGCGTTTCTTTCATTCCAGAGCCAATACTGGTCATTTGCCTTTTGCCGAGTCGTTGCTTCCGATTTGAAGAGGCCGTCCTGCGTTACAACCTGACCCGCAACTCCCTCGACGTCAATTGGCTGCCAGTTTTTTACGCATATCCGATCGGTCATCTGGTAAGTGTCTGCAGGCTTATGGTTTAGCTGCACGTATATCCTGCCCCCAAGGTCCCGTCCTAAGATCGGGCCGGCGAAAATGCTAAACTCCGTGCGAGCTTGTGGCGCTATGGAACGTTCGCGGTCCACGTCCGTTGTGCAATTCGGAGCCTATGAGGTTTCTCTCCAATCGGGCGAAGTGCGCAAGGCGGGCATGAGAATCAGGGTCCAGCAGCAGCCGATGAAGCTGCTGGAGATCCTGCTGGAGCGCCCGGGAGAAATCGTCACTCGGGAGGAATTGCGCCGCCGAGTCTGGCCCAACGAAGGTTTCGGTGATTTCGACCAGGCTCTCAACATCGCCATCGGGAAGCTGCGGAGTGCCTTCGGGGATTCGGCCGAAAATCCGCGATTTATCGAGACTCTTCCAAAACGTGGCTACCGCTTTATCGCGGATGTGTCGGTCGTCGGCGCGGACGCCCGTCCAAAACGGCCGGAATCTGCGCCTGGAGATGTGCCGGCGACAGACCCGGAGCCCACAAAGCACGGGGGCGGCTTGGCAGTTGCACCCAAAGGCCGCCTATCTTCTCGTCATCGGCTCATCCTCGCCGGGGCACTGGTTCTGACTTTTCTCGTTGTCTCGCTCTGGTTGTTTCGTACGCCTAGCCGTGGGCCCGGGCGCATCCGATCATTGGCAGTCCTGCCGCTGGACAATCTTTCCGGAGACGCTTCGCAGAATTACTTTGCTGACGGCATGACGGACGAGTTAATCACCGACCTGGCTCAGATCAGCGCGTTACGAGTGATCTCCCGCACCTCCGTCATGGTATATAAAGGAGCGCGCAAGCCTCTTCCCCAGATCGCTCGTGAGCTCAACGTCGATGCCGTAGTAGAAGGGACCGTGCTCCATTCCGGCGACCATGTCCGCATTACGGCCCAGTTGATCGAAGCCTCCACGGACAAGCACTTATGGTCGCAGAGCTATGAGAGTGAGTTGCGCGATACCTTGGCGCTTCAGAACCAGGTGGCTGCAGCCATTGCAGATCAAATTCGGATCAATTTGACTCCCCGGGAACAAGCTGCGCTGAAAAACGTAAAGGTCGTTAATCCAGAAGCTTACGAGTCCTATCTTAAAGGGCGTTATTTTTGGAATAAGCGAACCGCGGAGGGGTTGAAGGTCGCCCTGGCTTATTTCAACCAGGCGATCGAACAGGACCCGAAGTATGCCCAAGCCTATTCCGGCTTAGCCGACACCTATGCCTTGTTGGGAGACTGGCAGTACGCCGCGATGACCCCCAAGGAGGCGTTTCCCAAAGCTAAGGCGGCAGCGATCAAAGCTCTCGAATTGGACAGCCAGCTCGGCGAAGCGCACAACTCGCTTGCATTCGTACTGGATGGATTCGACTGGGATCTGAATTCTGGAGGAAACGAATTCCGGCGGGCCATCGAACTGGCTCCGGGTTACGCAACCGCTCACCATTGGTATGCCTGGCACTTGAGCCTATTAGGTAGATATGACCTGGCCATTGCGGAAATGAGAAAAGCGCAAAACCTGGATCCGCTATCGCTTATCATTAACGCCGATCTCGCAGAACTCCTGGTGGTTGCGCACTCTTATGACGAATCCATACTCCAGAGCCGCAAGACGATCGAAATGGATCCTAATTTTGCCCTGGCACACAATCAACTCGCCCAGGGGTACCTCCAAAAACATAGGTACGATGAAGCGATCGCGGAACTGACAACAGCCATCAAGCTTTCCGGAGAGAGCCCGGCATTCATAGCAAATCTGGCCCGTGCCTACGTCGCATCCGGCAAGCGGGGCGAAGCCCTGAAGGTTCTGAACGATCTCAAGAAACGCTCCAACCCAAGTTATTCGAATGCTGCGGAGATTGCCGTGGTCTACGCGTCTCTCGGAGATACGGATCAAGCCATGAATTGGCTCGAGAAAGGATACGAAGAGCGATTTAATCCCGGCGTCCTGTTGCGGCCAGGCTTCGATCCTCTCCGCTCGGATCCGCGCTTCCAGGACCTTCTTCGTCGTATTGGCCTATCCGGGTGAGATCTGCCCGAACGGTGCGCAGTGGCGAAGACTGGCGGTTCGGAATCGCTAGCGGATTGCCGTTACACCGAAGCCGCCGGCGCGGCGAACGCTGCCGCGTGCCTGATGCCGGAAGTGGTTGCACTTTTCGCCAGCTAAATTGTGGCATACAAGCCGCCGAAGGATATCCTCCGGGCCCCTTTTCGAAGACTCGTCGTTTCCCGATACAAGTGCTCATCGTTTTATCGCCGTAAGACCACTCCGTTCAAGGAGTGGAAGGGAGTGGATCTAAGGCTTGCTTTTTTGTTAAAGCTGCAGCAAATCAGGTACCGTAGCTGGATCTGAAGACCGTAAAGGTCGGCTGTGACGGAGTTCGTCTCTGCCTGAAAACCAGGCGCATGCAGCAAAGCTACAAGTGGGCCCGGGCAGGGCCTTCAGGCGCTAACGTAGGGAGATTAAGCCCATGCGCAGCCTGAGAAGGAATCCCCTCTCTTTAGGGCGGGGAGGATGTCAACCAGGTAACGGCGACTGGATGTTCACGCAATTCCTCGAAACGGAGCAGATAAGTATTCCAGTCTTGCTGGGTCGGCATATCGGCTTTTGACCAACCCGACCCGGCGAAGTACGTAAACGATTCCCCTGAGTGCCGTTTAAAAAGCATGAGGGCATGATTCGCCGCGGTCAAGGTCGTTGCATGTTCGGTGGGCAGCGATATCAGACCGGTTGCAATTCTGCCCGCTGATAGTTTCTGCGGCGTGTCCCATACGGAGGCAATGCTTTTTCCGACGGGCAGCGTGGTAACGCCCCCTTCATGAATCGCGATCCCTGCCGCCAAATCGAGGGACGACCCTCCCTCGAACCTGTAGGTCGACACGATCTTATTCAGATGCGAGCCCGCATCCAGAGTGATCCGCTTGGTTTCAGTAACCATTCTTCCGCCCGCCGGCCACGGCGCGTAGGACACTTCGAATTCAAAACGGATCGGCCCCGTAGCCAGGATTTTGGCGACCGTATAATTCTTCGAGACATCCAGCTTGCCGTCAGCCCAGACGGCTGTGCCTCCGCAGCCTCGGGATGGCCCCACATCGTAGGAATCAAGCCCGATTCCGTTGTCGTTGTGATACGACAAAGCGGAATTGTGCGTGATCGCAGCTTCGTGGTCCTGCTGATAGAAGCTGTTTACGACAAAATTCGGAATGCGCTTTGACCACACGTCGATACCAGAGGAAATCTCGCCGGTCGCCTCTAACGCCGGGCCGTAAATTCGATAGGCTGCAACCGTATTCTCCCAGGCGAAGTCGTCTTTACGCTCAGGAATCGCGCGCCCGAACACCAGCGATTCCTGAGGCTGTAGCGCAGGATCCAAATGGAATGCCACATTCATTGTCCCTTTAGCCGGCAATTTGACGAGCAGCAGCAGAGTATCGGGATCGCCGCCCGGCCGACTGCTGTAAAGCTGGCTGGGAATGCGCTGTTCGGTTGCAGTGTCGGTAGCGACCAGGGACTGCATTTGCGCCGCCGAGAAACGTAGGTGACCGGCGACCCGGCTTAGCGGAAGCTCGACTACCTCCTCGGTTCGGTCGATGCTGGTGGAATTGCTAATGCGCAACCGCTGCGCCCATGCGCAAGGCAGGGCAGCGAGAACGATCAGGAATAGAAACAGCAGCGTCCGGCAGGGGAGAACAGCAGAGTGAAGCTGCGGGGGGCTTGAAGTATCCGTCCGTTGCGATTGCAAGGAGCACTCAACCTTGTCTGCGAGCCCGACTTTCTGTGCGAGGCTGCCGCTTGGGCCTGATATAAATGTTATTCCGTCGAAGCAAAATTCATTATAACGTTATCACTTATTTTGGTATGGTGAGGCGACTTGAGGAACGATGAGTCTCCGTTGTCCGGATGGCAGGCAGATTAACAGTACGAATGAGCGGCAATGGGAGGTATTCGACGTTGGGAGCGCCGTGGTATCGTTACTGTTTATGGGCGCTCGACAAGGACGCTCTGGCCACGACGGGGCCGAAAATACGGGTGCCGGTGCCGCGCCGAAGGGCTGCGTATGCTGGGGGCGGAGGAGTCCGCATCGCAAAATAATTCGTTCGGGCAATTAGGGGTTCGCAATCGAGAGAGAATAGCGCTGTGAACATACTGCAAATGGCGGACGCGATCCGCTATCGATCGATGACCACCGCAGAATTGCGCGAGACGTTTCTGATCGAGCATCTTTTTCATCCGGGACAGATCGGATTGACATACGTCGATCTTGACCGCACCGTGATCGGTTCGGCCGTACCCACTGGCGAGCCGCTGATCTTACCCACAGACGATGCGCTGCGGGCATCGTACTTTACCGAGCGGCGTGAACTGGGCGTCCTTAATATCGGCGGTGCGGGCGTAGTCAAGGTAAACGGCGTCCCCTTTGAGCTGAAGAAGCTGGATGCGCTGTACGTTGGCCGGGGAAATGAAAAAATCGAATTCTCCAGCGCCGATCCAGCGCACTCTGCCGAGTTCTACCTGCTGAGTTATCCGGCTCATGCGACGCACCCGACGAAGTTCATTCGGTCTGCCGAACAGGCGAAGGTTACGCTCGGTGCCGCTGAAAGCGCGAATCTGCGGGAGATAACGAAACTCATTCACCTGGAAGGAACTCGCAGTTGCCAACTGGTGATGGGCTTTACCCAACTCGCCCCGGGAAGCGTCTGGAACACCATGCCGCCGCATACCCACCTGCGGCGGTCGGAAGTTTACCTTTACTTCGATCTTGCAGCCGGCCAGCGGGTGATTCACCTGATGGGTCCTGGCAAGGAAACGCGCCACATCGTCATCGCGGACAAACAGATCGTCGTCTCTCCCGGTTGGTCGATTCACGCCGGAGTTGGAACCAAGAACTATACGTTCTGCTGGGGTATGGGTGGAGAGAATCAGGTCTACAGCGACATGGATGCCTTGGCTATCGCGGATTTGATCTAGCCGAAAAAAACCGAAAAGGATCGTGCCGTGATACTGGAGAAATTCGGTCTGAAGGGTAAGACCGCGCTAGTGACGGGATCGTCACGCGGACTGGGCGCAGGGATTGCCATGGCGCTGGCCGAAGCGGGCGCAAACGTGGCAATCCATGGCTCGAGCAAAGCACCGGAAGTCACGCAGCAAGCGTTACGCAAAATCGGCGCGAATCAGTTCGCAGTCGTTGGCGATGTCAGCGACGCCTCTGTTTGTTCCCTGCTGATTGAACAAGTAGTCCGCCATTTTGGCGTCATCGATATTCTCGTCAACAACGCCGGGATCATTCGGCGCACGGCCGCCGTCGAGCACTCTGAGCAAGATTGGCAGGCGGTGATCGACACCAATCTCAGCAGCGTATTCCGCCTGACAAAGCACGCAGGGAAGCACATGTTGGCCCAGGGTTCAGGCAAGGTTATCAATATTGCTTCCGTATTGACGTTTCAGGGCGGAGTCCTTGTTCCCTCGTATGCCGCGGCGAAAGGCGGAGTCGGACAACTCACGAAGGCATTTGCCAATGAATGGGCCGCAAAGGGTGTAAACGTGAATGCTATTGCGCCCGGCTATATGGCTACCGACAATACCGAGGCCTTGCGGGCAAACCCGGAGCGGGCCCGTCAAATCATAGAACGGATTCCCGCTGGACGATGGGGATGCCCAGACGACATGGCTGGCGCAGTCGTATTTCTTGCATCCAGCGCCAGCGACTATGTGCATGGCCATGTGCTGGCCGTCGATGGTGGGTGGTTGAGTCGGTAATTGCGAGCCTAACAATAATTCGCGCAGATCTGCTTCCGAGGTGATTCATGAAACTGACGATTGCATCCTTAACTCTTGCCATCTCCACGCTACCTTTCGCCGGTGCACAAACACTCACGGTAGACCACCTGACGCAAGGTCAATTGATCGAAAAAGCTCGGGAACTAAATGCGAAGGCGCAAGGTTCCGAGGGTGCGGCGAGCAGTAAGCTGAACGAGTATCGAAACCACTTCACGATGATCGCGCTTCGCCGCAAGGATGGCGGCGCTGAGATTCATGAGAACTATGCCGACTTTTTCTTCGTAGTACGCGGAAGCGCGAAGCTGTTGACTGGCGGCACTGTGCCGGACGGCAAGACCGTGAGCCCCGGAGAGATTCGAGGCAAATCTGTACTAAACGGAGTTGAAACAACGCTGAATCAGGGGGATATCGTCCACATACCCGCAACCGTGCCCCATCAGCTTCTCCTGCCAGAAAGTGAGAGCTTCCTCTATTTCGTCATCAAGGTCAAAGAAAATTGACATCCTCCCCGCCCTAAAGAGCGGGGATTCGTTCTCAGGCTACGCATGGGCTTAATCTCCCTACGTTAGCGCCTGAAGGCCCTGCCCGGGCCCACTTGTAGCTTTACTGCATTCGCCTGGTTTTTAGACAGAGGCTAGCTCCGTCACAGCAGACCTTGAGGTGCGCGGTCTTCAGATCCAGCTAATGTACCCAGAAGGTTTTGCTGTAGCTTCCACAAAAAGGCAAGCCTTATATCCACTCCCTGAACGGAGTGGTTTTACGCCCCAAAAAGGATAGAGTCACGGCTGTTTACCGGCTCGCGCCGATTGCAACGATCACACTTTGGCAGAGGTTAGCCTACTCCCTGGCCGGGCAGCCGCATGACCGGCGGACAATCAAATCGGTGGGAAAGAGCATCTTGGTACTCTGCGCTTCCGTCGCCGAGCCGTCTTGTAGATTGGCGATTTTTTTGAAAAGAAGCTCGGCGGCTGCTCGCGCCATCCTGGCTGGAGTTTGACGCACGACCGTGAGTGGTGTCCCCAGCACTTCGGCGAGTTCGAAGTCGTCGAACCCCACCACCGCAATATGCTCCGGTACTCGCAGCTTGTGAAGGTGGAGAGCCTGGATGAGATACACCGAGGAGATTCGCTTCAGCGAGAATGCCGCTGTCGGCCGATCCTTTGCGGCAGACCAGCGCAGCACAAGAGCCTGCATGGCCTCAAGGGTGTTGACATGGCTGAACAGAATTGGTTCGAGACCAGCGTTACGCATGGCCAGCTTGTAGCCCTCGATCCGTTCCCCCAGGGTATAGCTGCCAGAGTCAAATCCCACGCAGGCAATCTTTTTGTGGCCGTGTTCGATCAAATGCCGAACGCCTTGTTCCGCGCCCTCCCGGTTCTCGACCAGCACCGCATCGGCTTGCAGTCCAGCAACCGGCCGATCGAGAGCGACGATCGGAACGCCGCTTTCCTGAATCGTCTTCAATCGACTTCCGTCACTACCTGAACTAACGATGAGCAGCCCGGCAACTCGATTCTGGATCGATTCAAGTTGCTGGTCCTCGACTGCCACGTTTCTTCCCGTGGCAACCACCAGGGTCTGATAGTCATGGCGTATCGCAACTTCCTGGACTGCGTGAAAACAACTGGCAAAGAAGTCTGACAGATCCGGGACGACCAGGCCGACCGTCCGTCCCCTGCGGCCCTTCAGCATTCGCGCCGCATCATTGGGCGAATAGCCAATCCTGGCAATCGCCTTCATGACTTTGGCGCGCGTCGAATGCTTTACGCTCGGATGATTGTTAATCACGCGCGAGACCGACATCACGCCGACCTTGGCTTCTCTTGCAACATCGATAATCGTGGGCGGTCTGCCGCGCCTTCTTGCTCTTGCAGTTGTCATCTTTGCGAACGAGCTTTGGGGGGCTTTCGTGATCGATCCTGCGCGAGCGCGTCGAGTTCCGACGCCGCCAACAAGAAGCCGCCGACTCCGTACACGTAACTGGCGGAAGGTTTGAACTTGCCCGGCTGTCCATCGATGGGCTGGATTGACCCCAGCCGGCCATCCGCATAGATGTGCGATAACATTCCGACCCATGCCCGTTCTGCCACTGGCTCGAATTTCGCCCGGTCCAGAACGCCGTGGTTGATGCCCCAAGCCAGCGCATAGGTGAAGAACGCGGTTCCCGAAACCTCGGGCAGGTCGTAGGCCCCGGCATCCAGCAATCCGCTGCGCCAGAGCCCATCCTCGCCCTGTATGGCAGCGATCCGGTCAGCCATCTGTTGGTATTGAGCGATGTACTTCCCTCGGCCGGGATAGTCATCTGGCATGACCTCAAGCACCTTGGCAAACGCACCCATGACCCAGCCATTTCCTCGCGACCAGAAAATCTTCTGGCCGTTCTTCTCTTTCTGGGTGAAGTAACGGCTGTCGCGGAAATAAAGGTGATCCGCAGAGTCGTACAAACTCGCGGACGTCTGCCACCACTCGCGATCCATATAATCTAGATAGCGCCGGTCGCCGGTCGCGGCAAACGTTCTGGCCAGTACCGGGGGAGCCATGAAAAGCGCATCGCACCACCACCACAGCAACTTCTCCGGATCATCGGGTCGAACCATCAGACGATCCAGAATTGTCTTTACATCAGCCATTCTGACGGGGTCGTGGGTTTCAAGATACAAGTCCATGTAAGACTGACCCAACGCCATATCGTCCGCATGGGGGAATCGCGCGTCGAGCAATTTCCAATCGAAGCGCGTCGCCATCTTCACTACCGCATCGTGATAGCGCGGATCTCCCGTGGTCTTCGAGGCCGCGAGCAGCCCGTCGTACAAAGCAGCGTACGTCCATTGCCGGCTGAAGATCGGTTCCGCACGCCCAAGTTGCCAGTCGGCCACTTTCTGCGCCGCCTTGCTTATGGTTGCGTGCGTTAACGCCGGAGAGAGGTCCACGGCTATCGGGCCGGGATCGTCCGGCGAATCTCCCGCCGAGGCCCGTTCCTCGGATAATGGTGTCGCTACCACCCCTTCGGTCGTTTTCGGCTGGGCGACCTGAGCACTCACAATTGACGCCGCGAGTCCGAGCACCGCCGCAACTTCCAATAAAGCGCGCCAGATGTTGATGTCGGTGTTGGTGTTAACGTTGTCGTTCACTCGGTCATTCAGGCGTGCAGCCTTCGCCATTCCGTGTTCCGTCATCGCCGTTCGTGGAAAACTTCGGTGCACTTCAAATCGGCCTGATATGGCTGCGTTGGACTGGGGGTTTGGCAAACAGCCCGTGGTCGATTGGAAGACTGAACCCATCTGATTAAGTCTGCCACTTCGGCAGCCACCATGGGGGTGGACGAACCATAATACATGAGCCAGAATCATCTACGTTATCAATTTTGTATGGCAGGTTCGCGAGTCTCGGTTCTGGCATGGAGAATGTATATATTCCACTCATGCGGTCCGCAGGAGGATCCGAAATGCACCCGACAAATGTAGACGGGAGGAGAAAGTTCTTGAAAGCGGCAGCGGCGGCGGTCGGTTGTATGAGCGCCGGCCGCCTGGCTCTTGGTCGGTCAACTCGGTCTGGAAAGTCGGATGTCTTCCGGCTGGTGGGCGAAACGGACCGTAAGCGGATTCTGCAAGCTGCCGACAAATATATTTCTCAAGCACCTCTTACCATCACCGCGTTCCCTGCCAAACGCAGTGCGGGTGGATTGCACGATTTCTATTCTCAAGCGGACTACTTCTGGCCGAATCCGAAAGATCCAGAGGGGCCGTACATCAACCGCGATGGGCAGAGCAATCCGGAGAATTTCGAAGAGCATCGTAAGGTGATGGTGGCGCTTTCCATCCAGATGCCCGCTCTGACCGCCGCCTGGCTCCTGACCGGGGACCACCGTTACGGGCGGAAGGCCTGCGCTCACCTCCGCGCCTGGTTCGTCTCCCCGGAAACGCGGATGAACCCCAACCTGCTGTACGCTCAAGCGGTACAAGGATCTTCGACGGGCCGCTCCTACGGCATCATCGACACGTTGCATCTGGTCGAGGTGGCACGGGCTGCCAGCGTTCTGAAGTCCGGGTTTCTGAAGTCCAGGGTTCGGAAGTCTGGGATGCTGGGTGCCGAGGACAGTGACGCAGTAAAGAGTTGGTTCGCCAGCTATCTGGACTGGCTTTCCCACAGCGAGCCGGGAATGAAAGAGCGCGATACCTCAAATAACCATGCCTTCTGCTGGGCCTTGCAGGCCGCCGAGTTTGCCCGCTTGGCGGGCAACGATGTTGCCCGCCAAGAGGTGTTCTGGCGCTACCAAAACATTCTGCTGCCGAATCAAATGGATGCAAATGGATCGTTCCCGCGAGAACTGGCGCGCACCAAGCCCTACAGCTACTCAATCTTCAATTTCGACGTAATGGCGGGCCTTTGCCAATCGCTCCAAGACCTGGCCCCGGATCCGCCTGCCTTCCACCTTGCAGACGGCCGCGGGCTATGCAAAGCTGCCGAGTTTATCTATCCGTATGTAAAAGACAAGAGCGCTTGGAAGTGGGCGAGAGATGTGGAACATTTCGACGCCTGGCCCGTTCGCTCGCCCGGTCTTCTGTTTTCGGGCATAGCCTGTCAGGAGCAGAAATACATCGATCTGTGGAAGAGGTTGGATCCCGATCCGACGGACAAGGAAATCATTCGCAACTACCCGATCCGCCAACCGCTTCTTTGGGTGTGACTGGAGAAATAGGAGATGGAGCCGCAAAAATGCCCGTCTTGGTCTCGGTTGGTTCAGCGGGCATGAACGGCCAGAATGGAAGGAGCTCCGGTCTTTCCACCGATGACGTTGACTTTCAAAAGCGCTTCGATATTCAGGTTTGAGAAATCTCGCCCCACGTCATCTCTGAGCATCTGCATGTAGTGGGGGCTGGTTGCAAATTGAGCTGCAGCCTCGGTCCCATTTCGACCCAGTCCAGCCAGAACCACAACCCAGCTGCCGGTGGTCGCGTCGCGAAAACGTGCCACCAGGGCGTAATCGTCTGCACTCGAGTAAGGAAGAGTCTTGTCGCGCGACCAGTGCGCGTCAGGCCGCGTCCGATCGACAATCGACTGCACTGGCTCCGGGGTAAATTGAAAGCGCTGCGACTGCAACAAGCGCATCGCCCATTGGTTGTTGTAAGCGCCCAGCAGTACGACTGGATGTTCGCGCAGATCCGTCAGGGGCGTAGAGGGAGAGGATAGCAACTGCGTTGTTACTTCCGAACGCGCCAGTGTGCTGCTCACTAGAGCGATCGCAGAAGCAGTCTGCATGGATACGAACGGGTAGTCAATGTCCTTGCCGGCCGTGATCACGCCTGAAAAATTATTCTTTTTGAATATTACGCCTCCGGCACAAATCAGAACCGTGCGCTGCTCGTGCAGGACCGGCATCCAAAAATCATCTACAGCCGTGGGAGTGGAACTGCTGCGAGATCTCCAACCGAATCCGGCAAGGAAGCCAATTATCAGCACAGCGGCCAGAGCCAACCACAAAAGCGCCTGAACGGGGGTCCTATTTTGCCGGCCGGACGGGATAGGACCGGCCTCCTCTGGCAAGGCCGAAGGGGAAGTGCGACTCCCGGGCACTAGTCGGATCGGCGGGAGCTGCTGCGTTTCGCGGTCGGTACCGACGAAGACGTTGCCAGCGCGGAGCTGCGAAGCCGGCGAACCAGCATAACTTTCAAGATCGTCGGATTCTTCGTGGCCGTGAAGGAATTCCGGGATGTAGGAGCCCACAGGGAGTGAGATTCGGATTCCAGAGGTTCGGCCGCGCTCGTTGTAGTAAAGCAGCAACCGCTTACGCACTTCTGATGCGGTGAAGCGCACAACCGCTTCCGCGTTTGTGTCATAGGTCGAAGGCCGGTCAAACACTTCGATGCCAAGCGTTCGTTCCTTCAATTGATCCGACTTGCCGGCCAGCGTGTTCTCGACGATGTATTGCAGCAGCGCAGGATAGCGCTTGCTGTTGCAGAAGTACGGGCTGGCAACAACCTGCTGCAACTCGCGCCGGATCGCATCTCGTTCCTGCGCCGTTTGTGGTTGCCTTGCTTCCCGAGTTGAAGTGGCTCTGTTCACGGCGTCGGCGTATCATACGCGCCTCGTTCCGTGACTTTCAAGCCAGTTTGACACAAGAAAAGCATGAACGTTAACACGAGGATTTTGAAGGAGATGGGCCATTCCTCGGCAGGTCAAACGGTTAGACACTTGTCAATCCGTGATTGCGGGCGGAACATGGGGCCGCTTGGGTGGGGGAGGCACAGTCGCTGCAGCATCTTACGGACTGGCCACGGCTAGCAAGTTTCCGCCGCCCGCCGAGCCAAGCAGAGCAGTAGCCGCGAAGCTGCTGCCTTTCGGAAAGAGGGCCTCTTGTTCCTCCCGACGCGACGGCAATTCCTGCTGACTGCGTCCATTTCCACCGCCGGCGTTCTGCTCGCCGCTCCATCGCGCGCCTGTGCCATGGTGCCCCGACCTCGAAAAGACGGAGCGGCCGAACCCGTCAAGAGGCTGGATGCAGGATGGGAGTTCCGTCGTGGCCCGATCGCCGGCATCGGAGAGGTTTGGCATCCCGAACCGAGCGGTCTGTGGCAGTCCACGGTTCTTCCTCACTGCTTCAATGCGGATGACGCCTGCGACCCTGACAAACCTTATTTTCGTGGCCAAGGATGGTACCGTACGCGGCTTTCTTTGCGTAATCCCTTTGTCGAGGGGCGAACCATCCTGAACTTTCAGGGTGCGGGCCAGACGACCACGCTTTGGATCGGGTCTTTGCTGGTCGGAACGCATAAGGGCGGCTATGACGAGTTTGACTTCGACATCACCGACGCCCTGCAACGGTTGCCCCGTGCCGACGCAAAGGATGGCGTTCCGGTTACAGTCCTCTGCGACAACTCTCCCGATCCCGATCGAGTTCCGTCTGATCTCAGCGACTTTTGTCTCTACGGCGGCATTTACCGGCACGTAAATCTCTCTTATGTTCCCGCAATCGCGCTCGAAGCAATTCATGTCTTGCCGATCGTCGCAGCGGACGGCTCAGCCCGAGTGTCGGTTGAAGGAAGACTCTACAATCCTTCCCATCAAAGTGCTCGCTGTACGGTGTCAGTTCAGGCCTCGGATGCAAGCGGTCGTCTGATTCATCAGTCCTCACAGACCCTTTCCGCCTGGACCGATCGTTCGGGTCTTGCTGAATTCCGCGTGACGGCTCCGCAACTTTGGTCGCCCGAGTCCCCCCATCTCTATCGCTGCCGGGTGACGCTTTCCAGCCCTGCCGGCGAGACGCATCTCGACGAGCGCTTTGGCATACGCCAGCTTGAGTTCGTGGAGCACGGCCCCTTCAAGTTGAACGGCAAGCGGATACTCTTGCGCGGCACGCAGCGTCATGCGGATCACGCCGGCGTGGCTGCCGCGATGAGAGACGATCTGGTACGCGAAGAGATGCAACTCATACGTGAGATGGGGGCAAACTTCGTCCGTCTCGCGCACTATCAACAGGACCGCCTAGTGCTTGAGCTGTGCGATGAGCTTGGTCTCATGGTTTGGGAAGAAGTTCCCTGGTGTCGGGCTGGCGTCGGGGACGAAGCATTTCAGAAGAACGCGCAGGACATGCTCACTCATATGATCGACCAGCACTATAACCATCCCTCCATCATCCTCTGGGGACTCGGCAATGAGGACGACTGGCCGAATGAATATCCCCGCGTCGATCAGCAGGCTATCCGGAATTTTATGACCGGTATGCGTGACCTGGCACACCGGCTCGACAGCTCCAGGCCGACTGCTTTTCGACGCTGTGATTTCGCGCGAGATATTCCGGATGTATATTCTCCTTCGATCTGGGCCGGCTGGTATCGTGGCAATTATCGCGAATACGAACAGAGCCTCCTGGAAGAGCGCACCCGGGTCGAGCGATTCATCCATATCGAATGGGGGGCGGACAGTCAGGCAGGGCGTCACTCCGAAGATCCTGAAGCCGTGCTGCGCAAGGTTCCCACCGGCAACGGAACCGATGAACGT
Source organism: Candidatus Sulfotelmatobacter sp. (assembly GCA_036514015.1). Classification (GTDB taxonomy): domain Bacteria; phylum Acidobacteriota; class Terriglobia; order Terriglobales; family Acidobacteriaceae; genus Sulfotelmatobacter. Next base: position 26,414 of record DATBYA010000070.1, read on the forward strand.
GGCCTTGATTACCGGAAAAGTGGGGGTGATGTTCGAGTCTCGAAAGATGGTGACTGGTCGGAGACTTACGCCTGCAACCTCTTTGACTGGCACCTCAAGACCCAGGAGAGCCTCGATTGGCTTACAGGATCCGCCCAATGGGTCTTCAAAGACTTTGCCTCTCCTCTTCGTGGTGACAACGGCATCCCGCGCGTGAATCAGAAAGGCGTTGTAGAACGCGACCTGACAAAGAAAGAATCCTACTTCGTTTTTCAGTCCTACTGGGCCGATAAGCCGATGGTTCATATCTATGGACACAACTGGCCGGTTCGCTGGGGCCAGAACGGCGAAAAGCGCAGCGTGCGCGTGTACTCAAACTGCGATCGGGCAGAGCTTTTTCTAAACGGCAAGTCCCTCGGTTCCATGCACCGCAACAGCCAGAATTTTCCCGCCGCCGGCCTGCGCTGGGAAGTCGCATTTGCGAGCGGAAGCAATCATCTTCGTGCGGTTGCGACGAAGGGTGCAGTAACCGTGCACGACGAGATTGATTTGACTTTCCAGAGCGAACAGTGGGATAAGCCAGTTTTACTGAGGCTGCTTGAGAAAGAGCGCAAGAACAACGTCGTTACCGTGGAAGCGAAACTCTTTGACGCAAAGGGCATTCTTTGCCTCGACTCCGCTCAACCAGTGCGCTTCTCGCTGGCAGGCGCGGGCAATCTGATCGACAACCTTGGAACCACCCGAGGCTCTCGTGAAATACAACTGTCGAACGGACGCGCCGAAATCTCACTGGTTCGCAAAGGAGTATGCAGAATTTCAGCAGCACCTGATGGGCTGCCTGCCGCAACTCTCGAGCTTTAAGGTTCAGAAGTTTGAAAGCAATTCAGCACCCCAAACGTTTCGGAGGCTGTATGAAAACACGCAGATTCGCAAGATATTTCTCGACGGGTGCGGGCACGCAGTTCCGCGCACTGCTCGTTCTGATTCTCTGCGCAGGTCTCAATGCGTACGCACAGCAGATCACTGGAACGCTCACTGGAACGGTAAAAGATACGCAAGGCGCATTGGTCACTTCAGCCACTGTCAAAGCAACCAATATAGACACCGGACTCTCCCGCTCAACTACAACCACCGCCGAGGGGACGTATCTCATCCAGTACCTGCCGGTGGGCACCTACACCGTTGAAGTGAATGCCGGCGGCTTCAAGAGGTTCCTGGAGGAGAACGTTGTTCTGACCGTCGATCAGACACAGGCATTGAATGTGATCTTGACTGTCGGCATCCAAAGTCAGACCGTGACGGTCACGGAAGCTCCGCCGCTGGTGGACACGAACTCCGCGGAACTCGGAAGAACCGTGCAGCCTTCCGAGATCATCGGCCTGCCTCTGGTCAACCGCAACGCGTATGCCGAGCTTTCCCTGACGCCGGGTGTGCAGTCCAACAGCGCCAGTCCTGCCAGCAATCCCAGCGGCACACCAAATTTCGTCATCGGTTTGCCGTCGACACAGGTCGTCGTCAACGGAAGCATCGACGGCGGAACTCCGATGGTCAGCTTCTATTTGGACGGCGGCATCAACATGACCGGTTTGCGCAACTACGGCAACCCGTTGCCCAACCCGGACGCGCTGCAGGAATTTCGTGTGGAAACCAGCGATTTCTCGGCCCAATATGGCCGCATGTCGGGCGCCGTGGTCACCGCAATCACGAAGTCGGGAACCAACCAGATTCATGGCTCTCTGTTTGAGTTCAACCGGAACACGGACCTCAATGCCGTCCCTTGGAATTCGACCTTCAACCCGCCTTACCACCGCAATCAGTTTGGCGGTGTCGTTGGCGGCCCGGTGAAACGCGACAAGGCTTTCTTCCTGTTCAGCTATGGCGGCCTGCGGCAGGTGGTTGGACAACAGCTTACCGGCGGTGTGGTGCCGACAGCCGCCGAGCGCGAGGGCGACTTTACAGCAGATACCTTTAAGGTGTACATGCCAGGTACCTCGAAGACTACGAAGGTGCAGGTGGATGGAACCAACAGTTCCCCCAACTGCGCAACTCCTACACCGAATTGCGTCCCGTCCAGCTTGTTGGACCAAACCGCGGCCAACATCCTGAGCAAGTACATCCCGCTGCCCACCAACCTTACCAACAATAGCTATTCCGGGTTCTTCACCGGACCCACCAACGAAGACGAGTATCTCGGCAAGTACGATCAGGTAATTTCGGATCGGGACCGCGCTTCGATCAGCTACTTCTACCTGAAGACCACGCAGAACGCCTACGGCAACGGCAACTTCCCTTATACGATCAACCAGTCGCTGGCGACGCAGCAGGTGGTGAACCTGAGCGAGGTTCACACCCTCAGTGCGACCACCGCCAACCAGGGCTGGTTCACCTTCACCCGCGTAGCCGGGGGTCGGGTAAATCTGCCAGCAGGGATCGGCATGGACGATTTAGGATCGACCTTCACTACCCAGGGACCCAAGACCCTACCCGAGCTGTCCGTATCCGGCTACTTCAGTGCCGGCGGCGCTTTGGCTGGGCCTGTCAGCGACACCGACTTCTACTCGCTCCGCGACATGGTCAGCATGACCAAGGGTAGACACACGCTTAACTTCGGTGGCGAACTCTCCCTGGAAAAAAACATGATCGTCGGCAATCTGTACAACTTCGGGATCTTCAATTTCGCCTCCTCGGCGCCCACCACCACGGGGAATGCACTGTCCGACTTTGTCACCGGCCAGGTAAGCACAATGGAGCAGGACACTCCCTACCATGGGCTGTTGAGCGACTGGTATTTTGCGGGCTTTTTGCAGGACAACTATCGCATTGTCCCCAGACTCACCCTGAACCTGGGATTGCGGTATGACCTGCAATTGTCCCCGGTCGAGTCTTCCAACCTTACTGCAACGTTTGTTCCAGGCGTACAGTCCACCGAAGTTCCCTCTGCGCCTTTGGGGATGCTATTCCCCGGAGACGCCGGTGTGCCGCGCGGCATCGCCGACAATCGGTTGCATCACATCTCTCCTCGTGTCGGTATCGCGTGGGATCCCTTCGGAGACGGCAAGACGGCGATCCGCGCCGGCGCGGGTGTTTTTTACGGCAGCGTCAGCGGCAACGAATGGAACCAGCCTGCCAATGCGCAGCCCTTCGCCATCCGGCAAACCTTCAACTCGATCACTTCGTTCTCTAATGTCTACGGAAATCCCGCCTCCTTCCCCAATGGAGATCCGTTTCCCTACACGTATACGCCGGCGAATCCTCGCTTCCTGCCTGCGGCCAGTATCGAAACCATCGCGGAAAACTATCAATGGCCACTGGTCTATCAGATGAACGCGGCGGTTCAGCGCGAATTGCCCAAAAATGTCAGCCTGACCGTCGCTTATGTCGGCACGCTGTCGCATCATTTGCCGTTCATGCTGGATAAGAACTATGCTCCCTACGCACCCGGAGCCAGCACGTCGCAGGCCAGCATCAACGCCCGCCGTCCCTACGATCCGGGAGTTCTGGGTCAGGTTACATACGATGAATCCAACGAGACCGCGTCTTACCACTCGCTTCAGATCTCGGCCAGCAGGCCCCTGACCCGCAACCTGATGATCAACGGCTTCTACGTCTTCAGCCATTCCTTCCAGAGCGTTAATGAGTCGGCAATCGGGCAGGCTACCGCCCAGGATTTCGACAATCTGTGGGAGGAAAGAGGGCCGACGGACAACGATCGCCGGCATGTGGCAAGCATCTCCGGCATGTGGAACATCGACTACTACACCGGTTCCAACTCCTTCATGAAGCAGCTCCTCAATGGCTGGACGATCTCGCCCATCGTCTCGCTGCAAAGCGGAGCGCCTTTCAGTATCTCCAGCGGCACCAACAACAACTTTGACAGCGCCAACGCGAATCGTCCCAACCTGGTTCCGGGAGTCAGTGCATTCCTCGATCCTCATAGAAGCCGCGCTGCGGTTGCGAAGGAGTGGTTCAATACCGCGGCGTTCATTCAAAACGGACCAGGAGTGCCGGGAGGCATCGGCCCGGGAGGAGCCGACGGCAACGCTCCGCGCGATTATCTGCGAGCGCCAGGTTACCGCGATATCGACCTGGGAGTGTTCCGCAACTTCCGTTTCGAACGATTCACCTTCCAGCTCCGCGGGGAGGCGACCAATGCCTTCAACCTGGTCAGCCTGAATGCTCCCACGGCCAACCTGAAGTCCGCCCTGAACGGCCAGATCACCTCGGCCGCCAGCCCGCGTCTTATCCAGATTGGTGCGCGGTTAACCTTCTAAGGCTTGAGAGGAGAAATGAAAGACGATGGCGTGGTCTACGCGCCCACAAATGCCTCAATTCTGTCGTCGCCCGAACCGGGAATGCAACGGCAGATCTTGGCCTATAACCAGAACGTGATGTTAGTTCGTCATCATTTCTTGAAGGGATGGAAAGGTAAGAGTCACAGCCACTCTCATGAACAACTTGTCTATGTTGTGAGCGGGCGCATCCAGTTCGACGCCGGCGGCAAGACAATCGAACTGCGTACCGGCGACAGTGTCATTGTCGAGGGCAATGTTGCGCATCGGGCAACGGCTTTGGAAGACTCTGAGGTGTTGGACCTGTTTGTTCCCTCCCGCGAAGACTATGCCCAGTAACACCCCCAAATACCCCGACAATCGAGAACTCCCCATCGAATACCCCTCGCCCACCGCGTCCGTCGCAAACACCAGCGACTTCGTTCCACAGACTTGAACTTTATCGCAAGTCCCGCAACTGGCCTCGATCTGCGCCATATTCCGGCTCGGCGGGACCTGCGATCAACTCCTGATTGTGTACAACACTTACTGATCCACTTGGCGTAAAATGCTGTCGCGGAATCAGGTTTCGCCCAGTGTTTAAGGATCTCAGGTACACTCTTCGGCTTTGGTCTAGAAGTCCGCGGTATGCAGGATTTGCCATCGCCGCCCTCGCCATCGGGATCGGCGCGAACGTGGGTGTGTTTAGCGTAGTTAACGCCTTGCTACTGCGCTCCCTTCCATTTCCGCAGCCAGACCGCCTGGCGCTGCTCCATCAGTTCATTCCACCGCACGACAGCGCGAAAGATTTTCACGACTGGCGGCAGCAGAGTGCATATCTCGCCGATGCCGCGCTGTTTGAGGAAAACGATGTGAACCTCGGTGGAATGCGCGTCGGGAGCCGGGCTCACGTCGCCCAGACATCGTGGAATTTCTTCTCGGTACTGGGCATACAGCCGGTGCTCGGCAGTGGATTCGCTGCTGATCAGGATGTGGATGGAACAGGTTGGGGATTGCCGGGGCGAAACGCAGTGGCAGTGATCGGTTACGGACTCTGGCAACAGCTTTTTGGAGGCGATCCGAAAGGCCTGGGCGCCACGATCCGAATTGACGGGATCCCGCTTACGGTTGTTGGGGTCGCGCCGCCGGGGTTCGACTATCCAGGCAAGGCCGTTCTTTGGAAGCCGGCAGCTTTCAGCCCCGGCAATAATGGCTGGGGAACCATTGCGCGGCTGAAACCTGGCGTCTCGTGGGTTCAGGCGCGTGCCGCGTTTACCGTGGAGGTAGGACGCCTGTCGCCGAAACTGGAACAAAGCGACTATTCCAACCTGCGTCCGAGCATCACGTCACTGCAGGACGGACTTGCTGGCCCGGTAAAGAATGCCTCAATCCTGTTCATGGGCGCAGTGGTGCTGGTCTTGCTGATTGCGTGCACCAATATTGCGAATCTGTTGATCGCTCGGACGACCGATCGCGCCGCGGAACTGTCCATACGCTCGGCGCTCGGGGCAAGTCGTGCGAGGCTGGCGCTGCAGTTGCTCACCGAGTGCTTGCTGCTCTCGTTCGTTGCCACCCTGTCCGGATTGCTGATCGCATTCTGGATTACGTCTTTCGCAGCGAAGGTTGAGCCCCCACCACTGGGCGCACAGTCTTATTCAATGATGGACGGACACGTACTGGCTTTCACCCTGATCGTGTCCACAATTACGGCGGTCGCGTTGGGCGTCTCGCCCTCGCTCTATGTGGGACGCGTCCACGCTTTCCCTTCACGAAGCTCCAGGGGGAACCGCAGCTCGCGGCTGGTTCGCCACAGCTTGGTAGCCGCGCAGGTCATGCTCACCATGGTTCTTCTCGCGGCTTCCGTGTGCCTGGGACGCGCGTTCTTTCACTTGATGGGAATCGACCGCGGCTATGATGTGCAAGGTGTCGCGACTGCAGCCGTCTCCCTGGACGGCACGACCCACCAACTGGATAAGCGGCAGCTCCCTTATTTTGAGGAAGTTGTCGAGCGGGTCCGCACGCTCCCTGGAGTTCGCGCTGCCAGTGCTACCGAATTTCTTCCGCTATACGCGTCGGCATTTGTCGGAGGACCGTTCGGATTGGATGGGCGTCCGGCTAAACGCGGTTCTACGCTGGTGCCGGTATTGTCGGAATATTTCCAAACCATGGGCGGACGGATTCTGTACGGCCGGGAATTCACGGCAGCCGAGGTCCGCTCGGGGGCCAAAGTTGCGGTCGTTAATGACCGATTCGCGGCTGAATTTGGCGCGACGCAGGATGTCCTCAATCATCAGCTCACGATCGACGGAGATACTCCGCGGAAAATTGTGGGTGTGGTTATGGGAATGCAGTACGAGACCGATCCGACGACCGTAAACGGGAATCAGGTCTTCATTCCGGCGGAGACTCCGGGCAGCTTTTTCTCGACGATCGTGGTGCGCGTGAACGGTCGGGCGGAAGATCACCTCGCCGCGATCCGTGACACCATCCAGTCGGTGGATCCGCAAGTTCCTGTCTTCGCCGTAAAAAGCATGGAACAGCGACGGGATGAGGTCTTTGCTCATCCGAAGTTCTACCGGGCTGCCGTCTGGACTTTCGCGGGATTCGCTCTGTTGCTGGCGGTGATTGGCATTTACGGCATGGTTTCCTATGCCATCGTGCAGAGGACCCAGGAGCTGGGCGTACGTATGGCGCTCGGCCGAACCCCGGCACAATTACGCGGTATGCTGTTGCGGCATGGCTTGCAGATGGTCCTGGCGGGAGCCATCCCCGGAATAGTGGGAGCCCAGCTGACCGGGCACTTCCTCGCAAGCCTGATAGATGGGGCGAAGCCCATTGGCGTGGCAACGTCCGTGGGTCTAGTCTTGCTCTTCGCACTCGTAGCATCGGCGAGCATCTGGTCCGCCACACGCCGCATTGCCAGACTTGACATCACTTCCATCCTACGCAGCGAATAAACTTAGCGCGTGCTTCTTTCTCCTGGAATTCCTGGCACCCGAATGGCTGACCTGCATCAAAACAGCCGGACCATCCCAAGAACTTACGGCAGGCTCATCCTTGAGCGATTCAGAGAATCAGTGGATGACCTTACCTGCCCAAAAGGCGTATCCCTTGCTGAGTGATTGAATAGAGCAAGGAAAGGGAGATGACAAGAGCGACACGAGCGCAATATAGGCTGAATTTCCAGCAGGATGCGGCTCGAATGGTAGAACCGGGCCAAAGCATAGCCGGAGCTGCACGCGGTCTTGTAGTGTGGTGGAGCAAACCTTGTACCACTGGGCAAGGCGAAGCGGGAAGGACGGCCGAAGGGTCCGGCCAGCAGCAAGGCGGTAAGTGTTGAGCAAATGGAAATCAGTCGACTGCGAGCCGAGTCGGCGCGGGTGAGCGTGACATCCTGGGAAAACGACGGCGTACTTCGCCAAAGGCCAGAAATGAAGTACGCATTTTTTCGAGATCACCGGCGGATGTGGTTTCGGCCTGAGTTTATCGGGCCACCGATATGAAAATACTCGGCAAACTCCGGAGGTAGGTTCTTGCCGTATGATGGGAGTGATTACGGCGCTGCAGTTGCTCCAATATCTTCTGGCGTAGTTGAGTCCCTCCTTCTTTTCTGTGACCCAACTTTACCCAACTTAGTTCTTACTTCAATCGCTCACCCACTGCCCGCCCTCGAACACGCGGTAGCGTCCGCCGCACCAGCCGTCCGTCCAAATCGCTATCGCCACAACCGACCTCGATAAGCGCCATCCTGGCTTCATGAACCCGAGGTGTGACCCTGGTTGTCGGAATACTGAGGTTAGTCGCCGATGCGCTAGAAGGGGTCGACCTGGGGGAAATGAATCTTCAGTTTATAGCAAACGAAGAGAATCAGAATCGCTCCCAGTGTGGCAAAAATGAGGCCGGCGGGATGATATCTTTCGTTGGCAGGGCGCGAAAACATGTGGGTCACGGCGCCACCGAGAATCGATCCGATGATGCCGAGCACGATCGTCCAGAAGATCGTCATATGCACGTGCATCACCGATTTCGCGATAAGCCCCGAGATGAGCCCAATGAAGATATACCAGATTAGGTGAAACATACTTTTCCTCCAGCGTTTGCCTGCAGAACGTCGTCGAGTATAACCCAGCGGTTGGGCATTAACCAGACTTGCCCGGACAGACTTGCCCGGAACACGGCCGAGAGAGGTCAATGCGTTCTACAAGAATGGATGTCCACAAAGACTCCGCCTCGACCGGAAAAGGCAGCGAGCCTCAGAGATCGCTTGCCGAACCTGCACCTGCTGTTGCGCTGGGAGGATGGCTGGGAAGTGCGGATCTACTCTGAGCGCTGATTCTTCGTTTCAGCTGGCGCGAAGTCGAGGACCATGCGTGACGGCACATCGCCGTGCTCCAGGCAGTCGAAGATCTGATTGATCGAAGATAGCGGCTGTAGCCCGATATCGGCTTTGACCCCGCCGGCTGCAAGAGGCGGACCATGCGCACGCTACAGCAACCGAACTGGAGGCGCTGGCTGTGCTTCTACCTGAAAAATCTCGACAGCTCGCCCAGTTGCAGATAAAGGCCAGCCACAAACAGGCGAAGGAATTTCGCGAGTTAGCGCAGAAGGCCAAAGAAAGCTGACGTCACACTGGAACCGGTGGTCCACAAACTGGGGGGGAGAGAGAGGCAAGGCATTTGAGAAGCGGGTTTGCGATCGGCTCGCATCGGATCCCACTACTTCAAGCCCAAGTCGGTCAAGATTTTGGGATTTTCTTCGCCCGAGGCCAGGATCTGATGACAGGCGGAGCAGTCATTGGTAATGGTCTGGCCATCGGCGCTGGTGTGATTACCATCATGGCAGCGGAAGCAGCCCGGCGAATCGTTGTGGCCAAGATTGTTTGGGTGCGTGCCCCAGGTCACCCGCATGTAAGGGAAGATATTCCGTAGGTAGATATTCGCCACTTCCTCGCCAGCTTGCTTCACTGCAGCCCCCCGCGCTCCATCGATTGCAGGGTAGTTGCTCTGATAAAACTTGGCTATCTCGCTGGTGATGCTCTGCTCGGCCACTTCGCGAGTGGTGTAATTCACCTTAAGTACGTCGACCGCTTTTTTGCGAATATAGGGAAGATCCGAGCTGATGCGCCCAATCGACATTTGCTTGTCCACCGCGCTTTCGGGTGTCTCTGAGGCATGTGCGGGCCGGTTGTGACAATCCAGGCAGTCCATCACGCGATGCTCTCCCTGGTCTAACTGTTCTTTGGTTGGCTTGGCGTCAGTGGAAAGGAATTCGGTCGTCTTTCCTTGATCGTCGACGTAATAAACGGCGGGGATCGTCTGCCGCTGAGGATCGATTGAGATGTAGCGGATGCGGGCCGCGTCCGCGAGATGATGTCCGTGGATTCCAGTCGCTCCCTGCCCATTGCTTCCTCCCACCTTCAGCATCACAACGTCTGTCTGCGGCGTGTTTTTTTCATCTTCCGTGTAGCTGGTGCGGACCAGCAATTTTTCGCCCACAAAACGTCCCGGCCAGTGACATTGTTCACAGGTCTGGCTCGCCGGGCGCAGGTCTTTTACCGGCGAGGGGATGGGCCGCGGATAAGTATGGGTAGCCACCATATAAACCTGCCGCAAGCCGTTCACTTTGGCTCGCACCATCCAGGGCAACCCAGGGCCGATGTGGCAATCCACACAAGCCACATGCGCGTGAGGAGAAAGATGGTAAGCGGTATTTTCGGGAAGCATCACGTGACAAGTCGTTCCGCAGAAATTCGTCGAATCCAGATACTCCACACCGCGATACGATGCAGTGCCAATAATAAGAAGATTGATCCCTGTCGCCAGGGCTATCCACTCCAACGTGCGCCGCACCACGGGCAGGCGCAGGTCGACGGCCGGGAACACGCCGGGCATATCCCCACTTCCGCGCAGACTTCGTCGCCTAAGCCAAATGCCAACTGGAATTAGCAACAAACCAAGAATAAAAATGGCCGGCAGGGTCAGGAATACGAGGATGCCTATGTAAGGATGCGGCGGCCCCGGCAGAAATATTTCATAGAACCAGAAGGCAATCGTGGTGAGCCCGGTGCTCGTGGTAAGCACCGCGCCCGTGAGCGAGACGGGATTCTGCGCGAAGAAGTAAAACGGTTTCGACCACTCGCGTATGCGTTCTCTAAGGCTCATGGAGCAAGCGCAACTCTCCTCGTTTTGCCAGTTTCGCCCTGCGAGCGTTGCCTGTTGGGCCTCAGCCCTGCGCTCCGTTGCACTACTTTTTCAAGGTGCGAACATATGCCACCAGCGCCGTAACCTGATCCGGTTTTAGCGACTTTGAAGCCGGCATCTTACCCTTCCCGTTGGCGATGATTGCCGAGAGATCGGCATCCGACATTCCCTGCGCAGATGCTCCCTGGAGATCATGGGCCGCTATTTTGGTTCCGTCGGCCCCGTGGCACATAGCGCATTTTGCCTTGTAAGTCGCAGACGCGTCTTGCGCTTGCGCCGACAATGAGAGAACAAACACGACGGCGATCGCGGTCACCGTGGAGAACACTTGCATCCTGATCGCTTTCATATTCACCTCTTCCTTATGATTGTGGTTACATTTGCGTTTTCAATTTACAGATCCGATATTATCTGAGAAGACGCCCTCGACTTGGAAGCAGATCTCCTCGTCCATTTCTCGGCCACGTCGTGAGTATGGCTGACGGATGTTTTTAGAACGCGTAATGCACTCCAACGGTTACATTGTTTGCATGGAAGCTCCGAGGAGCGGTGAACCCATAGGCCGGACCGTTCATCGCAGTATTTGGCAGCGTGCTACAGGGCACGACTGGAGCCGGGATAGTCAGCATCGGGAGCGTGCTGGAGGTATTGCAGTACTGTGCTCCTGAAAGGCCACCCTCGCCGTAGCCGAAGTAGTTATACTCGCCCTTCCAGATCAGATTCTTTCCCATCGCATAGGAGAGATTCACAAAAGGCGACTGGTAGGTAGAGACCAGTGATCCGTTCACATCGCGCGGATCGTTGAAAAAGCGGCTGCCCCTGACCGAGCTTATTCGGTAGCCGATGTTGGCGTGGAACTTGTCGATCGGCGAAAGAGCCACGGCCACTGACGCGTACTGCGTTGGAGCGTTCATGAAGTCCTTAGCCGGACCAAAAGTATAAGGAGCCCCACTTCCCGTGCGGGGAGCCGGAGACGGGCAAGCCGTGCCGGTGGGCGTCGCGGCGCCCGGTATGGTGGTGCTTGCGGCCTGGCCCAGGTAGCAGATGTTGGTCGCCGTGTACACGTCGCTGTAGGCATAGCCAACGTCGAACCCGTAGTGCTCGTTCGGCATCAAGTCGGCGTTCAAACTCACTATGCGGCTATGATCGACGTGCTGGAGCGGGCCATCAACGGACGCTGTGCCGGTGTTGTTCGTATTGTTGTGGCGCTCGAGGTCATTGTACGCGCCGGAAAACGTCGCCCAGGTCTTCGGCCGGTAAGTGGTGTGAATTCTGTAATGCTGAAGCTCGCGGGGTGCGACCGGGGTGAGGACATTGTCGGCGTACAGAACCTCGACCGAACCGTTGATCTTCCAGTTGTTCGCTGGCTGCACGGCGACGCTGAAGGTACCGCCGTCCTCATTGATGGTGTAGTTGGAGATACCGGACAGGTATCCCGTGGTGTTCGCGGCACCTTCGCCGATGGTGTGCTGCTGGTGGTGATAGGTGAGCGTGAACATGGTGCGATCCGTAAGGTCGTAGGCCGCTGTGAGGTTGTTCGTGATGAACTTCTGTCCGAAGAAATCAAACTGCGGCGTAGCTACGCTCGGACTGCCTTCAAACGTAGAAGTTGGATTGCCCGTGGCCGGGTTGATCGGAGTGTTGATCACCGTGGTGGTTAACGTCGTGCTATTAATGTTCGGGGTTGCGGAAGTCACGGTGGTTAGGCTCGTCATGTTGGCAACTCCCGGCTGGTGCACATTGGAGTAGTCGATCTGCTCGGAGATGCTGAGCCTTTTCAGCGCCTGCCAAGTGACGCCGTAGTCGGTGGCGATCGCTTCCCGCTTGGCGCGGGCGTTGCCGGCATACGTGATTTCGCGGCTCTTTCCCACCAGACCCTGGAAGTCGTCGTAGTAGTTCGGCAGGCTCGTGTTCGCGTAGGTGTAGCGAACGTTCCCGTTCATCGTAACGTCCTTGATGCTGGAGCTTTGTAACCGGAACATTTCGGTCGGGAAGATTTCGCGGGTTGGCTGAGAACGCGAATAGCTGGTAATCACATTACACGCCGGATCGACGATGGGTAGACCGTTCGGAGTCTGCGCCGGGTAAATTGAGGCGGCTCCAACGCCGGTGTTGCAGGTGATGCCGACCGGCTTGTTGATCGGATTGTCATAGTTCTGGAGCACTGCGACCCTGTCTCCGTTCGCTTCCTGCAGGTTGAAGTACTGGGGCGCCATGCTGAAATAGGAATCACCCTTGTAGTGAGTGACCTGCTCTTCGTAGGTCAACCGGGTCCGCGATACGGGCTTCCACTCGACCGATCCCGTCCAGTCATCAGTGCTGTTTCGCTGATACTCCTGGAGCAGCAGGTCGTCGGAGCCGGCAACCTGATAACCGCTGGGCGACAGGCTCGGACCCTGGAAGACGTTCTGCGAGTAGCCGACGCGGTAGGTCACCTTCGACAGCGGAAGCAGTGTAAGTTTGGTGTCCGTCATGCGGCGCACCGTGTTGAACATAAACGGCGACTGCGTCACCTGCGGCCACGCGTAGGAACCCGTCGGCGCCGCGGCGGGACCGATTGGAATCGACTGGAAGGGCGGAAGGTTCGGATTGCCCAGCAGGTTGTAGTCGAAGTACTGGCGGTCACGGCGGAACAAGCCGGAGAAGTCGTAGAGCTTGCCCTTGGAAAAGTCCAGCTTGGCAACGTTGTTCGGATCGCCGCCAAGCCCGCTGGTAAAGGCTTTCAAGTGATCGACGAGGGTGTTCTTCGTGTACGGGAGAGCGCGCAGCTCAAAGGTCTCGCCCAGTATGCGCGGACCGGACTGCTGGTTGACCAGAGTGTCGTACATGGCACCGCTGCCGTCGATATTGGCCACATGTCCGCCCACATCGATAGACTCATGAAGCGTGTAGCCGTCCGGAGCGGTCTGGTGAGACACAAATATTGGAATCTGCGCGACGGCACTGCGCGCCGTCAAGCCCAAAATGGCTGCGGCCATGCCCCCGACAATGCATCGGGCCGCCGCAAGAGAATGCTTTTCAATCAACATTCGGGAAATCCATCCTGGGTTCATCATGAAAGCCTCAATTGAAAAACATTGCTCGTCGAGACCTTGAATCCCTACACCCAATCGAAACACGGCCGCGCCTCCGCAATTCTCCAGGCGCGTTGCAATCGATGACTCCTACCTGAGGAACGCCGCATTCATGTTCGAGCCATGGATATAGGTATGGCAGTTCGTACAAGTTATGATTTCCGACGACCCCGCGCCCATTCCGTGAACCGTGTTGGCAGCTACGCCGCTGTGGCACTGGTTGCATAGCGGGGCGATGGCCGGCATGTTCAGCAGGCGGGCGTTCTGGGAACCGTGCGGAGTGTGGCATCCCAAACACCCCTCGGCCTTGACCGCGACGTGTTCATAGACGAACGGCCCGCGCGTCTCGGTGTGGCACTTGGTGCAGATCGCGTTCTGGTCGGCCGTGGACTTCACGTTGTTGGCTCCGAAGGTGCCGTGCACGTCGTGGCAATC
>DATBYA010000071.1:0-3927 GCA_036514015.1 Candidatus Sulfotelmatobacter sp.
TGGGACGCCGTCGGCCTCGACATTGAGCCCAACTTCGGCGAGCTTGCGGCGCTCAAGAAACACCGTTGGCTCCTGGTCACGACGCTCCTCCGCAACAGCCTCGACGGCAAGCGCATTGAGCGTGCGCAAGAGGCATATTCCACACTGATCGGTCAGATTCAGTCGCAGGGATACCTGGTGGAAACCTATACCATGCCGTACGGTCCAGTTGAGCGCAATCTTCACACCACGCTTCTCGACCGCCTGCTCGGCACTGTCGACGTGCGCGGAAACGAAAACGACGTGATGATCTATACCAGTTATGCGCGTCCCGTGGGATCGGCCATCATCTGGGATCTCGGCCCCTACACGCAAGGCATCATCGTCGGCGTCACCGACGGGCCGCCTCCCGCTGGTTCCGGCATCGGGCCGCTGGATTGGGACGAGTTCTCTAGCGACTTGATTGTTGCGAGCCATTTCGCGCATCACATCGGCGTCTATAACCTTGAGGGCTGCGTGCGCCAGGGGTTTCTACCGCGGCTGGAGACCATGGACTGGGGCAGATTCGTGGTCATTCCGGCGGCGTCGGTCTCACGCGCCAAGCGGCACGTGATGGCTCTGAGCATCGCGCTTTGGATCGGCTCGAATCTGCTGTATCTCGCCGCCGCTGCGTTCCTGCTCGCGCTCTTCTGCATTTGGTCGTGGCGCGCCCGCAGGTTCAGGTCCCAGCCGCCACGTCGCGTAACCGGATAAAGTCTAGAATCGTGCTCCCAGCACCGGACGCCAGGAACTCCGCATGCGGTACCGATCTTGGAGTTCCGGCTCACCGGCCTGCAGCTCGGCGGGCAATCGTCGGGCGCTACCTACGGCGACGACGACCAGATGGACTCCAACTATCCCATCATTCGCATGGTGGACTCGCACGGGAACGTCCTCCTACGCCCGGAAGTCGAACTGGAGCAAGATTGCGTTGGGTCAAGACGGAATCGAAACTGTGGACTTCAGGCCTAATCCTGAAGTAAGACCCGGCAACTACTGGCTCATCGGGAGCGGTGCCGGGATATCTTCGTTCCCCTCTCCAATTGAGATCAAGCACCGTGAGGTGAAGGGCTCGGGCGACTGACGAAGCCTAAAGATCCCGTTTGGGCTTTAGACCGAACGCTCGTTTTGGCCAGCGGCAATCATCATTCCTGATATCGCGCTTCCCGATGTCTCAGGCTGAACAATATCGCCACAACGGCCAAGACGAGCGGACAAATCACGCTCGCTTCGGGACCCACCGTTCCACCCGTCAGCCACTGTGGCCCGTTCAAAGTCACAAGGAAGAGGTTGCGCGACGGGGTAAATCCGCTGTTGGGGACCCCATAAAAGAATGTCTGACTCCAGTCGTAGGCGAGGTGAAAGCCCACCGCGCACCATAGAGTTCCGGTTCGCCGTAGAAACAAACACAACAACAATCCAAACGACACGACCGACAACGCACCGAATATGGTTTCTCCTTTATTGCTCAGGTGAGTCAACCCGAAGAGAGCTGAGAGCACCGCTGCTGCGGGCCAAAAACCGATACCAGTCGTCAGCGTGAACTGCGTATACCCGCGAAACAGAAACTCCTCCGCTATGGCTGATAATAGGAATGCCCCGCCCCACGCAGCCGCCGACATCAGAATCGTCGTGCCATGAATCGTAGGGCTCGCGATCTGAAGCCCACGGAGCAGGTAAATGATTAGCACGGTTGCGCTGCTGGCAAGAAAGCCGATCCATAGACCCAACCACAGCTGCTTCATCAGTCCTTGTTTCAAAGGTAGGCCATACTGACCGATCTTGCGTCCTTCGATTTTACTCATGACCCATGCAGCCACCGCAACGATGGATACGAAAAAAGCATCCGGCACGGCGACACTCGAGGGCGTGAACTTCTCGGGCGCAAATCCCGCCGGGATCAGAAATCGGACAATAATCGCACGCACTACCGCGCCCATCGCAACTAACATCAGCAGGAAAATCAGCAGCCGCCATCCTGCGCGCAATCCCTTGGGTCCAATAATCACCGATGGCAGACCGATGGTGTTGTTGTCCACAATCGTCTCCTTTCTTGAGCGCTTTGACCGCACAAACAGGCTGCATCCGCCGCCCGTTCATACTACGCAAGGCTTTGCCGGAAAATTTCGTTGGCCGTTGCAAAGTGGCACTATCGCGGCTCACGGACACATTGACTTCTTTCCCTCGAAATATGGGCCTGAAGCTATCATTTCCCTTGCAGTGAGGCGCGGAAGCCAAACGTGAGATTGGGGACTTGAGTCTGCTGAGCCGTTTGCGACTGTGGAGCTTTTCGCTCCTCCCAAATAAAAGGTGCTACGCGGTGCAACGTAACTTCGTGTTTCCTCTGCCACGATTTGTCTTGCACCCGTTCACGGCGGCGTCCATCGCAGCTCTGCACGTGGATCTGGCGTTCGTTCGTCTCTTGAAGGTGTTCGGCGGCGAGGTGCCACGGATGTATGATATGCGAACCTTAGGTCAAATTGGCGGGTCCGACTTAGACAGAGGCCGAGAGGTGCAACATGCGGTTCTTTCGCCCGTTTTTGCGTGACACAAAGGTCTCGTACGTTCTAGCATTCGCGGTGCTATTGCTGATGGCGGCTGGCGTTCGCCGGCTCAATGCTGCTGGTCACGAGTCGAGGAACGCGCAAGATGGTGGGCCAGCACCCCAGTCCCCAAAGCCCCAACCTCAAGACGCGCACTCGCAGGACCCGCAGAACCCGGCACCGAATTACGATAAGGCCATCTTTCGGAAACCGATTCCCAGCGATCAACTCGCATTTCTAAACCTGTTCGCGGCGTCAGCATCCAACGACGTCGTTCGAGACAAGCAGTACCGCAAATTAGTGCACAGTGTGATCCCCGATTGCATGTTTCACTACGGCTGGGACATGCCGCTTGCCGACGCGCTCGAAAAAGTGCTGGCAGGTTCGCCGCTGCCGGTTCGAATTCGCTATGGGCGATATGTGATGATATCGGGCCGCAGCGGACCGTACCTCTCGGGCAGGGGTTTCATGTGGATCGACAGACAGGATGGCATCGCCCTAGGCGGGTTCTATTTCCATCCGACGAATGGCGAACCTACACCGACAGTCACGATTTTTTCCAAACAAGTGAAGGAAAAATTCCTCAGGATGAGCCAGCTTCCCACGGCTTTCTCCCAAGACTTGAGCCAGTGGTCCGCTGATTCTCGTGTACCGCCCGTTACGACGCGTTATTTCATAACTGGCTCCAACGAAAAAATCTTGCTGGAGCACGACGAAGACTATTGCGCGCTCGTGAACAATACGGCCGCGCCTCCTAGGGATGGTTGCGAACAGATGAACGCGGACGCCGCCGACATTGACCTGGATGCCGCCTATTACCTGGAACAAACCAACCATGCAACAAATGCCACGGCGTGGATGATCGTTGGTCAGGACCAGGTCGCGTGGATTCAGGTTAGGTATGCTACCTGTAGGGTCGGTCCAGACCCGCTGCAATGCCACATCCGCCTGACGCGCGAACGTACGCACGTGATCATCAACCGGCAACCGTCGCATCCACCTCGTATGTAGTCGGGCCGCAGCGAATATTTGCGCTGCATTCCGTGGTCCACCCGTTCCAGCCGGCGCCGTACCGATTCAGGCCGGCGGGGAACTTAACGGATCCGCAGCTCCAGGGAAATCCTTAGCCTTGAGCATTCAGTTTTTCCAGCCCCGCGGCGGAAAGGCCGAGATATTGAGGCCGCGCGAAAGTGTCCATGCTCTGGTCCGAACGCTTCGGCAGTTCGCGCGTCTTTAGAATTTCTCCAGCAGCCACACATTTGCCTCGAAAGTTTGCTGGTTAAAAGCGAGATGGAGCCCGTCCGCCGATGCGGCGACGTCGCCTAGCCATGTATCCCTCGCGCGATCCAGAAGCACGCTGGTTTTC
>DATBYA010000072.1:0-45389 GCA_036514015.1 Candidatus Sulfotelmatobacter sp.
GGGTACGCCCCGCGAGTTGAAAAACCGCGCTGGGCAAGTATTTTCGCGACTCTTACGCTCTTTGTCATGCTGGATGGCGGGCGGTTTCTTCACCCGGCAACCCAATCGCCCGACTAGCCTGCGGATGGCACCCTCTTTCCGCTGCCGCACACTTCGTCACCGCTCGCGCATTTTCCGTAGTTCTGCCACGGGCTGCTAGGCTTCCGTGCACTTGCGGTTTCAACATCACGAATAACGCCGCATAGCTTATTGCCGAAATGAGAAACGCAGATGACATGATCCAGCCATAGGGCCCGATGGCCCATTCGCTGATTGTGTGCCAGGAAGGAGCTAGATCCGGTCTCAGAAAAATCAGCGTAAGTACCAGGGCTTGATAGGAAGTGATCGCGACTATCGCGAGCCACGCTGCTCTGATTGAAATCGCTGCCGAGGTACTTGTAACTGCTGCGCTCGTCATGGGTATTCTCCTAGGGTGTGTCAGGTGTGTCAGTTTTGATGTAAGCAACCTAGATCATCCCTTCCAGTCGCACATAGCTTGCTTCCATTCCGCGCTCCATGCCTGTCGCAAGCATGGTTGCCCGCGTCTGAGCATCAGGCAGAGTCATGCGCACGGTCATCAATGTGCCCGCACCGTCCGCATCAAATCTCGTTTCGACATGGTTGTCTGGTGTAGGGTCTGGCAGGTGCATCCGCTCGACATGAACGATCCGGTTGTACGGCTCCAATTCGAGGTACTCGCCCGTGACGTGGAATCCATGTCCTTTGCCATTCGCCCACTCGTAACGGAACTTGCCGCCCGGCCTCGCGTCATTGATGCAGACGGGCATCGTCCAACCTTCAGGACCGAGCAGCCATTTCTGAATCAGTTTCGGATCGGTATGGGCGCGGTAGACGGCTTCGGGAGGGGCGGCGAATCGCCTGGTCACAACCAGGTGGGTGTTACCTTCAGTCTTCAGAGTCAACTTGCTCATCGTTTTTCTCCTCTTTTTATCTTTGGTTGTTCCGTGCCGGCGAGAACCTCGTCTAGCCGGTCGTAGTTCTTCTCCAGCGCTTTTCGCAACATTGCGAGCCACTGGTCCATTGCCTCAATGCCGGCCTCTGCGAGACGACGAGGGCGCTTTGTACCATCCACGCGACGTGCTACCAGTCCTGCGTCTTCGAGCACCTTCAGGTGTTGCGAGATTGCCGGTTGAGTTATCTCGAAGGGCTCGGCTAGTTCCATCACAGTCGTTTCGCCCTTGGCAAGACGTGCAAGGATTGCCCGACGCGTCGGATCGGCCAAAGCAGAAAAGGCGGCATCGAGATTCAACGTTGCTGACATAAGCAATAGATTATATAAGCGATTACTTATTGTCAAGAGGATTCTACCCGGACTGAGCATCGTCCACTCCGCGTCGCGTGACCTGCAACCCCGAGCTAGGCTCTGGATAGGTCGAGTGGAAAAAGATTCGCAACCACCTTTTCGGCTGGTAGGTCGGAGGGCTCAATTGGCGAGGTTGTTCCCGGACGGACAACTCTGAAGTTACGGGCGAGACCGGGGCCACGATTCGGCACGGAAGTCGGTTTCTGACAAGCAGAATGTTCCGATCCGTCAGTCTTGGAGCGTTCACGAGACACTCCATTTCGCCTGTTGGAGTAGTCGATTGCGCGACTTTTCCGCAAGGGCCTGTGCCATCTGATTCCACGAATAGAGCGTTTGCTGGAAGGATGAGGTGCGGTTCGATAGCCTGCTGGATCTAGTGAAGCGCGAAACTGAATTCACGCGACGGACTACATGGCCCCCTGCTCCAAGAGTGGGTAGCCCGAGGGGGAAATATCGCGCCCGATGCGAATCAATTTCTGTGCCAGAAGCGTTGACAAGCAATTTCCCATAAAGCCAAGCGCGGGAACTGCGGTCGTCATGCTCGGGCACGTGCCCCGGTTGGGCTCGCCAGCTTAACGCGCACAACCATCTCCCGCAAAGAGTAAGCCCGCGCCACCTGCACCATTAGCATACGCAACAACACATCAGGCGATGAAAACCCACGCAATCGCTCGACCGCACCTGACTGCCACGCCATTTGCTGCCATCCTGTGGGAAAGAACGACGTGAGCACCTTCCAGTTTTCTTCGAGGATATGCATCCCCCAAGAATAGGTCCGCGAACACTAAAACCTGTTCCTTAAGTAAGTGCGCTTATGGGGTCCAGCCCCGGCTTGAGGAAGGGTTCTTGAGCCCTAGCGTCATCACCTACCGAAAGGACCAACAGCGTGTCCACGGTGCCAGCTGGCAGCTTGGCGAAAGCCTCGTTGGTGGGTAGGCGTTTTCGCTTTACTCGCCTACGCCGACGATCACAGGCGTTCCACGCGGAGATTCGTGTGATCCGCTCTCGGGTTCTAGCGTAACCGCAAAGTTCTTGGCCTCGACACCCTCCGGCAACGGAGGATTCACGACCGTCGCGCTGCCACGGGCATCGGGCTTGAACAGGCCCGCTGCGATGGGCGCACCGCCATTGGCGGGAAATAGCCACAGTTCGTAGATTTTCTCCGTGGGCAGAGGCGGCAAGTTGCTGGCGAAGAAAATGAGTTTGCGATTGCGACGCTGGTAGATCGCCTTACCTCTCGGCTGCGGCTTGTTGCCGACGGCGACCAGTTCGATTTTGATTGCATCTGGATCCAGCAGTGTGGCTACGACTTCGTCTGCTTGCTCGAGCTTGCTTCCCCGGTCGGTGAACTGCGCTCGCAGCGAAGCCAGATCCTGCTGCAGTGTCGAATTCTGCCGCACTAAACCGATGCCGACGACAACGAGCGCAACCGCCGCCGTCCATCGAAGAGCAGGCCATCCCAGCGCAGACCACCCGGAACGCTGCTGCCGTTCCGACGCCTGCGGGGCCACAGGCAAGCGCGGCTCGTTGGTAATAGCCGACATCAGCCTTTGCCGGGCGCGCGATGGCGGCTTGGGGACGGCGATCGTCAGCGCGAGCAGGCTGAGGTCGCCGCGGAGCAGTTCTAATTCTCTGCGGCAGGAGGCGCACCCGTCGAGATGCTTTTCGAGGGCATGGCGCTCCGCACCGTCGAGCGACCCAAGGGCGTAGAGCGCCAGGTCTTCCGCGAATTGTTCGTGCGCGCTCATGCGGCAAACATTTTTCGCAACGCGAGTAATCCGGCGCGAATCCTGGTTTTAATTGTGCCCAGCGGCTCGCCGGTTTTTCCGGCGATCTCGGAATGAGTCAATCCCTCGAAATACGCCATTTCGAGCGCAGACCGTTGGGGCGCGGGCATCGCCTGCAACGCTCCGCGAACTTTTTCCATGATGCGCGACCGGTCGGCTTCGCTGGCAAGATCGTGCTCGACAGAAACTAGCACGTCTGAGATATCGTTCTCCGGACGGCGGCGGCGCAGCGCGTCGATCGCCCGGTTGCGCGTGATCACCGCCAGCCATGCGGCCATGTTTCCGCGGCTAGCGTCAAAAGCTCCCGGTTTGCGCCAAAGCTGCATGAAGATATCTTGCAACACGTCCTCCGCCGCACCTGTATCCTGCAGCACGCGCAGCGCCACCGAATACACAATGGACGAATAGCGATCGTACAGCACCGCCATGGCAGACTGGTCGGCAGACCGGATCGCCGTCACCAGCCTGAGGTCGGACGTTATCGCGTTGGTTTCCGCGCTCGACACGCCGATCGTCATCCTCCTGAAGTACGTCTCAGAATGACCTTTGGTTTGCTCTAAATTCCCGACCCGAATAGCCCGCCCGCCCCGTATAGCCCGCGGTTCATGGCTCAACGAACATAGCAGTCTGAACCGGCGGGAGGCAAGGTACTCGCACTCGTCCAGCAGCACCCCCTAAAACTGCAAATCTCGCGTTCATTGTCTTTCATCCCTCCAGGATTGAATTTTGATGCTCACCTACAAGTACGCGCGAACGTCCGTGGCCAGATGTGAATCCAGTTTCGCCTTCAGGTCTTATCGACAGACATGTCGATGAGCAAGTAGCGTCCATAACCGCCTCCCCGAAGCAGGTCTCAACCGCTCTGCACGTTTGCCAAAGCGAGGGCAATAGCAGGCTCTGTCTTGCAATACCGGAAGTTGTGGTCGAACGGAGTCAAAAGGAGGCTAACGATTGCGTTCAGAGCGAAAACAAGAATCGGGCTACGAAACTCAGGTGTGAACAATCCGATTTGCATTCCCGCCCGTATTCCATAAGTAGGCAGAATCTGATCAGCGCCACGGCGGTTAACCGAATCCTATTAATTTGCAACGCAGTGAGGTTGGAATGTCCAAGTGGCTACTAATTCCTCTGATTCTTTGTGCCGCATCAGCATGGTCTCAGACTGCGCCTTTTGAATCCCTCGAGTTGAAACGCCTCGGCCCAGTATCGGAGACGGACCAGCAGATTCAGACACTGCAAGATCATGTGAAGCAAGCGCCGGACGATTACACCGGATACGACGGGTTAGGATCCGCTTTCCTTCAGAAGGCCAGAGAGACCGGCGACATTGCTTATTACGATCTGGCCGATCAAACGATCAAGAAGGCGCTCGCGCTGGTGCCGCAAGACTTCCGAGCCGCAGACCCTTTAGTTCACATGGCATTGGTGTGTATGGGCGAACATCGTTTCTCGGACGCCCTCGCCTATGCACAAAAGGCGATCGGCACAGGCTCAGGAAATCTGGCGGCATTCGCCATCGAAGGAGACGCTTACACGGATATGGGCGATTACGACGAGGCAGCCGCGGCCTATCACACGGTGCAATCGCTTGGCCGGGCGATCTTGTCACCTTTGTCGCTTGCATACATGAGCGACAGCCGCATGGCATATCTGTGCTACTTGCGTGGAGACTCCGCGGAAGCTATTCGGCTGATGAAGAGTGCCATCGCGGCCGCGTTTCAAACCAATGTTCCGCGGGAAAATCTCGCATGGCTCTATTTCGAACTAGGAGAGCGATATTTTCAAACAGGTGACTTGGGGAATGCTGACGTGTCGTATCAGAGAGGCATAAGGGCCGATCCCAATCACTATCGTTCCCTGGCCGGTCTGGCGAAGGTTCGGGCCGCGCAAGGGAAACTCGAAGAATCCATTCAGCTCTATCAACGCTCGATTGCCATCATTCCGTTTCCTGTCTACGTCGCTGAGTTGGGCGACGTTTACAAGAAGTTGGGACGGGTGGGCGAAGCTCAGCAGCAGTACGACCTGGTCGAGTACATCGGGCACCTCGGCAAGTTAAATCAAGTACTGGCCAATCGCGAACTGGCCCTCTTCTATGCAGATCAGGGGATCAAGCTGCCAGAGGCTCTGGAGCTTGCGCGAAAAGAGCTTGAACTCCGGCACGACATTTACACCTGGGACGCCCTGGCGTGGGTCCTCTACAGTAATGGCCGATTCCAGGAAGCGTCCGAAACGATCAACAGAGCTCTTGCCTTGCACACTAACGATTCGCTGCTCCTGTTTCATGCCGGCATGATCTATCGCAGCTTGGCCAAGGATTCTGATGCAGAAGACTTTCTGAATCGTGCCTTAAAAGCCAACCCGCACTTCCATGTGTTTCAAGCCGAAGTGGCGACCCGCACTTTAGAACTTATTGCCCGATCGCGTAACCGGGATTTGAGGTCAAGCAATGCGCACTGATGACGACAAGAGAAATCATCCCTGGCCCAGAATCGTTTTGCTCCTGTTTGTGTTGATCTTGAGCTCCGCGACCGCCTTGGCCCATCCCATGGGGAATTTCAGCATCAATCACTATTCGAAGGTTACCATCAAGCAAGGGTCGATTGAAATCCTTTATCTGATCGACATGGCTGAAATTCCCACTTTTCAGGAGCTTCGGCAGTTCGACATTACTCCCAAGCCGGACGACCCCAGCGCCTACCGCTACCTCGACAGACAGGAGCAACTCTTGAAGGAAGGAATCTCCGTGGAGAGCGATGGCCAATCCGTCCGGTTAGAGATGACATCGCGCCAGGTGACATTTGCTGACGGTGCCGGCGGTCTCCCTACGATGAAAATCGGGTTCGTGTTCCGAGGCAAGCTTGATGTCCCCGCTGGTGCTCACAAACTGACCTACCTCGATAACAACTTTCCCGGGCGAGCAGGTTGGAAAGAGGTCTTGGTGCAGGGCGACAGAGTCGCGATTCTGGACAGTTCCGCTCCCGGTACCGATCGCAGCCAGGAACTGACCAACTACTCCAGCGATGTGTTGAACAGCCCTCCACAGCAACTATCTGCCCTGGTCGGCTTCAGGACCTCACTTTCTGAACCGGAGAGGACTTCTTCAGTGGCGGTAATTGGGACGTCTTCCAAACCGACGATCCCTCACAGAACAACCACGGCACATCAGGCACCCGTCCCTCGAGGACATCGCCGATCGTCGAGTGCAATCACTTCAGGTGCAGTTATTTCCTCGCACAAGAGCAACGCGCACACCTCTTCCCCCAGCGTCGCGGCATCCACCGTTGCTCCCTTCCCACCCCCGGCGGGTGCGAAGAATACACCGCGCAGTCGTTTTACCGAGCTGATCTCGACGCAGGGGAAGTTAAGCTTGTGGGTATTGTTATCGGCCGCTCTGATCGCTGCAGGTCTTGGCGCCCTTCATGCGCTCGAGCCGGGGCACGGCAAGACCATCGTTGCTGCCTACCTTGTCGGTTCGCGCGGAACGGCAAGACACGCAGTTCTGCTGGGAATCGTCGTCACCGCCGCGCACACGGCGGGCGTATACCTGCTGGGAGCCATGACGCTCTATGCTTCACGATACATAGTTCCCGAGCAGCTCTATCCATGGCTTGGAGCAATTTCCGGTCTGAGCGTCGCCGGCCTTGGCATTTTCATTTTCCTCAGACACTGGACCGAAGAAACCGGAGAACATTCCCATGGCCCGGGGGAGCAACATTCGCACTGGTTTCTTTCCATCTTCAAAAAAGCCGCGTTCAACCGAGCTATGACCACGGAACTAGCGAGTCGTGCGGCGATCTCTGCCCATTCGAAACCGATCGAGCGTGTTCTGTCACTGCGCGAACTCTGCATGCTGGGCATCACGGGAGGAATCGTGCCTTGTCCGGCGGCGCTGGTCGTGCTCCTGAGTGCCTTCTCTCTTCACCGGATAGGTTTCGGGTTGCTTTTGATCACCGCGTTCAGTTTCGGACTGGCAGCGGTCTTGGTGATCGTCGGCCTAACTATGGTCTACGCCAAACGCATGATGTTCTCCCGCGTGCCAGCCGGCAACTCCGCCCTCCGCTATCTTCCTTTGTTGTCATCTGCATTCATGGTACTGCTAGGTGGGGGAATAACACTATCCGCTTTCGCATCCGTTCGCATCGCGCATGGCTTTCTCTCCAAAGACAAACTGGTTCCCTTCGTAACCGTAATTCTGCTTGGATTGTTCCTAGGGATGCGTCATTCCACAGATCCCGACCATGTGGTGGCAGTGTCCACCATTGTAAGCCGCCAAGGATCGATCAGAAGCTCGGCGACGATCGGGTTGCTCTGGGGACTGGGACACACACTGACGATTTTTCTGGTCGGATCCGCAATTATTATCTTCGGTGTTGTGATACCGCCTCGTCTCGGTCTGTCGATGGAGTTTTGCGTTGCCTTGATGCTTATCCTGCTAGGGATCCTGAATCTAACCGGTGTCATGCGTTGGATTACAGAGCGCCTTGCTCCGATGAAAAGGGTTCCCGTAACGTCGCAATCAGTCGTTTGCGCACATCCCATCTGTGCGGATCTTAGTCAGACAAACCAAAGGGCGTCGGGTCGCATTGAACTGTTTTTTGACAGGACGATCGGAAAACTCGGACTCTATCAGACCATTCGACCATTCGCGGTCGGCCTCGTACACGGTCTGGCCGGCTCAGCTGCGGTCGCCCTATTAGTCCTTTCCACGATCAAGAGTCCACTCTGGTCAACTGCTTACCTGCTAGTTTTCGGCTTCGGCACAACGGTGGGAATGATGCTCATGACCGCCGCGATCTCAATACCTCTGGTCTACACAGGGAAGAAATTCTTTAAGATCAATCGACACCTGACCGCGATTTCCGGTTTCGCGAGCATGGTGTTTGGCATTTTTCTTGTTTATCACATCGGTTTTGTCGATGGCCTATTTACTTCACAGGCGCACTGGCTCCCACAATAAGTCGGAATGAGTGCCGGATCGAAAAACTCCTCCAGTTACTCGCCTTCGTGACTGGTGGTGTCTTCAACGTTACGGAACGCTTCCAAACTCTTCGCCACACAACCGGGAAATAGTTGTATCCGAGATTATTTGCGATGGCGCCACAAATATTTTCCATTTGCGAAATCCGTTTGCCGCGGTGACAACGTAACTGGGATACGTAGGCTAGCCGGGGTAACTGCGACAAGCAAGTACTCAAGGGCAGTTTAGATCCACGGCGATGTCGACGAATTTTTCAGAGAGGCATTTCCATGAAAAAGCTGAGACCAATCGTGGCTCTCGCGATGTCGCTGTTCATGCTGGCACCTTCCGGCCTGTTCGCGTCGAGCCATCGCGAAGCACCCATCACGGCATTGGACCGTTCCGCGGACGTCACCGACTGGTACGCCTTTGTCAGCTATGACAATCCCGACAAAGTCACCTTCATTTTGAACGTTGACCCTCTCCTTGAACCGGCCAACGGGCCCAACTATTTTCCATTCGATCCCAGCGTGCTTTACGAGATGCATATTGACAACGACCAGAACGGACTGGATGACGTCGTCTTCCAATTCCGGTTCAATACCGAAATCCGCGATCCCAACTTGTTCACCGGTTTCGTCGGAGGCATCGCCGGGATCCCTCCGATCACCTCACTGAGCGGTGCCGGTTCCGAGGGCTTGAGCCTGCGGCAGACCTACACCGTAACCATGGTCAAAAATGGAAGGTCCACGTGCCTGAACGAGGGACGAACGCTGTATGCAGTGCCGTCGAACGTCGGTCCGTTGACCATGCCGAATTACGAGGCACTGTTCAACCAGGGAATTCGCAACCTGGACAACGGAGTCAAGGTATGGGCGGGAACGGCGGATGACCCATTCTTTATCGACCTGGGTGCTTTCTTCGACTCGGTGAATTTCCGTAGCGGAGTCGGTCCGATCCTGTCGCCGGCAATCGATGCGGATAATACCCACAACTATGCTCCTGACGCTGTCGGTGGCTACAACGTCAACTCCATTGTGCTGGAAGTTCCGATCACCATGCTGACGGTGGATGGCAAGATTTACCCTGCCCGGGCCAAGCAAGCTGTCATCGGGACCTATGGCAGCACTTCGCGCCATCACATCACTGTGCGGCGCTCGCCGAATCCGGACCAAAACCACGGCACTTTCCAGCAAGTGAACCGTGAAGGCAATTCGTTGATTAACGAAGCGATCATCGGCACCGGCTTTAAAGATCGCTTTAGCATGGATTTTCCCGTTAACGACTCGCAGTTCGCGAACTTCGTTCTCAATCCTGTGGCGGCAGGCGTATTAAGCTCCCTGGGTGTTCCGGTTCCACCCAATCCGCGCACTGACTTGCTGATCCTGGCGCAGTACGAGCCTCCGATCTGTCCTGGGTGTGGACCCAAAGATGCGGGACCGGTAGCTGATCTCCTGCGGCTCAACACCGGCATTCCGCCGACTCCGGTCGGAAGTCAGAAGCGGCTAGGCTTCATTGCCGGCGACGTGGCCGGCTACCCCAACGGACGCAGACCGATAGACGATGTGCTTGACATCTCCCTGCGTGCCATCGAAGGCATCCTGGTGGATTCCACGAAGTTTGGGTTGGCGCTCGGAGATGGCGTAAACACCAAAACAGAAGGCTTTAACAATTCCTTCCCCTACGTAATGCCGGCTAACAGTGGACGCAACAGCGCTCACACTGGACCCGGACAGGCAGGCTGCACCGGACAACCCGGCGGTATCTGCCCTGTGCAGTAGTGAACCCTTGTGGCCGTCGTTCTTGAAACGGCGGCCACGATTTTTTCTCCGAAAATGAGGCATGCCATGAAGAGAATTATGTTGGTGCTGAACATGATGATAGTTGCTACGTTCGCTGCTGCGCAGAGCCTAACCAGTTCGGCAGGTTCGGAGCTCTCCCCGGCGGCGCAGAGCATGGCAACCGCCAGCAAAGCGATCAGTGACAAGCCGACGGAATATGCTGGATACAACCTACTCGCGACGGCGCTGGTTCGCCGCGCACAGGAGACTTCCGACGTTCGCTTCTACACTCAAGCCGAGGACGCGGTCAAGAAATCATGGGAAATAGCGCCGAACAATTTTGACACTGAGAAAATACGAGCTTCGATACTCCTGGGCGAACGCGAGTATCCTGCCGCGCTGGAGGCTGCCAAGACACTGAACAAGAGAGTACCCGATGATGTCATGGTCTACGGTTTGTTGACCGACGCGAACGTGGAGCTGGGCAATTATAAGGATGCGGAGATTGCAGCCCAGTGGATGCTCAATCTTCGCCCCGGCAATCTGCCTGCACTGACTCGGGCAGCTCATTTACGCGAGCTATTCGGGGATACGGAGGGTGCATTTGAACTGATGGAAATGGCTTATCAGTCGATGCCCCCGACCGAAACCGGAGAGCGTGCATGGATCCTCACGCAGATAGGCCATCTTCGGTTGGCTTCCGGCAACATCGACGCGGCGGAAAAACTCTTTCAGCAGGCATTGACATCTGTTCCAACTCATCCCTCCGCACTGGGGAATCTAGCCCAGGTTCGCATCACGCAGAAACGTTACGCGGAAGCCTTAGTCCTGTTACAGCAACGCGATCAGGGCATACCGCATGCCGAAAACCTCTATGATCTGGCCGAGGTCCTGCAGTTGGCGGGCCGCGACACAGAAGCCAAGAAGGCGTTTGCTGACTTCGAAACCAAGTCACTGGCGGAGTCCGGCCGTAAGGCTAATTCCAACCGCGAACTCGTGTTCTACTATGCTGACCACGCGCACCAGCCGGCCAAGGCGCTGGAGGTGGCAAAGCAGGAGTACGCGTGGCGTCATGATGTATACACCCTCGATGCCTACGCCTGGGCGCTGCACGTCAACGGTCAGGGCGCGGAAGCCCGCAAGCAGATCGAGACTGCCTTGGCGGTCGGAATCCGCGATGCCAAAATCCTCGCCCACGCTGGCGAGATCGCTCTGAAGCTGGGGGACCGGGCCGCAGCGCAGAATTACTTACAGGAGGCAGTGTCGCTGCACACGATCGGATCAGAGCATGCGCAAGTCGTCCTGGCCCAGGTCTCAGGGCCGAGTGAGCAACGCTAGAAGAGGGGAAACGCCGAAGGGGAAATGCTCTCACACTGGAAAAATCTGGCGATTCTTGTCGTGTTGCTGACTCGGCTCTCGGTTCCGCTCCTGGGCCAGGGGATTGCGTTGAGGGGCCGAGTCACCGACCCTCAGGGGAACGGGCTACCCAACGCTTCGGTTCAGCTCATCCGTCACGATTCCGATGGAAGAGGTCAGGCTTTGGGCCAAACCATTTCTGGGCCGGATGGCCACTTCGAAATCAGGGCGGCGTCCGCCGGCCAGTTCGACCTCCAGGTTGATGCCGCGGGATTTCGACGGGTCATCGTGTCCGAGAGCGTTCATCCGAGCGGAAATTCCGAGATCACGGTACAAATAGGCGAGATCTCATCTCGCGTGGAGACCATCACCGTTACTGCGGATACAAACGGCACGGATGTGTTCTCTCCCGACCCGGCGGAGAAGGTGTTTGTCCGCCAAGACCTGCTGGACGCGAATCCCGGACGCCCCGGTGCCCCCGTGTCGATTCCCGGATACCCCATAGAAACCGCCTCCAGCGGCATCAAAGCGCCGCAGTACTTTGCGCCGGGCGTGGCGGGAGATCATGGCGAACCCATTGCGCAGTACATCGCCCTGGGCAGCTACCTCCTGCCTAACAATTTGTCGGCCAATGCCCATGGCAATGGCTACTCCGACCCGAACATATTTATTCCCGAGGTTTTGGAAAGCGTTAAAGTCGATGGGGGAGCGTTCAACGTTCGAGAAGGAAACCATTCTGTCAACCTAGCGGCCACTTATGGACTCCGGTCTCGCCTCGATCCGTTCATCACGCTTACCGGAGATTTTCGGAACCTCGATGTGGTGGCGGGACTAAGCCTCACCCCCGAATCGTGGATCGCGTTCGCAGCCTCCTATGGCAATGGATTTCTGGATCGCCTGGAACATCGGCAACAGTACAAATTCAATGGTGAGCGAGTGTTCCACGTCGGCCAGCATCGGCTCACTCTGTTTGGCATCGGGTATTACGGTTTTTCGTATGTTCCGGGACTTGTCCCGATCTTTGCCGCAAATTCCGCCGACGCGAATTTCCCCAATTACGGCGACACGATCGATGCGCGGCAGAAAGACCAGACCCACACCGCACTCGTAGCCTTAAGCGACGTCTGGCGCCTCAGTGGCAGAGAAGAACTGCAGCTCTCCGGTTTTTTTCGCACCTACAATCTTTCCTTGTTTTCAGATTTTGGTCAGGGTCTCATCCGGCAGAGTGAGTTTCGAAGCGTGGCTGGCGGTAGCGCAAACTATGTGAACAAGATTGCCGAGTACGTGTCTCTATTGGCAGGCTTTGACTACCAGCGCGAAGCGCCGCGGCGCGATGATCTCGACCACTATGGATTCTTTAATCCTAGCGCGCCCGGATATTACGGCCCTTTCACTCCTGTTGACGGAAACAACGTCACCATCGGATCGCTGACACCGTACATCGCGACGGAAGGCGTCCTGGCTCACTATTTTCGCTACTACCTTGGCTGGCGCCGCGATGAAATTGATTTTGATAACGACGATCTGCTGCATCCAGCGAATTCGTTTCAGAAATGGGTGGGCGTGAACTCGCCCAAAGCTACAGTTTCTTTTCTTCCCAAGGAATCGTGGTATGTTCCCCTTGTCTCGCTCAGCTTTGGCCAAGCTTTCTTCACGGAAGATCCTCGGATTGGCACCGGAACTACGGTGGGCACTCCGGTGGCCACGGCGCATTCTTATCAGGTCGTTGCCAGTAAGACCCTACACAACACAGACCTGCGCCTCACTCTGGGTCACGTAACCAGCAGCGCGGAACTGGCAAAAATTGACCCAGATACCGGACTGCAGTTTAACCAAGGGCCCAGCCGCCTCCGCTTTATGACGGCCGCGGTACGGCAAAACTTCCGCTACGGATCGCTTCTGGCAACCTTCTCCAAGGCCGATGCCCGGGACCTCGATTCGGGAGAACCCACGCCGGAAGCGCCACGAACCATCTTCGATTTGCTGGGGACGATTCGCAAGCTTCCGTTTCGTCTGCAAGCGCGCGGGGAGTTTGAATATGTAGGCACGAAGCCTTTAGGCACAGGGTGCCTGCCCGACTTCAATGCGGAATGCACCGGAACTCCGGTGAAGGAGCTTCGCGGCGGCGTGGTTCGGTCCTTCATGAATGAGCGCCTAAATGTCGGCTTAAACTTCCTCATCGCAAGCGGCTACACCGGGCAGACAACAGAAAACTTCTTCCCCTCCGATATTCAGGAAGTTGTAGGAGTGCGCATACCCTCTTACGCAAGCTTAACTGTTACCTACCGGTTTGGTCGATCGGTTGGCCCCTGACCGGCACGCAAGGCCGGTCATGAAGCGGCATTCGCGCCTGCCGGAAGAACTTCGTTACCATCCGAGACAATTGGCTGGACCAGGCAGCCCGACGGCCATTACCACTCGTTCATTTTCTGACGGTGCGCTTTCGCCCCATTTCCGCGGAAAATTTTGCGTTGGGATCGCACGCGGAATCAGATTTCTTCGAGTTTTATAGAGACGGGTCTTTCGTATTGCCCGTGGCCACCATGTGGCAGGACGCATACACGTTTTAGTGTGCCTGAGGCCCGGGCGCCCATCTCAAGTGAAGGGCTTTGGCGCGAGTTGAAGACTTACCAAATTTCTGGATCCGTTCTCGAAATTTGCCGAGCGTCAACTTCACTCAATGACTCAAGGGAAGATGAAAGAGGGTAACACTTCGGTGAAGAAGCTTCGCCAATCGATTGAGGAACATTCCAGCGGCCTCACCGCCCTCAAGGTTGACCCGACTTTATGATCCTCTCCGCGGTGAACCTCGCTTCCAGGCACTGGTCCAGCACATCGGATTAGCACAATAATCTCCGTTGCTCTGCCGCTTCACGATAGTCGCTCGAAGAGGCTCAACTTTTCCAGTGGCGGTCGACTTCGTTTCAACAACGGTTCTTTCATCGCAGAACTCGATCCCCGCAGCGGAATTTGTGAGGGGAGCGACTTGGTTGTTTGTGCGAGGACCAGATCGACCCGGATTGGAGAACAGCTGCGACGCAGCCGCTTCGATGCGAGGGGGGCGGGCAAGCCAGCGCAGGAGCATCACCAACGACACTCGGACATATGCGTTTCTTGTCGTATTCTAAGTAAAGCAGCGGTACGCAGTCGGGCGCGGATCCTGCGGTTTGGGCTGATACCCTTTATTCATGATGGCTGAACAAGACCGGAACGCGAACCAGGAAAATGCAGTCGAGAACCGCCCTGCGGCGAAAAAGCCCTATCAAGAACCTGCATTCCGGCATGAGAAGGTTTTTGAGACGATGGCGCTGTCCTGCGGTAAAGTGCAACCCACGGAGTTTAGTTGCAAGTTCAACCGGCATAGTTCGTAGCGCTGCCATCCATGTCATCCATGCTCGAAACTCGCGAGGATGCGAAACTTGGTCTTGCGGCCGAGATGCTTCGCTCCCACGGCTCGGTTCAACTCAAGGCATGGGGAACCAGCATGCTTCCCACGGTGTGGGCGGGGGACCTGCTCACCATTGAAAGCGTCGCCTACGACGAGGTCATTGCTGGCGACATCGTTTTGGTTCTGTGCAACCATCGCTTCTTTATTCATCGTCTGGTTGAAAGGCGGCGAGGTCAAGATTGCTTTTCCTTGATTACGCGGGGTGACGCAATGCCCCATGACGATCCTCCCGCTGCAGTATCTGAGCTGCTCGGCCGGGTGGCTCGTATTCGCCGTGGCAATCGCAGTTTCATTCCGAATCGGCGACTCTCGCTGCGCCATTCCGCTCTGGCGTGGATGTTGTGCCGCTCGGATCGATTCCGCGGTCTGGCGTTGCGTATTCGTGCCACTAGCCTGCAAGCAGGCTCTACCCGCGCGGGACGGTTTTTTCGGAGCGTGTACGGCGCAGTACGCGGGCTACCCGCCATCTCTCCCTCTCACACTTCTCATCCATGACTACCCTTCCCAGCACCGCGGAAGAGACTGTATCGATCGAGATCGGCGGAATGCCGATCGCGATGCGAACCCACGACCCCTCATTTCGCCGGCTGATCGAGAATCGCTACGCGGGTTTTGTCGGGACCTCGCCGCACTCGCAATTGGAGTTCGACATCGATCTGTACGAGCCATCGGATGCGGCCTCTGCCCGGGATGATATTGACGATGAACTCGAGGTGAAGATCGAGGCCGGCGAGTGGTTGCTGAGGCGGGGCGATTTCCGCGCGCGCTGGAGTCCGGAGGCCAGCCGTGGTCACATCCGTCAATCGCCCAGCCCCTACGCCATCGATGCCGTCCTGCGCATCGTTCACAGTCTCGTTCTGGCGCGGCAAGGAGGCTTCCTGGTTCATGCCGCGAGCGCGATTCGCAACGGGAAGGCTTTTCTGTTTTCCGGGATTTCCGGCGCAGGCAAGACAACAATTTCCCGCCTGGCCCCCCCCGATACAACGCTGCTTACCGACGAGATCTCGTACGTGCGGCGCCAGGGCAATCGGTATCTGGCCTGCGGGACACCTTTTGCGGGAGAGTTGGCGCGGGTTGGCGAAAACCAATCGGCACCGCTCAGCGCTCTGTTTTTGCTCGAGAAAGGTTTGCAGAATCGGATCGAACCGGTGGGCGCCACCGAAGCCGTGCAGCGACTGCTGAGGAATATCTTGTTTTTTGCGGATGATCCGGCGCTGGTGGAGCTCGTTTTTCAGTCGGCGTGCGAGTTTGCAAGTTTGGTTCCCATTCGGCGCTTAGTGTTCGTCCCTGACCAGCGAGTTTGGGACATAATATGCTAGATACGCCAGGTCGACAGATCGAAATGGCCGAAAAATACATTTCGCGAAGCTCGGAGATTGCCTCCCGCCTACTCGGCGGCGAAGTCATGATCATGTCGACCGCAGATTCGACATTTTTCACTCTCAATGAAGTTGCTTCCGCGATTTGGCAGGCTGCGGATGGGTGCACTCCTCTGTCAGAAATCGTCGCCGACAAGATCTGCCGGGAATTCGATGTCGACCGGGAACAGGCGCAACGCGGCGCCGAGCGCTTCGTTGACGAACTCTCACAACACGGCATCCTGCTGGTGTCGGACCAGCCACTCTGGCTGGCTGTGGAGAGCCAATGAGCCTTCTCGCTGAGATGAATCAAAAGGCGCTGAAGTTGGGCGTGCCCCTCAGCGTTCACTTTGATATCACCTACCGTTGCAATGAGCGCTGTGTGCACTGCTATCTGGATCACGATGATCATGGCGAGATGACGACGGCGGAGATTACCGACGTGCTTGCCCAACTCGCTGATGCCGGGGTTTTCTTCCTGTCCCTCAGCGGGGGTGAAGTTCTGATGCGGCGGGACTTTTTTGAAATCGTAGAGCGGGCCCGGCAACTGCTGTTCAACGTAAAGGTCAAAACCAACGGGGTGATGATCCACGAAAAGGAAGCCGCGAGACTTCGCCAGCTGGGCGTTGAGCAGATACAGATCAGCGTCTACTCGCATCGGCCGGAAGTTCATGATGCCATCACAAAACTGCCGGGTTCATTGAAGCGAACCATCCGGGCGATTCGTTTTTTGAAATCGCAGGGACTCAAGGTCACCATCGCCAACGTTCTGATGGCGGGCAATTTCGCCGATCAGCCCGGCGTGATCGCGCTGGCCAGGGACCTGGGAGTGGCTTACACTCTCGACCCCACGATTACGCCGAAAATGGACGGAGACAGATCCATCCTCGCCCTGCGAATTCCAGGGTCTGAACTCAAGCAGGTATTCCATAATCCGGAACTGGTAGGCGATGTGGAAGAATTCTGCGCGCCTCCGCCTGCGCCGGGCGAAGATATCATGGAGGGTTTCCCGTGTAGCGCGGGTCACACCGGCTGCTACATTTCTCCTTACGGCGACGTGTTTCCCTGCGTGCAATTCCCTCTTCCCAGCGGGAATGTGCGTCGGCAGAAATTCCTCGACATCTGGCGCCATTCTTCGCAGTTGAAGGAAGTGCGATCCATACGCGCCAAAGATCTTACGGTCTGTTCAGGTTGCGCCCATGTCGGAACCTGCACGCGCTGCCCCGGTTTGGCCTACATGGAGGGCAGCATGCGCGGGCCATCGACCGCAGATTGCGAGAAGTCTTTCCAAAGAACAGGCATACCCTCGGCAAACATGCTGCGACGGACGCGAGCAGACTTCGCAGCTCCGCTGATTCAAATTCAATCCTTCGCTAGCTCAACAGGAAACCAACCTTTTTCGGGAGAAGATAGCATCCTTCCTTGCTGAAGGATTCATTGGGATAAGCGGCCATGCTGCATGCAAGCAGTTGGCCACTATGTCGAGGTGAACCTATGTCGAACGGCGATGCACTCAAGCCAAGGCTTAGTGGCTGCGGACCCGGCGCCTCGAGGTTGCTGATTTTGCTGCCGCTTTTGACGGTGATGGGGCCCAGTTGTCTGCTGGCGCAGGACGAAGGGCATATTGGAATTCCGACGGACTGGAGCCACCGACACATGGTGTTTTCCGCCCCCCGATCGCCCAGAGAGG
Source organism: Candidatus Sulfotelmatobacter sp. (assembly GCA_036514015.1). Lineage (GTDB taxonomy): Bacteria > Acidobacteriota > Terriglobia > Terriglobales > Acidobacteriaceae > Sulfotelmatobacter. Next base: position 17,741 of record DATBYA010000072.1, read on the forward strand.
CTCTCCATCTGTCCGAGAATCCGCGTTATCTTCAGCAGTGGTTGCGCCGCAATATCGAACGGCGGCCCAGTCGACATCGATTGCACAGCGACCTCAACGCGGATTGGAGCGAGAGCATGGGCACGGGCGCGACGGTAGGCGCTGGCCAGTATCCCGCGAAATTCTCGTTCAGTGCGACGACCGCAAGCTGCGCCAAAGATTTTGTGGTCTTCAATACCAGCTTGGCGGGCGCGACTGGGCAGGCAAGTATTATCGCCTATAACAATCTGTACGTCGGATGCACCGGAACCGTCCCCTCGGTGTACTGGGCGTATGACACGGGCGGAACAATTAGCACTTCGGTGACTTTTTCCCTCGACGGCAACCAAGTGGCTTTCGTGCAAACCCAGGCTGGGGTTGCGACACTGGTGATGCTGAAATGGAGCGCTTCCGCCACGCAGACCGCCGCCGCCCCGATGGTTCTCGCCAGCACCGTGGTGGGGAGCTATCGAGGCTGCAGCGCACCATGCATGACGGCCATCCCTTTTCAGGCTACCGCGACCCTGGATCCCACCCCGACCGATTCCTATTCCGCGCCGTATTATGACTATACGTCCGGTTCCGATACGCTTTACGTGGGTGACGACGCCGGCTATCTCCACAAGTTCACCGGAGTGTTTGCGGGAACGCCGGCGGAGACGGTGGTCGCAACTCCAGCTCCGTGGCCGGTCGAGGTGGCTACGGCAAGATTGAGCAGTCCGGTTTTCGACAGCCTGAGCGGGAACGTCTTCGTGACGACCTCCCACCGGATAACCCCCGATGACAGCGGCGGACGCCTGGCAGCGGTGTGCGCAACCTCCGCCTGCACCGGGGTCATGAACGGCAATGGCACTACAGTTACCGTGATTGGAACGCCAACGCCGTCACTCGTGCTGGGTCCGACGAACACTGCGCCTGCCGCGTGTCATGCACCCGGCAGTTCCGGAGATGGGCAAGCCATGAGGGTGGATGCGCCGATTGTCGATTCCTCCGCCGGCACGGTCTATGTATTTTTGGGGAATGACGGCAACGGCAACAGCGCTGTGATCCAGTTTTCTACGACAGTTGGCACCGGGGCAGGAGACTTCAAATACCACGCTTGCGGAACGGAATCAACGGTTGGCACGGCCTCGACGACGGCGGGGATTCCGGTCTTCGCGGGTGCCTTCGACAACGTCTACTTCACTTCGAGCAGCGGCAGCAGCCCCAGCGGCAATCTGTACGTCTGCGGTAACACCTCGGCGGACGCGACGCTTTACCAGGTTCGGATCACATCCAATGCGATAGCCGCCAGCGGTACGAGTGTTTTGGCTGTTTCTACCGCAAATACCACCTGCTCTGCGGTGACCGAAGTGTTTAGCGCCAGCACCGACTTGATATTCCTCAGCGTGCAATCCTTGGGTTCCACGTCTGCTACGGTGAATTGTCCGAGCAATACAGGGTGTTTGATGTCCTTTTCCGTGCCCACAACTCTGGGCGGAACGCTTCCTACGGGCACCGCGGCTGCTCTGGCTGCGGGTGGGGGTGCAAGCGGAGTCGTGATTGACAACACCGTGGCGCCGGGCACGATGCACACATCGCAGGTCTATTTTTCGACGCTTACGGGAGGTACGGCCGTGCAAGCCTCGCAGGCCGCATTGAAGTAAGGAACGGGCTGGAGATAAATGACGGCGGGCAAGTGACAGCGTGGGAGGCGAGCTCCGAGCACTCGCGTCAGTTCAGCCCGGACTGCGTGGCTTTGACCAGGGTCCCCCCGGTTTTGGTCCCGTAGTAAATGCTCGAAGCTTGGGTAAGACTGCTGTCGTTATCCACGATGATGCCGCTTGTTCCTCCGGCAGCGGCCAGCGCGGTGCTGCCCGCATTGACCGTTGGAAAGCCATCGGTGACGTCTAAGCGTATGACGCAGCCGGCCGTTCCTCCGCCCGTGGTAGCGATGCAATTGTTCGTGACACCCACGAAAAGATAATCTTTCTGCAGGGCAGCGTCATAAAACTCCGTAACCGCCGAGGAGTCTGCCGTGTCGCTAGCCAGAGCCGCCGAGGCTTCCGCGCTGCTGTTCATCACGCCGCTGCTGTTGAATCCGACGCTATACAGGGTCGGAAGCATTCCCGTTCCGGTTCCAGCGACGTACATGAGAGGGGCCCCCGAACCGGTGTACCAGGCGTTGTTAAAGTCCGGGCCGTAGGGCGACGCGTAGGTTGTACTCTGTGTGCCCACGGCTACTGAGACTGTGCTGGCCATGCTCGTTGGGGCTTGCACAACGATGGCGTTGCTTCCGTTGGAGTCGAAGGAAGCGTAGACCTTTTGATTGGTGCTGTCGACAATTACTGGATTCTCGGCCGTGTTGCCGTTCGCCAATACCGCGCTATAGACAACCGACGGTGACGATTCGGTGTCCGTGACGTAATCGATGCGACCGTCGCCGTCGGTAAAAAATATTCTGTTCGATACCGAATCGTATACCGGAGTTGACGGAACCGCATTGATGGACGAACTCCAAACGATCGCTGGGGTTGCACTGCCGTTGAATACATTGCTGATCTTATATAGAAAGCCCGAGCCAGTGCCGGCGCTGCTGTAGGTGGTGGCGTAGGCGACATCATTGGCATCGTTGGGCGTGTAAACGACGAAGACGCTATTGGTGGAGCTTTGGTTCGTGGTGCCGCCGTTGGGCGAAAGCAGCACTCTCCGGTCCACCGCGTTGTTGCCCCCGGTGACGCCCGGCACGACCGCCGCCGTCGCGCTGGTTCCATTGGTTCCCGTCGTCCCGAGGGTCAGAACATGGAAGTAGGAGCTGCCGGTGGGGAGATTCTCGATATAGGCGATTTGTTTCCCAGTCTGTGAAAGGACCACGGAGGCGGGGACTTGTCCGGAGCCTGAGGCGTAGGCGAACATCACCGTCGGCCCGGTCGAGCACAGTGCGCCAGTGCCCCCGCTATAAAGATTGTTGACGCCAACGAGGTTGGCTTGGCCACCCGACGCGGGGTTGGCTGGGATGCCGATCGCTACGAAATCATTCGCGCAGCTGGGGGCCGCGGTCACGTCAAACACAAATTTGGCGGGGAAGGTCTGGCCTCCGCCCGGCGCCTCGTTGAGCGTGAATGGTTCCCCCACATCCTGGGTACCGTTTGCATTATTATCGAATGTATAACTATCGGGACCGTTGCCCCAGATGTTGATCTCCAAGCCGCTGCCGAGGAAGAGCAGGCCGTCGACATCGATCGCGGGGTTGGTTGAGGGATAAAGAACACTATCGTACAAAAAGAACCCGCTTGGGCTTGTGACGATGCCTGGCCCACCTGGATACAAGGGGTACGTGCCGACTTCCAGACCGCCGGTCACCGTAAGGCTGCCGGCGGTGGCAAGGAATTCACCATTGCCAATGTCTGTTGTGCTGAGGCTTCCGTACCCTATGTCCGGACTAATGTCGAATGAAAAGTCGAACCGGGGCTCAAAGCCGTACGTCGAAGGGGACGCCGTTAGGGGCACATTCCAGTCTCTGCGGCTGCGCTTGCCGGGCACCGGATGGCGTTCCGGCCACCAGGCCTCTCGGTGCCGGAGATACCAATTCTGAACCGAGCGCGGATCTGTTCGGCTTTTAGCCATCGCGCGAAAGTCGTTCGAATCCGGATAGAGGAGATGATGGTGCGTCCAATCCAAAGCGATTCCCAGCGGAGCACGCGGCCCGGTCTGGCCCATGAGCACCTGCGCAGTCAACGCGAACGCAATCGCTGCAACCATTCCTTTCATTTTCACCTCCCGGGTGCTGTCAGAGACACACGCGTCAGGGTTGCGTCCGTCCCCTTACTACCCACGTGACTGTGCCGAGCGCCTTTTGTTTCTCGCTACCATGGTGCAGATATGGGGCAATTTGGGACAAGATTACCGAAGTACTCTTTCTGTATTTTTCAATCCGTGGCCCGGCCCGGACCGTCTACCTTTGCGATAAACACCTACGAATTGAGAATACGATGATCGTCATTACGATGATCGTGAGAAGAATCGTGGGGGAACGTGGCTGAGCTATTGAGGGATGAGGCCAACCGAACCCGACACTTCAACCCGGGACAAGATTCACCGGACGCTATTCGTTCTGCCAACAGCTATACTGCGGAGCGAGGCGAAGCTGTCTTTCTCGAAGGCGAGAGACGAGCATCGGCGACGGTAAGATCGACTTGAACAAATCCGCGCCGACCTTGCCAGCCAACCCGTCTCAACGGGCAAGGGAGAAGCAGACAAGAAGCGCCCATCCACTACCTTGGGGGGACGAAGAGGAGAAACGGTCTCTATTTCGCTATTCATCCCTAGGTCCGGCGGTTGGTAAAATCAGCGTTCGTTCTAGAAGAATTACGTGTTGTTTGCTCTTGACTCGGGACAGCACTGTTACCCACATCGCGGAAAAACTGGAGTCACGCTGGGCGCCACCGGAATCGTTTTCGCTGCTAAGCTAACGGTTTGCCTGCTCGGGGGCGTTCCCAGCGGGTCTGCCCGAGTCCTACCTGTCTTCCCGCTTGCCACGACCGCGCCGCAGCACTCAGCCCAGCCCCGCGGAGCGGCTCCCAGCCAGAAGTCCGCGAATACGCAGCCCGCCGCATCGACCATCCAGTTCGAGAACGTCATCGAACTATCGAATATCAAGTTCACGCTCAAGAACAGCGTCAGTCCGCAGCGCTACACGTTTGAAACCATGACTGGCGGAGTCGCGCTGTTCGACTACAACAACGATGGTTTACTGGACATTTTCGTGACCAATGGCGCGGCCCTCCCATCGCTGGAAAAGAACGATCCCAGTTACTACAACCGCCTGTTCCGCAACAACGGGGACGGCACCTTCACCGATGTGACGGAGAAAGCCGGCGTGCAGGGCGTCGGCTATTCGATGGGCGTGGCCACCGGCGACTACGACAATGACGGATTTGTCGACCTTTACGTCACCGGCGTCAATCGCAATCAGCTTCTCCATAATAACGGGGACGGCACCTTCACCGACGTGACGGAGAAGGCGGGCGTTGGCGGTATCGTTCCCGAGCTCGGCAAAGCTTGGTCTGTGGCAGCCGGATGGTTCGATTACAACAACGACGGGCGGCTCGATCTTTTTGTTGTGAACTACCTCAATTACAACCTCAAAACTGCAACTCACTGCGTTCAGCAAGGACTTCCGGCGTATTGCTCGCCTGTCGATTTTCTGGGGATGCCAAACCTCCTCTATCGCAACAACGGTGACGGCACTTTTACCGATGTCTCGGAAAAGTCCCACATTTCCCAGTATGTTGGCAAAGGGATGGGCCTGGCGTTTGCCGACTATGACAACGATGGATTTACCGACATCTTCGTTTCCAACGATACCTTCGAAAACTATCTTCTTCACAATAACGGAGATGGAACCTTTACCAATGTCGCGACACTCGGCGGGGTTGCGTACAACGCATACGGCAATGCCATAGCCGGCATGGGCGCGGATTTTCGGGATATCGACAACGATGGCAGGCCGGATATCTTCGAGACCGCCATGTTTCGGGAAGGTTTTCCTCTCTATAAGAATCTAGGGCAGGGTCAGTTTCAGGATGTCAGCAGCACGGCAGGACTCAGCGTGTTGACGAGCCGCTCAACCGCCTGGGGAGTGGGGATTTTCGATTTCGACAATGATGGGAACAAAGATCTGTTCACGGCCAACTCCGACATTCTTGACAATGCCGTGGAGTTGGCGCACAGGCCCTTTGCCCTTCCCAATCAAGTATTTCGCAACAAAGGCGGCCTGACCTTCGAGGATGCGAGTTCGAAGGCCGGAGCGTCGTTCTCGGTCGCAGCTCCGCATCGTGGCGCGGCCTTCGGTGACCTCAATAACGACGGCAAGATCGATGTCGTCGTTACGGTGCTGAACGGCCCGCCGGAGCTTTGGATGAACCGCTCCAGCAGCCGGAATCACTGGATCATTCTGAAACTGGTCGGAGTGAAATCCAACCGTGACGGTCTGGGAACGAAAGTTAAGCTAACAACTTCTCTGGGCACCCAGTACAACCAGGCAACAACTGCGATCAGCTACAACTCGTCGAGTGATAAGCGCGTACACTTCGGGCTGGGCTCGGCCAGCGTCGTAGACGCGATTGAACTCACATGGCCGAGCGGCATTAAGCAGGTTTTGAAGAATGTCAAGGCGGATCAGATTCTGACCGTGACGGAAACTGCGCCATGATCCGAACTGAACTTATTTTTGCGCGCGATTGGCCGACAAGCGCTGCGCCAACTCCATCTGCCCATTACGTAGAAGAAGCTCGTTCAGCTCCTTCATGACTTCAGAGTTGTTTCTTCCGTACGCCGCCATTGTTTCGGCAGTCAAGTCGGCATCCGACACTTTCCCCACATGGAAGTAGGAATCGCAAAGCATGTAAAGCAATTCGGGAGTCGTTGTTCTCGACTTCGCCAGCTGTTCGGCAGCATCCGACCAGCGTGTTTGGTGGTAACGGACCTCTCCCAACTCGGCAATCGCTAGCTGATAGTTTGGGTCGTTTGCGAGTTCCGCTTGGAAATCATTTTCGGCCGCGCTCAGGTCGCCCAGTTTCAGCGCCAGGATTCCTTCGTAGGTATAAGCTCCTCGAACGGTGGGCTGAATCTCTAGCGCATGGTGAAGGTTACGCACGCCAGCTTCCGTCTCTCCCATAAAGAGATATGTTTTTCCGACAAATACGTAGGCATCCGCAGCAGTGGCGGCAGTTCCCTTGAAATGATCCCGATATAACTGCAACGCATCCGTTTCGCGATGATCTGCCAGCAATTGACGGGCCTGAGCCTTGATCGGGCTCTCGCGTTCATCACTTTCCGTAGAGCGGACGAACGTCATCTGTTCCATCATCAGCTGATGAAGTGCTGCCTCGTGTTGCGCGTCCGACGTTCTGCCCATTGCGGCAAACGCCCGCGATAGATAGAAATGCGCCACTAAGCGCGTAGGGTCCAGTTGTAAAACGGATTGCAATTTATCGACGCCCGCCGGATAGTGCTTCAGCTCCAGTTCGCATTGTCCAAGCCCCAACAACGCCTCAACATCGTCGGTCTTGAATGTGAGGATGCGTTGAAATGCTTCCCGGGCCTCTTGCCATTTGGCGAGCTTCACGTCCGCGGTCGCCAGCAGTTGCAAGGCGGTCACGTCGTCGGGCTGGGATTGAATTGCGCGCGCGGCATACTGCGCGGCGCCGGCAAGATCCATCAATTTGTAATCGGTCGCTGCAATGTCGTAATCAATCCGCGGCAGCGTAGCATCCGAGTGCTGTGCCTTCAGCAGCCACTTCAGCCCGGCCGCGCAATCGCCCGCGCCGCATTGCAGTTCTCCGTACTTTTGCCACACTGATACATTGTCGGGTTCGGCCTTCAAACTCTGCCGGATGGCGCGCAGCGCCAGCTCATCCTGGCCGTTCAGGTGATAGGCCTGGGCCAGATAGTACTCTACGTCTCCATCGCCGGGAAGAATCCGGATGCAGCGCTGCAGTAGCCTGAGGGCTTCTTCTTTTTTCCCCGCGGTCAGTTTGTAGATACCTGTTTTCAGCAGGAGATCGCCGTCGTTCGGCGCGAGTTTCAGAGCCTCCTCATAGGTTGCCGCCGCCTCGGCGGGTCGGCTTGCCTCCTCCAGCAACATGCCTTTCAGCTTGATTGCAGGCGCAAAATCTGGATGCTGCTCGAGCAAGCGGAGGACAAGTTTCATTGCCTCCTGCCGGTCACCGTGCTGGGCGAGGCTGAGGGCCTGGTGGAACTGGCGCGTCAGGGGGGATTCGGCGGGCCGGTTCGTGTTCTGTGCGCGAATATCAGCTCCGGCAGCCAACAACGCCGTAAAAAGCAGGATTGCCCGAAGACGATTTACAACGCCGACAATCATATTAAGGGAGCTTGACGCGATGCTCAGGTAGATTGCTGGAGACCACTCCCTGCCCTTCACGCACCACATAAAAGCGATCAGCAGCCAGGTCGGTGAGCGTTTCCTTTTTTCCGTTTGGCCACAAGACTTCGGCCTGATCGAGGCGCTCATGGCTGCCCAACCCGAAATGAATCCGCAGATCATGCTGTGACAGATAGCTTCCGCCGCTGCGGACTTCGCCCAACTGCACCAGGTCTCCGGCTGTGGCTCGCACGCGAGCATTCAACGCCAGACGATTGATCTTTCCTGCTGCACCTTCCAGTTGAAAACTGATCCAATGATTCTGCGGCCCACCTTCGGGACGCAGAATCATCGGCTGCCCCACCAGATTTTCAATCACCGTCTCCATCCTGCCGTCGTTGAAAAGATCGCCCAAAGCAAGTCCACGGCTTACCTGCGGGATCTGAATCGCCTCGCCTACCAGCTTGCTGGCGTTCCTGAAGGTTCCATCGTGCTGATTGACAAACAGAAGCTTAGGCTCCAGATATCTGGCGGCGGTGTGAGCCTGATCCACCTGCGGGTACACGTGTCCATTGACCAGAAAAAAATCTAACCAGCCATTGTTGGCGAAATCTACAAAAGCATCACCCCAACCCACATAGCCTTGTGTGCCTCTGGCAACGCCCGAGGCAATCGATGTGTCGGTGAAGTTCATCCCTCCGTCGCTTGTCCCTGCATCGTTCACCGCTTTATTCTTAACCCCCGCATCATTGCGATAGAGGGCAGCGTACTCATTGTCAAAGTGCGAAAGCAGCAAAGACATGCAACCGGTGTGCAGATAATCGCCGAGAGCGACTCCCATATTGGCCTGTTCCAGTCCGTCTTCGTTCGCGGCCACGCCGGAAGTGAGAGCGACATCCGCGAATTTTCCCGTGCCGTCCCCGTGGTATAGATAATTCGCCTGTCCATCGTTAGTGACAAACAGATCGAGCTTTCCGTCGTTGTCGAAATCGGACCAGACAGCAGTCAGGCCATAGCGTCGTGCGGGATCGTCCACTCCGGACTTCTTCGATACATCGGTAAAGGTTCCGTCCCCGTTATTGTGGTAAAGATTGTCGGGAGATCCCTTCAATCCGCGCGGCCCGCACTGCACATCGAGCCCCAGATATTTACACGATTTGCCGGAACCGAATGCAGGCAGATCGTCCAGGCGAAACTCCACGTAGTGCGAGATAAACAGATCGGCCCAGCCATCGCCGTCATAGTCTCCAAAAGCCGCGCCCGTCGCCCAACCAGAGTCGGCGGCCAGGCCGCTGGCTTTGGTTACGTCTGTGAATGTTCCGTCGCCGTTGTTGCGATAGAGCACTACGCCTGCCAGGCAAGTCACGAGCAGATCAGGCCAGCCGTCGTTGTTGTAGTCGCCAACCGCAGCGCCCATCGTCCAGCAGGGATAGCCTACGCCAGCTTTCTCGGTCACATCCGTGAATGTCCCGTCGTGGTTGTTGTGAAACAACGCGCTCCGCGCCTTGACGCCATGCAGGGCCATTTCCACACTCTGCGCATTCGTAAAGTAAATGTCCGGCCAGCCATCGCGGTCGTAGTCGATCAGCGCAACTCCGCCGCTCATCGATTCGGCAATATATTTCGCCTCAGGACTTGACTGATGTTCGAAATGAATACCCGTGGAATCCGTGATGTCGACCAGATGAGGATAGTTGGCAAGGGCGCCGGTTGCCTTACTCTCGACCTCTGCTTTTTGGCGTTCCGCAGGCGGCAGCGGGGTGGGCGTTCCCATCTGGCCTTTTGCCGCGGCGCACAAGACGAAAAGCGCCATGCACGATCGGAAAAACGCGAACCCCGCCTTCGATGCTATGGCAATCCGCCGCACTCCGATCCTACTGTTCCTCCTGCTCGTCCGCACGAATCTCCTTGGGCTGAACCTGCAACTCTTTATACAGCGCCTGCAGCTTCTCTTTCATCTCCTTGAATTTCTTGTAGAGATCCATCTCGCTCTTGGAATCGTCCACGCGCCCCATCTTGCGATAGAGTGTCGCCAGGCGGTAGTGCGCAGTAGCGTTGGTCGGCTCAAGTTGCACTGTCTGTTCGAGCAGCGCCAGCGCCCTGTCCGATTGATTCATCGCAATCAACGTCTTGGCCAAGCCCAGCTTTGCATCCGCATCGCCCGGCTGCAGTTCGACAGCATTCGTGTATTCCTGGTAAGACTGCTCGATATTTCCTTTTTGCGCGTCAACTTCCGCCAGCCTGAGAATCGATTTCTCGTTCTGCGGATTCTCCCGCAGCGCGGCACGGTATTCCTGTTCGGCTTCTCTTCTCACGATCTCGTCCGTCGAAGTATGGAGCAGTTCGGCTAATTCGAAGTGAACGCCGGGAAGATGCGGATCGATGGCAATCGCCTTACGATACTGCGCGATGGCGGCTGTGGTGTTTCCCTGCCTGGCATCTTCGTGAGCCAGCAGCTGGTGCATTTGAGCCGAGTCCGGCGCAGCCAGCGACAGGGCGAGCATCGACTCACCCGCCAGATCGGAATAAGTACGGTAGGCAGCGTAGAGCACCTCTGTGTTAGAGGGGTCTGCCTTTCGCAACTGCGCGAGGGTGGCCGCCGCTTTCTCCAGGTCACCACCTTCCGTATAGAGACCGACGAGCTCCAGACCAAGTTGGACTTGAAAGCGCCGGTCCTGGAGCGAAGGCAAAGTGGTCTCCATATCCTTGCGCGCATCGGTAAAATCGAGCGTGCGACTCTCGGCCATTCCCAGCAATCCTTGAATCTTCGCCAGGCCGGGCTCCCGCTTCAGCGCAGCGCGAAAGTGTGGGATGGAATCGGCTGGTTTTCCCTGAAAGAACAGCAGAACGCCCAGGTTGGCTTGAGCGTCCACATTTTCAGGATCGATAGCCACCGCGGCCTGCAACTCCGGAATCGCGAGGGCAGGCTGTTTTTGTTCGAGGTAGCCGTGCGCCTTTTGCATGTGCGCCGCAAATTCCTGCTGCTTGTCTTCCGTCATCTGAGAGAAACCGGCCGCAGCGCTCAGCAACAGAACGAACCCGGCAACTCCAAGCTTCGCAATCATTCTGAACCATCCGAGATAGAGTTCGTTAAGTCATGAGTATGAAGCAAAAAAGAAGAGACGGCGAAAGAATCGCCGTCTCTTTAGCCAGGCCCAAAACCGATTAAAGTTAGAACGTGAGACGAACCCCAAGCTGCACGTTGCGTCCTTGAACCGTTACAGTATTGAGGGCCGTGGCAGCTGTCGTGTACGGGGTGCCGGGGCCGGCGGAGCCGCCGAGGCTGATGTCGCCGGGCACGCCGAAGCTGGGATGGTTGAACGCGTTTTGGGCATCGGCGCGAATCTGAATGCTCACTCCCTCCCACGGCAAAGAAAATGTCTTGCTGCCGGAGAGGTTCACCTCATTGAGTCCCGGCCCATAGAGGCTGTTTCTGGGTACGTTGCCGAAAGTTCCGTTTGCGGGCTGAGAGAAAGCCCCTGGGTTAAACCAGTCAAGGATGCTCTTGTTTGAAGGGTAGAGGGGAACTCCCGGAACCCGATCGGGAAACGACGCACCTGCCTGCGCATAGGTGTTATTTTGGGAATTCGTTACGGTGAACGGATTTCCGGTAGACAGAACGATCGTGCCGGAAATCTGCCAACCGCCAATCACGCCGTCCACCAGGCGATTGCTATTGAGGAACCTCTGGCCCCGCCCGATGGGAAGCATGTAGACCGCGTAGCCCTTGAAGGCCTGGCGGACATCGAAGTTGGAGCTGCTGTAGTTTGCTGCCGGGTTATTTGCAATTTGAAAATCCTGCGGGCCGGCGTGGCTTCCCCATCCTGAGGAATCCATGTCGTCCAGCATGTGCGACCAGACATAGTTGAAGCTGAGCCCCACGCCGTGAGTCATGCGCTTGGTGACGGACAGCTGCAGCGAGTTGTAGTTGGAGACTGCATTATTGGTGCTGCCACTGATGCTCTGGTACTGCGGATAGGGGCGGCCCGACGGCACATCATTCGACGACAGCGAATTCTGCGGCACTTGGTTGAGATCGGTAGGGAAGTTCAAACCCGATCCGTGGCTGGCCACGTAAGCAACTTCGGTCACAAAATCAGCCCCAAGCGCACGTTGCGCGGAGACGTTCCATTCCAGGATTCTGGGCACCGGGGTGTGGTATTGGATGTAGCCCGCCGATTGGCCGTTGAACCGGGTCGGATCCGCAGAGGCCGCCGAGTAGGGCAAGGGTGTGGATCCCGAACAGCCACCGGTTGGGAGCGGGGCGGCGCAGACGGTCCCGGCGCCACCAAGTGCGGTCATCGGAGTGATGCCGTTGGTTTGGTCGATATCACTACCAGACGAAAGGGTTTCGGCGCCCATTCCATAGTTGGTGTTGCTTCCACCGTAGGTATCCAGGCTCCAGGTATAGGAGTAGAATCCAAACCCGCCCCGAAGGGTGGTTTTGGGATCGTGTGCCCAGGCGAAGCCTAAGCGCGGCTGCCAAGTGTTGAAGGTATTGGCCTGCAAGGAGGTGCGGCCATTGGCGTGGGTAGTCCCGAACCAGTAGGCGCCCGGGGTATTGGTGGCCGGATTGATAAGAGTTGGGTCGAAACTAGACTCATTGTTGTGGACTTCGTTCCAGCCGTGGTTGATCTGGTAGCGCAGACCCAGGTTCAGGGTAAGATTCGGGCGCAGCTTCCAATCGTCCTGAACGAACATCTGCGGGGTCTTCATGCGCGCACCAAACTCGGGTGCAACACTCGCGTTCCACTGTTGCGCATAGCCCAGCAGGAAGTCCGCATATTCCATGCCCGTTCCGGCGACTGGACCAGCAATGCCTTGGGCATTGAGTGCCCATTGCTGGGTGTACTGGCCAGAGAATTGGTAGGTGCCGGCGTTGATGTTGCCCCAGGCGGTGGAATTGTTCTGGTAGGTCAAAAGTTCTCCGCCGAAGTGAAGGATGTGCTTGCCGCGAATCATGGTCACCACATCGGAGGGATCAAAGGTGAACTCCTTGTACACTGCGTTGGAGCTGGGAGAGATCCACGCATACGGATAGGTACCGGTGAACTGGATATTGGGAAAGTCATCCGCCTGGGCAAACTGCCAACCCAGCTGTTTGGCATAGCCTTTGTTCAGGGCGAGATCTGCAAAGAAATTCAACTGATCGGTAAATCCCATCCTCACTTCGTTGATTGTGCGTGGGCTGATGTTCCAAACGTCGGTGACTTGGGCGTTGTTGTTGTCCACGTCGCCGGATTGGCAACTGACAGGGCAGGCAAACACGGTGCTTGGGTATATCACCGGAGTGTCGCTCTGCGTGTCGGACATCGTGATGCGGTTGTTCGACGTGACGTCGTAATCCAACCGGCCGAAGAACTTCCGATACGGCGTAGATTGCACCAAGCTCGCATAGAAGTTATTCTCGGGTATTCCCTCAGAGTTCACGCCCGTTGGCGGAACAAACGCGCCACCAGCAATATGGCCCGTCGGCGTCGGATAGAACTGCTGGACCTTTGCCGCCAACGAGTCCATCAGACTCGCGGGGACGGCGTTTGTGCCATATTCGCTGGCAAAGCTCTGCCGGACAGGATATGGGTTGCCCGCTGCATCGTGCGCGATGGTCTGTGTAGTTGGGTCGTAGATGTTCTGCAGGCCGGTAAAGTCTCCCGCGATGACGGCGGTACTGGGAATGGTATTCCTAGCGGTATTGTTGCCGTGGTCGACGATCTGGTCGTAGTCGAAGTAGAAGAACATCTTCTTCTTCAGGATCGGGCCGCCGACGGCAAAGCCGAAGTTGTTGTAGCGCAAAAACGGGATGGGGCCCAGCGACGCAGGCGAGGCGCCGAATTCATAGGGGTATGCTTCCAAAGCGCTATTCTGGAAATAGTCGTAGGCCGCGCCATGGAAGCGGTTGGTACCGCCCTTGGTGACCTGGTTGAAGATGACTCCGCCGACACCATACTGCGCCGAAAAATTATTGGTGTTGATCTGCAGTTCGGAGATGTTCTCAAAGACTGCGGGATTGGCATTCTGGCTGTGCGAGAGCGTGGTTGACGCTCCGTCCGCCAGGATGTTGCTGTAAGGCAAATTCCCGTTGATCGCCACTTCCTGGCCAGGATTGGACGATCCCTGGTTACCGCCGACTGTGCCGCTGGCGCCAGGAAGCAGGATCATGAAATTTTCCCAATCCTGCGTGACCTGGGGCAACTGCGACATCGATTTGGCCTCAAGGGTGGTACTCTGCTCGCTCGTCTCTGTCTTCAGCAGAGGCACGTCCGCAGTGACCTCCACCGTCTGTGCGGCGGAACCGACCTGCAACTGGGCGTTGACCGTGGTGAAACCGACCTCCAGGGAGATGGGGCCGCGCACCAGTTTCTCGAAACCTTCCTTCGTGAATGTGAGCTTGTAGCTTCCCGTCACGATCGAGGAAGTATCGTAGAGACCGTCCTGATTGGTGGGGTAATCCTTCGATACGCCGGTGTCGACATTCAAAACCGTGACCGTCGCCTGGGGAATCAACGCTCCCGTAGAGTCGGTTACGCTGCCGCGAATGTCCCCTGAGTTTGTGCTCTGCGCAAAGCATGCCCCGCTTCCAAGGATCAGAAGAAGGGGCAGGACCTGTCGATGCAAGTTCGTCATGGAACTGCCTCCCAGAATCGCGTACCTATCAACTGCATGTTTTACTTTTCAGCCGGAGTTGAGACCCTCGGATGTCCCAGGCCGCGTTCGGGAATTGACTTTCCCGCGCGCCCGGATTTGCATGCACTCCCCCCTCTGCTCGACGACCGAGGCAGAGTAGTGCAAACGCATTAATAGAATGCAACTAGCCGTTGAGTGTCAATACTACTTTCGTACAGCTAGGTTTCGGGGAGATTCGTTCCCTCAATCGAGCGAGATAATCCCGCGTTGCACGGCAACGGTCGCCGCTTGAGTGCGATCCTTCACGCTGAGTTTCTCCAAGACGTGACTCACATGGAGTTTGACCGTCACTTCCGCGATGTTCAGGGCAGTCGCAATCTCCTTGTTCCCCAGTCCTTTGGCAACCATCCGCAGCACTTCCAGTTCGCGAGCGCTCAAAGAGCGATGGGAACGGCGCTCGGCCAGGTGCGAAGCCACGATCGGGTCCAGATATTGCCGCCCTTGATGAACTTCACGCACGGCGCGCAGAAGCTCCTCCCGGATGATGCTCTTGATGATGTATCCCCTTGCCCCGGCCTGCATAGCGCGATAAATTTCCTCTTCCCCGGAGTGCGTGGAAAGCATGAGGATGCAGGCGTCGGGGAATTCGCGAAGGATTGCAGCCGTGCATTCGATACCGCTCATCCCCGGCAGCCGGAGGTCCATCATCGCCAGGCTGGGTCGATGTTTGCGGTAAGCCTCGAGAGCGGCGTTGCCGTCTCCTGCCTCGGCCACCACCTCCATGTCCGGTTCCACATTCAACGACGCAGACAGACCCATGCGGACCATGAAGTGATCGTCAACGACCAGAATACGTATTGGCTTTGAGCTCTTCATCGATCCCTTCTGGGGGATGGAGAGGAACCTCCACGGCGATGCGAGTTCCGCGTCCGGGCTCACTTTCCACCCTCAAATGGCTTCCCATCGACTGCGCCCGCTCCCGCATATCGAGAAGTCCGAAATGTCCCGTCGGTGACGCCTGGCGGGAAGCAAAACCCTGGCCGTCATCCCTCACCGTGAGGCAAACCGATACAGGCTCGTAGCGCAATTCGATCCAGACCTGCCGGGCGCGGCCGTGTTTCACGGCGTTGGCCACGGCTTCCTGCCCGATGCGGAGCAGGTTCATTTCCACGGGCCCGGGCAGGCGTACCGGGCGGCCCACGATCTGGAAGTCGGCTTTCGTTTGCTCGCACGGAACCAGTGGCTCGACAATCTGCGCTAGCGCTGAAACCAGGTCTCCATTTTCCAGCAGCTGGCAGCGCAAATCCCACACTGAACGGCGCGCTTCCACCATGCTGTGGCGGCTCATATCGCGTGCCGTTTCCACCGCCTGCTGAGCCACGCGCGGCGCTTGTTGAAAGCAATCGGTGGCCAGATCGAGTTGCATCGTAATCCCGGCCAGTTCCTGCTCCAGCGTGTCGTGAAGCTCGCGGGCAATGCGGTTGCGCTCTTCGAGCACTGCGCTGCTTCTCAACTTCTGCCGAATTACGGCCATCTGTTCTTGCAGCCGTCGCCCCAGCACGACGACCCAGACAATCACGACCAGAAGCACGCCTCCGGTCATGCCTAGCAGCCAGAGGGTGTGACGCAAATTCCACCACGACGGAGTGGAGAGTGTGACGACATCCTGCGGCACGCGCAGCAGCATGCGAAACGATTGCGGGATCTGCCACAGACCGCCGCTACGAACCAAACAAATGCCGGTAACCTGCAGTTCGCTATTTAAGGGGATGGATCGCATCGCTTCCGCGGCCGCGCCCGGCGCAACGTCCGCATCAAAAAACACGTCGCCGTGCTGGAGCATAAGCCTTAGGCCGTCCGGCCGAGCCTGGCGGTTGAGCAACTTCGCATTGGTGGTTACGAGCGCACCGTCGAATTGCTCCCACGGCGCCTCCAGGTTCAGCTTCACCGGCCGTGGTGGGACATCGTGGATGAGGCGATGAAACACAGCATCCTCCAACATTGGCGCTGAGTCCCCCATGGCAGGGAAACCCAGCACCTCAACCAGATCCCCTATCTCGAGCGCAGCTCCCGGCTGAGTGAGCACGCGAAGTCCCTTGCTCAGGCTCTGAAGAAACAGGGCATTGCCCTGCTGGTAGCCGACGATGCCCCGGACTCGCACCCGGTGGCGCGTACCCTCCGCCGGGGAAAACCGCAGCAATGCGGACAATAGAATTTCCGTGGCCGGGGCTTCCACTTTAATGAAGCTCAAGCGAGGAACGTAAAACAGAATGCCCGTCAGTTGCCGGTTGGTGTTGTACAGACTGCCGCAAACACCTTCGATGAAGACTTCGCTGTCGACCCACGAAGAGAAATCTTGCTCGTGGGCAATGGGTACGCGGACGTTGAACTCACCCCCTTCGGACGCGATGCGCATGGCTAAGGCGGATTCCTGCCAGGAGGTTCGATCGACGGCCGCGGACCGTACAATGCCTCGTACTTGGGCCCACTGACTGTCCTGTTTTCCATTGGCGAGCTCAGAGAAAGGAAAAAGCCGTGCCTTGGGAAGCACTCCTTTGCCCAGCACGCGCAACCGGGTCTCGCGGATGACGGGAGCGAACTTGCCCGGCCCAGTCACTCCTTCAATTTCGACGAACTGGCTGAGCAGATGCGGATACTTCGGCGAGACGCTGCCCTCCACATAAATGCCGGCCGTCGCATCCTGAACAAAGAAGTCCGGCACCGGAGCATCCATCGTGATCACGCCGCGAACCAGCACCGGATAGCCCAGTGAAGCCTGTTCAGGACTCAAGCGGCGGATTTGATCGGCATGGGTAAGAGTGGGGAGTGGCTTCGCAGGTGGCGTAATTTGCGCCGCAACTCCGACGGCAAGCGCTCCTGCCGCTACCACCGACACTGCGACTAGCGTCAACACCGTTCCGAATACCGCACCAACCCTACGTTTTCCCATGATTCCCTTCGACCTGGATAAAGGTCGGACTGACCGGCGCAAAGCCTCAATCCTATGCTCGCATTAGGGTAGCCGAAACCAGCGACTGGGGGAAGCTTCGGATTCCCATCTTCCCCAGCTTCGTTTCCCATCTTTGCCGCTCCGCTGACAGACGAACAAGGTGTTCCCTTTGCCGGCGAAAATGAGGATATTGGGATTTGACATGCATGAGATTCTTGTCGGCAACGTCTATTGCCAGGGGGAAGCGTGCGACGAGAGGCAAGAATGTTGCAACACGGTGCGATGATTGTTTCCGATATTCGAACTCGCATTCGCGACCAACTGCGTAAGATCGCGGGACTCTTCCGCCTTGCGTTGGTATGTACCGTCTGCCTTTTCTTGAGTAGCTGTCCCAGCTCGAGCGATACCACACAAACCACGTCCGGCGGGCACACTGTACAGGTCGTTGAAACTAGCGGTGATCGCGCGATGTTGCTGCAAGCACAGCCGAGCGTCTCTTTCGGAAACGGTGGAAACTCCAGCGGCCTCATCATTACAGTGGACGCCACAAGTCAATATCAGCCGATGGATGGGTTTGGCGGTTCCCTGACCGATTCTTCCGCCTGGTTGATATGGAACAAGCTTAGCGCTTCGCAACAAACTACATTAATGCAACAACTCTTCAGTCCGAGCGCTGGCATCGGTATCAGCTTTCTGCGCCAGCCCATGGGCGCAACCGACTTCTCGGCGAGTGGCAACTATAGTTACGACGACATGCCCTCGGGCCAGACGGATCCCAGTCTCACCAACTTTTCAGTCACGCACGATGTCGCGTACCTCATCCCGTTGGTCAAGCAGGCTCTCTCCATCAATCCCAACATCAAAGTGGTGGCGCTGCCTTGGAGTCCGCCCGCCTGGATGAAGTCGAGCGGAACGCCGAATTCCGGAACCATGAATGGCGGAAACATGAACCCCGCCTACTTCCCAAGTCTGGCGCAGTATTTCGTCGATTTCGTGCAGGCTTACCAGCAGCAGGGAATCCCCATCTATGCCCTATCGGTACAGAACGAGCCTCTTTACTCGACTACGGGATATCCCTCCGAATACCTCGCCGCGAGCGACGAAGCTTCATTCATCGCGACTAACCTCGGACCAGCGCTAAGCACTTCCGGACTTGGAAATGTGAAGATTTTCGCCTACGAACACAATTGGGACAACACGGCCTATCCGGAGTCAGAACTGGGCAGTCCCGCCGCGCAATATCTCGCCGGCAGTTCGTTTCATTGTTATGCCGGGGAGCCTAGCGCGCAATCGACCGTCAAAACAGCGTTGCCAGCCAAAGACATTTGGTTTACAGAATGCTCGGGCATCACTTCAACGACGTTTGCCGGCGACCTGGTTTGGAACGCCGAGCACCTCCTGATCGGCGCCACGCGCAACTGGGCCCGGAGCGTCTCGCTGTGGAATCTAGCGCTCGATCAAAACTCCGGCCCCAAGAACGGCACTTGTTTCAACTGCCGGGGCGTAGTGACGATTGATGATAGTGTTTCGCCGGCCAATGTCAGTTTTAACGCTGAGTACTATATCCTGGGACATCTGGGAAAGTTCGTCGTCCCGAGCGCGCACCGTATCGATTCGAACACTTTCGGCGCCGGCAGCATTGAAGATGTAGCCTTTCAGAATCCCGATGGATCGATCGTTCTGCTGGTGCTGAACTCCGCCGGCAACGCTGGAACGTTCACGGTGAGTTCCAAAGGCCAGTCATTCAATTACACCCTGCCGGCCGGCGCTCTTGCCACCTTTAGCTGGAAATAATCTGCCTTCTCTCTGGCGCATCAGAGTGAGGCTGCCGCGCGGTTGAATGAATGTTGTCCGAAGACAACTCGCGAGAGACAGGCCGGGCCGTATGGGGTGGCGCGGCGAAGCCAAGTCAATGAACCACCGGCAGACCGGGAGACTACCGTCACTGCGCCTGTACTCGACTCTACGCCCCATCGCTCTCATCGACCCGACGCGAGGCGAACAGATGGCGCAGGCTTGTGCTGACACCCGGTTACAACAGTTGACCGTGAGAGTGCGTTAACATGCTGTGACATGGACGCCTTCCCTGAGTTCATGAAGCATCCCGCCAACAGAATCGCGCGCTCCAATCAGGCCACGCCCGGGATTGAGGGTTACGTGTTCGATGGGGCAAACGGAAACCAAATGGCATTCTGGACCTGCGGTGAAAACGCCACCTCCGCGGAACATGTCCATGACTACGACGAATACATGGTGGTTGTGCAGGGCTGCTACACGCTAGGCATTCACGGAAGACAGATTGCGGTAAAGGCAGGCGAGGAATACTTCATCCCGCGCGGTGTACCTCACAGTGGTGAGGTTGCGGCTGGAACCAGAACGATCCACGCATTCGGAGGCCACCGGGCTGACCGGGAGCGCTTCTATTGACGCCGGTTTGCATAAATTGAGCAGGCGGCTGCGTTTCGATACGCTGGTTGCTCCGTAACCTCTTCTAGGTTTACGATTTCTAAAAGGAGATCGCGATGAACAGGATCTGCTCCCTCATGATCTTTTTGCCCGTGACTTCGTTGACTCTCGCCTGCGGAAGTAGCAACCGCCGGCTTCAATCCATCGCCATGACTCAGACTGCGAACGGCCAGCAGATTGAATTCGTCGCGACAGGAAATTTTTCCAGTGCACCGACCAGAGTTACTTCGATCCCGGTTGAGTGGTCCGTTCAACTCATGGCGCCGCCGCCCCAGCAGTACACGCTGACTACCCAGCCCTTCCAGTTCGAGTGCACTGATTCGGGACCATTTCCGATCGTCGCTTATGCTCCCTCGGATCCCACCCTTCCACTCAGCGGTTCGTGGTCAAGCGCCAGGATGATTCAGGCGTCCACGGTAATCACCTGCCCGTAGGGAAACGATTGTTTCCCTTTAGTCTCATCGACGCAGTCGGCGGATTCTCAACGAGCGTTATGGCCTGTTCGCGACGTCAGGGAAATGCTTTCAGACTACTGGTGCCTTTGTCGGCCCCTCTTATCGTTTCGAGTTGCATCGGCTCTGGTCTCTTCTTGTCGGGAGCGACCATTACCACGTTGCTGCTGAGCACTTGTATCAAGTGGTTCATGAGTGCTCGAAGGTCTTCCTCGCCCTTGTCCAAGACCTTGCGCACTTCCGCGCTAGCCTTCATAGCTCTGTCATGCGCATCCCGAGCCTTGGTAAGAAGGGGGACGTGTTCAATGAAAGCGGTGGCGTTCCTGGTAAACTCGTTTACCGCTTCCGTGTATGCCGCCATGCTGACTGGCGTCGATGGTTGGGCTTCGGCGAAAACCCTCTGCGGACCGACTTGCTCCGGCAGCTTATCGAGAGAAAGCCCCTCGCCTTCCATTTCTGAGGGCGACTCCGACATCTGCTTCGAGTCAAACTCACGGGGCACGCTTGCCGCATCGTCCTTGTTCTTCCACATTCGCTTAACTCCTTTGCGTCTCTACTCCTGGCTCTAAAGAGTGAATTATGAATGCACTGAACAACAAGAGTCAAACTGAATCGAGTCTGACTTCGCTCCGGTCCGGGGCCTTCAAGACCGAGATCGACAAAGCGGTTGAGAATCTGAACCCGGCGCTTGCACAGCACGCGTGAGCGTGCGTTATTGGCTGTCTCCCGTGAATCCTTGAGACGAGTGTGCGAGGCTAAGCGACTGACCGGATTTCAGGCTGGGTCAATTTTCTTACCCATGATGGAGATCGCCAGTGGAATCGTCGTAAGCCCTCCTACAACCGTCAGAGCCAGTCCAGCCGCCTTCATAGCGTCCTTGCTAAGTCGCCTTGAAATCAACATGCCTATGCCCGCGCCCAGTGCGACACGCGTCCCGGTCCAAAGAATCATTTCCGGCAAAGTAATGTTCCTTTCGATCACGGCTCCTCCTTGGTGAAGATAAAATTTGCTGTTTGGATGCGAGCACACAACGTCGGGATGGCTACGTAATGTCCCAATATCTCGCGGCTGCTCTACAAGATCAATGAGCGCAAGCGCCTTGGTTCCATCAGTTGTGCTTGGGAATAATGACCTGCGAGCTGGGCGAAATCGCCTTTCGACAACGGACTTTAGACTTTGGCTCGGAGCACCCTTCGCGCAACCTTCTGCTGCAACTAGTGGAGAATCGCGGTGGCCGAGGCGGCTACGCACTGCCACGAATTACCAGTGTGAATCCAGGTATCGACGAAGCGATTTCGTCGTACAAACGCTTTCCCGTTTTCAAAGCCGCTTTGACGAAACACACCGGTCGCGATGGCCACGTTGCCAAAGATGCGCACCTTGATTGACTCCGGATTGCCTTGTTGATTCGCGGAAAGCTTCGCCGTATGGACTCCGGTCAGAAATTCATTTTTTGATTGCAGCGTGCCGTCGTCGTTGACCAGCACTATGGAATCATCAAGCATGGTACCCAGTGCCTTACCATCGCGAGCTTTATAGGCCTGGTTCCATGCGCTCTCCATGGCAATGACCTTAGATTCGTCGTCCTTGTCTTGAGCCAGTACCGGTACTGCCAAGGCACCGGCCAGGGCCAGAACACAAACTATCTTCACTCTGCATCGCGTCGTAAGTTTGGTATTGGCCATAACACAAGGCTACAGGGAAACCTCTAACATCGCGATGAACAAAGGTATCGGATCGGTGTTGCGATGGAAGCGAGAAAAAAACCAATGACGCACGCCTCCCACGCGCACAAGCAATGAGGAAAAGCCAATTGAACGGGGGCATTTAGCGTGCGCGACAAGCCCGAGAATATCAGTCGATGACCCAGCAAAGTGGTGCTCAACCTACTGAGGCTTTGCGGGGGGGCGCGTGTCCACCTGAATGACCGAAGGGTTGCTGGTTTTGCCTACGTCAACCCAAACTTCACCGAGCCGGCCATCGGAATCAGGGGTGAGGATCGTGCGGTTCTCGTCGGCGGATCCGCTCCCGCCTGGTTTCACGATATTGATTGTTTTTTCCGTGACGCGGAGACCGTCGCTGGGATCGCCAGGATCCGCCTGCTCGATTTGCCGAGTGGTGCTATGCCCACCTGCGGCGGTATTCTGCTGCACCGTGATCTCGCGTTGGACAAGCTGCAGGCTATCGTTGCCAGCTTGGCCGGGAACGTTCGTCGAGTACTTGTCGATTGTGTCGCGTTTCTCTCCCGCGCCGGCGTCCGTCCGTTTGCTGACCGTGCGCTCGACGACCACGAGATTGCCGTTGGAACCGGGCCGGAGTACGTGTTCATCTTTGCTGCGAATCTGGCCGTTTTCTACTTTGCTGGTTCCTTCTCTGACCTCGCTGAGCTGCCAATGTCCAGTCCCATCGGAGAGTTGGGTGGTTTTCTTGAAATCGATCGTGCCGTTGCCACTTTGCGTCTCTCGTTCTACGGTCTGCACCGCCGGAGTAAGACCTCCGTTCACGTCAGGAGTAAGCACGTTGGTAGTCGTCTCCCGCACACCAGGGCTCAGCTGCTTCGAATCGTCTAATTCGCGCCGCACTACCTGTAGTGCGCCGTTAGCATCAGGGTTGGAAATCGTGCGAACCACTTTCTCTTCGTTGTCGGGAAGGCTGCGCGACTCTTCTTGCCTCTCCTGAATCAGAGTACGTTCACCATCCGGGCTTAGGCCGAACGCCCGCTCGATATTGCGCACGGTCGTATCGTTGACGCGCACCGACTCCTTTTCGGTCTCTGAGTAGAGTACGTACTGCCCGTCAGGACCCAAAGTTTCGACCAACGTCTTATCGATGATTCGACCGTCAACTACCGCATGCATTTCACTGGTGCGGGTGGGATTCATCCCTCCGCTCGGATCCTGCTGCTGGCTGCTGGCGGCCCATGATTGGTTGCTAGAGGTATTCTGCGCCAGACAGAGTTGCGCGAAGCCCAACAGTACCGTTACTGAGAAGAACACAGATGATTTCAGCAATCGGCAAAATATCATAAGTCGGAATTTCCAACCTGGCTCCATCCACTATATACCCCTATGTACCCTCGGGCCCGCCCAGAAAAACACCAGGTCAATGAAAGCTTACGCGTTGCCGAGCGTTTCAAGAGGGTTGTTGATCAATCCCTATCACACTCACTGACCCCTGACCGGGATTTTGAGTGTTAACGCCTGCTTCGTCAACCATCAGCTTGATGTTTACGGAAGGCCAACCATGCGCATCCCAAGGTGAGGCCGAGTGAGCCGTACACCGCCGCGTTCATGGGGGCAAGCAGGAAAAAGGTGGTCACCAGCGAGGGATCGAACGTCATCTTCACGAAATACAACGGGCACAGCGAAAGCATCAGTTGGGGATCGAGATTCCAGCGGTGCGGAGCAAGATAGGCGACGAGCGCTAGGAGATATGAAATTGCGGCGAAGCCACCGAGCCATTTGAGGGGCTCTAAGAACAAGTGTTCATGATCCCGATCCTTCTTGCACGCTTTCGCGATCCAGGAGCGGGGCAGCACCGCAAGCGTCACACTGAAAAGACCCACCACTGCCAGGGTAGCCACAAATATGACCCATTCGCTCTGAACCGGCAGCTCGGCACCCCGCAGCATCAGAAAAGGAACGCCGGTGAAAAGTGAAATCAGTCCACAGAGGAAAAACGCGATGCGAGATGTGGTCCTGATAGCACGTGCGGACATGACGCGGATTCTAACAGCGGCTCCGCGTTTGAGCACACCTGATTGCGCTGACCGGACCAGTGAAAGAGCCGTTGTTAGCTGGAGCGCGCTTCGCTGAGAGCGCGACAAAGATCATGTAACCACGTCGCCAGCAGACGAGTTGGGTGTACATTTAGCTGGTTGCCCAGAGTCGCCGCCGGGATATTTCCATGTCGTGGCCATTCGCGCGAAAGTCATTGGCGGTTCTCACATCATCCGTGACCGACAACTCAACCTCACCAAGCACGCGGTTCGCTTTCAAGTTGTTCCGGGAGTTGGCAGGTGGCGACGGCTCAAATGTGTTCTTCTCCCCCGCGAGCGTGATGTTGTGTCTTGCTATGGTCCACGAGGCGGCGACCGGAGAAACTCGCCAAGCTATGGCGAAGGCGCTCGAAATCGCAGACCTCAACCCTGTCGATGCGGGACTCGCAATCGCCGAGCTGAGAGCCCCGTTCCGACAGCGCGAGCATGTGGAGGTCAGGGGGGCAAACGCGCTCTGGTGCAGCGACCGTGTGCAGGTACGCCCGGAGTACGCCGCCAGAGTTCGTGACATGTACGACGCGGAGGTGGCGACGGCAGACTTTGGGGCTGGCACTGCGGTTCCGACGGTCAACGCGTGGGTCAACCAGAAAACGAACGGCAAGATCAGCCACATCGTGGACGTGCTTTCTCCGCTGACTGCCCTGGTCGTGGTGAACGCGATTTATTTCAAGGGTCGCTGGACGAGGACTTTTGAGCGCAAATTGACGCGTAATGGGCTGTTTACAACCGCGACCGGACAAAAGGAGCAACTTCCGATGATGTGCCAGTCGGGGCGTTACTCATACTACGGAGATCGCAGGTTACAAGCGGTAGTTCTTCCCTACGAAGGTGACATGGCCATGCTTGTCATCCTGCCTGCGAAGGGTACCGATTCCCGGCAGTTTCAGCAGAGCCTGAGTTCGGGTGCGTGGGAGTCGTGGCTCGCGCGGTGCAAGCAGGCTGGAGGCACGATCCAGATACCACGATTCAAGCTCGACTACTGTGCGCCACTGGATCGGGCCTTGAAGGCTTTGGGGATGGAGCGCGTTTTCGACCCCGACCGTGCCGAGTTCGATGGCGTCCGAGCGGGACAGCTCCGGCTCTGGATCGACCAAGTTTTGCATCGTGCGGTCGCGGATGTGAACGAAGAGGGTACAGAGGCAGCGGCAGCCACGGCCGTATGCGTTCCCCTTTCGGCAGCAAGATTCAACCGCCCACCGCGTCTTTTTCAAATGATCGTCGATCACCCGTTCTTCGTTATGATCCGCGATGAAACCACACGGACAATTCTGTTTATGGGATGGGTTGGAGATCCAGTGGCGGCGACCCTGTCGTGACGACTTCGTTCTTCCTGACACGCGCCACGCTGTCTTGAAGCGAAATCCTATCAACGATTACGACCGGCAGCCAGCGACATCGAAACCGCAACTCCCCCGCACGGGCTTGTGGGAAAGCGAAAGAGGATGTTCTCGGCGAGTAGTCGGCAAACCGGAACTAATCCGAGCGCCGAACTGGTGGGCGCTCGTCTCAGGTGGCGAAATATCGCGAGTTCGCTCATCCTGAAAGAGGACTTGGGCCAATTGTCCCTGGCCTTTTCGTTTGCATCGACCCCCAGGCAAACGCCGCAAGGCGACAAGAGCCAGAAGCAACGCGGCAGAGATCCGAAAGAAGATATTTTCACGAATCCGGTGGCCAGGGGCGTAAAGTGCAGCAGTAATCACATTTTAGGGATGTCACTGCGATGCTCAGTCGACCTTCATTTCGCGTTGTCCTGATCGCTTTGGCGATGGCGCTGCCGGCGCGCGCAGAGCAGCTCTCGCTGCAAGCTCTAGTCATCCCTTCCACTGTGCTGTTGTTGAAGGATGGTCATCCGGTTACATTCGCTCTTCACGGTTTCCTCGAGTTCAAATCGCTCAACGAAATGTTTTCCTATATCGACTCTCAAAATCAGCGCTGGAGATCGAATGCAGGAATCAATGAGGAACAGCGCCAGGCTGCCATGCGAGATCTGCTGCGCCGGGGAGTTGAAAGCCGCGTCGTCTCCATGGTTGACGAGGGTCCGCTGGAGACGCTGGTGACACACACGCGCGAAGACCTGCTAAAAGCCTTGGCAGCTGTTAAAGAACCGGTTCCCGCCGGATATGCCGAGGCGTTCCTTGCGGTACAGGAAAAGTGGAAGCACTCATTGAATTGCTGGAGTGCTTCACCATCGATCGCGGCCCGCGTGCTCTCTAACTGGTATCCGATTAACGAAGGCGTACAACTCTACGGAGCGACGTATGACTCGACCGAACACTTCTGGCAGGCGGTAAAGTACCACCCAGATACCACGGTTCGTGAGGTGACGGCTTTGGTCTCAGTGCTCGAGAAGCAGGATTGGGGAACATGGTTGGCGCGGTTGGATGACGACCCCAAGATTTACTTGCCCAATGCATACGCGGTCGAGTTCCTACGCGCCAATCTTAAGCCTGAGCGTCTCCGACAGTTTCGCAAAGACTTGGGCGGTCACGGCTTGCGCCCTGACGAAAAGGCGCGAACTGCGCAACAGCGTGGAGAGACGCCGTTCCGTTTCAGTGCGTTTGAGGAAAAGACTTTGTGGGGAGATCTCGCGGACACGTTTCACCTTGTGTATACCTTCTCGTCGGCGGACGATGCCATACGCAAGACACTGACCGAGCACCATTTTGACGCGATCTACCTTGGAGAGAGCAGAATGGGCTTCATCAGCGATGAATTCCGTTCTTTGATGTTAGAAATCTGGCGTGTGAAATATCTGCAGATGGCGCGTTTTCGCGAGGTGATCTCGTCGATTCCAATGGAGATCCGATTGGAGCACTTCCTGAATGACGGCGACTCTCCCGACATTCCGATTCCGGTCTATGTTGGATATTTAAACCAGATCCGAGACATGGCCCGAACGCTCCAGTAATGCTCACGGGTTCCTGCCGGTTCTCGCGCGGCTTTTGCTCATGCCCTGGACAGCCTGCAACTGTTGAAATACCGCGATCGCCTCATTGATGGGTTTTAAGTGCAAACGCCTCTCCCAGCCTGGCTTTCCCCGTCATGGGATTTCCTGTTTGCTCGTTAATCGGGAACCTGTTCCGCCAAAATACTCTCTCCTTGACCGACTAGGGGAGTTCTGGTAGTGTCTCTCCTAGACGCGCAAGGAGAGATCGTGGGCAAACAGATTGATTTGCTGCAAGGCATGCTGATCCTCAAAGCTGTCTCGGTCGGCCCGCTGCACGGCTACGGGGTTTTGCTGCGCATTCAGCAGATCTCTGGCGAACAACTGGAGATCCAGCTAGGATCGTTATATCCGGCGCTCTATCGGCTGGAACATCAGGGCTGGATCACCAGCGAGTGGGGGGAATCGGACAACAACCGCAAAGCAAAGTTCTATAGCCTGACTGCAGCCGGGCGGCGCCAACTCCGCTCGGAAACCGAAAAGTGGAACCGCATGGCATCGTTGATCGCCAGTATCCTGCGCACCACCTCGGAGCAGATATGAATCTTCTGAC
>DATBYA010000073.1:0-26680 GCA_036514015.1 Candidatus Sulfotelmatobacter sp.
AAGGAAAACCGCGACCGGCAGTTGGGGATGAATCGCCAGATCACACGGCGCGATTTCCTCAACGGGGTTGCCGTGAGTGTCGGAGCGCTAGGCTACGCGAGCCTGCCCGACCTGACTTACGGCACTCATGCTGCATTCCAATCTGGTGGCGATTCGGCCAAATTGCATCCGCCCGCTTTGACCGGAATGAGAGGCAGCGCGCCGGGCTCCTACGATGTGGCACACGCACTGCGCGATGGGAACTTCTGGGAAACCGCCGGAAATCCGGCAGACACGGCCGAAACGTATGACTTAGTCGTTGTCGGGGGCGGCATCAGCGGGCTGGCTGCGGCTTACTTCTACCGCAAGCATGCCGGCAAGAATGCACGCGTTCTCGTCCTCGATAACAACGACGATTTCGGCGGCCACGCCCGGCGCAACGAGTTCCGGGTGGGAGGACGGCTGCTGTTGAGTAACGGCGGAACCCAGTCAATTGAAAGTCCCTCGGAATACAGCGAAGTGGCCAAAGGCGTTCTCCGTGATCTGGGCGTCCAAACGAAAACCTTTTATAAGGCCTACGACCAGAAGTTGTACTCCCGTCTCGGCACCGCCTGCTTCTTTGACCAGGAGACCTTCGGCGAGGAGCGCTTGGTAACTGGAATGGGCTCAACTCCTTGGCCGGAGTTTCTCAACAAGAGTCCGTTACCGGAAAAAATACAGCAGGCGATCGCCCGCCTCTACGACGAGAAGAAGGACTACCTCGCCGGCCTGTCCAAGGAGGAGAAGCACGCCCGTCTGGCAAAGATCAGTTACGCCGGATTCTTGACTGAGATTTGTAAAGCCGACGCTGGCGTCTTGCCATTTTTCCAAACCTATACACACGATTTGTATGCGGTCGGAATTGATGCGGTCTCAGCTCTTGCCTGTTATAGAAATCCCGACGACTACGGAGCATGCCACTATGCCGGTTTTGAAGGCATGCATCTAGGCGGAGACGAAGAAAATGAAGAACCCTACATTTTTCACTTTCCCGACGGGAATGCGTCCGTCGCCCGCTTGCTGGTGCGGAGTCTCATCCCCGAAGCGGTTCCAGGGAGCACCATGGAGGATGTTGTTACCGCCAGTGCCGACTACAGCAAACTGGATCAGCCGTCATCTCCAATCCGAATACGCCTGAACTCAACCGCGGTTCGTGTGCAACACTCCGGGCGATCCGGGTCGGCGAAAGAGGTGGAAGTCTCGTATGTCCAACAAGGAAAGCTGAAGAAGACAACAGGGAAGTCCTCGATCCTTGCCTGTTACAACAGCATGATCCCCTATCTTTGTCCGGAGCTGCCCGAAAAGCAAAAAAAAGCTCTGCACTATTGCGTGAAGGAACCGCTCATTTATACCCACGTTGCCATTCGCAATTGGACGGCATTCCAAAAACTGGGGATCCGGCAAATCGTCTCGCCGGGAAGTTACCACAGCTTCACCATGCTCGATTTTCCTGTCAGCTTGGGCGCGTATCAGTTTCCCAGGAACCCGCAAGAACCAATGGTGCTCTTCATGTTGCGGACTCCTTGCAAGCCGGGGCTGCCGCGCCGAGATCAGTACCGGATGGGCAGGTTCGAACTCATCAGCACGCCATTTTCTGACTTTGAACGCAAAATCCGTGAACAGTTGAATCGCATGCTCGCTCCCTCTGGATTCGATTCCGCGCGCGACGTTGCTGCCATAACGGTAAATCGGTGGGCGCACGGTTACGCCTACGAATACGATTCTTTGTTTGATCCGCACTGGGCGCCGGAAGATCGACCTTGCGTCATTGGGCGGAAACAATTTGAACGAATCTCGATTGCCAATTCCGACGCCGCTGCCAGTGCTTATACCAATGCGGCCATCGACCAGGCCTATCGTGCAGTTCAGGAACAAGTGAAAGGTGCGTAGAAAAATATGGCTGATCTCAAGAATGCAGACGGCGGTCGATCTCGTGATCGCGCGCTTGGCATGCACCGCAACATCACGCGCCGGGATTTCTTGAACGGCATGGCCGTGGGCGCGGGTGGCGTGCTTGCCAATGCATGGATTGGAGGACTGCTCTCGGCCCAAACCCTTACAGCCTCCGCGCAAGATCGCCCAGGCTACTATCCTCCAACGCTTAACGGAATGCGGGGAAGTCATCCCGGTGCTTTCGAAGTCGCACACTCGCTGCGTGACGGAAACTTCTGGCAAAAAGCAGGCAAGCCGGTCGAGACTGGCGAGGAATACGACCTGGTGGTGGTCGGGGGCGGCATTAGCGGTTTGGCGGCGGCATACTTCTATCGCAAGCAAACCGGGCCTTCAGCTCGCATTCTCATTCTGGACAATCACGACGATTTTGGGGGACATGCCAAAAGAAACGAGTTCCACCTCGGGGGGAGGATGCTGTTGACCAATGGGGGAACGGTCGCTATCGAGTCGCCGTTTCCTTACAGCAAAGAAGCGCGTGGACTGCTTGCTGAGTTGGGCATCGATCCCCCGGCACTTCAAAAGAAGTATGCGGACAATCGCGAGTCCGGCGGTCTTGGATTTGGCTACTTCTTCGATAAGGAAACGTTTGGAACCGAGCGATTGGTCACGAACGCGCCGGGAGGAGGCCGTCGAGGGGGTGGGTCGGCAAAATGGGCGGACTTTCTCGCCCGAACTCCGATGTCGGCTCAGGCTCAACAGGACATTGTCCGCATTCAAGAAGCCAAAGTCGACTATATGGAAGGAGTCGATCAAGAGGAAAAGAAAGCCCGCCTCTCCAAAATGAGCTATAACGATTTTCTGCTCAAAGTGGTGAAGGCTCACTCGGATGTCATTCCTTTTTACCAGACTCGTACTCATGGGTTGTATGGGATCGGCATCGATGCGGTTCCGGCGCTGGATTGTTGGGCAATCCACTTTCCTGGGTTTCAAGGCATGGGTCTCGATCGCGTACCTTCCAAAGGCTTGACCTTCACTGCGCTGGGGGAAGTAACACCCCAAGAGGAATTTCACTTTCACTTTCCCGACGGCAACGCGTCGATCGCGCGCATGCTGGTGCGGTCCCTGGTGCCCGGTTCGGCTCCTGGGAACACGGCCGAGGATATTGTGACGGCCAAAGTGGACTACGGTCGCCTGGATCATGGAGATTCTCCCGTCCGCGTACGCCTGAACAGTACCGCGGTACTGGCGCGGCATGTGGGAGACTCTGCTTCGGCTAAACAAGTCGAGGTGGTGTATGGCCGCGATGAAAAAGCGTACAGCGTACATGGCAAAGCGGCGGTGCTGGCGTGCTGGAATATGGTCATTCCGTTTCTTTGTCCGGACCTGCCTGCGCAGCAGAAAGAGGCGCTGCACTATGGGGTGAAGGTGCCCCTGGTTTACACCGTGGTGGGCCTCCGCAACTGGACAGCATTTCACAAGCTGGGAGTCCGGGGTGTCTCCTGTCCGGGGATGTATCACACCTCCATGAATCTGGATCAACCCGCAAATATCGGCGGCTTTAAGCCGCCAGAGTCTCCGGAGGAGCCGATCTTGGTGCACATGCTGCGCACTCCCTGCCAACCAGGTCTTTCTGCGAGGGAACAGCAGCGCGCGGGGCATTATGAGTTGCTGGCTACACCCTTTGAGACTTTTGAAGGAAACATCCGCGACCAACTTGTCCGCGTGTTGGCGAGCGGCGGTTTTGATCCTGCCCGCGATATAGAAGCGATTACGGTCAACCGCTGGCCCCATGGATATGCCTACGAGTACAACCCGCTGTGGGACCCGGACTGGCCGGAGGGGAAACGGCCGTGCGATATCGCACGACAACGCTTCGGGCGGATTACCATTGCGAACTCCGATGCCGCTGCTGCCGCCTACACCGACCAAGCGATCGATCAAAGCTATCGAGCTGTGCGGGAGTTGTTGTCAAGCTGAAGCCGCAGCTCGAAGGAGCCGGGAATGAACAAGCGAAGGAATACCTCTGTGTCGATTCTGAGTGGTCTAACCCTGGTCCTGCCGTGCCTCGCGCAGACGTCGCAGGCGGAAAAGGAAATCCTGGACCTGGAAGAAGATGAATGCGTCCTATGCCGCCAATGATCTTCCCTTCTACTTCGCTTACTACTCTCCGGACTTCACACAATGGCTGCCTGAAGGGCGCACCGACCTGCCGCAATACGAGGAAATGTGGACTGCTTTCATCAAGAGTGGCGGGGACGTCGAATCTGTTCAATTGTCCGACATGCATGTGCAGATCGACCCGAGCGCAGACACCGCAGTCGCGAGTTACCTACTGCGCGTCAAAACCCGCTCCGCTCAAGGGGTGGTAAGTGATGAGAACTTTCAGGAATCCGATGTCTGGTTTAAGCGCAACGAGAGTGGAAGGTTGTGGACCTGCATGATTCGCCGGCGCCCAAGAGGAAGTAGTCTACCGCTGCTCTCGGAGGGCATTTCGTGAGCGACTCTTACGATCGCTATCTCGGCATGAATCGGCCGATCACGCGCCGCGATTTCATGAACGGCGCTGCCCTGGTGATCGGAGCCGCCATGCTTCCGACTGCTCCGGCTTTGGGCGTGGCCAATCCCCTGGAGCCGCAGAACGAACCCGGATACGATCCGCCGGTCAAGACAGGCTTGCGCGGCAGCCATCCCGGTTCGTTCGAGATTGCCCACAGCTTGCGCGACGGCACCTTTCGGGAGAGCGCAGGCAAGCCCGTCGAGAGCGGCGAAACATACGATCTGGTGATTGTCGGAGGAGGAATTAGCGGATTGGCCGCCGCTTATTTCTTTCGCGAGAAAACCGGAAGGTCAGCTCGCATTCTCATTCTTGAGAATCACGACGACTTCGGAGGTCACGCGAAGCGAAACGAGTTTCATTTGGGCGGCCGGCTGCAGCTGTTGAACGGTGGAACCCTCCTCATCGACAGCCCCACGCCCTACAGTCCGGTCGCCGCTGGTCTGCTGAAGAAGCTTGGCATTGATCCTCCACAATTCGAGGCGAGGTATACAGACCACAAGCTCTATCGATCTCTGGGTCTCGATTCTGCTGTCTTCTTCGATAAAGAAACATTCGGCGAGGATCGGCTGGTGGTGGGCGTGCCGAGACGCGGCTGGGACGATGAAGTGTCTGAAAGCCAAGCAGGGAAAGCGCTCAGCTGGACGAACTTCATGAACAAGACGCCGCTCTCCCCTGAAGTCCGGCGCGACATCGTGCGCATACAGGAAGCTAGAGTGGACTACATGCCGGGTCTCTCTTCGGCAGAGAAGAAGGCAAGGCTTTCGAAGATGAGCTATCGGGACTTCCTCCTCAACGTAGTGAAGGTGGACCCCGGCGTGATTCCGTTTTATCAGCGGCGGACGGAGGGAGAATGGGGAGTCGGCATTGACGCCGAGCCTGCCTTGGACTGCTGGGCTCTCGGCTTCCCTGGATTTCAGGGCATGGGTCTAGAGCCCGGTGCCGCGCCGCACATGAGTTATTCGGCGGCTGGATACGCCACCGGTGGTTCGTATCGTTTTCACTTTCCTGATGGGAACGCTTCGATTGCTCGATTACTTGTAAGAGCGCTTATTCCGGAGGCGGTGCCGGGCCACACCGCAGAAGATGTGGTCACCGCGCAAGTCGACTACAGCCGCCTCGATCGAGAAGATGCCTCGCTAAGACTTCGCCTGAACAGCACGGTAGTCGGCGCACGCAACGTCGGAACGCCTTCCGCTGCCCGGGAAGTCGAGGTTCTCTATGCGAGTGGCAAGCAGTTGTTTAAAGTGCGGGCCAAGGGTTGCGTGCTGGCATGCTGGAACATGATGATTCCTTATTTATGTCCGGAGCTTCCCGAAGCACAAAAGCAGGCTTTGCATTACCTGGTCAAAGTGCCGCTGGTTTACACCAGCGTGGGCATTCGTAACTGGACATCATTCCAAAAGCTAGGCATTCAGCGCGTCTCTTCGCCGGGTTCCTACTGGTCCGACGTTAGCCTCAACTCGGCAGTGAACATGGGGGAGTATCGAAGTCCCACGAGCCCCGAAGAGCCAATCTTATTGCATCTCAGTCGGGCTCCCTGCAAGCCCGGCTTGCCAGCCCGGGAGCAGCACAAAATCGGCAGATACGAACTGCTGACCACTACTTTTGAAACGTTCGAGCGGAAAATCCGTGACCAGCTTGCCCGTACTCTAAGCTCCGGGGGCTTCGATCCGGCGCGGGACATCGAGGCAATCACCGTGAATCGATGGCCGCATGGCTATGGTTACGAGTACAACCCGCTATTCGATCCCGACTGGCCCGAAGACAAGCGCCCCAACCTGATCGGCCGCAAACCCTTTGGAAGGATAACCATTGCCAACACCGACTCCGCGGCGACCGCCTATACCGATACGGCGATAGATCAGGCGGACCGGGCCGTGAACGAGCTATCACGCGGCTGATCGCCCGCAATTTCGGGCGAGTTCAACTGCGCTGGCGACGCACTCGCATCGCTCGGGAGCCAACGAACTCTTCTCCATCGTGATTGCCCGGCCGGCCGTTTGACCAGGACTGCGACGGGTTAGTTAGCGGACTTCTGTTGTTACCGATGAGTCGTGCGAAGTGTAGATTACCTCGCCATCGAGCAGCGTCATCAGGCATTTCAGGTCTTTGATCTGCTCATTGGCGACGGAGTAGAGGTCGCGGTCCCACACCGCAATGTCGGCTCTTTTGCCTACCTCGAGGGTACCGATCTTATCTTCGAGAAACATCTGACGCGAACCCCAGGCGGTGTAGCTGCGAAGGGCGGTGTGGATGTCCACGCCTTCGGCCGTCCCGAAGGGCTGCAGGCCGTAGGTACCTTTGGCAGTTTGGCGCACGACCGAGGCCCAGAGTCCGAAACGGGCCGCCACCGGGGTGACGAAGTAGTCCGACCCTCCGGACCACAGAAGACCTCGGGATTGCAGGGTCCTGAAGGGCTCCAGCCGCTGGCCGCGCTTGGGACCATAATTGGCCGCATAGATGTCGCCGATCCACCAAAGGAATCCGGGCTGCATTTCCGGATATCCAGCGTCGTATTTCTTTTGCAGGTTAGCCATCACGTCGAGGGCATGCGGAGTGGGCAGGTTGGCGTGGATGATGCTGTGGCGCAGGCCAGAGCGGGGCTGCTCCTGTTCGACAAGGGCGTAGGTATCGACGACCAAGTCCATGGCGCGGTCCCCGACCGCGTGGGTGCCAACTGGGACGCCGTTCTGGTGGAAAAGGCGGACCATTTCTCGATAAACCGCAGGGTCGATTTGCGGATAGCCGCGATTGCCCGCGCCTGAACTTGTGACGTCTGGAGTTTTGCCGTTTCGCAGCCAATCGTCGTAGAGCCAGCCGGTGCGTGCGCCCCCGGAGCCGTCGATGTAGATTTTGGCGCCGCAGGAGAGCAGGCGGTCGTCGCCGAGAGTGGAGGGCAGGCGAGGAACGGCGTTGATCTGGGCCAGCGCCTGGCGCGCCGACTGCAGTGTCGAACCGGCGTGCCATAGGACGCAGATGCGCTCCTGGAGCTGCCCCTGATCGAGGAGAGATTTGTAGGCATCCCAGTGGAGCTGGTCAATGTCAGGATCTTTGACGGCGGTCATGCCTTCGCTGTGCAGCACCTGTTGAATGTAGAGGATCGCCTGACGCATCTGCTCGGAGGTGACGGGCGGGATCAGGCTGTTGATGGGCTCCATGGCGGAGCGTTCTTTGAGGACGCCGGTGGGGTTGCCGTGGGAGTCGCGATCGATGGTGCCGGCGGCGGGATCTGCTGTGCCGGCGGTGATATGCGCCAGCTTCAGGGCGAGCGAGTTGGCGACTCCGTAATGGCCGGTGGTGTGGATGAGCCAGACGGGATTGTTGGGGGCGACGGCGTCGAGATCGGCTGCGGTGACGTAGCGGTGTTCGGCGAGCTTGCCCTCGTCCCAGCCGGAGCCGATGACCCATTCGCCAGGCTCGACGAGAGCGACCTTGGCCTTTACACGGGCGACGATTTCAGCCACCGAAGCGGCATCCGAGAGCTTTATCCCGTAGAGTTCTTCGACGCCTCCATCAGCGATGTGCGCGTGGCTGTCGATAAGGCCGGGGGTTGCGGTATAACCGTGGAGGTCGATGACGCGGGTGCCTGGAGCATTGCCCACGAATTGCAGAACTTCGGCGTCGGTGCCGACTTTCACGATAACGCCACGGCGGACGGCGATGGCCTGGGCTACCGAATCGCTGGCATCCACGGTGAGGATATGGCCGTGAATTAGGACCAGGTCGGCGGCGGGGTTTTGCGCGGGGAGCATGGCCGTAAACAGCAGGGTCCCCAGCAGCACGCTTGACGCACTAAGTTTACGGTGCAGAAACATCGTTCGATTCTACGCGCGAACGCAAATTCAACCAGTGTGGATCCCTGGGGAAGAATTCCCGCCTCAATGCAGTATCCAGTGCCAATAACAACGAACGCCGGACACGCCCCCTTCCACCTCACCTGTAAAGTGTTCCGTGGGTTTGGACGCACCAGAGCTTTCCGTCGCATAATCCGATGGTTCCGGTTTGTCGGCTCTGGAAAGCAATCGCCGATGGCATCTGTCGGCTCGCAACCATGCACTGGATCCCGCTCCCATGTCGGCTGCACTCGGATTAGACCTGCTGACGGAGGTTGGGACGCAGTGTGAGCGAGCCGTCATCGTTCAGCTTCTGGTGGCAGGCCCACCGCACGGGATAGCGCATTCCCTTTACCTCAATCTCAGCTCTAAGTTGCAATCCTTTCCAATCCGTGACGTTCGGAATCACGAACTGTGCCTGCCGAATCCTACCCGGTAACGGGAGACCGGCATCCAGACAACCGCTGGCGAGCGCCATTCCGTCCTGGCGCTCGACGGTCACCCTCAATATGCCCGGCACACCCGCGATGCCGTCATTTGCGAAGCCCACAATTAGCCCCAGGCAACCGTCGTCGTTATAGCTCCAGATGAAAGACGGCCTCACCCGATAGCCAATTCGTCGATTGATGTGGTCGAACGCTGCCGGATAAGCCTGGTAGTAAGCCGTCAGATTCTTTGCGCTGATCTGGTGAAAGTTCCAAAGCGACCAGTAATTCGCCCCGACATCCACCACATGGGCGATCATGTTCTCTGCCGGGGATATCCCTTCCTGCGAGGCGCTCGGATCGGGAGGTTTACCCGGAAGCCCCTGCTCGAGCAGTGCCGCGATCCAGGGTGGGCGATTGCTGAGCGCTTCGATCTGCTCGTTTTCGATAAAAATGGTGTCGCTGCGAATCCAATTGTTGCTGCGGACTGTGCGGTCTAGCAGTTCTGAATTGCCAACCCGGCTATAGTCCGGTTGAGTGTTGGTCAGCAGAGGAGTCTTCTTAAAGTGCTCGAGCTGGACTTCGAGCATATTTGTCCAGGTCCGCTCCGCCGTCAGGTAATCGGGGAAAGGATTGTTGCTGAATGGCCAAGTGTGCCCTTCACCCCAGAAGCCATACATGAAAGTGTCAATAAATTCGATGAGCCGATTGCCATCGAATTCCGCCGCCAACTGGCCAACCAGCTCTTTGAATGCCTGCTGAAAAAGAGGATCGTCGTACCGAGGCTGATAGCGCGAATGCGGGTTCTGCAAGTACCTTTTTGCCGAAGCACTGTTCTCCTGATCGCTAAGAACCAGATCCACTTTCGGCACCTTGTCGAGTACAAAATCCGGGAGGGCCGCATCGTGAGTATAGTCTGGCGCGCACATCTGAATTCGCAATCCGACCCGCTTGTTGTTCTTGTTCGCCAATTCAAAAACGAGCTTCAGATAATCGGGCAGCTCCAGGCGTCCAGGCCGCGGTTGCACTTCTCTCCACGTCGGACGGATGTAAAGCTGCTGGCCCAAGGGAAATCGAACCAGGTCCTCGATCGCCCGGGCAATATTGTCCGCCTTGATTTCGTCCGTGCCGCTGTCTGCCGTGATATAGGTGACCAGTCCCATGCCATAGTTCGGCACGACGTCTTTCGAAGAAGTTGTGGTCATCACCACGTCGTCAGTGGGAATGACGGCATCAGGTGGGTATTGAGGAAACGGACCCTGATTGAGGCGATCTCTCACCTGGGGTCCAGAGCCGAAGTCGTAGTTTCCCCAGTTGTGGGCGGGAACCTTCGCCTGCGCTTGACCCATGCCAAGTTCTGCAGCTACGGCAACAGCGACAGTGCTTTTTAGAAAATCTCTACGCCGCATCGGAATGATCTCCTCCTTATCGTTCGATTCGACTTTGGCCGAGTGGGATAGAACCCGAACTTGAGAACAAATTGAGCCAACGCGATGTCAAGTAAGCATGCGCTTGTTAGGCGGGGATGTTCCCCGGTCGCGGAGAAACCGCGAAACGACTATCGAACGGTTACTTGTTATATCGTTTCATTTCGTTTGTCCAGTACAATGTGCTGGTGCCGATCAAGGAAGATGCTCGATGTTTTCCACCAAGGTTTGGGCGATCTGACTGCAACCTCCTTCGAAAGCTGATTCCCTTAATGATTGCGATCAGGTCTTGGATTGTTCTCACCACCGTGTTTGCGGCTTGTTCATTCGCTGCAGCCCCGGACATTCCGAGCGGCAATCCTCGCATTCAAGGCGGCAACCTCCGCATTGAGTTTGATAACCACCTGCGTAGCCGGGTGGTGGCCTGTTTCGACAAGCAGGAGACGGGGATGGGACCGTTCTCTGCCTCTGAGACTTTGACAACTAGCGATAAGCATTGGACCGAATTTCTCCTGACCTCGCAAAAACGCGAGCGTACAAAGGACGGTTTCGGGGAGGGTCAGCGGCTCACCGTCCAAGGAAAGGCGGGAACGCTCACAAAGATGGTGTCCGTCACCGTATATGACGAGTTTCCCGCGATGGCGTTTTTCGAGGTTCAGTACACCAATACCGGAACAGCCAAGCTTGCGATCGAAAGTTGGGCCAACAATGCGTACACGGTGAACGCGCAACGCAGTGCGGGCCAGCCAGCTTTCTGGTCTTATCAGAGCGGTTCCTACGAGAAACGCCCCAACTGGGTCTTGCCGCTGTACACCAAGTTTCAGCAGGAGAATTATCAAGGCATGAACGCCAGCGATTACGGTGGCGGCACGCCGATTGTCGACGTCTGGCGGCGTGACGTTGGAATTGCTGTGGGACACGTCGAGCCGCGGCCGAAGCTGGTTTCCCTGCCCGTATCCATGCCTGATCCGGCGCACGCCCGGATTGCTGTCCGCTTCGCCAAAGCTATCTCCCTCATCCCCGGCGAAAGCTTTCATACGTTTCGCACCTTCGTCGCCGTCCACCAGGGAGACTACTTCCGCACACTCGCCGATTACCGGCGCTTCATGATGAAACAAGGTTTCCCGACGGCCACCGCTCCCGACGACGCTTTCGGCGCCATCTGGTGCGCGTGGGGGTATGGACGAAAGGTTCAGCCGCAGCAGGTATATGACACACTTCCGACCGTTAAGCGCCTGGGATTTGTCTGGGTCACGCTCGACGACGGGTGGCAGAACAACGTGGGCGATTGGCAACTTGATCCCAAGAAATTCCCCAACGGAGACGCCGACATGAAGGCCCTGGTGGACCGCATCCACCAGGAAGGATTCAAAGCTCAGCTCTGGTGGTCGCCGCTCAGCGCTATGCCAGACTCGGAACTGCTTCGCGATCATCCCGACTACGAATTACTGAACCGTGATGGCTCCGCGAGAAAAGTTTCCTGGTGGAATTCCTACTATTTGTGCCCAGCGGACCGCCGCGTCGTGGAGTACCACAAGGCATTGGTGCGAAGGATTTTGGTGGATTGGGGATTTGACGGGCTGAAGCTTGATGGGCAGCACATGAACGGAGTTCCGGAGTGCTACAACCCCGCTCACCACCACGCACAGCCGGAAGAATCAGTCGAGGCTCTTCCGGATTTCTTCCGCGCAATTTACGAAAGCGCACAGGCTGTAAAGCCCGGGACGATGGTGGAGTTCTGCCCTTGCGGCACAGCGTTCTCTTTTTTCACGATGCCGCACTTCAATATGTCAGTGGCGTCCGACCCGACAGGTTCCTTTCAAATTCGTTCCAAGGCGAAAACGCTAAAAGCTCT
Organism: Candidatus Sulfotelmatobacter sp.; assembly: GCA_036514015.1. Classification (GTDB taxonomy): domain Bacteria; phylum Acidobacteriota; class Terriglobia; order Terriglobales; family Acidobacteriaceae; genus Sulfotelmatobacter. Next base: position 12,009 of record DATBYA010000073.1, read on the forward strand.
GATGGGAGACACAATTCCATTCTTCGGCGATCACGTTGAACTGAGCGATGGTGGTAACGACTTTGCATCCACTTTGGGCGTGGGAGGCGTCGTGGGGACGCAGTTTGTTCTTCCGTCTCTAGTCACCAAGCACGGCAAATCGGACCTGACTCCGGAGCGGGAGAAGCAGTTCAAAAAGTGGCTTGGCATCTATCGGGAAAAGATGTTGTCAAAAGGACAATATCTCGGTCAGCTCTATGACATCGGCTTCGATGCGCCGGAAACGCATGTAATCCGCAAGGACCAGACCCTGTACTACGCCTTTTTTGCAAAACGGTGGAAGGGGCCAGTCGAACTGCGCGGCCTCGAAGATCGCAACTACAGTGTGGTGGACTACGTCCAAGGAAAAAGCCTGGGGACGGTGTCAGGACGCAATGCACATCTGCCAGTTGAATTCGCCGGAAATCTGCTGCTGGAAGTGCAGCCACAATGAGGCAAGCGATGGTGACGTAAGGCATCCGCCGGAGACCTGCTTGCTTTGGGATCCTCCTCTGCAATGGTCACATTCAATACTCGGAGGATTCAATGCGAGTAAGTAGTATGAATCTCTGGGCAGAGAACTAACTCCCTGCCTTGGCGCTCGAGTGGTGCCGGACAAAGTTGTTGAGCGCGGCCCGATCCCGAAACGCCTCAGTGCCACCTTCTTTTGTGGTGGAATAGGCGCCAGCGAGGTTTGCAAAGGCCAAACAGTCTTCTAGTTTCGCTCCTGTCAAAAACTTGTGGATGAACCCCGCAGCGAAACTATCTCCGGCGCCCACATCGTCCACAGGCTTGACGCTCGGAGGCATGAGGCTGCACTGCTCTTCCCCCGACCGGCAAATGGCCGCGGAAGCGCCGCGTTTCACGACTACAATCTTCGCCAGCCCTGCCAACACGTTGATCGCTTGCGAAAGGTCCTCGGTGCGGGCCGCCTTCTTCGCCTCACGATCATTGGGGAAGAAAATATCTACGTGCTTGAGAACGTCCAGCAAATCCCGATCCCATTTGTTCTCGGGATCGTCGTTCGTATCGAGAGAAGTCGACAGACCTGCCGCCTTCGCTTGACGGAATAGATCTGAAATTCTTGGCCGCAACGCACGATGCAGGAAGAACGATGACACGTGCAGATGCCGTGCGGACCTCACGTATCCCATGTCGATGTCAGAATATTGGAGTTCAAACATCGTGCCGGGATAGGTGAGGATGTAACGTTGGGTCAAATAAGGCAAAACGACGGTAAGCCCCGTCGCCGTCCGTCCGGCTGCCTGCTTTACCCGGCTTACATCGACACCAGCAGCTGATAGTCTCTCGAGAGCCATCTTCCCGAGAGCATCGCCACCCGTTTTCGAGATGAAACCGACCCCGCTGCCCAGCGTGGCTAAGTTATGGGCAAAAATTGCGGATGAACTGCCCAGGGTAAGCGCGAGGCCGCTGGCCAGCAGTTCTCTGTCCAACACCAGTTCTTTCGGCAGACCATAGAGGATCAGGTCCAGATTGATTTCACCAACCACGCATACGTCCAATGTCGGCATGAGTCTCCTCTGCTCCCGCTTGGCAATCGGCTACCGCTCGAGCAGCGTCAGGTTATGCCGCCTGCTGCCTGGCCGAGCATTGATATCGATATTCCGACCGAGCCTGATAACCAATCCTTTCTTTCAAAACTAACCTTTATCTGGAGGGTGTGCCTTCGCGAGGGGCTTCACACCAGAGTGACTTCAATCCCGGCCTGTTTCAGAACCTTCAGGTCGGGTTTGGGGGCGCCGCGGTCGGTAATGACTTCCTGCAGGGCGGACGTCGCGACGATTAGAGAGAGACTGCGGCGTCCAAACTTGCTGGAATCGCAGACTGCGACCGTGCGTTTGGCGACCTCGACCATCACGCGATTCACTTTGGCTTCGAGGAGATTGGGGGTGCTGAGCCCGTAGTGCACGTCGAAGCCGTCGACGGCGAGGAATAACAGGTCGGCACTCAGACGCCGCAGGGTTTCTTCGGCGATAGGACCGACCAGCGAAAACGAGTTCTTCCGGAGAGTGCCCCCGGTGAGAATCACTTCGACGGCGGTTCCTGCTAGTTCGGCGGCGATGTTGACGGCGTTGGTGATGATGGTCAGATTCTGAAAGCTGCGAAGGGCGCGCGCGATCGCCGTGGTGGTGGTGCCGGAGTCGAGAATGATAACTTGACCTTCCCTCACCATTGCAGCCGCGCTGCCGGCGATGCGAAGTTTCTTCTGGCGGTGGAGCTTTTCTTTCTCGCGGAGCGTGGGATCTTCGAGCGCACCGTCGCGAGAGGGAAGGGCGCCGCCGTGAGTGCGGTGGACCATCCCGTGATTGTGCAAGCCGTCAAGATCTTTCCGAATCGTAACCTGCGAGGTCTCGAAGTGGCGGGCGAGTTCGGTGACCAGAACCCGGCCCTGACGGCGTAGCAAATCGAGGATGGCGCGGCGTCTTTCTTCGTTCAGCACGGGGATGTCTCGGGGCGGCACTGGCGAATGGTGGTGCGAATGGCTCTTGTGTTTCGTATTTCTTTTTATAGCGTTTCATTTCGTTTGTCCACTGGAAAGGTCAGGGTCGCCCGGGGCGGGCGATGACCCGGGCCGCACCACTCATACGCGGTCGGAGCCCTGGTCGCTGGAATCAGAAATGTGTCTCGGCGAGATCGCTATTTCTCAGAAATCTGAAAACGCAGAGACAAGACGCCGCAGGTCAGTACCCGCGTGGAGGATAAGCTCTTCCCGATCCTTTCCACGTTCGAGTACCTGGCGGCCTTACCTAGGTTGAAGCGGCCGGTCCGGCGTTGGAATGACGGCGGTCTGTCCGTTTAGGGCGCACATCATTTGTCAGCTGGCTGCTCAAAACGCCGGTTCGCGCGCAGCTCCGGAGTCGGTTTCAATTCGCCCGTCACTGCGATGGAAAAGCTCTGTTCATAGGGCACGTCGTCCGGTCCGTCCACGGTGAGCCGAACCATGAACTCGGCCGCTCTGGTATAGCAATGAGAAACGTTGGGCCCTTCCGAGATTGTCCCGTCGCCGAAGTCCCAGTGATAGCCGAGGGCCGGTACGCCGGCTGGGTCAGCCCGAGCCGAGAAGGCGATCGTCTCCCCGACCTTCGACTGAGAAGGGATTCGGGCTGTAACCGTTGGCGCGGCCCTGGCGACAGCGGTGTCCACCAGCTTGATTACAATCGCCGATTGTGGCGACTGATTCTCAATCCGGATCGCGCCACCTTCGAGCGCAAACGGGTTTGAATTCATGACCGCAGTGGCCACCATCGTGGAACTGGCTGGAAGCCCGAGGTCTGCGAGGCTCAACCAACGCGAACGGGGCCTATCGGTCCAGTTGAAAACGGTCAAGATGCTTTGGCGAAGGCTTTGCCGGACCAGGAAAATACTCGGTTGCCCATCCTCCGGCTCATAGGTCATCAGATCTATGGGCGTAGAGGCTCGCCCGGCTTTGGCCATATTGAGCAAGTCGCGGTTTTCCACCAAGGCTAGTCGATCCTTCTCACTGTTCAGCACCAGCAGGTCATCGCCGATTTCATACATGCCGCCGGCGACCGCAGAAAGTGCGATCGAAGTCTGCGCTGTCGTCAGCGAATGTGAGGAACGTTCGTTCCGGTGCTCCACCAGGTAGGTATCGTTCACGTTGAAAGCATCCGGGTCATTGATGAAAAAGTTGCCGTTCATGTAGAAGCGCGCCGCGATGCCGGGGGCGGCCGTTTTCGACCGAAGAAAGCTGTGCCCGGTGTCCGCCGAGACGCGGCCCGTGTCCACTATCCCCACCGGATTGAGCATGGGGCTTCCGTCTTTGTCCAGGATCACATGGTCGCCGACGGTGTCGCGAATCACCTGCAAGCCGATACGCTGGGCTTCGAGTGCGGTAGTATTTGGCCGGTAGTAGTAACCTTCAATCGCCGTCGTATCCATGAAGTCCAATTTGATGAAACGAACTCCCCATTCCTGAACCAGCGTTCTGTAGGTCTGGCGCAAGTATTCCTGCGCCCCAGGATGCGTCGTATCAAGCGCATACAGCGTGTCAACACCCTGCCTCCACACATCCTCTAGGGGAATCGGCTGGCCCTCGGCATTGTGGACCAACCAATCTTTGTGATGTTCGTAAACCCAAGCGCGGCTGCTTACCTCGAACGGCGCCGTCCACAGGCCAACGGTGAGGCCATCTCTCAAAATATGGTGGGCCACAAACCGCATGCCGTCCGGGAATTGCGTCGCGTTGGCGGTGACGTACTCGCCGCGCGCGTACTGATAGCCTTCATCGATCTGGAAAAAGTTGTAACCCAGTGCATTCAAATGCTGCGACAGCCAATCGGCATTGGCCAGCGTTTCGCCCTCGTTGATCGCGGCATAATAAGCGGTCCAGCTCCACCATCCTATCGGAATCTCGCTGGCAACACGTGCGTGATGCAGCAGTCGAATTGCGGAACCGTAAACGCGAAGTTGCCCCAGGTAGTCCGATCCTGCTGCGAACATCACTCGTTCCGAGCTCATCTCTTCGTTGGGATTGAGTGGAAGACTTAGCTCGATCCGGTCACTTTTCAGAGACTTTGGTTCCAGAGACTTTGCCTCACTGTAATCCTTTTGAATCTCCGTGGTTCCGGTGGATTCGACCGTATACGATGCGACCTTGGCTTCGGCTCCTTTGCCTTCGGTCTTCAGCCGCAAGACAGTTAAGAAGCGATCCGATGTGAGTGCGCCAAGAAATAAGCTCTGCTTAGTCTTCCGGTTATAGACAAGCTGGGTTCCGACTCCGCGATGCATTCCGCCCGGAGCGTCTCCGAGATCGTAGATCACCAAGTCGGGCCAATCTTCGCTGAAGCTATCGGAAAGAACTCGCTCCTCCGATGGACGGCCCCCCAGGTTAACGATCGAGTTTCCCCCGGCATCAACACTGCGGATTGCCTGCACCGACGTCGCTTTGCTCGTTTCGTTCCTGACCCGCACTTGAACGGTGGCGTAGGGATTTTGGGTATAAAGCTGCACCACAAAGATGAGATCGGGACTGCCGCTTCGCCCGCTGCAGGTGACCGTCAATTGCTTACCGGAGCCAAGCACGTCGCTGAATGGCGATTCGGAAACCGAATGCGAAGGATAGCTCCCGGGAGCGAGCCAGGTATGATCGACCAGCGCACCTATGCTCGAATGCAGCACGGGCTGGCCGCCAATGGGTCCAAATTGATACGACCCATCCTGACCATTGACCGTCACTGACAGAGTGCCATTCGTCAACTGCTGAGCCGAACCCAGCATCGCACCTAGCATCAATGCGGCAATGATTGCGCCTCGTATGCTGCATCGCAAGACCACAAGCATCTTCCGCGCGGACTCGATCGCGGGCGGGGCAATTTTGAGCTTTTGGATCAAACATTGTGCGTTGCTCACGAGTTAACTCCCTCTTTAAAAGCCTTGCTTTGAAATACGTGCGTTCGCGGAATTTGATCAAGGTATTGTCGGCTGTTGCCAACGGCGAGAGTATGCAGAGGCACCATTCTTTCGACGCTCGGTTCCAACGTTTCTTTGCCACACTGCACGGTCAGGGCCGGACCGTTTTCCTCCCCCGTCCAGCCCACCCCGTCCAGCCCACCAAGGAGGAGGGATTTTCGCCGGAGCGCAGTCGAACGACTCGTCGTCAGTCTCCAGGAATCGAGAGTAAATCTCGTACAACTGTTCGTTGAATACTTGCTGAGGAAGCTCGTCACCGTGCGGAGTCGCATAACGTCTATCGGGATCGCTTCTCCGACGATCGGCTTCGGCAGGATCCGCCCATCTTCCATGGTCAAGGCCGCCCGCGGCGACTGTTCGAGAATTCCGGGAGGATGCGGGTGCCTCCTCGGAGCACGTTTCTGGATCTCGTAGCTGATGCCACCATGAATTCTCATCCGCTATTCACGCGGTTCGAGGTAACGCCGAGGAGGCGGGAGAGTCTCCGACCCGCTGACCGCGATCGACCATGTCTTCTCCGCGGATTTACCATCAAGGCCCTCAGCCGTGAACCGCACTGTGTAGTTTCCGGCGGTGGTATACGCATGCGTCAGAATTGCGCCATCGCTGACCACTCCATCGCCGAAATCCCAATGATAGGCCAGGGCGGGAGCTCCATCTTTCGACACGATGCTGGAGAACTCAATCTCTTCCCCGGTTTTTGCCTGAGACGGTACTTGGAGGGCGATCGAAGGCGCAGCCGTCGGAATCGATGTATCAATAATCTTGATCACCTTGACGGAGTGTCCCGGCTGATTGTTGAGGCGCAGCGTTTGGTTGTCGATCGCGAACGACTGATCTTGCGCCAGCGAGTCAAAGAATTTGTACGAATGCCCGGCGGACAGCTTTAGATCGGAAACGGTGAAGGTGCGGAAACTCGGCTGCTCCGTCCAGTTGAACACTGCCAGCATCGACTGATGGTGATCTTCGCGCAGCAGAAAGACGCTCGGCTGCTCATCCTTATCTGCGTAAGTCATGAGATCCAGGGGCAAAGCAGCCCGCCCCAGTTTTGCCATGGCAAGCAAATCAGGATTCCTGACCAGAGCCAGGCGCTCCGGATCGCTCCCCAGGGTTGGGAGGTCGTCGCCAATTTCGAACATTCCTCCAGAAACCGCCGCCAGCGCTATCGACACCTGAGCTTCATTCAAGGTAGCCGGAGCTTCAATGGTCCGCTCTTCCAGGAGCTGCCCGGAAACCGTGAACGCATCCGGGTCCGTGATGAAAAAGTTGCGATGCATGTAATAACGGGCAGCGATGCCCGGCCCGGCTTCCTTGCTGCGGAGAAACGTGTGACCCGTATCCTGAGATATACGGCCCTCATCCACCATACCGACCGGGTTCAACATCGGACTCCCATCTTTATCGAGAAGCACGTCCTCTCCAACAGTCTTGCGGATAATTTCCAGTCCGATTCGCTGCGCTTCGAGTGCGGTTGTGTTCGGGCGATGGTAATAGCCCTCGATCGCCGTATTGTCCATGAAATCCAGCTTAATGTAGCGCGCCCCCCATTCGCGGACCAGAGTGCGATAGGTCTGTCGAAGATATTCCTCAGCATCAGGATGAGTGACGTCTAAGACGAACAGGCGCTCTCCCTTCACCTCTTCGGCATCTCCAATTGAAATCGGATCACCATGTGCGTTGTGCACCAGCCAATCTTTGTGATGCTCGTAGATCCATGCCCGCTCGCCCACTTCAAAGGGAGCAGTCCAAACGCCTACCTGCAATCCTAATCGGCAGATGCGGTGCGTAAGATCCAACATGCCACCGGGGAATTGAGAGGCATTGGGAGTGGCGTATTCACCGCGAGAATATCCGTAACCGAGGTCGAAATGAAAATAATCGTAGCCCAATCCCTTCAGGTGCTCGGCCAACCATTGAGCGTTGGTAAGCGTGGTGCCTTGAGTGATTTTTGTATAGTAGGCCGTCCAACTCCACCATCCCAGCAGGTTGTCTGAGCTGACGCGACTGTGATGGAGCTCCCGAATCACGGCGCCATAATTATCCAGTTGTGAGTAATAGTCTTTTCCGGCAGCAAACATCACGCGCTCGGATGCGACCGACTCGCCCGGGGGAAGTGGAACACTTAATTCGATCAGGTTTTCCGGAGGCCCCTCGCGGAGACCGGATTCGGGATCGGTCGCTTGTATCTCCGTAGTTCCGGTCGAATCGACGGTATAGGAAACGATGCCCGGGGCATCCGATGAGGAAGATTGCGTTTGCAAATGAATGATGGTGAGGAAACGGTTGGAGGTGAGAGCCCCAAAGAATACGCTCTCCTTGCTCTCCCGGTTATAGATAAGCTGGCTGCCTACGGCGCGGTGCCTGCCCTGAGGAGCTTTCCCTAAATCATAAATCTGCAGCGGGGGCCAGTCTTCGCTGAAGCTGTCGGAGAGAACTCGATCGGCGCTCTGTGGGCCACCGAGATCGATGATTTTGTTTCCCATGGCCTCGACGCCTCGGATACTTTGGATGGTTACCGGATTGCCTGAGTGATTTTGCACTTCCGCCTCGATAACGCCGAAATCTCTTCCCTCATAGAGGGCCAGGGTGTACGCAAGGTCGGGCAGCTTCGGAAGTCCGGACGAAGTGACCGTGATCTTCTGGCCATGTCCAAGAGCATCCTCAAAGCTCGATTGAGCTATCTCGTGTTGCGGATAATCCGTCGACTGGATCCACTTGTGATCGATCTCCGCCGCTACTCTGGCATGAAAGATGCTGTGTCCGCTATTTCCGGTTCGGACGTCGTAGGTGCCGTCGCCCGGCTGGATGACCATGGAAAGGCCCGCCATGGCAACGACCGCTGGAGAAGCTTTAGAGGGGTTCGAAGCCCCGAGGCAGCCTTCGACCAGGATTAGCACGGCAGCTATGAAGACACATGCAATTTGCAGCAGACGGATTTTGCCGGCTCGTTGCTGGGGACGCCGAGAACCGCGGAGAGTATTCCGGATCATACATTCCTTTCGTGATGGAACGGCCAAGTATCCCTCCACTTTGCCCAAATAAAGAAAACCAGAACGCCGGTCAGTAGCGTCAATAAACCGATTTTGATGTAGAGCCAGCCCGAGGTCAGAAAAACGTAGGCCCAGCCAAAGAAAGCAATGACAATTGGCAGGGGATAAAACCACATCTTGTAAGGCCGCGCGCTATCCGGAAACCTTCGTCGCAAGAGGGGGATAGCGAACAGCTGTCCCAGAAACTGCACCAGGATTCTGGTAGTGATCAACGCACTGACGAGCTGATCAAGCTTGAGGAACGCGGCGGCGATCGAAACCGCGCCCAGAACCAGAAGAGAAACCTGGGGATAGTTTTTCGTGGGATGCAGTTGCGCAAACGGACGGAAGAAATAGCCGTCGACGGCGGCCGCATAAGGAATTCGCGAATAACCCAAGAGAAGCGCAAACACCGCGCCAAAGGCCGACCAGAGGACAAAGATTGTCACTGCGATCGCGGCGCTCCTGCCGTACAGGTGCTCCATGAAATCAGAGGCGATGAAGTTCGAATGAATTCCCTCCCGCCAGGGCACCACACCGATCAAAGCGAGATGCAGCGCCAGGTATCCGATACAGCAGACGGCAAGCGAATACAGAATCGAGCGCGGCACTACGTAGGCGGGATTCTGCACTTCGTCCCCGATGTAGCACACATCGTAATACCCCAGGTAGTTGTACACCGCGATCAAAGTAGCGCTGCCCAGACCCAGCACGAAGCCACGATTGAAGAGCATTGCTTTTGGAGGAAAATCAAATGCCAAGTGAGGATTGAAGTGGGAAAAGCCGGTAACGATGATGGTTACCATGGCCAGCGCCGTGCCCACCCAAAGCGTGATGGTCACCTTGCGCAGGAATGTCATCTGCCGGCATAAAAGGAATAAAGCAGCAAGGCCGGCGCCAACCGCCACGTATTGCTGGCCTCGGCCACTTAATCCCGGCCAGAGATAGGTGGAATAGTTTCCGAAACCAATCATCCCGGACGCGATTTCCAGAGGCCCACTCAAAACGAATTGCCAGATGAACAGAAAGGCCATGAGTCGGCCCCAAGTTTGATGGCCGTACGCCTCGCGGAGAAAATGGTAGCTGCCGCCGGAGCCCGGCAGCGCCGCTCCCAGTTCGCTCCATATCAGACCGTCGGAAATTACGATGAGCGCGCCCGTCGCCCAGCCCAGCAAGGATTGCGGGCCGCCCATGGAAGCCATCATCAGCGGAATGGTGATGAAAGGCCCGATGCCAACCATGTTGGAGATATTCAGAGCCGTGGCATGGAGCAAACCGAAGGCGCGGGTCAGTTGGGGGGACGTTTCGCTCTTCGTTGCCATAGACGGGCAAGTGGGTGCACTGCAATGTCGGGCAGCAGCAATCCTCTGACAATGGCGCGAATCTACCTACCGCTTGCTCGTTTGTCAATCGGATTGTTTGTTTCTGATCGATTGCGATTCCGAAGATACACTTTCTGCGATGCAAATCGTCCATGTCGCAAATACAATTGGTGCCGGCGGAGCCACCAATCTCGCCAGGTAAGGCAACCAGGAGAGCACCAACCGTCCATGCTCGCAGAAGAGCGTAGATTTCGTATTCGAGAGATCCTTTCCGGCCAACGCACCATTACGGCGTCCGACCTCTGTGCCGCATTGGGGGTTACCGCGGCAACCGTAAGGCGAGACCTGGCCGCTCTGGAGCAGGACGGCGTATTAGTCCGTTCTCATGGCGGAGCGGTTTCCCGCATGTCCAGCACCAGCTTCCAGCCTTCCTATGAGACGTTATCGCATAGCCACAGCAGTGAAAAGCAAGCGATTGCGCGCGCGGCGGAACGTTTGGTGCTGGCTGGAGAGACGGTCTTTCTTGAGGGGAGCACCACGGTGTATGAGCTTGCCCGTGGCTTGAATCAGCGGAATCGGCTGACCGTAGTGACAAACTCTCCCACGATTGTTTGCCAGTTGCAACGAAGCGCCGGCGTGACTGTCCTGTGCACGGGAGGCGATCTTCAAAAGGACACGTTTTATTTCTCCGGCGAATGGGCGCAGCGTGCGCTGGCCGAAATCCGGTTGGACAAAGCAATTTTGGGAGTCAGCGCAATCGATCTTTCGTATGGAGTCTCAACCGCAAACCACGCCGAGGCACAGATCAAGAAGATGATTACCAGAGCTGCCAAAATCAGGATCGCCTTAGCAGATCACAGTAAATTTGGTACGCAGAGCTTTGCCTACGTCGGCCCCGTGGCGGACATCGACGTCCTCGTAACCGACTCCGGAACCGATCCAAAATACATCAAGGGCCTGCGCGAGGCGGGCGTCGAAGTGATTGTGGCGGAGGTGCAAGAGACGCGTAAGGGGCGGACAAAATGAACATAATAGAACAAATAAATTGACAATCGCTCAGGCGCCGGATAATTTGTGTCCGTTCTTGGAGTGCAGCGAGGACGTGAGGCAACTGTGAGCGATTGCGGCAAAAAGATTCGGTTGAGTCGCGTGCTGGGAGGCTCGGCACGCCGAGCTCTGGTAGTGGCTTTCGACCATGCCTTGGTACTGGGCCCGATTCCGGGAACGGAGGACCCGCTAAGAAAGATTCGCCAATTTGCCCAAGCCGAAGTCGATGCGTTGCTGCTCAACCTTGGGCTCATTCGTCAATTCGCGAACTCGACGACACTCGGCCCGCTGCCGGCGATCATTGCCCGCCTGGATTGGACCACGATTTGGTCTGCGCCGGGGCAAGGCGCAAGCGGCGCGCTGCACAGCGCGCTTCTGGCTCGGCCCGAGGAGGCGTTACGACACGGCGCAGATGCTGTTCTGACCTATCTCGTCGTCGGCACCGGGGACGCCGAGTTCGAGATGAAGGAGATCACTCGCAACGCCGAAATCGCCCGCGAATGTGAGCGAGTCGGAATGCCATTGATGGTTGAATCTCTGGCGCGAGGCAGGGATGTGCAGAATCCGGGGGATCCCAAGTGGCTGAATCTGCACACTCGTATGGCAGCCGAGCTTGGGGCGGATGCTGTGAAAACGGATTACAGCGGAGACATAGCTTCCATGCGTTCGGTAGTGGAAAACTGTCCGATACCCATCCTGGTGCTCGGTGGAAGCCGTCATGCATCGGAAAAACACGCACTCGACGTGGTCCGTGATGTTGCGGCCGCCGGAGCAGCCGGTGTCTTTTTTGGCCGCAATGTGTTCCAAGCCGACAACATCAGCAGATTTCTTGAACAAGCGCGCGCTGCTCTTGACGCAGCTCCAACGGCGGAATTGCAAGCAATCACGAAATGACGACAGGCTCCTCGGCGCAGGCGGCTTCGCGCAGACAGAACGTGATGGACGGCCGCTCCGGATTTCGCCTGCAGGCAGAGTGGGGACATGTCTCAGTTCTGGAAGGCGGAGGGCATATCTGCGAGTTGAATCTAGACGCTTGTACCAGCGTGAACCCGCTATGGCGACCGCCCTGGGCGACGATCGATCCGTTCCAATACACCGGTGCGAAACATGCGCGGAGGTACGGGTCAGTACCCGATGGCAGGCTGCTCGCCGGTATTGCGGGACATAGCCTCAGCTTTGATCACTTCGGTCCGCCTTCGCCAGAAGAGACGGCGGCGGGTCTGACTACCCATGGGGAAGCGCCTGCTCTGAAGTGGCATGTCCAGAAGTACGCCCAGTCGCCGAAGCCCTATTTGCAATACGGCCTGACCATGCCTGCGGCTCGGATCCGTTTCTGCAGGAAACTGACTCTTGACCGCCTAAATCCGTTGATTTACTGCGAGGAAGAGGCGTTCAACCTTAGCCCTTATGACCGGCCGATTTCGTGGAACGAACATGTCACCTTCGGGCCACCGTTTCTGGAAGCAGGAATTACCTGGTTCGACATGCCCGCAACCCGGGCGAAGGTTTGTCCGGCGAGCTACAGCCCTCGATTTTCTCTGCAGCCGGGTGCCGAGTTTACCTGGCCCAACGCGCCCACAAAAGAACGCCGACGGATGAACTTGCGCACCACACCGGCGCTACGGTTCGGACACTACACCGCGCAATTGCTAAATCCGGAACTTGAGATTGCTTTCATCGCGGCATGTAACCCGCGCCTGAAGCTTCTCGTTGTCTATGCATTTCGACGCGCGGATTTCCCTTGGGTCGGCAATTGGGAAGAGCGGCACAACCGAACCCAAGCACCGTGGTTTGGAAAAACCTTCTGCCGGGGGTTGGAGTTCAGCACAACTCCGTTCCCGATTCCGCGACGCGACCTCATCGAGCAAGGCCGGCTATTCGGAGAACCGACGTATCGCTGGCTTTCGGCCAAATCCAGGGCTCAAGTTCGCTTTCTGATTTTGTTGTTCGAAGTACCGGGGGCATTTCGTGGTGTAGCCCGGGTTTCCGTGGGCAAGAGAAGGATCGATGTTGTCGAGTCTGGAGTGCGTGGCCGGATGCTTTCAGTCGCAGCAGACAAATTCCTGTGAATGATGCCGATCATCAGGAAGCGAAAAACCCACCATGAGTTTGCTTGCCATCGATATCGGTTCGAGTAGATGTAAAGCGGTGGCGTTTGCGGTGACTGGAGAGATACTCGCTCAGCACGCCACTGCATACACCCCGGAGTTCTCCGCTCCTGCGCACGCGGAAATAAATCCGGAGTTCTTTTGGCAGGCGGTGTGCGGTTGTTCGCGTGCGGTCTCTAAGGATCTGTCTGATCCCGTCCGGGCATTGTGCCTCAGTTCACACGGCGAAACATTCGTGCCGGTCAATGGAAGCAATGAGGCAATCGCTCCAGCAATTCTCAACCAGGACAATCGAGCTGGAGAAGAAGCCGCGTGGCTGGAAAAAACATTCGGAAGAAAGCGACTTTTCGAGATCACTGGCCTGGTTGCTCATCCCATGTATCCGATTCCGAAAGTTCTCTGGCTGCGTAAGCACCGTCCCGGCATTTTTCCTCCCTCGGTTCGTTTCCTCACCGTGATTGGCTATGTTCTTGCGCGACTAGGACTACATCCTTATATCGATTATTCCTTGGCCTCCCGCTATCTGGCATTTGATATACGGCAGCACCGGTGGTCCGAAGAAATTCTCGCCGCCACAGAGATAGATGCCAAATGCCTGCCCGTTCCCGTGCCTGCGGGAACGATTGCCGGGAAATTAGATGCAGCTCCGGCCTGCCAACTCGGTCTTCTGCCGGGAACCATGGTCGTGATGGGAGGGCACGATCAACCCTGCGGCAGCCTGGGAGTCGGCGCGATCGGTGCTGGCCGCGTGGCCGGCTCGATGGGTACTTACGAATGCCTGTTGGCGGCTTCCGATCAGCCCAGCCTAACGGGTACGGCGTTAGCTGCTTGTCTCAACTCCTATTGTCACGTGGTGCCAGACAAGTTCGTCACCCTGGCGTATTTTCCCTCGGGAATCATGATCAAGTGGTTCCACGATCTGTTGTACGGAGAAGAGTGCGATGAAAGCGTGATCGCAGAGGGCGGGGATCTGTCGGACGTGGAGTCCCGTCACTACGCGACCCTGGAACGAGACGTACCAGCGGGCCCAACGGGGCTTTGCATCACTCCCAATCTGATCGGTACGTGCAATCCTGACTTCAACCCGCATGCGCGCGGAATCATCGCCGGCTTGGGCCGGAACACGACTCGCAGCCAGATTTACAAAGGCATCCTCGAAGGCCTCGCCTGTGAGATGTCACAGATGACCGCCATACTGGAGAGCGCAGTGGGGGAATTTCGGGACGTTTATGCCACCGGGGGAGGGTCCCGGTCGGCTCTGGGTCTCCAGTTGCGAGCTGGTTTGTCGGGTCGACGGCTGCATGTTATGGAGTGTCCAGAGGCGGTGTGTCTTGGCGGAGCCGTACTCGCCGGCGTGGCCTCGGGAGAATACGGCAGCCTGCAGGAAGCTGTGGAGGTCGTAGTCCGTGATGTTTCAGTTGTATTACCCGACGATGCGATTGCGGCATCGTACGCACAACAAGCCAAGCAATACAACCAGTTGCGCTCAGCGCTCTCTGCGATGACACGCGCTTAAAGTCCAAAGGCCAATTTAGGAGGAACGGTGATACAAGCCACGATCGGATTCATAGTTTTTGGAGTTCACAAAGATGGTTTAAAGGACCCAATGGGCACGCCGTTCATTGATGACGCACTGGTTCGGCGCGCCAAGAGTGCGCTGGTTGCGGCGGGTCTGAAGGTTGTAGAGCATAGTGTCG
>DATBYA010000074.1:0-17459 GCA_036514015.1 Candidatus Sulfotelmatobacter sp.
CTGGAAGACGCTCGGGTCAAGATCGAGGCTTGGCGGCGGCACTACAATGAGAGTCGTCCTCACTCCGCGCTGGGAGACGTGCCGCCCAGCGAATTCGCCAGCAAGGGCGGGGCTAGCCCCGCCCTTGCTGGTTCTGCAAGACCCGGAATTTTCACTCCCTAGCTGGACCTAAAATGGGGGGACCTTCACAGAGTGGATTCTCTCTCACTCCCGCTGGACTAAATCAAGCCGGTCAGGTCAAAAGTATCCGCGGCGAGCCTGCACCGTAAACCCATCCACCCTCACCTTGACCAAGTGGGACTATTTCTTGGCTGCGTTAGCTGCCATTCGAGCGCGGAAGTTCTTTTCCTGCTGAATTTCCTCCTCGCTGAAGGCAGATGCGAAATCTTCGGGCTCAAAGACCTGGCGGATCTCTATGTCGGTCTCGCCTTCGTTGGGGCAGCGCTTGACCCACTCGATGGCCTCCTCGAGAGACTTGACCTGCCAGAACCAGAAGGAGGCGATGAGTTCCTTGTTTTCGGCGAAGGGACCGTCAGTGACGATGGGGCGGTTCTTGCCTGAGAAATGGACGCGCGCGCCTTTGGAGGAGGGGTGAAGACCGTCATAGCCTATCAGGACCCCGGCTTCCAAGAGGTCGTCGTTGAATTTGTTCAAGTCGGCCATGAGCTGGGGATCGGGGAGTGCGCCTTCGTTCTTGGAGTCTTCCGTGGCTTTGACGATGACCATGAATCGCATTTTGTTTGTCCTTTCGGGCTGAGTAGGGCTGTCGTTCAAGTTCACAGCTTAATTGCTGCTCTACCCATACGTCGAACGAAAAGGTGCAGAATCGACACGCAGAACCGAGAATATTCTCGGTAGCTCCTGATTAACGCCGTACTCGGACAAGTGAAGTGCTACTTCACTTCACGCATTATAAAACGGTGCCCCTTTTGGAGTAGGTTTTGGAGTGTAGGCTCGAACCTCTCCAGAAAGGAGCACCCTCTTTATGGATAAGACAAAGTATATCGGGATGGATGTTCACAAGGAAGCGATCTCGATCGCGGTCCTAAATTCCTCCGGCAAGCTGGTGATGGAATGCGTGATCGAAACCAAAGTCAGCACCATTCTGCAGTTTTTCCAAGGACTAAGCGGAAGCCTGCACGTCACTTTGGAAGAAGGCACCTGGGCCCCCTGGTTGTATGACCCGCTGACGCCACACGTAACCGAGCTCGCGGTGTGTAATCCCCGAAAGAATGCCTTGCTGAAACAAGGCAGCGAGAGCGACCGCATCGATGCCAGAAAACTAGCCGAACTGCTGCGCAATCGAGCGCTTTCCGTGGTCTACCACGGAGAGAACGGCCTGCGCCTGTTGCAGGAATTGTCAAGTAGCTATTTGACGATTCGCAAGGATCTGGGGCGGGTGATGAATCGGCTCAAGGCCTTGTATCGGAGTTGGGCCATTCCCTGTGCTGGGACGCAAGTCTACGCACCGCGCCATCGCGCCGCATGGCTGACGAAAATTAGCGAAGCTGGCGTGCGCCGGCGGGCAGAACTTTACTACCAGCTACTCGACGCCCCGCGCCCGTTGCACCGACAAGCCCGCAAAGAGCTTTTGGCCGAGGGCCGCAAGCACAGCGCAACGAAATTGCTAAGCCAGATTCCTGGTATCGGTCCGCTGCGGGCGGCGCAATTGGTTGCGCTGCTGCAGACACCCGATCGATTCCGCAGCAAGCGGCAACTGTGGAAATACAGCGGGTTGGCATTGGAAATCCACGACAGCGCGCAGTACCGCTATGCCCAAGGACAGCTGCAACGCTCTAAGAAGCCACAGCCACTCCGTGGGCTGAATACAAACCATAACCATGATCTCAAAAATATCTTCAAGGGTGCGGCCATGAGAGCCAGCACCTGCCAGGGACCGCTGCACGATTTTTACCAGGTCTTGCTCGCCAGAGGGATGCGAACCACCATGGCTCGCCTCACCTTGGCGCGGAAGATTGCTGCCATCACCCTAATCCTTGGGAAGAAAGGAGTCGGTTTCGACGCCCCATATTTGAAACAAGCAGCTTGAGCGCCTCTGACAGAGAGTCGGTTCCATCCCTGAAGATCATCCTTGGCGGTGGCCAGCGGGTTCTTGAGACGCTTGGTTCGAGGGAGAGTATCCACCGGAGAAGTCAGGCCACGGTGTTTGTGGAAACACCAAAGTCTCCGATTTCACCCTATGCCCCCTCGGATAACCAAAGAAAGTCATAGGCCCCGAGTCTCCCATAGGACCATGAGTTACCGCGTATCTGAGCGGATAACCGTTACGCTTGGTTGTTTCAAGAAACGAATGGCGCCGTCACGACAGCGAAATGAAACCACAGGCGGGAAGAATCTCAGCCTTTCGCGCGACGAAACGAAGCAACGACTTCCTGAGGAACGCTACTCACCGATCAGGAGTGCACGTTCATTCGATTAGGCTGAATGCCGAAACAAAAAAGTATCGGCACCGAGCCGACGGTGAAATATGTCTCTTGACATTCCCTTTTATAGGACTTCTCCGGTACGGCAGCCGGAAAAACTAGGCGTTCACTGGGTTGGTGTGGAAGGATTGACCACTCGCCGTTGATCTGCTGGGCTGGGACACATCTACTCCGAAAGTCTAGCAAACCGAATTGATTGTCGTTGAGACGACGGTACACGGATCGCTGTATTGCCAGATGGACTACAATTGATGTGTATTACTGAGACCAGAGTAACGTGACTGCAACCGATGCATCCAGCCATTACCCCGTGTTGACCAAGCGCAAAAACATTCTCATCGCCGATGATAGTGAGATGGTGCGAACGAAAATCCGCCAGGCATTTGTGCGGGACACTCCGTTTGAAGTTTGCGGTGAAGCGGTTGATGGCACCGATGCAGTCTCAAAGGCCAAAGAACTATCGCCAGATTTGATTATTTTAGACGTGAGAATGCCGGGGCTAAATGGCATAGAAGTTGCAGGGATCCTGAGATACGCATTGCCCGAGATTCGGATCGTTTTGGTGACTATGTATGCAGAAGACCTACAAAAAAACTTTACGTCTCTGTTTCGTATCCATGCCGTGCTTGACAAGGCGGACGGCCTAACCGAACTGACGGCGTACGTTAGAAGCCTCCTGAATGGTCGTCAGCCTGAAATCGCGACTGCACTCGATCTGGACGGCGACCTAACGATACGGGAGAAAGTAAGACGCGCTGGCAATGATGTTGATTGACCGGCCCACGACCGGCTACCGGCACCGGCATTCGCCTGCCTGGTCATCGGCCAAATACAACTTTCTATGTAGCGCTCTTTCTAATCAGCGCCGCTAACTTAGAAGAACATCCTGGGGCCAGATGAAAAAGACAATACTGCTGGCAGACGACAGCCCGATAGTTGGCCAGTCGCTTTACAGGCTGCTTGCAACCGAAGCGGATTGCGAACTTTGCGCGCAGGCTGCCGATGGCTACGAAGCGATTTCGCTCGCCAAGCAGTGCAATCCTGATTTGGTAATTCTCGACCTATCCATGCCAAAAATGAATGGGCTCGAAGCCGCGCGCGAACTGAAGAAAATTATGCCCACTGTTCCGATTATCCTCCTCACGCTGCACGCCAACACTGTTAACGAATCCTTCGCTGAAAATTTGTGCGTAGATGTGATCGTTCCGAAGGGAGACTTTAAGCATTTGATGGACTCTGTGCGGACATTGCTTTTCGGTGAAGCAGGCGACAGGATGGACGATTCGGCGACGGTATGATCCGGAATCCCGAGGGAGAGTCCCGCGCGGGTACGTCACGCCGACTATTTTCGGCGAACTCTGCTTCGTCTTCAGGCGACAAGTACAACTCAGGCGAGGCGTGCCTGTCCATTCGCTTGGTCGATTCTTTGGTCGACGCCTTTGATGCGCTCCTTGGCCCACTCGATAAGGGAAACGTTATCCGCCATGTGGATCTTTTCCCGCATGTCACGCATCATGCGCAGGTAGGTATTCGGGTCCATATGGAGCTGGTTGCACACTTGCCGGTCGGTGTTCCCACCGGCAAGAGCCCGCAGTACGATTGCTTCTTCACCGGTTAACGTCGGGTCCAGCCGGAAAGCTGAAGCGCGCTGAATGTTAATTAGCTTAGGTCTATGCGTCATTGGCTCACCTAACCCGTCTTGCCGCCAGCCGCCACTCGATAACGGAGCTCCGCGCCCTTCGCTTGAGTGCTTGCGCGTAAGCCGCGGGCTCTGGTTTTCATCTCGTACAACGCCTCGTCTGCCGCGCCCAGAAGGGAATCTACGGTCTCGCCATCTTTGGGATACATAGCGACACCCACACTGACCGACAGCTTCGGCTCTCTGCCGTCGTTCGCAAAACTGTGGCAGATGCGGTGGGCTACTAAGTTGGCCGGCACTTGCCCCGTCTCGGGCAGGACCAGCGCAAATTCATCCCCGCCGAAACGCGCCGGAGTATCAATCTTCCGGCTGCAGAGACTCAAGACATCGGCCAGTCGGCAAAGCGCTTGACTGCCGGCAATGTGTCCGAAATGATCGTTGATCAGTTTCAATCCGTCCAGGTCAAGGAACAAAAGGGCGAACGCACGGGCCGTGCGCTCTGAACGCTTGATTTCATTGTTAACGGTTTCCACCAGGTGCCGATAGTTGGCGAGTCCCGTCAGAGGATCTTTCGCTGCCAGTTGCCGCAAATGAACCTCGAGCTTGCGTTGTTGGGTGATGTCCTCGACGATGATTTCGTAGCTCCCCGCCTCGCCCTCGTTGTTGACCTCGCGCCCACTAAGCCGGACTTTGAGTATCGAGCCATTCTTTCGCTTCCATTCGATTTCCAGGGGGCCGGCGCTGTTCTGCTCCGCGGAATCACCCAGGAGTTGCGCCTTTTTGGAGGCGTCACACAGCATGTCAGCTGCGTGATTTGCTGCCAAGAGTTCCTCGCGGGTTGCATAACCCAACATGGTCACCAACGCTTGATTTACATCTAGAAACTTACCCTTGTCGCTGCAGCGGCACACCCCATACGCAAGGGTTCCTACCAGCGCTCGGTAGCGCGCTTCTGAATGACGCAGCTTTTTTTCTGTTTGATCGCGTTCTTCGCGCAGACTGTTCTCGCGCAGGGCTCGCCGAATGGATACAGGAAGATGCCCCACATGATCCATTCCAACGCAATCGGCAGCCCCCTCCGTAATAAGTTCCGCCATAGTTTCCAGTAGCACGGTGTCGGCGAGGTAAATGCAGGGAATTCGCCGGTCCCTCAGATTTAGGATTTCCAGCGCTTCGGCGCCTCTCCAGTTCGGCGATGGGTACTCAACGAGCACGATGTCGTAGTATTTTGCCTTCAAGCGACGAGCAAACTGTTCCGGCGTAAGAATGACGTCTGCGCTGACCTTGAAATGCCCGCGCCTAAGTTCCTGCAGGCAGCGGTCTATAATCCCGGCGTCCCTATGAACGAATAGAACCCGCAAAGAAACCCTTCTGCTCGGCAGTTCGTTCAAAACCACTGGCAGGTCGGCTTGCTTGATACGAGCTCGTGAAGTTGAAGGCATTGAAAGTTCACCAGATTAACCGGAGCCAGCCCCTTCGCGAACTGACCCCCGGAAAGGTTCAAATGCAACCCTTGACAACCCTACGGGAACAGGGCCGGACCAACCTGTTCAAAACTGCACACCACGCACGCTCTTGTTAACTGAATGGACAATTTCTTATTTCAGATCGAGACCACGTTGAGTGGAAGACGTGAACACGGCAGCACTGCCGGCGCAACTCAGTATCCCGGGCCGCGGCTCAATTCCGTGGAGAATTATTCGCGGGCGATGCACGACCTTGCGAACGCCGTCCCACCGGAGGAACTGTCGCAAGACGCATGCCGTCTCTATAAGAAGTTGCCCCCTGCGATTCCGGAAGGCGTAACAGGTTGGGGCACCAAGGGAACTTGCGCACTGATCGAGTCGGGTCGTTGGCGTTGGAGAGCTGACGCGTCATGGCCGCATTTTGAGAATCGTAGAATAGCGAGCAGTGGACCGGGCGGAATTGCTACGCTCGTAGAGCACCATCGTGAGCACCGGCCGATTGAATCACGCGAAATCACTTGTCCGATTAATGCTGCCGGCTCAACCGGTCGATGCAACACCATCCAATCAATTGATCCGCCAGTACCTCCTCGGAAGAGGCGATCTGTCTAGCCGACACGGTCAAAAACTAGCTTTCGAGCTGAGTGTTGCGTCGACCCATTGAGGCCGCCGTGTTAATCAGGCATGTGGATTTTCCGAGGCCTGTTACCGAACGGAAGCAACGCTGCACAGGATGAGATTCGTGAGAAGCGTCCTTGGGTAGCCAGAGAGGAATCGAGGAGCGAATACACCTTACCGAGTCGGCCGGTGCAACCTGCCCCATATCCGGCGCGTCGACTCACGCAGCCCTGCCAGCAACCGAAGTACGAGCGCCAAACCGCGAGAAGGCGTAGAAGCGCGCATCGCAATCCATGCAGCGGTACGGCAGTATGCCAATAACTCTTAAAAGATACCGTTCGACACCCCCACGTTTGTGCGAACGTGATGTCTTGAAGCTTCTACAGTGAGGGCAAGCCCTGTTGCTAAGCGCATGCATTTCGCCTTACCTCCTTGCGCCAACACTGCAACCGTTGCACTGTAAAACGAGTCGATTCGAGAATCTGTGCAGTTTTGAACAGCTTTACCTTCTTGGCCCAGCTGAAAGTAGCGCTCCCTTCCGCTGAGATTGTTCTCGGACTTAATCGGAAATTGAGGACGACTGAAATGATCGCCAACGGAACAATTTTGTGGTCAGAAAGCTAAATCTCGTTGCCTGCTTTGCTTTACCGGCTCTGACCATCGCAAAAATGTCCCTAAATGACCGAGTTTTGGTGACGAATTGGTGACGAGTTTTTGCGCCGCAAAAGACTTTGCGGGCAGAACGTGAATCGTATCGGCGATTCCGTCCGTGAGTTCGGTTTGCGCGATGTGCCCGAGAACTCCAAACTGAATTCGATCTCGTTTCGGAGCTCCATCAGCAAATGTACGCATGAACCGATCGAAGTGTGGTCATTAGTACGGATTGACCATTCGTCGCGCCCGTACTAAAACGCTTAGGCTAGCATGTCGAGCAGACCGATTCCTGTTATTCCGGGCGCGAATCGGTCGACCCTTCCCGTAGGCCGAGCCGCCATTGAACAGAGCGCGGATCCGTTGCCTTGTGATCGCGAACAAGATCGATTCATGTTGAAACTGAGTTCAATAGGAGACCTCGCTGCGGGAGAAAATAGTCGCAAGGATGGCCTTCGAGCCTGATGCGTCGACGCTCACAAGCGCGTTTGCGCTCCTCCTGGCTCGCTCGATCGCAAGGCTGGAGACGGATATATTGAAAACGCTTCGCCCACGACTTCGTTAGAGCTCTCTGGTCCAGCAACGCGGCCGCCCCAGTTGATCGGCGTGAGAACGTGAGTGTGTGCGACCCGGCGAGTGGGCACATCCTCAAATCGTACTGGGCCGTGCTCAAGTAGGGCGGATTCGGTGCCCAACCATAGGCGAAGCACCATTCCTTCTGGAGGGATCGATGGTCATTGGTGAACGATTGAAGGCGTTGCGTGAAAAGAAAAATATGTCGCAAGGTGAGATGGAGAAGCGCTCCGGCTTGGTGCGGTCTTATATCTCCCGTGTCGAGAACGGGCACACCGTCCCTGCCATCGAGACGCTTGAAAAAATGGCATATGCCGTTGGAGTGCCTCTGTACCAAATCTTCTATGGCGGACGAAAGCTTCCGGTGCCGCTTCTTCCGAAGATGGACGACTGCGGTTGGGGTAGTTCTGGCCGAGACGCGAAGACGTTCGGACGGTTTCGCCGGCTGCTAGAACGGACGCCTGAGCCCGACCGGAAACTCTTGCTATACGTCGCACAGAAAATGTCGCAGAAGAAAACATGCTTTGTTCAACGCAAGAGGCGACGCTCCAAAGAATAACAAGATTCGTATCGAACGCATTCGACCGATCGGTCAAATTGCCTGGGCCTAGGTAACCGTTTTCCTCTGCGGCATGAACCGGTGGCCTCCTTTAGATACGCTTGAGGCTCGATCAGGACGCCATTGCTCGCGGTGTCGCGACGGCTAGCGTCGATTAGCGACTTCGGAACAAACGCAGCAATTCACAGTGGTAAAGCAGCGCTAGCGGAACTGACGGAACGCCGGCCCGGCGCGCGACGATTCTCCAGTGATCGCAAATGCTTCACAAGCTTAGTAAAACTACTTACCGATTTCGCGACAAATACCGATGTTAAAGCATTTGACAACACCGCAAGACCAGGACTATTGTGCGCAGCGATCGGCAAACTCCAGCGATTAGTTTTCGCGGACTGCCGCCACTTCCGATCCAGCATGCGTACCTAGCCGGCGAAACCCGAACCGTTGGATTGTTTTGAAGGAAGGCCTCAACCGTGTTCCGTCGATCTGGGCAGAAACTTCTGAGATGGTTACAAGGGAGCAACTTCTCCAAGAACGCCCTCGATACCTTCCTATCGTACGTCGAAAACCTGATCATCACGAGCTCCGGCGTGGAACGATTGATCCGGTGGCGCAATACCTTGTTCCGAGATGACGACGGACGTGTCATCGGCACCCTCAGTTCAGGAGAGGACATGACGGATCGCAAGGCGGCCGAGGAAGCGCTGAGGCGATTGCCCACGCTCCTCCTGCGGGCTCAAGACGAAGAACGCCGACGAGTCGCCAGGGAAGTGCATGACGGGATCGGACAATATATTACCGCTCTGAACCTGGCGATCGGCAAACTCCGGAGGAAATGTATCGATGAGACCGATCCGGAATCTCAACAGGCCCTTTCTGAGTGCCGAGCACTGATTGAGGCGGCGAGCCATGAGATACGGACCATTTCTTACCTTCTGCACCCACCGACGATCGATGATCTGGGACTCAGGTCTGCGCTCCAGTGGCTCGTCGACGGCTACGGAAAGCGAAGCGCGCTTCAAGTATCGTTGGAAGCGTCTTCCGACCTTGGCCGATTCAAGCCAGAGATCGAAATGACGCTGTTTCGTATCGCACAAGAATCTTTAACCAACATTCATCGGCACTCGGAAAGTGCGACAGCGATTATCCGGGTCGTCCAACGTTCAGACGAAATTGTGCTCGAAGTTGCCGACCGGGGTAAAGGAATGCCTGCTAGCGCTCGAGGCGCAGACCGAGGCCCCGGCATCGGCCTCGCGGGAATTGAGCAACGCGTGACGGAATTGAAAGGCCGCTTCAGTCTGGAGAGTTCACCGAGCCAGGGCGTTACGATCCACGTCGCCTTGCCGATGACGTAACCGCTTCCTACGGATGGGAATTCGCGGCTCGTCACGCACAATTTCTGGGTTGGAACGAATCGCCGCAACGCTTGAAAAAAGGGATCTGCTCCGCAAGGGCGACCTGTCCGCGTCGCGCCTATTCGCAGTTACCGATCACGGATCAGCCATTCGGCTCGATCGCATCAACGTGATCAAAGTTCGGCAGACCTCCTTGATTTCCTTCTCCTGAATCTGATTGAAGAATGGGAGTGCGAGCGCACGAGACGCGTGAAACTCCGTCACAGGCAGAATGGCCCTCCCGCCGTCGGACGATTGATAGGCTGGCTGTAGGTGAATCGGCGCAAAGTATCTCCCCAAAGCAATCCCGCGAAATTTCATTTCATCAACGATCCTGTCGCGGTGGAATTCACGGAATCGACTACTCAGTCGGACCACGTAAACGAACCAACTGATTTTGCGATTCGGTAATGCCATCGGTGGAAGCGTCAAGTCCGGATTACCACCCAATATGCGACTGTACTCACGAGCAATTGATTCCCGCCGATCCAGAATGGAATCGATTCTCTTAAGTTGCTCAACTCCTAGTGCGCAATTGATGTCTGAAATCCGGTAGTTATATCCCAATTCCGAATGCTGGAACCATTCTTCTGAACCGTTTCTGCCTTGATTGCGTAGTTTTCTGACCTTGCTCGCCGTCGCAGAGTTGTTGGTGACGACAGCGCCGCCTTCGCCCGTCGTAATCTGCTTGTTGGGGTAAAAGGCATAGACGCCGACATCACCCAAGATGCCGACTTTTTGTCCTTGGAATTCTCCTCCGATGGCCTCACAGGCGTCTTCGATGACGTGAAGCCCGTGACGCCTCGCTATTTGCAAGATGCTGGACAGTTCCGCGGGGCATCCAAAAGTGTGCACAACGATGATCGCTCGGGTTCGGGGCGTGATCGCTTCTTCCAGCAGGCTCGGATCCAGGTTGAGCGTTTGCGGCTCGATATCGACGAATACTGGTATAGCCTTCTCGTAACGGACGACGTTCGCGACAGCGATAAAAGTGAAAGAGGGCACGAGCACTTCATCCCCTTCGGAAATACCGAGGGCTCGAATGCATAAGTGCAGGCCGCTGGTCCCGGAATTTACGGCGATCACATCCGAAGCAGCGACGTAACGAGAAATCGCGCGCTCGAACTCTACGACCTTGGGACCCAAGCTGAGGCTCGAGGTGCGAAGAACGCCGCTCACCGCCTCAATATCCCGTTCGGTAATGTCCGGAGATGACAGCGGGATCCTCATGAATTTCGCAAACGGGCGGAAACAGCAATCGACATCGGAAGACCTGAATGACGTTTCATCAAGAGTTCCTGCGAGAGCGGAACGGTGGTAAGCACGCGAACGATCTTTTCGGAAGCAACACCTTCACCATACGGATTCGCCATGCCCCGCAAAGACTCGCGAAACTGCGCGTTCCTGGCCATGTTCACGGCTGCGAGAATCGCTCGCCCATCAGCGTCGGCGTCCAATACGTTTCGAGCCCGCTCGCGCCCTTGTTGGCGTAGCCCAACGTTTACAGTAGGAAGCGCGAACGATGCGGATTCCATGATCCCACTGCTGGAGTTCCCAACCAACACATCGACCTGACGCAGGAGACTTAAGTAGGTCACCGAGTCGAGATTGGTGTAGATCTTTCCATGCCCTCGGCGAGCGATGAACGACTGCGTCCGATCAATTAAAGCTCTGCTTCCAGCGTCTGCATTCGGATAGCAAAATAAGATTTGATCTGTGAGATTTTCCAGGGCCGCGAACAAGGCGTCCGCTTCTTGCAGCGTATCGCGGGCGATGGTCATCGGATGGTTTACCACTAGTACGGTAGGTCTCTGGAGATCGAGCGCGAGCCGCTCTTCAACTTTTTCGCGAGTGAGAAGAGTTCGCCTGCGCAGGTGATCAAGAGATGGGGCACCCGCGCGATGCACGCGCCACTCTTCTTCGCCCATCGCGATTACCCGATTGCGGGCGGCAAGGGTTGAAGTAAAGTGAATATGACTCAATTTTGTAAGAGCGTTTCTCACCGCATCGTCAATCGCACCCTCGCTCACTTCTCCCCCCTCGATGTGGGCAATCGGAATGCGCAACGCCAGAGCCACCGAAGCCGGAGCAAGCATCTCGTAACGATCCGCGATGAGCAAAAGCACGTCCGGTCGCATCTGCCCGAGTAGGTCGGCTAGGCCCAGCGTAGCCACGCCGATCGTCTTGGCCATACCGACATCGCTATCTGAGCTCAGCAAACACTCTATCCGGGAATCGATTGCAAAGCCGTCATTTACAAGTTCCTGGACCGTGTTCCCAAACTCGGGCGATAGATGCGAACCGAGTGCGATCAGTTTCAGATCGACATTTGGGTTCTCCGACAAATCTCGCAAGGGCCAATACAAGTGTCCGTAGTCGGCTCGCGAACTGGTAATTACCGCAATTTTTCGCTTCATAGCGTTACGCCGAAGAACCTTGCGTTGAAGCGTATAGGCATTCCGTCGGCCGGTAATCGGGAACGATTTGGCAAAGAGTTTCGATCATGGAAGCAAGGTTGCGTTGTTCAACACGACGTGCAAGATCCTGCATGTACAACTCCAGTGCGTCCGCAGGAAATACCTTCGTCTTCACTCGCAACACTCTGCGATCGACGGTCGGCGCCGCCGATTCATCCCCGGCAAGGAGTTCTTCCGAAATTTTGTCCCCTGATCGAAGGCCCGTGAAGGTGAGGGGAGTGACTGTTCCCGTTTGGGATCGGGCGTGAGCTATTAACTCGAGGGCGAGATCTAGGATTTTTACCGGCGCGCCCAGTTGCGGAACGAAAATCCCTCCGCCTTCCTCCAGCCCCGATACAAGGAGTATCAGTTCGACAGCCTCGCCGGTCGTGACGAAGTATCGGGTCGCATCCGGGTGGGTAACGGTGACGGGACCACCTCGGGAGATTTGAGCCAAAAACCTTGGCACCACGCTTCCCTGGGAGCCCAAAACGTTCACCAAGCGCACCGCGGTCATCTGGTTCTTGGGATTGTTCAAACTGAGGAGCACAAGTTCCGCGACACGTTTCGAAGCACCCATGATGCTGATGGGATTCACGGCCTTGTCCGTCGAAACCAGGACGAATTTCGCGACGCCTTCACACTGCGATATGCTCGCAAGGTTCGCGGTTCCTAGAGCATTATTGCGAACCGCCGCGAAAGGGTTATGCTCCATAAGCGGGACATGCTTGAAAGCCGCCGCATGGTACACAACCTCCGGGTGGTAACGCCGAAAAAGTTGAGACAACAGCTTCGCGTCACAAATATCGCCAAGCACCGATACATGCGAATTGCCATTCATTTGGGCCAGTTCGAGGTCGATTTCGTTTAGATTTCGCTCCGAGTTGTCGAGAAGAATCAGGCACCGAGGCTCAAGACGTATGATGGTCTTGGCTAAGGCAGACCCGATGGAGCCACCTGCGCCCGTCAATAATATCGACCTGCCTACGACAATGTTGTCCAGCGCATTTCTGGGCGGCACAATATGTGACTCCGAAAGGCCAATCGTATCGTGGATACGCACTCAGGTCCATCAGCGGTCGTTGGCTGCATCTCGGCTGCGCGGGGCGTAACACCCTGCCTCCTCAATTTCTTCCACAAACACTGGGAAGCAAAACAGCCGTGGAACAAGCAACGCGTGTTCCCCTCCCGCGCCAGCAGACCGCGGTCGATTGATACATTTGTACTGGAGACATTCGTCTCCTTGCCCGCTGGCACGTTCGTTCTACATTGCCCGCGGCCGACAATCCGCGCTCGCTCGACCCGGCTGGAGGAATTCATGCGTTGGTACGCCGCCTTCAATCGCAAGCTAGCCAATCGCTAGGAGCAATGGATGGTTATCCTGCACTACAGCCTTGCAACGAAATACCTGTCTAAGCAAAGCCTCCGCCTGTTCGTTGAGTTTCTGAAGGTGAAATTAATCGTCGATGTGACCCATTTGGACGTCCGTCGTTTCATGCTCTATCTCTCGGAAGGCGGCGGATCGCTGATCTGTGCGCGGAAGCACCTTCTTTCGCTCCGACGGTTTTATGATTTTCTCAATCTCGGCGGGCTCGTCGACTTCGTCGCACCTCGTCTCGTCACCATTCGTCAAGTGACTCGCCAGATCCCTCCGCATCTGAGCGAGGAAGAGGTGCTGCGGCTCATCGGCCCGGCAGAAACCCTTCGGAGAAAGCGCTGATTGAATTCTTTTACGCAACCGGCTCTCGTCTGTCAGAAGTGCGCGGCCCGAGGGAGCAGAACGTGGACCTGCGCGCGCGCAATGCGCGCGTCACAGAGAAGTACGGTAAAACAGGAATTATGTTTCTGACCCGGAGCGCGGCAGATGCTCCGCAAAACTACATCCAAGATCGGAGGATCGGCTACGTTTTTCAGCAAGACTATCCGCTCCAAACAGGAGTCTGATCGGATGGCAATGGAATATGGGTCGCAAGCCGGAAGGATTGTGCAGACACGAGCCCAGGGTACACCTTGACGACGAAGTACTTGAGCAATAGCGCCCGAGTCTCGCGTGAAAAGGCAAAGTCCAAGTTCGATGAATTGCTTGCGGGTGCTCGCCTAGCTCGTCCAAAGAGAAACGCTCCGGTCACATCCACGAGTGTCGGGAATATCTTGCGACGTCTCGGGCGCCGAGCGGGAATAACCCGCACGACGGCCGATATGCTCCGGCACAGCTTTGCAACTCACTGATACGAAAACGGCGCAGACCTCAAACACTGCTAGGGTACGTTGCATTACAAACGACCGCCCTGCACGCGCGATCGAGCGCCTTGGAGCTGGCGGAGACTTTGGAGCGATAGCACCCGTTGGGAGGCCAGCATGGCACCTCGTCAGAGAGCTAAGATCGCGCACTCGAAACTCGGAAATCCCAGAGTGCAAGGAACACGCCTAACCAGGGAGGAAGTAATGCTGCAGCCCTGGTTTCTTCCGGCCCGCATCATGCGCATCGTTCGCGGACTCATACCGGCTGATTACCGCCAAAGGATGCACGACTATTTCAATGACTACGGCTGCGTGAGATGTGGTCTTCTGGAAGTTCCGTACAAGTCCAATGGTAGGTGTCGCGCGTGCATGAGTATTGTCTACACGAGGTTTGAACCATCTGTAAACAGACGTTCCGCCAAGAGGCTTCCAAAATGCTAGGGTCGCGAACTACTAGCAAAAGCGGCACACGCTGGCAAGTTGCTGCGCGGGTTCCACTCGGGCGGCTCCGCTAGGCGCGAATCTAGGCGAGTCCAATCGGTTCAGCTCAGTAGTCCAGTCATCGATACATTCTAGCGTCGCGCTTACGAATCGGATGTTAGGGTTGGTTTACCAGGGAATCCGCTGACGCTGTCTGCGCAATCGAAAGATTTGGTCCAGCTTTCTCCGTTTCCTTTTCGGTGGTCTCTTTCTGTGCGGCTCCGCTCCGTCAGCCGTGAGCCGGGAGGTTTGCCAGGATCGAGTTCACCTGACAGTCTTCCGCGACCAATCTGGCAAGCCGTCCGCGAGATCGGGCGAATCGTGCAAGGAATACCGGGTGATGATAGGAATCGTCCCATCGTGCTCTTGGCTATCGAGAACTCTAACCAGAGCCTCGCGTAATTCCGATTGCCGGACGGGCTTCAGCAAGTACGCAGAAACTTTGAGTTGCTCACACCGCGCTGCGTCTCCGCGGTGGCCGGCGGAGGTCAACATCATAATGGTAGCCGTGGAAAGTTCCGGTCTTTGCCGGATTCGCTCGATCAGCTCAAAACCATCCATCCCCGGCATGTGCATGTCAGTCAGGACCAACGCGTACGGGGCACCCGATACTTGCGCTGCCAACAATTGCGCAAGGGCCTCTTCCGCACACTCCACTGACGTCACGTTGATCTCCCAAAGCTGGAGCATCCCTTCCAGAATCCGCCGGTTGGTCCGGTTATCGTCCACCACCAAAACCTTTACATTCCGCAATATCTTGGGCAGCGCGATCGTCCTCACTTTGCTCGTTTCCTCCGAGGTTCCCAGCCGCGCGGTGAAATGGAACTCGGCCCCGTGGCCTACTTCACTCTTCACCCACAATTCCCCGCCCATCTTTTCCACCAAGCGCTTCGAGATGGCTAGGCCCAGGCCGGTTCCGCCGTATTTCCGCGTCGTTGAACTGTCTGCCTGGGCAAACGCGTCAAAGATGATTCGCTGTTTATCGGCAGGAATCCCGATTCCGGTATCCGCTATCACAAAATGCAAGATGCAGTCCTCGCCGGACCGAGACTCCACTTGAATCTTCAGCGCAACTTCACCTTGGTTAGTGAATTTAAGAGCGTTGCCCACGAGGTTTACTACTACTTGGCGCAGCCGGTTGGAGTCCCCACGCATTATCTCAGGAACCTCGGGAGCGACTTCGCATAAGAGCTCCAAACCCTTTTCGTGCGCACGCATCGAAAGCATCTTCAGCGTCGCTTCCAGGGTTTCGCGCATGTTGAAATCGAGCGCCACAAGATCGATTCCTGCTGCTTCGATCTTTGAAAAATCCAGAATGTCGTTGACCACGATGAGCAGTGCGTCTCCCGAAAGCTTGACCGCCTCGAGGTATTCTCGCTGTTCGCCTGTTAGCTCAGTTTCGAGCGCCAAATCCGTCATCCCGATGACACCGTTCAGCGGCGTACGGATTTCGTGGCTCATGTTCGCCAGGAATTCAGACTTCGCGCGCGATGATTCGAGAGCCACCTGGGATGCCGCGATCAATTCGCTCTGAGTGCGCATTAAGTCTTCTACCATCCGGTTGAACGACGAGGCCAGTTGACCAATCTCATCCCGCGATTGAATCGGGATACGGTCGAGTAGATTCCCTTTGGCGACTCGGTCCGTGGCCAAGGTTAATTCGCGCAGGGGGCGAATTAAGAAGCGGGTCAGAACCAGCACCATGATGAATCCGAATAAGATCGTTGCGACCACGGCAATGCCGATCTCCCTTTTTGTCGCCGTTAGGACTGCGTGGCCCTCTCGGCTCGCATAGTCGCCTTGTTCGACTTCCAACTCAATCAACGAAAGGGTCTGTTCATCAAGCCGACGGAAGAGTGGAACGGTTTCACCGTAAGAAAGCGTCATGGCTTCAGCCTTCTTGCCATTCTTTAGTAGGTCTAGAATTGCGTCGCTAGATGCTTTCAGCAAGGGATAATCGCGCTGCACTCCCTGGATCGCATCCTGTTCACGCGTCGTCTGGTCTTTCAATGCGCCGTATTTCGTGAGCAGGTCTTGCATCACCGGTTCATTCGCGATGGTTAATTTCTTCTGGTACCGATCCATAATTGCGGTAAATTTTTGCTCGCTTTCCGCAAGCTCCTCCAAGTCCTGTTGCTGCCTACTTCCCGTATGGTCAATCGCACTGGAAAGAGCGATATAAATATCGTCCAGCTCTCGATTCGCCAGCTCCGCTTGCCTTAATGGCAGAATAGAGTTTGCATTCACTGAATCGAGTCTCTGGCCTAGTTTCTGTGCGCTGCTCAGAGCCACATAAGAAAGAACGCTGGTAACTAGAAACGTAACAATGCCCAGCGCAAGAGCAATTTTATGGCTTATCCTCATTCCGGTTTTCCTTCACTCAACATAGCTCCCAAGTTCACTGGAATGAGAAGGGGGCGAGGACCTCTTCCGCAATAAATTCCGTGGCCGAAATCGGGAGTGAGAAAGCGAGACTCTAACTCGCAGGCTTTCCAGAAGGGACCTCCATTATCTTTGAAATTTGCGCAACATCAAAGGTCAAAGAATTGTGAAGTCACATGGTGGTAACTGCAACTACCCTTCACCTGGTGGCGAAGGAAGGCCCGGTAGTAGCGATGGTGTGCACGTAGCGCGGCGCACCGGGAAGTAATCCGTTTGCCTGAATATCGCGCTGAGTCGAGATGTGGATTCCAGTTTGCAGTTGATTGCATAACAACGTCGGCTCCTTAGACCCGAGTAGACTATGGTTGTTGACGACCAAAGGTTCGGGAGAAAGGAGCCGAACATGATCATTATAGGGGTGGATTATCACCCGAGCGACCAGTACATCGCGTTTGTCGATACCGAGACGGGAGAAGGCGACGAACGGCGATTGAACCACAGTGATGGAGAAGCCGAGAAGTTTTATCGGGAACTGGCGGCGCGAGGAGTCAGCGTGCGC
>DATBYA010000075.1:0-6168 GCA_036514015.1 Candidatus Sulfotelmatobacter sp.
CTGTTTACCGACTCGAAAAACACTTTCGTTTCCCCGGCTGCCGACCTGCTGCGGAGTCGTGCCATCGACCTCCGCGGAATGCATCTGGTAGTTAGTAACAACCGTGTGCCGCTGATTGACGAAGCTATCTCCCGATCCTTCGGCATGGTCTATATGACTTGGCCAGTCGGCACGGAACCAGACCTGACGACCCTGCGCGATAAGATTCGAGCGAGAATGCCATTTATCGTGGTGGACAAAGTCGATCTTGTGTCCAAGAAGCCTGCTGGGTAAACCACTGGAACAACGAGAAGCGTTATCCATTCGCGGGAGAGTTCCTGGCTATTCACGACAATAAGCAGCACCGACCGCACTGCTGCTGGTTCTACGATGAAGGGCACAAGCAAGCCTGGCATTACTATTTCGGATATGGGCGAATCAGTCCATCATCTCCCTAAGTCTCGCGCCGCCGGGAGTAGAGCACGGGTGCGGAAGTGGACCATGACTCAAAGGCTTTCCAGAAATTCAAAGATTGCATCGGCGGGCACAACAGCAACGAGGCAAAGCGCGAAGAAAAAGTCCGTAAAGCGCTTGGGGAATCTGCTCAGAACTCCACACGAAGATCCTTCGCCACTCTGGAATAAAGACAAGAAGTGAGGCTACCCACATGACGGGCGGGACCATCTTTGGCTTGGCGTTGTCACGATCTTCGGTCCGCTCGTTCAAGTGGTAAATGTCCCGCAAAATTCGGATGACGTTCTGCGGGTCCTTTACGGTCGGTCCGCGAGTCCACCCCACGCCGCAAGCGCCTTAGCTCGGGTCAAAGAGCGTCCGAGGTCTGGCGCAGGATCAGTAGCATCATCAGAGCCTCACGAATGAAGAGCAGCAACCAGCCTTGGCGAGGTAGATGAGCGCAATCGTGTGGTTACAGCAGTTGCCGCTCCCATTTTCGGACCGATGCAATAGAAAGCCGCCCAGACATCGGGCGGCTCATCTGTGATTTCCGTTTCCTACAAACTCTCTGACGCACCTCAGTTCCGTTCGTCGCGGGGCTGCCGTGGATCATCCATTCAAGACTTAGTTCAGTGTCTGGGTCAGCGAAGCCGAACTGGCGGTGAAATCCGTGCTGCCGTTGTATGTCGCCGTGATGGTGTGCGTGCCTTCCGACAGCTTCGAGGTTGTGTACTTTGCCAATCCTCCACTGAAGTCTACCGTTTTCAGAGTCGTGCTTCCGTCCATAAAAGTAACCGATCCTTTCACTGTACCCCCGAACTGGCCCGCTAGACTTGCGGTAAAGGTCACAGACTGACCGGAGGTTGCCGGGTTCAGCGACGAAACGAGCGTGGTGGTAGTAGTGGCCTTGCTCACCTTTTGACTCACCGCCTTGGACGTACTGGAGGCGAAGTTCGAGTCGCCGGCATACACCGCTCTGATATAGGCGGTACTCGCCGGCAGTGCAGAGGTCGTAAGGCTGACCGAGCCGCCACTCAGAGTGCCCGTTCCCACCAGTATTGTGCCTCTCATGAACGCGACGGCTTCCCCGTCGGGCGGTGCACCAAGAGCGGAGGTGACCACTGCGGTGAGGGTCACAGCCTGCCCATAAGTGCTGGGATTTAGAGAAGACGACAACGCGGTCGTGGTCACTGCCGCAATGAACATCTTAGCCACGAAGACCCGCGCGCAAGGGTTGCCGCAAGTCGGCTGAAACGCGCCAGGAGTGGTCGGGAAATCGCTTGCTAGAGTGTATCCAGTAACGTAAGCATTGCCTTCGCTGTCAACCGCGATACCGTTGCCAATGTCACCGGGCAGAACCGCGTCAAGCGAGTTAACCCCGCCCAGATAGGTGGAGTAGGCTAGTGCCGATCCCGCCGGGTTGAGCTTGGAAACAAAGGCATTACCGCCGCCCACCAACTTTTGCTGAATCGGATTGTCAACTGGAAAGTTGGATGAGGTGGTCATGCCAGTGACGTAAACACTGCCTGCGCTGTCGACGGCGATGGCGTTCCCTTGGTCTTGTCTGAAGCCGCCCAGATAGGTGGAGTAAACCAAAGCCGAACCCGTCGGGTTGAACTTGGTGACAAAGGCGTCGCCATATATTGCGCACTCCTTGCCGCGGCAGAGCGTCTGGAACGCACCAGACGTGGTTGGGAAACCGGTTGTGAGGGTATAACCGGTGACATAAGCCTGGCCTGCATTGTCTGCGGCGATGCCTAAGCCGTGGCTGATGCCGCTGCCGCCTAGATAGGTGGAGTAAACCAAAGCCGACCCCGTAGGGTTGATCTTGGTCACGAAAGCGTAACCCCACAAGGCACCTGGATCGTTCCCACAGCTGCCGCCAGGGTAGGTTGTCTGGAAGGCGCCGGGGGTGACGGGGAAATCCCTTGCGCAGGTTGCGCCCGTGACGTAAGCGTTGCCCGCGCTGTCCACGGCGATGGCGTCGCCTATGTCGCCAAACTCGCCGCCGGCGCCCAGGTAACTGGAGTAAACCAAGGCCGACCCAGAAGAGTTGAACTTGGTCACGAAGGCGTTCCCGGCACCCCCGCTCGCGCTCGTCTGGAAGGCACCGAGAGTGACGGGAAAGCTACTGGAGTTGGTTTGACCAGTGACGTAAGCACTGCCTGCGCTGTCGACGGCAATGGCACCCCCTATGTCGCCAAACTCGCCACCGCCGCCCAGATAGGTGGAGTAAATCAGGGCCGAGCCTGACGGGTTAATCTCGGTCACAAAGACGCAGCCTCCGCCGGAGCTAACGCAGGTCTTTTGGAAGGCGCCGGGCGTGATTGGAAAGTCGGCTGAGGAAGAGCCAACTATGTAGGCGTCGCCCGCGCTGTCCACAGCGATGCCGGCGGCGCCACCCTGATTGTTGCCCGGGCTCAGATAGGTGGAATAAACTAGAGCCGAACCCGCGGCGTTGAACTTAGCTACGAAGGTGTTCTCGCAATACTCGGAAGTGTTGCAGTTTGTCTGGAGTGCACCCGGCGTAGTTGGAAAGTTGGTTGACCCAGTGAAGCCGGTGACGTATGCGTCGCCGAAGCTGTCCACGGCGATGGCTCTCCCCGAATCACCAAAGCCCCCGCTGCCGCCCAGGTACGTTGAGTAAATCAATGGATCGATGTACAGGGGGCGGCTTGCGTCATACTTCGCCAGCTCGAATGTCACACGATTCGTGTCAGCGATGGCGTAGCGTGCAGCAATCTTCTGCCTCGCGCCATCCTTCTCCTGATATACAAGCGGCTTGCGCCAGCGGATTTTGTTTTCGCCCACGAGGAAATTCAAGTCACCGTTCTGATCCCGGTGAATGCGCCTGGCACCGCGAATGTCGAACCCGATCTTGTTCGGGTCCGCACCCGGAGAAACGATGAAGTCATACTCCAGTTGCCGCTGGTTGCCGTAATAGACCAAATCAATGCCCGGGTAAATTCCCTCGTACTTTACCTTGGCGTAGGACACGACATCCGTTCGCCACTTCGCCGGATCGTTGCCGATGAAGTAGTTGCTGGTGCCTGCCAGTTCATCTGCCCCGGTGACTTTGGCTGCAAGGTTGGCATTGCGGAGCTTCATTCGCAACACGCCGCCGGCCTTCGCGTCCGGACGAGGTGAGTCTCTGACCACGCTCATTTTTCCCAAGGTTCGTGGTAGATCAGCATCCCGATGATTGCCACGGGCGCTCTTACGCGGCAAGGTGAGCACGGCTTCGTCTCCGGTTAAGAACAGAGAGTAGCCGCTGCCGCGGGAAAAAAACTTCACATTCGGATCGGTCTGTCCCTGGTTCGCTTCAAAGCTCAGTGGCAACTTGCCGTAATTTTCGGCAATCTTGGCTTGTGTTTGCGAGTCGGGCTGGAGTGTAGAACTGGGTGACACAATTCCAGTATGCTGACTGACAGGAGAATCGTTGTTGGACTGGCAAAAGAAGAGAGGAGCGGCAACGAATAGAAACAGGCAGACAAAGCGGGCACGTTTCATGACCGGCTTCCTTTCAATGTTGAAAATCTTGAGCGTCCGATACGACTGCTCTAGCTAGCTAAAGGCTGATGCAAAACCCCGACTCCTCAATTTTTCGGCTGAAAACCGATAATTTCGCGGACGAGGTTGCTCGATGGCGTTGATTTGAGTTGCCGGTTTGACCGGCAACTTGCCAAGGCCCCATCGGTTCCGGGGGCCCGTGGTTCTCCTGGCCGGGTGGACCAATATTGCCCGCAGTCAATCCACAATCCAGGCCCAGATCTCCGAAAGGTCCGGCGCGAGCCAGGTGGAAGGCCATGCTTCCGACAACTGAACTGGTGGGCGAGTCGGATGTAGCTTTGGTCCCTCGATCGAATAAGGATCCCGAGCTGACGACAGGCAGGTAATTCCAATCGACTGCCTGAGTAAGGCCGAGGAACAGACATAGCAGTATGCAGCAGACAAGGGTTAGACGGAACCAGGTCGTCATTGCGAATCGGCCTCGCGGGCGCGCTGCAAATTACGCTCCTTATTCAACTCCGCTAGTTCGCGCAAACATTGCTGCATTTGTTGCCAAGCGGCCACTCCTTCTCGCGTGGCCTCCTCTGCTCCCTTGGGAACATAGTAGCCGGTGGTCTTGCCCTTCTCTCCGCGGTAGCTCACATTCAGATGCGGACCATGCTTGGGTCCATCGCCCTGACAATGACAGCCCGCTCGTCCGCAGGTGCGGTAAGTTTCCGAGAGCGTTCCAAAGACAGCGATCTCGGCCAGACGTTCGATCTCGCCCAGCAGCTTGCGTCGTTGGGCTGTGCCCTCAACTGACTTGGTCATGCTCCCTCCGACGCGCTTGATCGCGAGCGATGGAAAATAGATTCTTGGTTATCACGCACCAGCCCACGTAACGCTGAAATCCATGATCTCCTTTATAGGCGGCTCGCCGCATGGAGAAGGGATGCTTCAAAGTGCTCATGGTGGCTTCAATGCCGGCCCGCCAGCGCAGCCCGCGCCGGAACCAGCGCTGCTTCTGCTGCTCGGCCCGCTTCGCCGAGAGTCGTCCGCGTGCCGGCAGCGCCACCTTCTTTACCCCAAGGGCGTGTGCCTCCTGCTCGTTTTTGGCGGAAAAAAAACCGCGGTCGCCGGTAGCCATCTCCGGCGCTCGCCCGAAGCAAGCTTGATGTTGTTGCAGCGCCGGTATCCAGGCCGCCGTATCGGCCGGATTGCCGGCGAGAACTTGGTAGCCACTCACGATACCGTTTTCCACCTCGTCAATCCGCACCAGCCTACCAAACTCGTTGGGCTTATGCGCTTTCCCTTTGCGAATGACTTCGGTGTGGGTTTCGAACAGACTCAACACCTTGCCCTCCGCGTTGCTGTCGCCGCCCATCACCCGTTGCTTGGTTTGGCTGATCACCTTCTCGACCAAAGGGAGAAAGTGTCGTAGCTGGCCGATCTGCACTTCCACCCGCAGCCGCTGGCCTACCACCTGCAGTCGTTTCTTTGCCCATCGTTCGATCACGTCGCTGGCCTGTCGCACCACGCCCCGAGTCAAAGCCAACAACTTCTGGTAGCTATCCCGCATGCGCTGCTGGTTGGCCTGGGTCAGGCACTTGGCGGAACGGCTGATCTCCAGCAGACGATGTTTCACCGCGCGTGCGTGATGCACTACTTCCACGGCTCCCTGCTTACACTCGCCAGCGATGCGTTCCAGGCTGCGGCTGAGCACCCGGATGCCGTCGCCCAAAAGCGAGCTGTCGGTGGGGTAGTGAACCTGGCTTTCGACGACGGTCGTGTCCGTTCGAATTTTTCGTCCCTGGGCTACGCCTTGCTCGCAAGCCAGGCGGACCACCCGCTGATGAATCTCTTCGGTGACCGCCGGGCTCAGCAGGGCAAAGGTGCGGCTGAAGGTAGTGGAATCGGGAGTAGTCTCGGCATCGAAGTGGGTGAAGCGGCGGTAGACCAGGTTGCTGCGCAGCTCCCGTTCCAGATCGCGGAAGCTCCAACCCTTGAGGTGCTTCATGACACAGCAGCGCAGCAGACGATCGGGGGCGATTCCGGTTCGCCCAGTGCGCTGCGAAAGTGGGCTGCGTGTGGCCAGACATTGGCGGACCAAGTCCACCAGAGCGGGATCCTCGAGGAGTTGATCGACGGGATCGAGCAAATCGTCTTTGAGCAGAGCCGCCTGCTGGGCCAAGGGAAAGTAGAATAGCCAGTCTTGGTGGGAAGTGGAGGCGATCATAATCGTACTCG
>DATBYA010000076.1:0-5603 GCA_036514015.1 Candidatus Sulfotelmatobacter sp.
CCGATTAGATCGGACACACTTAATGTAACAAAAAGGAGAGATATCGATGACTATCGAAAAGAATGTCCAAATTGTGAAGGATTTCTTTGCAGCAATAGGCAGCTACAATGAGCAGGATCTGCTGGCGTTGGTTACCGAAGATATTGAGTGGATCATTCCGGGCGAGGGCTGGCCGCTGGCCGGCACGTACCGCGGGCACGCGGAATTGGCGGCTGTGCTTAAGAAGGCGTCCAACGAGGTGGAAATGAGATACCCAACGCCCCCCGAATTCGTGGCGCAGGGAGACCGGGTTCTGGTCATCGGCGTCGCTACGGGGAAAATCTACGCTACGAATAAGCTGTACAGGGACGAGTGGGTCTTCGACATTACCATTCGAGATGGCAAAATAGCGCACATTAAGGAGTATATCGACACGCAAGCACTGACGCGGGCCTCCGAGATGGATGTGAGCCCCAGGCTTTAACCCATCTGAAATTGGTGAATCTCGGTGAGTGCATTTTCGCCAATGCACTCACTGAGACACGATAACTACCGAGAAGTCGGCTTGTGGGGAGTGATCACCGCGCCCTGCGGCAAATTCTGGGAGGACTACGGGCTAACCGGAATTTCGTAGCGGGAGACCGCTGCTGCGAAATCGCGCGACCCCTGCAAGCCTGTTTAGTCTGCGCGTAGTTGAACGTTCGAGTCCAAGCTAGACGCTCAGTTGCTGTTGTGACGCTGCATCAGCTCCACGGCACACCTGAGACGGCTGGGCTTGACGCTTGTTCCGTTTGTTCCAATTGGCGAGTGGCGGTGGCGGCAACGCATAGAGAGCGCAAGCCTTATTGGTTTGCCTGTCATTTCGATCCCCACTGCCCCTACCAAAGGTTTTTGTTTTCAATCTGTTAGGTCGCTGCCGTCTCGCCAATTGGAACGCCGTTGATGATTGAGATTCCGCTCTGAAGTAGAAGAAGGTCGGCGATTCCAATGATTTGCAGCATTTGAGAAGAAGTCTCACAGGTACCGACGGGCACCAGAATCCCCACCGCCTTCATTAATACTCTGTGGGATCGGAGACTCGAAAGCGGGCGTCAGCCTGAGCTTGATCTGTCGCCGCAGAGCAGCGCGGCTGCCTCCCAAGCGGATGGTAGCAGCGGAGGAGAGCACCTGCCTCGTGAGCATGGGATCTGCCCATTCGAGATTCGTCAGTTCAAACGAAGCCATCGCAACTGCGAGCTTTCTGGGTCCACTCCGATTCAATTACCAGATCGCTTTCGGGTCCTCTCTCTCAGCCTGTTCTATATGTTCGCCGTGCCGGACGAGTGGGGATGCGTCTATTCACAGTCCGTATACACTGGGAAGCTAGGAAAGGGACTATAATCCGCGGATGACAGCCGCAGGCCATGGCTCCTGTCAACGTGAAAAGCCGGAAGACGTTCTCCTCATGGTTGACACGATTCCGGGGTTGGTATGGTCGACTCGAGTAGATGGCTCCGCTGAATTCTTCAATCAGCGCTGCATCAGCCTATTAAATTACAACCGCTTGATCCATGTGGTCGGGGGTTCCACCCGCATCGGAGGTTCTTCTGACCAACCTACACTAGCCAATAAAGGAGATTTGCGATGAGCATTATCGACAAAGCACTAGAAGCAAACAAGACGTATGCCAAGAAATACGATCGAAAGCTGGGAGCGCATCCAACCCCCAAGATCGCAGTTGTAACCTGCATGGATCCCAGACTTTCAAACCTCCCCGAAATCCTGGGGCTGCCGCAAGCCGATATCGACGTTATCCGAACCGGCGGGCCAGCGGTAACCGAAGATGTGCTCGGAGAGCTTATCGTTTCCAACCGTGTCCTCGGAACGACGGAGATCATGCTCCTCAATCACACCGGCTGCGGATTCACGAAACATTCACTGACGATGAGATGAACGCGAAACTCACAGCTTTAACCGGCGACGCGTCGCCCGCTCCGATGCGCTTCTTCTCTTACAAGGACCCTGAACAGAACACACGGGAACAGATCAAGAAGGTCAGATCACATCCTTGGATCGCCAAAGAAGTTCCTGTGCGCGGTTTTATTTTCGACGTGGAGACCGGTCTTATCAGGGAAGTTCAGCAGGCTGCACAGCACACCGCTGCCTGAAGGACGGTGGCCTTGGGAGATCGATTCGGAGCGGCGACGCCCCCGGAGTAGCAGATTCCTCGTCGTCCACGTTACGTTAAGTTCTTCGGTTCAAACTCGAAACGAACAGCCTATACCCTGCCATCAAGAGACAGGAAGTTTTGGATTCACGAAGGAGACCGCGACATCCGCATAATCCAATATCTGTGAGGCGAAATGACGAAAACGACGAGCTTTCGAATGGACATTCGCCCGCTTTTTACGGAGCGAGACATTAAAGGCATGAGCCCGGCGTTCAGCCTGGCAAGCTATGATGACGTCAAAACGCACGCGGCCGCCATCTACGACAGAATTCGGGGAATCGGTGGCGCGGTAATGCCGCCCCCGCCCCCGAAAGGGGAAGGTCCTTGGCCTCAGGCTCGCATTGAGCTATTCGCAAAGTGGATGGCGGACGGTTACCAACCTTAGTTGGCTTACCTCGGCGCGCCGTGCATGACCCGTGTCGCCGAGCGAGCGGCGGGCTCTTGAGCGCGGGCGGTCGCGGCCGGGAAGAATGCGGCGAGACCTGGGGTTAGTCGGCATTGGCAACGACGGAAGTCAGCGAAACCAACGAAGTCCAACGACGAGCAAAGGAGAGAAAAGCATGAAAATACTTATGGTACTAACATCGCACGATCAACTCGGCAACACCGGGCGCAAGACCGGGTTCTGGCTTGAAGAATTCGCAGCCCCCTATTTTGTTTTCAGAGACGCCGGCGTACAGCTGACCCTCGCCTCACCGAAAGGCGGACTACCACCGATCGATCCGAAGAGCGATTTGCCGGAAAATCAGACGCCAGCGATGACGCGGTTCAAGCAGGACCAGACCGCGCAAAAAGAGCTTTCGGGGACGGTCAAGCTCGCCGACGTGAAAGCGGAAGATTACGACACGGTATTTTACCCGGGCGGGCACGGGCCCATGTGGGATCTCGCAGAAAGCCCCGTTTCTAAAGCTTTGCTCGAGTCCTTCTACAATTCCGGCAAGCCCATAGCTTTGGTGTGCCACTCGCCCGGCGTGCTTCGACACGTGACCTACCAGGGCGCGCCGCTTGTGAAGGGCAAACACGTGACCGGTTTCACCGATGGCGAGGAGGAAGAGGTGCAACTCACGAAGGTTGTCCCGTTTCTCGTCGAGGACGAGTTGATACGGTTGGGAGCCATCTATGAGAAAGTTGCCAACTGGCAGCCTTTCTTCGTCGTTGACGGCCGTCTCATCACCGGCCAGAACCCCGCGTCATCGACGGTCACAGCTCAAGCGCTTATGAAGTTCCTCGGAGAGAAAGCCGCTCACGCTTCTGCCTGAGTTGACGATCACATCGGTTCGCGGTAGTTATCGATGACGGGGGCCGAGGCGACTTCGCCGCCTTGGCCGTCAAGGTCCAATACGACGCGGAGCGGGGCGGCCACGCGAGTTGCGATCCATTGTCGATTGAGCGATCTGTACTGCGACGATTGAGGAGGACTTATGTTAAATGAGAAAACAGGAAGCGCCGCCGGTGCGAGTCGAGCGCTGCAGCCCACGGAAACAAATCCTCTCGATTTTGTGCCGGACAAAATGCCGTTCGACACTCCGTATGGCCCACCGATATCACTAGACCGAGCCGAGGCGCTTATACACGCGGCGGTGGCAGAAGCGAAGAAGCGGAATTGGAAGATGAACGTAGCGGTGGTCGATTCGGGCGGCAACCTGGTGGCCTTCCAACGAATGGACGGCGCGATGCTTGCCTCTATTCAGATTGCCGAGCACAAGGCGCGAGCAGCCGCGACCTTCCGGCGCCCAACGAAGGAGTTCGAGGTCGGTATCAACGTTATGCATCTCAACTATCTGCTCGCGTTCGATGGAATCATTGCGTCTCGAGGCGGCATTCCACTGATCGAACAGGGGGCGATTATCGGCGCGATCGGTTGTTCGGGAGGCGCGGATTCGCAGGACGAGATCGTCAGCAAAGCAGGCGCGGCATTAATTAACCAACCGCCGGCAGGGAACAAGTAATCCAAATCTCCAGTAAGCGTTCGGGACAATCAACCGGTTAACGAGACAAATAAATAGACAGGAGAATGCCATGACAACTGCAAGCGCACTCACGAAGCCCGTACAGATTCGAATGACCCGGCGGTCGCCCGCCTATTGGCGTGTGACGATCGACAACCCGCCACTCAACGTGATGGGCCCGGAAATGGTAGAGCAGTTTCAGCAAGTGATCAACGCTCTGGAGGCCGACGAGCACGTCAGAGTCGTGGTCTTCGACAGCGCGGTCGAGGACTACTTCCTGAATCACTCCGATTTCACGACCAAGATCGAGGACCTGACCAGCATACCTCAAGGCCCCACCGGCCTGGAGGCGTGGCCGGACTTTCTTGTGCGTTTGACTCACTTGCCGGTCGCTTCCATCGCGCTCATCCGCGGCCGGGCGACGGGCAAGGGCAGCGAGATCACGCTGGCGTGCGACATGAGTTTCGCCAGCCGCGAGAAGACCATCATCTCGCAATGGGAGGTGGGCGTGGGAATGGTCGCCGGAGGAGGCCCGATGGCCCGGCTGCCGCGACTCATCGGTCGAAACCGCGCGCTCGAAGTGCTCCTAAGCTCGGAAGACATCCGAGCAGAACAAGCCGAAGCCTACGGCTACATCAATCGCGCGCTGCCCGACGCGGAACTAGATGCATACGTGGAGGCGCTCGCCACGCGCATCGCCAAGTTCGACAAATGGGCGATTGCCAACACCAAGCGCCTGGTCAACGCCAGCTTGCCGCCGGACGTCGAGATCGGCGCCGGATGGGATGCGTGCATCAAGTCGCTTGGACGGCCTGCCGCCCAGGAAGGAATCAAAGCGCTGACGGCGCGCGGCTTCCGGAAGCCGGGCGATGTCGAAAATCGCCTCGGGTACTACCTGGGCCAAATCACGGCGCGCTAGTCCGATGGGCGCAGCAAGCAGCGCCCCTACGGGATATTGCTACGGCAAGGCGCGTCCGGGAGTAGAAAGCGGGAGCAAGCTCCCGCGCTCCACAGAATCGCGGCGAGGCTCCGTTTGGAGTGCGGCGGCTTGCCGCCACTTTCGCGGGGAGCAGAAAGTTAAAAGAGCCGGCTCATATTCAGGAGAACAGAATTCGATTTCAAAGAGGAGAAGAAAATGACAACTAAAGGAAAAGTCTTAGTGCTAGTCTCGAGCGGTCGCGGTTTGCCCTTGAAGGATGGCAAGGTTTACACCGGCGCCGGCTACTACCTCAACGAACTGACGGTTCCGGTTCGCGCCCTGATGAAGGAGGGCTACGAAATCACTTTCGCCAACCCCAAAGGCAACGCGCCCCAAGTGGATGTGAATTCAGAGGTCGCCGATTTCTTCGGCGGGGACGCGGCCAAGCTTGAGGACTATATGCTATTCCGCGACGGCCTGACTGGGCTCAGAGATCCAAGCCGCATCGCGGATGTCATCGCATCGGGCCTGGATCAATATGACGCTG
>DATBYA010000077.1:0-125498 GCA_036514015.1 Candidatus Sulfotelmatobacter sp.
CGACGGCTGTGCCGGGTTGGCGGCGGCGATTCGGACGGTTTATCCGCGAGTCCGGCATCAACGTTGCTGGGTGCATAAGATGCGCAACATTCTAGAGAAAACACGGAAGCGGGATTACGACGAAGTGAAGGCCGGAGCCCAGGCCATCTATCTGGCTGAAGGTCGGAGGCAAGCCGAAGCAGCGTTTCGCGCCTTTCGCGCCCGCTGGGGCCGAGCTTACCCGGCGGTGGTCCGGCGGTTGCAACAGGACTTACCTGAGCTACTGTCGTTCTTCGCGTTTCCCCGCCCCCTGTGGCGCAAACTGCGCACCACAAACGTGATCGAGCGTTGTTTTGTCGGGGTGCGCCGCCGCACCCGGCCCATGGTTTGCTTTGTCAACGTAGAAAGCGTTGACCGCATCATCTACTCCATCTTCCAGAGATTTAACCTGGAATGGAAAACCCGCACCCTCAACCTATTTACACAAGCAGCTTGACATCACCGGCCTGAGG
The DNA here is from genome assembly GCA_036514015.1 of Candidatus Sulfotelmatobacter sp. Classification (GTDB taxonomy): domain Bacteria; phylum Acidobacteriota; class Terriglobia; order Terriglobales; family Acidobacteriaceae; genus Sulfotelmatobacter. Next base: position 492 of record DATBYA010000077.1, read on the forward strand.
CGGCGCGTTGCTATTCGCCGTGGTGTCACGATAAGATAACTTGTACACGTCTTCTCCGCTCCGATCCCAGTAATTTTGTGTGCAGTCATCCTTGCGGGCAAAGAGTGTGCGACCCCGGGCGCAAGGCAGAATATCTGCCTGCTTGAATCCCCGTATCGGAGTTGGGAATTGAAAAGAGGCAAGACTGCGGTAATCGTGGGTGCCCAGTGGGGCGATGAGGGCAAAGGGAAGATCGTCGACGTGTTGTCGGAGAACTTCTCGGTGGTGGCCCGCTATGCCGGCGGGCACAATGCCGGACACACGGTCATCATCAAGGGCGAAAAGTTTATTCTGCAACTTGTGCCGTGCGGCGTGCTGCGCCCCGGCTGCCGCAGCGTGATTGGCAATGGCGTGGTGCTCGATCCCATTGCATTTCTGAAGGAAGCGGGCGCCTTACGCGAGGCCGGGGTGACGATCGACGGCCACTTGTTTGTTTCCAACCGGGCTCATGTGATCCTTCCTTATCATCGCATGATCGAACTGGCGGCGGAGAATGCGCCGGGACGAGTCAAGATCGGGACCACGTCACGCGGCATCGGTCCGGCCTACGAAGACAAGATGGGGCGTCGCGGTCTGCGAGTCTCCGATCTGCTGGATCTGCAGCTGCTCAAGAAGCACATCGAGAATGCGGTGCGCGAGAAAAACATGATTGCGCATGCGCTTTTCAACACCGAACCGCTAGACGCCGACAGGATGTATGCGGAGTACGCCGATGCGGCGGAAAAGATCGCGCCCTTCGTTTGTGATACGGCGGTGCTGCTGAATCAGGCACTCAAGAATGGCGAATCGATTCTGTTTGAGGGCGCGCAGGGCACGATGCTTGACATCGACCACGGGACCTATCCGTTTGTGACGTCTTCGAGCGCGACATCCGGCGGCGCGGTAATTGGCACCGGAGTTGCGCCCAATGCCATCGACTCGGTGATCGGAATCACCAAGGCATATTGCACGCGGGTGGGCGAGGGCCCCTTTCCCAGCGAAGACAAAACTGATGCGGGGAACAACCTGCGCAAACGCGGTAAGGAATTTGGCGCCGTGACTGGCCGTCCACGGCGTACGGGATGGCTCGATCTGCCGCTGCTGCGGTATTCGGGGATGATCAACGGCACGTCGTGGCTGGTGGTGACCAAGCTTGACGTGCTTGATGAACTGGCCGAGATTCCGATCTGCGTCGGCTACAAAATTGACGGGAAGGCTACTTCCGATGCGCCTTCACAGGCCAGCGGCTATGAAAAGATCGAGTGCATTTACAAAAAACTGCCGGGTTGGCGCACTTCGACGGAGGGCATTACCGATTACGAGAAGTTGCCTAAGCCGGCGCGGGACTATTTGGCATTCGTTGAGAAAGAAGCAGGTGCGAGGGTTGGCATGATCTCTACCGGTCCGGACCGCGGTCATACGATCCTTGTGGATGAATTCGTTTCGGAGTTGAAGACAGCCGCGAAAAAAGCTTAGAATCGCTTCCCCGAACGACCAGCTAGGGGGAAGGAGCGAAACGATGGTGGTATTGGCAGTGACCTGGATGGCGAAAGTGGGGCACGAGGCCGAGGTTGCCGCGCTGTTTGAGAAGTTGACCGAACAGTCCCGCAAAGAGCCGGGTTGTGCGATGTACCAGGTGCATCGGCACAAGACGGAGCCGCGCCGCTTCTTCATCTACGAGCAGTACAAGGACGATGCCGCGCTGGAGGCGCATCGCGGCGCGCCGCATTTCTTGCAACACGCGCGCAAAGATTTACCCAGGATTGCCGACCGCGTGGAAGGCCATCTGTTTGAGCCGCTAGGATGAGTTGTGTAGTTAGCTTGTGGGGGCGCGGGCGAGTCGCCCGCGCTGGTCCGTGAAACAATTGTCCGGGAAGTCGATCAGTTCACTTTGTCAATCATCAACTTGCCGCCGGAAGCGTAGCTCTCCTTTGAATCCTGGTTGAAGGCTACGATAATCGCTTTGCGCCGCCGCGCCCGCTCTTCCACGAGTGCATCTGTGATCCGCTTCGCGATCTTGCGTTTCTGATCGTCGGTGCGGCCTTGCAGCATGGTGATCTGGACTACGGGCATCAGACGACTCTTCTAGCGCTGGCGTCGCCTTTGCTTCAGTGTCGACTGCCTGCGCACGCTCGGCCACCAGGGGGCCCACGATTACTGTGCTAATTCGTATCCCGCGAAGAAGAAGCTTAGCTCGAATCGGGCCGTATCTTCCGCGTCCGAGCCGTGAATCGCGTTGTGCTCGATGGTAGTCGCCCACTTTTTTCGGATGGTGCCTTCCTCGGCTTGGGCGGGATTGGTGGCGCCCATGAGTTTGCGCAGATCGGCAATGGCATTTTCTTTTTCCAGGGCCAGCACCACGATCGGTCCGCTGGACATGAAGTCGGTAAGCGTGTTGAAGAAGGGCCGGGCGGCATGCACGGCGTAGAACTGCTCGGCCTGATGCTTGGATATTTCTAGCATCTTCATGGCTAGGATACGGAAGCCGTTTTTTTCGAATTGCTCAATGATGTCGCCGACAGCGTTCTTGCGGACAGCATCGGGCTTGATGATGGTGAAGGTGCGTTGCAGAGTTTTCATAGGTTCGTTCGTTGGTCCTTGGTTCGCGTTAGTCGTTGGTTGTTGGTCGTTGGCGACGCCGACGAACGGTGTACTGGCAGGCAACTGGTTTTAGACGTTCACTCCCAGCGCTGCCGCCAATGTTTCGCCGATTGCGGCGGGAGACTTGGCCACGCGAATGCCAGCCACTTCCAGCGCCTTCATCTTTTCCGCGGCCGTGCCTTTGCCGCCGGAAATTATCGCTCCCGCGTGACCCATGCGGCGTCCCGGCGGCGCGGTTTGTCCGGCGATAAAGCCGACCACAGGCTTCTTCATGTGCGTTCTTACAAACTCCGCAGCGGTTTCTTCGGCATTTCCGCCGATTTCACCGATCATGATTACAGCTTCGGTCTCCGGGTCGCGATTGAACAGGTCCAGAGCATCGATAAAATTCGTACCGATAATGGGATCTCCGCCAATGCCGATTGCGGTCGACTGTCCAATGCCGCGCCGCGTGAGTTGATGCACCGCTTCGTAGGTCAGCGTGCCCGAGCGCGAGACAATGCCGATCGATCCTTCTTTATGGATCGAGGCCGGCATGATGCCAATCTTGCATTTGCCTGGCGAAATGATTCCCGGGCAATTTGGTCCGATTAGGCGCGATCGCCGGTTCTGCAGAAATTCCCAGGCCTTCACCATGTCCAGAGTTGGAATGCCCTCGGTGATGCAGACGATCAAATCGATTTCCGCGTCGGCCGCTTCCATGATGGCGTCGGCGGCAAACGGTGGAGGGACGAAAATGACGGTGGCGTTGGCGCCGGTTTTCTCGGCCGCTTCCTGCACGGTGTTGAAGATCGGCCAGCCCTCATGAGTGGCGCCGCCCTTGCCCGGGGTGACGCCGCCTACAATCTGGGTGCCATAAGCGGCGCTGGCTTTCGCATGAAACGTGCCTTCGCGGCCGGTAAGGCCCTGCACGATGACCCGCGTATTCTTATTGACCAGGATTGCCATAAATAGAATTCCTCATTGCTTTTTCCACGCTCTTTCCATCCCTACCGCCATTCCGTTACCCCGAGAGTGCCTCTGGCCGCTGCGACCACCTTGTCGGCCGCGTCTTTCATGGTGTCGGCTACGAGGAAGTTAAATCCGGAATCCGTCAGGATTTTCTTGCCCTGGTCGACGTTCGTTCCTTCCAGCCGCAACACGATTGGCAGCTTAATGTTTGTCTTGCGCGCGGCCTCGACCACGCCGGTCGCAAGCGTATCCACGCGCAGGATGCCCCCAAAAATGTTGATCAGCACGGCTTTCACGTTTTTGTCGCTGAGCAGGATTTCGAAAGCGTGCGCGACTTGCTCAGAACTGGCGCCTCCGCCCACGTCCAGGAAGTTCGCAGGCATGCCGCCGGCATATTTAATGATGTCCATGGTCGCCATGGCCAGGCCCGCGCCGTTGACCATGCAGCCCACGCTGCCATCGAGCTTGATGTAGTTGAGGCTGTATTTGGACGCTTCCACTTCCAGCGGATCTTCTTCGGTGATGTCCCGCAACTCCCGCAGATCGGGGTGACGGAACAACGCGTTATCGTCGAACGTAATCTTGGCATCGAGCGCGAAGAGGCGGCCATCGGTGGTGGTAATGAACGGATTGATCTCGAGCAGCGAGGCATCGGTGTCGAGAAAAGCCTTGTAAAGACCGGTCAGGAACTGCACGGCGGGATTGATCTGCTGCGCTTTCAGGCCGAGTCTGAAGGCGATCTTTCGCGCCTGAAAAGCCTCCAGGCCCATGCCGGGATCGATGTATTGTTTCAGAATCGCGTCAGGGTTTTCAGCGGCAACTTGCTCGATCTCCATACCGCCCGCGGCCGAAGCCATGAACACCGGCTTGCCTTCGGCTCGGTCTACCAGTATGCCGAGGTAAAGTTCCTTCTCGATGGGGAGTGTCTCTTCGATGAGCAGCCGGCGCACGATGCGGCCCTCAGGGCCGGTCTGATGGGTCACCAGTTTCATGCCCAGCATCTTGGAAGCGAGGTCGCCGGCTTCATTCACTGACTTTGCAATCTTTACCCCGCCCCCTTTGCCTCGGCCGCCGGCATGGATTTGCGCCTTGACCACAACCCCGGTCGCACCCGCGCTGATTAATTCTTTTGCCGCAGCCTCAGCTTCATCCTGCGAGGCGGCCATGGCCCCCCGCGGCACACTGACACCGTATTTCTTGAGAATTGCTTTTGCCTGATACTCATGGATTTTCATAATGAAGCTCGTCACTAAGGATCGGAAGGAACCTGGTTGCGACGACGCACTGCGGGCAGCAAGCTTTGTATTCTATAGAAGGCCAGGGAATTAGGGCAAACTCGTGCAGGGATCGTGCAGGGATCGGTCGCGGTCCGCGCCTGGACAGCAGCAGGGTGTTAGGCTATTGGCCACGCTGCTGAACCAACATGATTCTCGACGCCCTTCATCGCCTGGCGAACCACGGCCAATCGCTCGACCGTGGGGAAGCTCGCGCGGTGATGGGCGAGGTGCTAAGCGGAAAATGTACGGATGCGCAGATCGCGGCGCTGCTGGTCGCACTGCGCATGAAAGGGGAAACGGTCGAGGAAATCGTGGGCTTCGCGGAGGCGATTCGCGCGGCGGCTGCGCCCTTGCCCATTCGCGGTGCAGAATCCCTTGCGGTCAGCGGCACAGGGCGCGACGCACTCGCCGAAGCGTCTCCGGCGGAGTCGTTGGTCGACACCAGCGGAACCGGCGGCGACGCCAGTGGTACGTTCAACATTTCCACGGCGACAGCTCTGGTCGCGGCCGGAGCGGGCGTGCGCGTGGCTAAGCACGGCAATCGCAGCATCAGCTCCAAATGCGGCTCGGCCGATGTGGTTGAAGCTCTTGGCATAAACATTCAGCTTTCGCCGGAGCGTTCGGCGCAATGCCTGCGTGAGGTAGGAATTTGCTTCTTGTACGCGCCGAATCTTCATCCTGCCATGAAGCAAGTACAGACAGTGCGCCGCGAGCTGCGCATGCGAACCATGTTCAATCTGCTCGGTCCACTCACGAATCCAGCTTGCGCTTCCGGGCAGGTGGTGGGGGTGTATTCGCTGGATCTCGTCGAGAAACTGGCCGAAGCTCTGAGTATGCTGGGACTGCATCGAGCTTTGGTCGTACACGGCCTCGACGGCCTCGATGAAATTACAATCACGGAAAAGACGCGCGTGGCGGAGGCCCGCGAAGGCTCGGTGCGATCCTACGAAGTGGAACCAGAAGAGTTCAGCATGGTTCGCGCCACGCTTTCGGAGATTGCTGGCGGCGATGCAGCCGAGAATGCCGCGATCATTCGCTCGATTTTAGGCGGAGAGAAATCGCCCCGGCGGGACGTGGTGCTGCTCAATGCCGCCGCCGCGCTGGTGGCAGCAGGAAGAGCGGATCACATCGCGGACGGCGTTCCCCTTGCAGCTAAGTCGATCGATTCCGGCGCGGCGGCAGGGAGGCTGGAGGCGCTGGCACGCTTCACATCGGACATTTGATCGCCCCAATCCTCTTGTCATCGGAGCGAAGCGAAGGCCCGATGCACTCTTCGGCCGTGCCCGTGCCATTGGGAACGCCTTTCCTTTGCGCCTTCTTTGCGCTTCTTGGTCTCCTAGTGAATTCTATTTGTCGACTCAACCTTGAATGTGTTGTTGGTCATGTCGCGCTCGGGAACGCTGCCGTCGTTAACCACGATCTGCTGTGGAGCGGTCGGGACCTCGACGCGAATTACGCCTTTGTTTTTGGCGTGAACCTCGAGCCGTTTCACGATTGCTCCGCCGGAAAAGTTGACGATGATGGGGACCTCGGCTCCGGCGGTGCCCAGATTATCGAGAGTGATCGTGAGCATGAACGAGCCGGTCATCGTTTTCCGCGAGAAGGCCGACTCGACTTGGAAGTCCGGCAGCCCGCGATCGCGATAGACCCAGTCGTCGAAGAACCATTCCAGATCGCGCTGCGTTTGGGCAGCGATCAGACGCGGCATGTACGAGGGCTCTTTGTCCTGCTCGGGGCGGTAGGCTGCGATCGCCCTTTTCAGCGCGGAATCGCCCACCAAGTCGCGTAGCATCCACCAGACGGCCATCGCTTTGCTGCGATACAGTTCCTCGTTTGTCGTATTCACCAGCGATCGGTTTACCTCATCCTCCGATCTGGGGACATTGGTCGGATGCTCGATTTCGCTGAGCGCAGAGCGATGCAGCGCCATGTAATCGAGTGCGGCCGGAAGTCCCTTCTCCCGCTCCAAGTACAGAGCCTGCGCGAAGTGAGCGAGGCCTTCTTCGATCCAGGGGCGGAATGACAAAAATGCAGCGTGTGTGAGTTGATGGGCAGCGGCCAGCCCAGCCATCTTGGAATCGGTGTCTGCGAGCGGCGTCAGCAAGAACGAGCCGCTTTCGAACGGCGCGGCTTTCGGATCTGCGAGGTCGGCGGTTCTTGCCTTTTCGCGTGACCCACCAAACCATTCGGCGATTAAGGGCACGACCTTCTCTGCGGCGGCGGCGTAGGACTCTGCCGCAACGGCGTGAGTGGCGAGGTTGTAAACCAGAATCGACGGTCGATCGACGGCGCCGTAGTGAGCCATCGCAAAAATCGGCACCAGCAAACCCATCGGCCGGTATGTGCAATCCGCGGTGCGAAGCGAAGACCGCCCCATCTCCTCATACAGCACTTTGCATGAGGCCTCGTTGACCAGCAGTTCTTGCGGCTGTTCACCGTCGTCTCTCGATACGCTGATGTGCAGGTGCATTTTGGAGGCAGACTCTCGCGCCTTCCATTTGCCCAGAACCTCAAACAAGCTGTTGCCTTCCGAAAGATTCGCTACTTCAGTTGCGATCGGATACCACGCGACGTAGCCAACTCCTCGAACGGCCGTGAAACTTGGGCCGATCTGGTCCCAGTCTGTGCTGTTTGCCGCTTCTTCAGGCGTCCCAATGCGAGTCAGTCGGGACGCATCGAGCAGGATGACGCCTTCGTAAGCGATCTGTAGTTCGACGGTTGCCCTGGGCGCGACTGTTTGCGGCAGCGTTACGATAGCTTCTGACAGCCCGCCGGTGTGGTCGATATCGGAAGTGTAGGGTTGCGAGACGAACTGCAGAGGCTTGTCGGCCGCTCTTACCGAGCGCCAGTCTAGCGACGAAGAGATCTGCAGCACGGCGATCTTCTGCGGCGTCTGAGAATCATTGCGGAGAGTGATTTCTCCGCGAACTCCAAGCCGATGTTGTTCGGGCTCGACCTGAACGTTGAGATCGTAATTCGTGAAAGTGAATGCCTCGCGATCGAGAGAAAAACAATTCCCCACAGAGGCACAAAGCATGCAGAAAAGGACCAGACTCTGGTAAAAAGATTTCATTTCCAAGAACTTCACTTCGCGGCCGGCGAACCGTTTCTAGCGCGCCGCTGCCGCACGATTTCGAACAGGACGACCGCTGCGGCGACGGAAACATTCAGCGAAGGGACCTTGCCCAGCATTGGAATCGAAACCAGGAAGTCGCACTTCCTCTTTACCAGATCGTGCAATCCTTTGCCTTCTCCGCCCAGAACCAGGGCGCAGTCCATTTTGTAGTCGAGGGCGTCATAGGTTCGTTGGGCGCGTTCGTCGAGTCCCACCGTCCACACATTGTGTTCTTTCAGTTCTTCCACGGTACGGGCGATGTTTGTTACCTTGGCAATGGGCATGTGCTCGCTCGCTCCGGCCGAAACTTTCGTGACCGTCCCGGTCACGCTGGCGGAACGGCGCTCCGGAATCACAATGCCGTTGGCGCCGGCGGCGTCGGCGGTGCGGAGGATTGCGCCCAGGTTGTGAGGATCTTCCACTCCATCGAGTACGACGACCAGCGAATATTCCGCGCGCTTGGCGCTGATGACGTCTTCGAGATCGTTGTATTGCTTGGCCGATGTGACGGCGACAACGCCCTGATGCGCGACGTTGCCGGCCAGTTTGTCGAGTTCGGTGCGCTCGAGGAAGCGCACTTGCAGTCCTAGCCGCCGGCAGTCTTCAATCAAACGCTGCAGGCGGATGTCGTGGCGCTCCTTGGCCATGCCGACCCATTCAAACGTCCGCCCGCGGGCCTTCAGAGCTTCGGTAACGGAATTGATGCCGTAGATGTAGTGCATGAGTATTCAGAAACCGATGTGTCTTCTCGATCTTTTCATCTCGACGAATCCTGTGCCACGATACCGGTTGGAACGTAAGGCAGATTGGAGCAGACTTCGGCGCAGGGCTGTTTCAAACGACGCGCCCCAGGACTCAACGGAGTCCGGGGCGCTTTTCGCTGCACCACAATCGACTCTCTCCCTGGCATCCGCAGAATCGACAGCCTATTTCTCAATGTCGAAATAAATCTTGGTTGTGGCTCGGTATCTGACTATTTTCTTGCCATCCAATTCCATTTCTAAGTCCGCTACCCGTGCCCATTTCATGCCTCGAACAGTTTTAGCGGCTTCTGCCACGGCGTTTTCCGCAGCCTTGGCAAAGCTCTCTTTCGATGTTCCAACCACATCAATTACCTTTTGCGCCATTCCCGTCTCCTTTGATCGTATTCTCCACTCTGGATTGTACTGCTGGTGTCCCCGTCACTGCCCGCCCGCCGCCCGGTTTGGAAATTGAGCCCGGATGGGGAGATGCTGACACAACGTCTTTGTTCCGGTCTGTTCCGTCTGTGACAGGACGCTCTTGAAGGACTCTCATGTACTCTTCGGATGGCTTCTGGGAAGAAAGCTAATGCTGCGGAGGAAAGCCCCATTTTCCCGGTCCACCGAGTTGAGGGCGGCGTGAGGGCCATCACAAAGCGCATCCGCCAGTCCGGTTGTTGCCACCGTTCCTTCTCGGGTCAGACGAAGTGTCGTCTCTGCCGAACATGGCTCGCATAACCAAAAGTACTCGGTCTCCCTGGCGTTGGATGACCGAAAAGGTGGGTCTGTTTCCAGCCGAAACAGTCTTCCGTCCGCGAGATGAAGAAACGAAGCCAAGCAAGAAGGATTCGCGCATTTAGCAAGCATCGCTAACCCTCCTCAGCACGGATGCTTGGTTCTGACCTGTACGCACTCCAACTCTGGACAACACCGGGGGTTTTGGAGGGATTTGACAGCGTCTTCTGCCGTGAATTTTCCCATAAGCAATGCCAGCTTACGGTTGGTGGTCATTTGGATGGGTGTCGAATCAACTCGCTGAATGTAAGCAGGGGCGCGAGTTCCCCGGTTCACTTTCACAAGAAATTTGAAGTTTTTCATAGCTTACGTCCTGGCCCGAAAATGTCGCTGAAACCTTAAGGGAGAGAACTTCAGATGGACTGGCTGAAAGAGGAGAATGCGTAATCGCCCCAATAGCCATTATAGCAGTCTATTTACGCTGTCGTTTCCCCGGGGCCGCGGGGCGTACTATTGGACATGCACCGAATGAATCCAGAATACTTCCACGCCGACACTTCTTGCTCCTTGGGAGCCGCCCATGTGTTTCTTCGAGAAGAGCCAGACGAAGAAGAAGACGACGAGGAGGAAGACCAACGCGACGACAAAGAGGGGGATGACGAGGACGAGGCCGGCTATTCGGAATGAATCGATCCGCGACGCAAGCAGCAAGCGGAGATCCGAGTAACGCGGTTATTGCAACCCTCAGGATAACTCTGGGAGGATGAGATTTCGGAAAGCCGACGGCAATTCGGTGCGGGAAACTTGCTCACAATCCTCTCCGGAGACCCGCATTTTTTGCGGCGCTCACTGTGGTTTTCCTGCTCTTGTCTTTTTAAGTGTCCCTCCGGAGGCGGAATTTCGCGAGAACGAGCCGGAAGCAGGAAGAGGCTCTAGGCGAAATTGCGGCGGATCCGGAGTGCTTCAGCCTTTCACCGCAGAGCGAATCTTCGGGGTACCGGAGACGGCAGCTTTTAGAGCTGCGTCGGTTTCGACGAGTTCCAGAACTTTTCTGGTCATCTCCTCGTCCGTGTCCGGCGCGTTTCGAATCTCGACGGGATAGCGAACCAGCAGTTCCAAGCCGGCGTCGGCGAACTGCAGGCGCGCTTCGGGACTGGGCCGCTCCACTTGAATATCGGCGTGGCGCTCGATGGTAGCGTGTTGGCGTTCGATCGCTTCTTTATATCGCGAATAGACCGAGGTTACGGCGCCCACAAGTTTCTCCTGCGCCATTTTATGATCTCCATCCGGTGCGATCATTACCACGACTTCGTGCCATGTGTACTCGGTTCCAGGGATCTGCTTGAACAGCGGTGTACTGGTCTGGAAAAGAACGGCATTGGAAAATACCACAATGCGTCCCGTGGGATAGAAATCCAACCCGGTGCCCGCAAGTTCCAGCAGATAAAGCCTAACCAGTCCGATATCGACGACGTCGCCGGTAACGCCGGCGACACTGATCCGATCCCCAACCCGGATACCATACCGCCCGATGATGAAAAAATACGCGGCAACGGAAAGCAGCACGGCTTGCAATCCAACGGCGATGCCGGCGGTAATGAATCCGGCAAAGGTTGCCAGAGAGCTGAACTCGCTGACAAAGCCCAGGACTAGGACGACCCCGATCAAAAAGCCGATCACAACCCGGCGCATGACCAGAAACTGCCGGCGCCGGCGAGGGTCGCTTACATACCGGAACGTAATGCGGCGCCAGATCTGGGAGAGAACCAGAATCACCACCAGGGCGACGACAATTCCAACCACTCGTCCGAGTACTGAGCGAAGTACGTGTCTCGATTCAAGCGAAATCGAGCTCCGCCACTCGTTAAAATTTGTCTTACTGTCATTGAGTACGATGATCTCCTGGCTGAGCGGAAGAAGAGCGCCGGAAAGCTGTTTGAAGCGTTCGGTGAGTTCCTGGAATTCTTGTTGTTCGGCGAGAAGCTGCTGAGGATCGGTGGCCGGCGGCTCACTCGCAAGTTTCTGACTTTGCTGGACTGTCGCTCGCAGCGCGTCCCGCAGCGGCATCCGTAAATGGTCCGCCACATCGCTTGTATGGTTGGTTTCTTGAATGACTCCATCGATCTGATGCATGGCGCTGATGTAGCCGTAAAGCGTCATGGCCTCGCTGATCAGACCCCCGGAATTGGCAAGCGACGGTTTGGCCGGCGTGGCCGCCGCGACGGTTTGTTGAGGGCCTGGGCTCGTACCAAGAACATCAGGAATCGAGCGGGCGAGCTGATTGATGCCTCCATCGAGCCCGCCGGAAATCTCGCCGTTGGTTTCGACGAAGGCCGCCATTTTTTGCATCGCATCAAGAAGAGCCTTCTGAAGTTCCAACTGACTCTGCAGGGCAGCGCGCTGAGAAATCAACTCGCTCCGACGGGCGGCGGCTCGTGTTTTGCCGATCTGTTGGCTCAGAGACTCGATCTGCGACTGCAACTGCTCGATCTGGGAAGAAGTCTTGGCCTGCATCTGGAGCAGGTTCTGCTGTTGGGTCGACCCGGCGGAGGGCTGGGTCATCTCGCTTTTTTTCTGCTGAGCCGCAAGCACTGCGGCCTCTGCTTTCGCCGACTGGAAGGCGAGCCGCAAAACCTGAGAGCTGAGATTCTTGGCATTGTCCTGATACATGGTGTCGCTGGGCAGTCCTACGGGCTGAATCCCAGTTACGGAATGGCGATACCAGTTGATGAGTTGGTTTAAGTGAGACAGGACGGCAGATTCGTCGAGTTGAATCGCTGGCAAAGCTACCGCCGATTGCGAAACCGGTGGATGGCCTGCTTTCGATGGCTGCGGCGGAGTCGAATTCTGCGCCGGCAAAAACAATACGCCAATGAAGGATAGCGCAACGATGCCAACGATCGGTTTCACTGCGCGGCTCAAGTTCGCGATCGAATGCTGGGTAGTTTCTCGCATTATGGATTAGGCTGCGTTCACTTTCGTTCTTTATCCTATCCAAAGATATGCCAGGAGTCTTGGTTCTGTAGGGGAGCGAAAATGTTCGGGTAGGCCCGGGGTTTCGGCTGCCGAAGTCTCTCGTAGAGGAACTGCTTGCGTGCCTAAGACACACTTACTCCACGGTTTTGATTTGGATTCACGAAAGAACAGCAGGTTTGTCGGGAAATTTGGATAGGGGACTGAGAGAATTGCTGGACTTGCCTGTTGTATGCGCCGAGAGGGCCGCCAACTTCCGAAACTATCCCGGCATCTTAGGAATGCGCAATCCGCGGATTGGCGAACCTGCCTCCGCCTTGCGCACGATATTTCGCTTCTGGGGAGAGACTATTCTATGAAGCTGCTGCGCTTTTTCACAATTCCGCTGATTAGCCTGCTTGCCATCGCGACTACCACTCTCGCCCAGGATGTTAAAACCGATTACGATCAACACGCGAATTTCTCCCAGTATCACACTTACCATTGGGAGAGGGTGAAAACAACGGACCCGTTATGGCAAAGCCGCGTTCAGGATGCTGTGGATCATGAGCTGCAGGCCAAAGGATGGCAGCGGGTTGACAATGGCGGCGACGTCGCTCTGACTGCTGTCGGCAGTACTCACAACCAGCAGGAATATCAGACGTTCTACAACGGCATGGGCGGCTGGCGCTGGGGTGGTTTTGGCGAAACTACGACGCAGGTAGAAAGCTATCCCGTTGGTTCACTGGTCCTGGATTTTTACGATACACACAACAAGCAATTGATCTGGCGCGGAGTGGCGCAGGAATCGCTTTCGGATAAGCCGGAGAAAAATGAAAAAAAGCTGGAAAAGGCCGTCAATAAAATGTTTGAACACTTTCCCCCGCAGGGCAGAGACTAGAGAGAATAAGGACCAGACCAAGAGCGGAAGCGGGCGAGAAAATTGGCTTCGGCCTGCATACGCTCAGGACCGTTTTCGCCCGGCCGCCCTGCCTTCGCAAGCCTAGACAGACTGCACGACGGTTTCCACTGGCGAATACGCCAATTCCGCACCTTGCGCGCAGCACCGCAGAAGAATGCTGCCTCGGCTCATGTCACCGCGTCCAAGGAAGTCTGTGGGAAACAAAAGTCGTTCCCCGAAGACCTCCCGTATAGGGGTGACGTACTTGGGGGTCGCGATACTTCCCAGCAAAATAATATCGGTGTCGCGACCCGCCAGCTCTCGCAGGCGCAGCAAGGCGGAATGGAGTGGTAGTCGGTAGTCCGAATTCTTCACGTCGATAGACGTTGCGGAGATCTTGCGAAGGTCGCTCAACGTGACCACCGTTTCTGGCAGCATTAATCCAGCGCCAGTGATAATCTGCACGCCGGCGACTCCCGGAGGGGGATTCTTAAATCTTTCCGCATAGTCGAGCTTTCCCCGAAAATACAGGCTGCTAATGAACCGATAGACCTCTCCCAAGGATGCCCCGGCATCCCTGAGGCGTACCGCCAGGTCAGAGTCTACGGTTGAGTTGAGAAGCCTTTGCCCCTTGATTCCTGAGGCGTTCGCCGGTGACAACAGAAAGATTCGCAGCCTTTGGCCGCGGGTGCCTGTCTGGCACCTTAAGGCGATTCCCGGGACCTCGTACAGCGAATCAGGCATCGCAGGTCGATTCCGATTTCGGGTATGTTCAGTAATATTCCGCTCCAGGTAGGACGCTTGGGGCCCGCCTCCATTCGGTCCCGCAGAACGGAGTCGCGCTTTCCGGTTCAGTCGGTCCATCGATGTAATTAGTGATTGTAAGGCAACGGCATCAGGGCAAGGTTCACGAAATCGGGTGTGCGGTCGGGACTCCCGTCGCAACTTCGATTTATTCGGTTTGGGCTGGCTGCTGCTGGGCGCGGCGGGATCGAATGCGACCGAATCCTGAATGTTATGACCTGGCGGGAACTGATGAAGGGGGTGCCAAGCGTTGGCAACAATTGCAAGCGATGCGAGGGATCCGCTGAATTAGCAGCGTAGAGTCCTGCTGCACTCTGGGTGGCGGGATGCCGCGGTACAATCGCAGCAACAAGCTGGATCTTTTGAGGGGAGACTATGGACTCGTGGAAAAAAGCGGTTGTGATCGCTTCCATCGGCGCGGCAGCGATCTTTTTTATAAAGAAAAAATATCCGGCCGGAGTGTTGGCCACGGGGGCTGGTCTGGCGATGCTGGCGTCGGAATACCCGGAACAGTTCGAAAGGCTGCGGCAATCCTTGCCAGATTACTTCGAGCGCGGCATGCGCGTCATGCAGATGGCTGGACAAGCCGGCAATCGGATTACCGAGGCCGCGGGCCGGTCGGCGGTCGATGCTGGGGGAAGAGATTGGAGTTAGGCGCCGAGGCGAAGCGCTACTTCCGGTGATCGGCCTGGGGGCCTCCGGATTCGAGCCCTAACTCTGTTTTCGATTGGTCGCTCCCAGGCGGAAAGCCCCGGATTGATTCCGGAAGCTGTTCGCTCACTCAATACCGAGTTGTTTTCTGGCTTCGGGGCTGAGGCGTTCGGGAGTCCAGGGCGGAGTCCACACTACATTCACGGTGCAGTTGCTGACGCCCGGCAACTGCTCGACGCGCGATTTAACCTGGGCGCTGATGTTGACGTGCTCGGGGCATCCCTGGGCGGTCAGGGTCATTTCGACGGTGACATCCTGCTTCGATTCTTCCGGACTCTCGAGGGGCACGGAGGCAAAATCCACCTTGTAGATCAGGCCCAGGTCGACAATGTTGACCGGAATCTCGGGATCGTAACAACTCTTTAGAGCGCTTAGTACGTCTTGTTCAGTGATGACGGCCATTGCGAAAATTACCTCTCTCCAGTTTACCTTATAGCTGCGGGCCGAGGGATAACTTCGGCTGCGGCTGGAAACTTGGTACAGTTTTCCCATGATGAGTCCAGAGGCGAGACAGAAGTTACAACTGGCGCTGCTGCTCGCGATGGTGGTTGCGGGATTGCGCGCGGGCTACATTCTGTACCAGCGTCACGAAGATAAGGTCGCGGCGGAAAAGCAGAAGCAGGCGGCGAACGTTGGTTATTCCAATCCCGACTACTACGTCAACCCCAAGAAACTTTATCCTTACGATCTGAAGAGCGCGAAGCAGCTTACCCAGCAGTCGGTATGGGTGAAAGAGGGTTATCGCTATACCTATTATTCGTACGACGCAGCCGAGAAGCGCGTCGACTTCGCCCACGATGCGGGTCTGCTATTGCCGATCGAAAAACTGGAGATTAAGGATGTTGTTACGGCGAAGCCGGCGGGCACCGGTCAAAGGACGCAGGTGATGGCCGTATTTGAGAAAGAAGGCAAGCCGTACGCGGTGCCGATTGGGTTTGAGGCGGATCAGCAATACAAGATTTATTCCGACGAGATGTTTTTCGTGGAGGATCCTCGCGACTTGTATAAGCACTGGCCTCCCGATGTATGGCAGGCGGTGGAGCGGCACCAGGTGAAACCGGGGATGAACGAGATGCAGGCGGATTTCGCGATTGGCATGGGTGTGCCGGACGCGGGAAGTAGTTCCGACGAAAAAACGGTGCGCTACCCGAACGGAGGAAAGCCCTTGGTGATTGTCTATCGCGACGGCAAGGCGGCGGAGATCAAGCCGGGCTCGCCGGAATCGTGAATGTATTAAGGGATCGCTACGATTTGGCTTGCGAGATTCCATCCTCGCAAAGCCAATTGCGCCCGCCCGATTGAAGACTTCGCGGGATACTCTATTTCGATTTGCCGGCTCTCGCCCGGAAGCAGCGACAGATAGTTGTCAGTGTAGTACGCGGGAAGAATCCGCGATCCATCGGTTACGTTCAACAGCGTGAGCTTGTTGGCCAGCGCGACGGTCGCTCCCGTGTTTCGCAGCTCCACCTGCACCCGTATTGTGTCTCCGGTGCGTGCTGATTTGGCCGTGGCGGACAGGGAAGCCAGGGGAATGCGATTCAGACGTCGGTACGCGGCGCTCTCCGCTCCCAGCCAATAGAAATTTCTCGATGCTACTTCGCTGGATGAGTTGCGAAGCTCTAAGTTCACCAGCACCATGCCTTCCGACGAGAGCAACGGCGCCAGGTCCAAGCGAAAGCCTTCGGTCAGAGCGTCAGCGGCAGCGTCCGTCTTTTCCTCCCGATGAAACAGCAGCTTATTGTCGAGTGAATAGACGTTCGCGCTCAGCGTCAATGCCGTCTGCGGATCATTCGTTGTATTGACAACGGCAACGTTGTAATTTGAAAGATCCAGTTGCACGTGCAGAGGTTCGCAGGCCTTCTTCACGGCATAGAAAGAAGATTGCGTGTCGTAATCCGCGCTCAGAATCTGCCAGGTATTGCTGGGCCATGCGGGCTGGGTCATCCACAAGAGTCGTCCGCTGTTCGGCGACCAGAGATGCGCGTTCATGCCTTCGAAAATCGCGCGATGATCCACGTACTCCAGCATCTGCGCCTTTCGCTCGAAATCTTCCAGGCTCACGGGTGCGCCGAACTCCGCCTGCATTTGTGCCATGAACGGTGCCATGTCGCCGTTTCCGCTCTGATGCCAGTCGTGGTAGGCCCAATCGTCACTGATCGGCCACTGATCTTCTTTCGGAATCCAGGCGCGGAAAGATTCGAGTGTTGAAAACGACGGAGTTCCTGTTTCCACTGAGAACCCATGATTCAGCGCGGTGTAGTACAGCAACGGATCCATGTATTTGTAGGGTCCGCTATTCTGCAGATTGATCTGATTCGAGCTGGGGAAGTAGTAGCGTGTTCCGTCGAGAGATTGGATTAATTCGATCAGCCCTTCGTTGATGATGGGCTGGGGTACGCCTTCATTGCGACCGCACCACACGACGATCGAGGGGTGATTGCGGAAACGCAGAATTGTGTCGCGGGCATTGTCCAGAAACAGCGCTGGATCCTCGGCCTCGACGTTGTAGTTTTGCGTGGATTCCCAGAAGTCGTTCCACACCATCAATCCGTATTCGTCGGCGAGATCGTAAAAAGCTTGCTCGGTATTCTGGCCCACCCAGTTGCGGATGATATTCAGGTTCGCGTCATGGTGCAGGCGAAAAAACGGCTCAAGATGCTCGCGGGAAACACGTTTGCGTGAGTCATCCATGCCCCAGTTGCCGCCGCGGCAAGCGATGCGCACGCCGTTAACCTTGATCACCAGGTAGGGAGAAGATCTCGTATCCTCGAGCATCTTCACCGAGGGAGACAGCTCACCACCCGGCATTAACGATGCGACCCAGGACTTCCATCCTTCTTTCCATTCCGGTGGAAAGGAGGAGGGAAAGGGATCGGCGGCCGGGATCTGGCGCATGCCTTCGTGGCGGACATCGACGACCTGTTCGGACTTCAGCCGCGCAGTGGTCGGGGAATATTCCAGACGGCGGAGGTGGCCAGTGCTGTCAAGCAGGCTCAATTCATACGTGATTTCGCGAATTCCAAATCGCAATTCTTTCCTGTCAGATTCCACGTCGCCCTCTGAAAAGGAGACGTGCAGTTTGTAAAGTTCGGGTTTGCCATAGCCGTTCGGCCACCACAGGCGCGGATGCTGCACGGTTAGTTGGGGGAATTCAGCGGGAGCCAGCGTTACCGCATTTTCCCCCACCGCCAACGTGACTCGCTTGGTCACGGCAACCTCACCAAAGGTCGCCTTCAAGGTGCCGGTCACCGGCGAGTTTGAAAGGTTCTTGAGCGGCACGCTGAGAACCACGTCGGCGCGTGTGGTATCGGGCAGGGGCAACGACGCCACCACCTGCGGGTCGCCGATCTTTACTGTGTCGGTTGCCGTCAGCGTTACCGGTTGCCAGATTCCGGTATCACGATCGCGAACGGCTGGAATCCAATCCCACCCTTCTGTGGCCACGAAAGTGGGACCATCCAGACACAGGATCCCGCCATTCTCACCAGGGCCGCCTTTGATGGATTGCTCTTGGGGAATTCCCGGATGCGGAGGCGGCGACACTCTGACCGCTAGAACATTCTGGCGATCGGGCTTCAGAATATCCGTCACGTCAAAGGAACCGCGAATGAATGCTCCCTTGATCGAGCCGAGAGACCGACCATTCAGCCATACCTCGGCCTGGTAATTAATGCCTTCGAAGGTCAGCGTCAAGCGCCGGCCTTGGATCGCTGTGGGTGCGTGAAATTCTACCCGGTACCAATAATCCTGCTTGTTCAGATTTTCCGGAATGGCAAGATTGTTCAAACCGTAATCGGGATCGGGATAGACGCCGCGATCCACCATCGTTGTAAGCACGGTTCCGGGGACGGTTGCGGACATCCAGTCTCCAGGGTTGAAGCCGACTTCGGAGATGATGGGGCCGTCCACATTTACTTTCGGTGCGGGAATCATGCTCCAGCCGGCGGCCAAGGTCCACTGCCCTTCACCATCTGCGCGAAGAATTTCTTGCGGGCGCAGTGTCTTCGTGGCTGGGGGTGAGAATGGCGCTTTACTGCGGGGCATGGTCGCCGGATCCTGGGGCGCGCGATATCCGGCTTGTCCACGTGTCTGTACGGGCCACGGCTTCGATCCTTCTTCGAAGGCAATGGTGGAAAAATTATCGGGCTTTTCGAAAAGCCGTTTGATCTCATCGCTGCCCAACGCACTGCGGACCACGGTGACAGAGGCGATGGATCCTCCGAAATGGCGCCAATTTGGGGATGGCAAAAAAGGAGGGGCCATCTGCAGGACAGGACTCACACTTCCCGAATCCAACTTGCCGCTGGCAAGTTGGACCCCATCGCTGTAAATCCGGCACTCCTCGCCATCACATGTCGCCGCTACAAAGTGCCATTTCCCGGGAGCGAGCGCAGTGGTTCCGAACAGGGTGTTTTCCTTACCCATCCATAGAATCAGGTGGTCGCCGCTCAGCGCGAGATACCTCGAAAACTCCTCCTCGGGGTCGCCAAATCCTGCCACCAGGCTCGGCATTTTCACCGCTTCGGCAGCCTTGACCCAGGCGTACAGCGACCAAGGGGAATCCGCCCGCAAAACCGAATCATTCTTCACCAGCGGCTTCTTCAAGCCGTCGCCATCGGGCAAAAAAACAGCGCTAAACGGACCGTAGGAAGATGGATCGTTCGTGACCTGCGCTTGTGCGAAGCCGCCAAGGACAGCTGCGATTAGACAGACCCAAAGCAGCCCAGCGTGAATCCAGAGTCGAAAAGCAGAAGAAGAATCCTTCATTGATTGCTCCGTCAACGATGAAGATTGCCGATTGTGAATTCGAATCGTATCAGGACTGGTTGCGGCATCCTAGCAAGCATGCAAAATCCCGATCAGTTCAATGCAAAAAACAGCTGCGTCCAATGGCTCAGACCCATTGACTCGATCGAAACGCCCTCGTAATCTATGGAGCAGTATGTTGTCTCATTTCCATCATCGCCATTATCATCACGCGCCTGGCGCGACGGCGGCGATGTGCACCTGAGATTGATGTAACCAGCACTTTCAGGAGTTTCGGCCCGCTGACGCGAAAACGCTCAGCGGGCTTTTTGTTTTCTAGGAAAGGAAATGCGCGTATGAAAGCAGACTTCGATTTCGACAAGATGAGCGGACTGATTCCCGCGGTGGTGCAAGACTCATGCGGCGGGGAAGTGCTGATGGTGGGGTTTATGAATCGTCAGGCTTTCGAACAGACGCTGGAAAAAGGGTACGTAACGTTCTTCAGCCGGACGCGCCAGCAACTGTGGATGAAAGGCGAAAGCTCGGGGAATCGGCTGCGGGTTGTCTCGGCCCACACGGATTGTGACCGCGACACTCTACTGCTGCGCGTGGAAGTGGAGGGAGCGGGAGTGGTCTGCCATCGCGGAACGCGCTCCTGTTTCACGGAACAGGTTTCCCTGCAGGCCCTGGAGAAAACTGCCGACCTTCCGAAGGAGACGCGATGAACCTACGCATCGGCATTCCCAAAGGCAGCCTGCAGGAGGCGACCTTAGAGCTATTCGCGCGCGCCGGCCTTCCGGCCTACACAAATGGTCGGTCCTATTTTGCCAGCACCTCGGATCCGGAGATAGATTGCATGTTGATCCGCGCGCAGGAAATGGCCCGCTATGTAGAGCACGGCGCCATTGACGCCGGTCTAACCGGTTTCGACTGGGTGATTGAGAGCGGCCTGGAAGTAGTGACGGTGAGTAACTTGATTTATGCCAAGCGCAGCCGTGGCAAAGTCCGATGGGTATTGGCAGTCCCGGAGGATTCCTCGGTTCAGCGGGCGGAGGACCTTTCCGGAAAAATTGTCGCCACTGAACTGGTGAAAGTCACGCGAGACTACTTCCGTGAAAAAGGCGTGGAAGTGCGGGTAGAGTTTTCGTGGGGAGCCACCGAAGTCAAGCCCCCGATGCTGGCGGATGCGATCGTCGAAGTGACCGAGACCGGCAGTTCGCTTAAGGCCAACCGACTTCGCATTCTGGAGACGGTTCTGGAATCGAATACGCAGTTGATTGCCAACCAGGGTTCGTATGCCGATCGCGACAAGCGGCGAAAGATCGATAATCTGGCTCTGATGCTGCAAGGAGCAATGGAAGCACAGGACCGGGTGGGACTAATGCTGAATGTCCGCAAGGAAAACCTGGCGGCTGTGCTTGCGGTGTTGCCCGCGCTGCAGAAGCCGACGATCTCTCATCTGAGCGATGAAGACTGGCTCGCGGTGAATACCGTGATCGACGAGGGGTCGGCGTGGGATGTCATACCGCGGCTCAAAGAGGCGCAGGCGCATGGCATCGTCGAGTATCCGCTGAATAAGGTGGTGCTGTGATGCGGCTCGTCTCGGGCCGAGAGGCTGACGCCATGGTGGAGCACCTCAGCGTGCGAGGGACGCGGCCCAGCGCTTTGGAGCCGCGAGTTCGGCGCATCATTGACAGCGTCCGCCGCGGCGGCGATCGATCGCTTCGGCGCTATGCGGAGCAGTGGGATGGGCTGGCTGCGAAACAGTCTTTGCAGGTTTCCGATGAGGAGATGGTGGCGGCGTTGCGAATAATTTCTCCCGACTTACGCAGGTCGCTGCGACAGGCCGCTCAGAATATTCGCCGGCTCTGTGAGTGGCAAAAGCCCAAGAGTTGGACGCGGACGCGCGGCGGAATTTCGGTGGGACAAATCGTGCGCCCGCTGGAGGCGGTGGGCTGCTATGTGCCGAGCGGGCGTCATCCGCTGGTTTCAACCTTGCTGATGACCGTAATTCCCGCTCAGGTGGCGGAGGTGAAGAACATTCGCGTGATGTCACCCCAGCCGTCATCTGAGGTCTTGGCTGCGGCTGCGATGCTCGGGGTTCGCGAGTTTTATCGTGCGGGAGGGGCGCAGGCCATCGCCGCGCTAGCCTACGGGACTCGTAGTATTCCTCGGGTGGACAAGATTGTTGGACCCGGCAACGCTTATGTAACCCTGGCCAAGAGGCTGGTTTCGTTCGACTGTGCGATTGATTTTTTAGCTGGACCTACGGAAGCCGTCATTCTGAATAACTGGCTGAGGAATCCGGAATTTATTGCTGCTGATCTTGTCGCGCAGGCTGAGCACGATCCTGAGGCGGTGTCGGTATTGATCACGACCTCTCGAAAGTTGGCCAGATCGGTGAAGCTGAGTGCCGCGAAACTCGCGAAAGGAAATCCGACGGCCCTGGAATCGTTGCGCAGGCGGGGTGCGATTCTGGTCGCGTCTTCACCCGAACAGGGGCGAGAGTGGGCCAATCGGATTGCGCCTGAACACATCACCGTCGCCGCGGAAGACTTGCCTTTTATCCGCAATGCAGGCTCGGTCTTCGTGGGCGACTACTCGGCGCAGGCAGCGGGCGATTACGCTTCCGGGCCCAACCACGTATTGCCGACTTCGGGACAGGCGCGATTTCGAGGAGGTCTGAGCGTGCTGGATTTCGTGAAGGTCATTACGGTGCAGCAGCTGTCCGCGAATGGGTTGAGGCGGATCGCCCCGGTGGTTGAATGTCTGGCCGGCGCAGAAGGATTGGCTGCGCATGCACAGTCGGTGCGCGTGAGGTGCGAACATGCTTAGTCCCCGGGAAGCGATACGGACGCTGCCTTCGTATCACCCGCCGCTGGCAGGGCGAGACGGGCTGCGTCTGGATTTCAACGAGAATACGGTGGGGTGTTCGCCGCGAGTGCTGGAACGCCTGCGGCGGTTGGAACCGGAACAACTGGCAAGCTATCCCGAGCGCGCCCCGGTGGAGGCGAGGGTGGCCGAAGTACTGGGGATCGCGGCGCCGGAACTGCTGTTGACGAACGGCGTGGACGAAGCCATTCATTTGCTCTGCGGGACCTACCTCTCTCCCGGCGACGAGGCGCTGATCGCCGTGCCTACGTACGCCATGTACCGGATTTATATGAAGGCAGCCGGAGCGGAAATCGTCAGTGTTTCCGCGAGCAAGGACTTTCATTTTCCTGCTGACGAGCTCTGTGCCCGCGTTACGCCGCGTACGCGAATGATCGCGATTGCGAATCCCAACAATCCCACGGGAACGGTTGCGTCTGCGGACGAACTGCTGCGAATCGTGCGCTCGGCACCGAACGCGGCGGTGCTGATCGACGAAGCGTACTTCGAGTTCTACGGCCAAAGCCTATTGGGGATACGCTCGCAACTCACCAACCTGTTTGTGGCGCGCACTTTTTCGAAGGCATACGGACTGGCCGGGCTGCGCATTGGCGTCCTGGTTGGCGATGCGGAGCAAATGCGCGCGGTGCGGCGGGTCAGTTCGCCCTACAACGTGAATGCGGTGGCGCTGGCTTGCCTGCCGGATGCAGTTGGCGATCAAGATTTCATTCAGCAGTATGTGAGCGAAGTTCGCGCGTCGCGGGTACGACTGGAGCGAGCGCTCGAAGCCAATGGAATTCAATTCTGGCCCAGCCAGGCGAACTTCGTGCTCGCGCGCGTGGGCGCGGCGTCATCGTTCGTGGAGCACATGCGGCGGCGCGGAGTCTTGGTCCGCAATCGTTCGGGCGATCCGGGTTGTGAGGGATGTGTGCGCATCACGCTTGGCCCGCGGGAGCATGCGGATCGTTTGCTGGCCGCGCTCCAGGAAACGTGCGAAGCGCTTGGCATTCTCGTTCCGCCTGCGCAAGGGGCATCACGGCTATGAGAAAAGGAATCATTAAGCGCGTCAGCAAAGAGACGCAGATACATATCTCGCTCACCATTGAGGGGCGCGGTCGTTACCAGGTGTCCACCGGCATCCGCTTCTTTGATCACATGCTGGAACTCTTCGCCCATCACGGGGGCTTCGATCTGATCCTAAAGGCGCGCGGCGATCTCGACGTGGACCAGCATCATACGGTCGAGGATGTGGGCATCGTTCTCGGGCAGGCATTTGATAAAGCCCTCGGCGGCAAGCGCGGTATTCTGCGAGCCGGATATTTCTTGATGCCGATGGACGAAACCATGGGAATGGCGGCAGTGGATTTTTGCGGCCGCACTGCGGCCGTGGTGGATACGAAGGTCCGCGCGCGGCTGGTCGGCGACCTGCAGGCGGAACTGGTGGATGACTTCTTTGAAGGGTTTGCCCGCGGAGCGCGCGCCAATGTTCACGTGCGCGTGCTTTATGGACGATCGAGCCACCACAAAATTGAGGCGCTCTTCAAAGCGTTTGCGCGGGCCCTACGGGCTGCTTGCTGGCGTGATCGGCGCATGGCGCGTCTGTTGCCCAGCACCAAGGGAGTGCTGTGACGATTGCGATCGTGGATTACGGCGCGGGAAATCTCGTTTCGGTGAAGAAAGTGCTGGCCTGGCTGGGGCAAGACTGCGCGATTACCTCCGATCCCGGGCAGGTTCGAAACGCCTCGAAAATCGTACTTCCCGGCGTTGGCCATTTTGCCTCGACCGCGGCGCTCAGCCGCTCGGGCTTGCAGGATGCCATTGCGGACGCCATTCACCGGGGGATTCCGTTCCTAGGAATCTGTGTGGGGATGCAGTGGATGTTTCAGCACAGTCAGGAATCGCCGTCGACGGCGGGACTCGGCGTGTTCGAGGGCGAGTGCGAGCGCTTCCCCGCAAGCGTGAAGTCGCCGCACGTGGGGTGGAACCAGATTGACGTGGCTGCGTCGTCACAACTCTTGCGCGGTGTGCGGTCGTCATCGTTTGTGTATTTCACGCATTCTTTTCGTGCGCCAGTTACCGATACAACGGTGGCGTCTTGTGAGTATGGCGGGCATTTTTCGGCGGCGGTGGAACGGGAGCACTTATTTGGTGTCCAGTTTCATCCGGAAAAATCTGGGGACACCGGGTTGAAGATACTGAGCAATTTTTGTGCTCTGTGACATGCTGACCAAACGAATCATCGCTTGCCTGGACGTGGACGGCGGTCGCGTCGTAAAAGGCGTGCAGTTTGAGAATCTGCGAGATGCAGGAGATCCGGCCGAACTGGCGAAAGCGCATAGCGAATCGGGGGCGGACGAAATCGTTCTACTGGACATCTCGGCGGCGCACGAGCGGCGTGCGACACTGCTCGACACGGTACGCAAGGCGGCACGCCAGTTGTTCATTCCGTTCACGGTAGGCGGTGGAATTCGCACACTGGAGGATGCGGCGGCGGTGTTCTCGGCTGGCGCGGACAAAATCAGCATTAATTCTGCGGCTCTGGCCGACCCAGTTTTGATCACGCAGATCGCGGCGCGCTTCGGGTCGCAGGCGGTAGTCGTCGCCATCGATGCTAAGCGCTCCGAAGGTGTCGCTCCTTGGGAAGCGTTCACTCACGGAGGACGAACTGGAACGGGGCGGGACGCGGTTGCCTGGGCGCAGGAAGCGGCGTCGTGCGGCGCCGGCGAAATCCTGCTGACCTCGATGGACCGAGACGGCACCGGCTCCGGATTCGATTGCCGGCTGACAAGAGCCGTGGCCGACTCGGTTCGAATTCCCGTGATTGCCTCGGGCGGCGCGGGCGGCCTACAGCATTTTGTGGAAGTATTCCGCGAAGGGCATGCCGATGCCGCTCTGGCAGCGTCGATCTTTCACTACGGGTTCAGCCGGCTCGCGGACCTCAAGCAACAACTCGATTCGCAGGGAATTCCGGTGAGATGGCCATGCTAATTCCTTCGATCGACCTGATGGGTGGCAAGATCGTGCAGTTGGTTCAAGGCAAGCGGAAGGCCCTGGAGTTTGACGACTTCGCGACCTGGGTAGACCGCTTCTCGAAGTATCCACTGGTACAACTGATCGATCTCGACGCTGCAATGGGCACCGGGGACAACGTCGAACTGGTTCGCGAATTCGCCCGCCAGCTGCCCTGCCAGGTGGGCGGGGGCATCCGCTCGGTTGCCGCCGCTGAGGCCGCACTGGCGGCGGGAGCGCAAAAAATCATCATCGGTTCGGCACTGTTCGCTGAGGACAAGCTAGATCCAGCGTTCGCAAAAAAGATGGCGGACGCGGTCGGCTCCAATCGGCTGGTCTTTGCGGTGGACGCGATTGGCGGTCGAGTGGCGATCCAGGGATGGCGAAGAGTAACTGACGTCAGCCCGCTGCAAATGGTGCAGGCGCTCGAATCTTGGTGCGCTGCCTTTCTGTACACGCATGTGGATACGGAAGGTTTGTTGCAGGGCTTTCCGCAGGATGTGATTCGTCCGCTGCGACAGGCCACGACCCGACAGTTGATTGCTGCGGGCGGAATTCGGGCGCAAGAAGAAATCGACCAACTGCATGCCATCGGTGTCGATGCCGTCGTCGGAATGGCCATCTACCGGGGGCTGCTGCCGGGGTTTGCTTAGAATTTCAGTCCGACGGCGCTGCTGAGGAATGCTCCCAGTGGCGACATTGTGCGGCAAGCGTTGGCGAAGATTGGCATGAACGTTGTGCTACAGACTTGTTTGTCGGTGAAGTCGACGGCCGTGCCCAGATCGCGAAGCTTTAGGTCTTCCACGAATTCGTGATCGCCGGGGAATCCCCGGGGCGGGCGTCGGAGCTTGCCGGCATCGTCCCAGTTTAGCAGCTTGCGGACTGCTCTCCATTCCTGGGGACGGGACACAATCGCATTGCGAACTTTGAGCAGGGTCGGCGGCTCAGGTCGCCACAGGCCGCACGCGGCGAAACAGCCTCCGGGCTCAAGATGAAGATAAAACCCCGGAGAGTGAACGTCTTTGCCGCGGTGGGAAAAGCGCATTGCGACGTGCGTCTTGTAAGGGCGCTTGTCCGGGGAGAATCGCACGTCGCGGTAGATGCGAAACAAGGAGCCGCGGGAGGGACGCGGATCGGCGCTTAGATGCGGCGCAACTTCGTATAACGGTGCGCCGAAGTCGGTGATAAACCGCAGCGCCGGCTGGCGAATACAAGTTTCAAATTCCGCTTGGTGGGCCAGGAACCAGTCGCGATTGTTGTTGCGCTTGAGACGCGCGAGAAAGCGGAAGAATTCGGGGGTGAAGTAAGCGGGCATCTAAAGATAAAGTAAGAAGGACCGGCAGAAAAGTAAAGTGCTTGCCCTAAGTCTGGGCGAGAAACACAATCGTTCGCTTCTAAAGTCTTCCAACTTGAACACGCGTTCCATCACCAACTATTTCTCGCCCGGTCAGGCTTGGGCTAACGATTTCTGAAACGTGCTCGGTCCGACAACCTGCAATGACCATCTCAGCAGGGCAAATCACTGCCAAGAAGAAACTACCGGCGGCAAACAATTAGGTTTGGTTAGAGTGCGACGCGGTGGCGAATAAGAAAGGGTTCGTCGCGGACGCCGGTGTATAATCGCGACCTCTCCGACTTCGAACGAAAGTTAGCGATGCGGCGGATTCCACGTGGTAGAAACCACTCCGTGACCGATGGGTCCTAGCAATTAAAAGCCAGCCTGAAAGGAGTCCCCAAATGGATGCAGTGATTTCTGAAGTCGCGCCCGATGCGAAGGCTTGGGGTGACGCTTACTGTAAGGCCCATCCCCCGACCCCGCATTTCTTGATCGCGCCCGGCAACAGTGCCGATCAGGCGATCCAGACGATAGTACTGGCAGCCCAGGCCGCCCCGGACGGCATCGTGATCTTCAATGTCGGACACGGCAGTGCAGGAACGACGGGCAGCACACTTGAGGGTACGGTCGATTTGGCGCCGGCACACAAATTGACCCTCGGCGGCGCAAACGCAAGCAATGTGTTTGTGAATGTATTCTACGATGTGAACATGAGCGGATCGCCCGCCGGAATGTCCGACAAGCAATATGACTCGCAGAACAACCCGCAATCGCCGCGTTTGGTGAACTGGAATAAGTATCGGCAGATCGCCACCGCGTTTGACCAGACGGATGTACGCAAGGTCGTTTTCCTGACGTGCAACGTAGGCAAGTCGTCGGACTTTCTGAAGAAGATCGCCAACGATTGGGACGTAATCATCGAAGCCTACTTGCGCCGCATGGTGATAGACCCGCAAAGAAACGGCCGGACGCGGATGCACCTGGAAGGGGATTCTCCGGGCTTCGGCACCAACATCCCGGCTTCGGAAACGGAGCTTCCGTTGGCCACCGAGACAAACAGTGTTCGCGTTGGGCCACCGTTGCCCTAGATGCTTTGGAGGTGTGGACGAAGAAAACAGGAGCAACGACGATAAGCCGCATTCAGGAGCCTCAGTCTGGCCTTCCGAATCGCGTACCGAATGGGGGAATATGTAGATGCAACGAAAATATGTAGCCGCAGTAGTCTTCTTGGGTCATTGTTTGTTGAGTTTTGCACAGGTTTCTGCACCGATGAATCAGAACCTTCAGTCATTCGAACAGCGAGCCAAGAATCGACAACGTTGTTGCGCCTGAGACGCGCGAGAAAGCAGAAGAATTCGGGGGTGAAGTAAGCGGGCATCGAAAGATAAAGCAAGAACGACCGGCAGAAAAGTAAAGCGCTTTGCCCTCTAAGTCTTGGTGAGAAACACAATCGTTTGCTTGACCTTAGAAGCAAGCTAACAGCTCTAGTCTTCCAACTTGAAAACGCGTTCCATCACCAACCATTTCTCGCCCGGTCGGGCTTGGGCTAACGATTTCTGAAACGTGCCCATGAGGCGCTCCCATTCCTGAACTCTGGGGTTCAGTTGATCGGCCTTGGTCTTGGCGGCAAACGAAAACGACTCGTTCACCTCCATGATCATGAACATGCGGGTTCCGAGCAGATAGATTTCCATGTCCTCGATGCCGGAGTCTTTGATGCTTCGAGTAATCTCGGGCCAAATCTTTTCGTGATACCGCTTGTATTCAGCGATCAGCTTGGGATCGTCTTTCAAATCGAGGGTCAGGCAAACACGTTGTTTCATTCGACCTCTGTGGCGGGAATGGTTAATGTTGGGTGCGAGTTCGCGACTGCTGCGGGCCGATATCCCCACATTGCGAAATAGAATACGTAGGCATGGCAAACCAGCGGGACCACAAAGGCACGCTGGATATTCCATGCATCGGAAATCCTGCCCATGATTGCGGGGCAAACCGCGCCTCCGATGATTGCCATGACCAGCAGGGACGATCCTAGCTTGGTGTAGGGGCCAAGGGTTTTCAGGCTGAGCGCGAAAATCGTCGGAAACATGATGGAGTGGAAAAATCCGATTAACACGATCGCCCAGACTGGCGCCGTGCCAGAAGAGAACAGCACGACTAGAAGGCAGAGTAGCGAGCCAGCGGCAAACCAGCTGAGCAGGCGAGGTGCCGCGACTTTTTGCATAATCGCCGAACCCGCAAAACGTCCGATCATGAAGCCCGCCAGGTGCGCCTGCAGGTAGTGAGCTGCGGCTTTTTCATGGGTTCCGGGCAGAGTGAATTCAGCGAATCGAATAATGAAGCTGGCTACGCCAACCTGCGCGCCTACGTAGAAGAACTGGGCAATCACGCCTTTGATCAAATGTCGAAAGGCAAAGGTGCCGCTAAGCTTCGCCTCCGAGGCCGGAAGGCCATCCCTCGTGGTCTCTCGGATCTCCGGCAGTCTGGTCAGAAAGATGAGCAGCGCCACGAACAGAAAGACGCCGGTGATGACGAGATAGGGGGTCTTCACCATGTTGGCCTCCGACACTCGATAGGCCAGCAATTGCTCCGGGTTCATCGCAGCCAGTTCCGCGGGAGTGTGCTCGATGCCGGAGAGAATGAATCTGGAGCCGAGAAGGGCGATCAGCACGGCGCCGGCGGCGTTGAACGATTGCGCGAGATTCAGCCGGCGCTCCGAACTCTGCGCGGGCCCGAGCGTAGTCACATAGGGATTGGCGGCGACTTCCAGAACCGACTGCCCACAAGCCATTACAAACAGAGCAAAGAGAAAAAATCCGTAGACCCGAACGGAAGCCGCAGGAATGAACAGAATTGTTCCGCTAGCACAGACCAGCAGACCGATCAGAATTCCCCGTTTGTACCCCACCCGCTGCATCAGCCATCCTGCGGGCAAAGCAGCGAGAAAATAGCCGCCGAAGAAAGCCGACTGGATGAGAGACGATTGGAAGTCGGTTAAGCCGAATGCCTTCTTGAGATGCTGGATGAGGATGTCATTCAGGTTGACGCCGATGGCCCACAGAAAAAACAAGCTGGTGACCAATACCAGGGGCACGACGTAGCGTCGCTCCGTGATGGATGGGGATGAACTCACTCGAAGATCCTCATGTCAGTGCGCGATCCAGATGAACGTAGCCGCCGTCGACGAATAAGTGCTGGCCGGTAGTGTGGCTGGACCTGGCGGAGATCAGAAATACGACCATCGCCGCAATCTCGTCCGACGTGGTCATACGCTGCTCGAGCGGAATCTTAGTAAGAATGGTCTTGAGTTTTTCTTCGGAATTCGGAAACGTGTCGAGCCAACTGCGGTAGAGAGGCGTCATGACTTCGGAGGGAATTACGGTATTGACGCGAATGCCGTAGGGCAGCAGTTCTGCCGCCCATTCCCGCGTCAGGGCCATAATCGCGCCTTTTGACGACGCGTACCCCGAGGTACTCCCCTGGCCGGTGACGGCGGTTTTGGAGCCGATGTTGACGATCGTCCCCCGTGAAGTTTTTAAGTGCGGCAGGGCGTAGTGGGCCATGCTGTAGTAGTGGACCAGGTTGCTCTGGAGTGAGGCCATATACTTGTCCGGGCTCCCATGCTCCAGACCAACCTTGTCATTCCGCCCTGCGTTGTTTACGAGTGCGTCGATACGGCCGAAACTCTTCACCGTATGTTCGACCGATGCGGAGCAATTTTCCGGGACGGAGAGATCGATGGCAATGAGTCCGCAGCTAGCGCCTTTATTTTGCAGCTCGCTTCGCAGCTGCTGGCCAGCTTCCGCATCGCGGTCGACAATCACCGGGACAGCGCCTTCGGCAGTGCAGGCATGGACAATCGCGGCGCCGATGCCCTTGGCCCCGCCGGTGACGAGGATGACCTTATCTTTTAGTTTCAGGTCCATTCGTTAGCCTCGCAGGTTGAAGAAGCCGCCGTCGATGGGATAGTCCACCCCCGTAATGAATTCTGCTTCGTCGGAGCACAAGAACAAGGCAAGGGATGCGACCTCTGTGGGCTCCGCCATTCGTCCAATGGGTTGCGACTTCGCCAGCTCTTCGAACATCTCCTTCTCGCGTCCCGGATAGTTCTTTTGCAGATAGTCGTCGACAAACGGCGTGTGAACCCGCGCAGGTGAAATGCAATTACAGCGGATTTTGTGCGCGAGATAATCCCGGGCAACGGAATAGGTCATCGCGATCACCGCTCCTTTGCTCATCGAGTAGGCGAAGCGCTCGGCAAGACCGGACGATCCGGCAATCGATGCCAGGTTCAGGATGATGCCGCCACCGGACCTTTTCATGGGTGGAATGACGGAGTGCAGGCAGTTGTAAAAGCCCTTGACGTTTACTCGCACCACGCGGTCAAAATCTGCCTCGGTCGTACTCTCCGCCGTGCCGACATGCGAGATGCCGGCATTATTGACCAGGATGTGGACGCGGTCGAGGCGAAAGAGCTCCTCGAATCTGGCTTTCACTTCCGACTGGTTCGTCACATCGCAGAGGTAAGAAGAAGCAACGCCGCCAACGCTGGCGATGTGTCGGCAGGTTTCGGCCGCAGTCGATTCATTCAAGTCCAGAATACGAATCACCGCGCCGTGCGCCGCGAATTTCAAAGCAATGGCCTGCCCGATGCCACTGCCGCCGCCGGTGACCACGGCGACTTTACCATCCAGGCGGAAAGCCTGCGCCGTGTTGTCGCCTTTGGTCAGAGCGAGACGCCTCGCTTCCAGGGAATGAAATCTTCCTGAGTTTTCATCTCCGCTTTGGTTCGGACTTCGCCGCTGGCCACTTGAATGACGAGATGGAGAATGTCTTCGCCCATCTGCTCGATGGTTGTTTGTCCGGAGACAATCGCTCCGGTGTCGATGTCGATGATATCGTGCATGCGTTCGGCCAGCGCCGAGTTGGTGGACAGCTTCACGACGGGGGCGATCGGATTCCCGGTCGGCGTGCCCAGGCCGGTCGTGAACAACACCACGCTTGCGCCCGCGCCAACCTGTGCGGTGACGCACTCTACATCGTTGCCCGGCGTGCATTGAAGATTCAGGCCGGGTTCGGTCGAATACTCCGGATAATCGAGCACGGCGGCGACGGGAGACGTGCCGCCTTTCTTTGCCGCCCCGGCTGATTTCATGGCGTCGGTCAAAAGTCCGTCCCGCATATTGCCCGGTGATGGATTCATGTCGAAACCGGAGCCAACGGC
The DNA here is from genome assembly GCA_036514015.1 of Candidatus Sulfotelmatobacter sp. Classification (GTDB taxonomy): domain Bacteria; phylum Acidobacteriota; class Terriglobia; order Terriglobales; family Acidobacteriaceae; genus Sulfotelmatobacter. The sequence goes on from DATBYA010000077.1 coordinate 32,483, forward strand.
TGCGGCCCTGGCGGCATAGTCACGCATCAATTGAATAAAGCGATTGCCGGCGGCCTTGCTCTTGCCGCGATCGATGAGTTCCTGTTCCACTCCGCACAACTCGGGGAATTCCGAGAGAATTGTTCTGCCACCCAGAGCGGCGAGCAAATCGGAGGTGTGTCCGATGGCGGGATTCGCCGAGATGCCGGAAAAGCCGTCCGACCCTCCACACTTCAGACCGACGCACAAATCGGCCAGTGGAGCGGGAGTGCGCTGAGCTGTGTTGGCCGCGACCAATCCAAGAAAAGTTTGCCGGATCGCATCGGACATCATCGCCGCCTCCGAGCCGCTGCGCTGTTGCTCGAGAATGAACAAAGGCTTGTCAAAGTTGCGATCGCGTTTGCGAATTTCGTCGCGAAGGATTGCAGTCTGTGCGTGCTGGCATCCCAGGCTCAGGACCGTCGCTCCTGCCACGTTGGGGTGATGAATATAACCGGCGATGAGGCCGCAGAGATTGTGGGAATCCTCGCGCGTTCCTCCACAGCCGCCCTCGTGGAGCAGAAATCGCACGCCATCGATATTCTCGAACAACCGGCGGCGCGGCGGAGGAGCCGCGTCTGCAGGGAAGGCGTCAAGATCCATCGTTTCCAGCTTTCCTTCTCGATAGAGTTTTGCCAGTCCAGCGACTTGGCGGCGGTAGAGCTGGGGCGCGGCGAAACCCAGCTCTTCTTCGAATGCTTGCTTCAGAACCTGTATGTTTTTGTTCTCGCAAAAAACCAGAGGAACGACCAGCCAATAGTTTCGAGTGCCCGCTTGGCCGTCGGAACGGCGATATCCCAGGAAGGTTTTGTCCTTCCATCGGGAAACGTCGGGCGGCGACCAGTGAAACTCGCCCGACTGCTCGCGGAAAGGCGCGGCCTGGTGTTGGATATTGCCGACTGTCAGGAGTTCTCCGGCCGCGATTGGCTTCGCGGTTTTACCCACCAGAACCCCGTACATAATGACATTCTCGCCGATGCCGAAGTTTCGCATGGCGAATTTGTGTTTGGCGGGAACGTTTTTGGGGAGAGTGTAGGTCTGGCCTTCGAATTCAACCTGCTCGCCGGCTTTCAAATCGCTGAGAGCAATTAAGACATTGTCACGGGAATCGAGTTGGAGCAGGTTGAGCTGCATTCCGGTTAGGAAGTTTCGCCGAGATGGTTAATTCGTCCGACCATTGTAAAACATCAGGCGCACGATACCTGAGGATCGTAAGGATCGCGAGGGAATGTTGGTCGGTGCCGCGCAAAGGCTGTCGAGCTTCACTCGACAGACAGCCCAGAGCGGCTGTCCCCACATGAGCGCTGGCGCGGCTTGGAAACGCCACTGCAGATCCTCAACGCGTCTCCAGTCTCCAGAATCGTTGCGCGTTGCCGCCGAGAACACGATCTTGACGCTCCGGAGTCTTCTGGAGGAGATAGTTTTTCACGACTTCGATCGCTCTTGCATACGATGCCGCGACCAGGCACACTGGCCAATCGGAACCAATCATCAGGCGGTCAGGCCCAAAACATTGGAAGGCGACGTCGAGGAAAGGGACGATCTGCTCCGCCTCCCAATGCCGCCAGTCGGCCTCGGTGACCAGGCCCGACAGCTTGCAGAAGACGTTCGGAAATGCGGCCAGCCGTGATATCCCCTCCGCCCAAAGATCGATGTTGCCACTCTTTATCGGGGGCTTGGCAAGATGATCAAGCACAAAGCGCTGCCGCGGAAACTGCTCCACAAAGTCGGCGGCTACTGGAAGATGTTCGGTGTAAATCAGAATGTCGTATGCCAAATCGAATTCTTCCAGGACGGAAATGCCGTGCAGGAACTCTGGTTGTAGCAGGAAGCGGTGGTCGGGTTCACTCTGCACGATGTGGCGGATTCCGACAAGTTTATGATTTCGGGCCAGGACCTTCAACTGCGACCGCACGTCCGGCGAACGCAGATCGACCCAGCCCACGACACCAAGAATCCACCGCGAGCGCTCAGCCAGATCGAGAAGCCAGCGAGTTTCTTCCAGCGTCTGCCGCGCTTGAACCGCAACCGATCCCTGGAAGCCGTTGTTTTTCAGCTCCGGTTTCAGATCCCGCGGCAGGAAATTTCGGCGGAGCACGGCCATGGAATCATCGATCCATTCGTATTGGGCGGGACTATATCGCCAGAAGTGCTGGTGAGCGTCAACTTGCATGGGATCGCACCGAGTCTTATCGTATTCGCGCGGGCTCCCGGCGCACAGCTATTCTTCGAAAACAGGTTTCTTTGCTGAGAGATACCGGAGCGAAGAGTTTCGCCCACGCCCTGCCGACGAGGGCCGCTGTGATTCTAGGCAGCATCCATCACTCTCGCAATCGTCGGCAACAGTTCGGTACTGAGGCGACTCTTGTCGACGCAACCGTTGGCGCCAGCCTCGATTGCGCGTGGGAGTAAGACCGCTGGATCATGCTGGCTCATGATCAAAATCTTGGCGGCAGGAATTTTTTCACGCAGAAGACGCGCTACCTCCAGTCCGTTCAGTCCGGGCATGCTTACGTCCAAAAGAATAAGATCGGGCAGCAGTTCCGCCGCTTTCTGAATGGCCTCAGTTCCATCGTTCGCTTCCCCGCACACTTCCCAATAAGCGACGGGTGCCAGAATATTCTTGACCCCGCGTCGCACCCCTTCGTTGTCGTCAGCAATCAGAATTCTCATCGGGTATTGGTTCCGCTTGCTGAACCGAGGCGATCACCCGGCGACCTGGATCGGTTGGACCGCGGTCTTTCTGAACTATATTCTCCCGATTCGAATTCTTGGCAAACGGAAATTGGAAGGAAATCTTTGTGCCTTTGTGGCTTGCCGACGCCCCACTGCGGGATCGTTTCTGGCTGATGATGACGACTTTCAGATTCCGGAAGATCTCGACCCAGGATGCGAGTCAGCTCCAGCCCATCCATACGAGGCACGGAGACATCCAGGAGCACGATGGCAGGCCGCAAGGCCTTCGCTTTTTCAACGCCTTGGATTCCGTCTGCCGCTTCGCCGCAGATGCGCCACTCCGGGCGACAGGAAAGCCGTTGTCGAAGTCCGCGTCTGACGGCCTCATGATCGTCCACGATGAGGATAACGCCAAACATTACTTATCCCCCGAAGAGTACACCGCAGGAACCAGTAGCCGGCCGGCTGAAACCCTTATTTGCAGTAAGCCATACGGAAGGAACGCAGTTACTCTAAACGGCTTCTTTCGACCACCGATACTAGCCGGAGAGCGAAGAGAACGCATATACAGTGTTCACTGTACTCAAGCCGGTATCGCCTCGTTCTTAGGGCAGAATCGGCATCCTCCCCGCCCTCAAGAGAGGGGATTCCTTCTCAGGCTACGCCTGGGCTCAATCTCCCTACGTTAGCGCCTTACATCCACTCCCTGAACGGAGTGATTTTACGGCCCAAAAGCGATAAGCCAGCCTTCTCGCTGTCTAGGGGACGAGGAGTTGGCTGGCTTGTACCTGTTTCGGAAACCCTACTGTTGCGGCGGGGGCGTCGGCTGGTCAGAACCGGTGTTATGGTTCTGCATCCGTTGTTCACGTTTAGCCTGCATTTCGTCCCACTTCTTCTGTTGGTTGGGGTCGAGCAGCGCCCGGACCTGTGAGTTCGTGCCGGTATGGATGTCCATCATTTTGGCGCGGCGATCCTGCTGCGAGAGGGAAGAATCCTGGTGCAGGCTCTCCATTTGCGTGTGTTCGGACTGGAAAATGTCCTGCACTTTGGTCTGCTGATCCGAGGTGAGGTTCAGATGTTTGGTCAGTTCTTTGGTGCGCTGAGCGGGATCTTGCTGGCCGCGGTGCCAACCGCCGTGATCTTGCGAAGGCTGGGATTGCGGATTAGCGGGTGCGCTATCCTGGGCCACCGCGAACGGCGTGGCGATCGAGATGGCGCCGGCCGCGACAAGTACAAGCAGGCTTTGCTTAAGCATGGGAATCTCCTTTAAAAAGCGATCGGTCTACACCTATAAACGGAATTATGACGCGGAAGTTGCGGAGCACAAGGGAATTCGCAAAATCTTTGCATAACTTTACGAAGCGGCCTTCAGGGGTGGAATTAGCCACAAACTTTTACAGTGCGGTGCCGGGCAGAGCGGTATGATCCATGCAGGCTGGCGGCAAACGCCTGCGTGCATGTATGCGGATTTCCAGTCTCCAGATATCAGTGGTGAAAGGAAGACTGCGTTCCAATTTCGTCTTTCAGCTTCTCTTGGTCTTTTATCTTCTCATGCTTCCTGCGCCTCGGTCGTGGGGACAGACGGCTGCGCCGGCGGGGCTAACGATCCACGGCGTGGTGAAATCGGGAAACATGCCGATTCCCGGAGCTGGAGTTTCGGCCGCGAAGGCATCCACGACAGAGCAGGTCAGTACGTCGACCGATGTGGACGGCAGTTATTTGCTGCGGATTCCCATGAATGGACACTATATCGTGCGGGTGCAGATGGCGGCGTTCGCCGCAAGCACGCAGGAGGTGGTGCTGGATGCGGAACATCAGGATATGCCGGCGAATTTTGAATTAGTACTGCTCTCGCGCGCGCGAGAGCCACACCCTGAACCGCGGCAGGCAAACGCGGGCGGGCGAGGTTTTCAGAGTCTTTCTGTATTTCAGAGTGCAACCGGACAGGATGCGTCCAACGCTTCGATGAGCGACGTTTCGCCTTCCGGAATGCCGGTTCCAGGGATTGCGCCGGACAGTGCGACGGAATCCGTGGCTGTTTCGGGAAACACTTCCAACTCGTTCAACACCATGAGCGCGGACGAAATGCAGCAGCGTTTCAACGACGCCCGCCAACAAGGCGGCGGATTCGGTGGCGGCGGCGGATTCGGTGGTCAGGGCGGCGGCTTCGGGGGCGGCGGGTTTGGCGGTGGGGGTTTTGGCAGGCGCGGTTTTGATATCAATCGTCCTCATGGATCGATCTATTACGGCATCGGAGATTCGGCGCTGAATGCGTCCCCGTTTTCGCTTACCGGCCAGCCCACGGAAAAGCCGGCGTATGAGCAGAACAGCTTCGGGGGATCCGTGGGTGGACCGTTGAACATCCCCCATATCTACCACGGTGGTAGCAAGACTTTTTATTTCGTGAATTACAACGGCAAGCGCGCGTCGAATCCTTTCGACCAGTTCTCGACCGTCCCGACGCTGCTGGAGCGGCAGGGAAACTTTTCTCAAACCACATATACCTCGGGACCCAACGCCGGACAGACGGTGCAGATTTTCAATCCCATCACTAACACTCCTTACCCCAACGACACCATTCCGCAAATCAACCCGGTGGCGCAAGGATTGCTGCCTTATATTCCGCTGCCGAACTTGCCGGGCAACTTCCAAAACTTCCACTACGTGACCTCCGCCACCAGCGACAGTGACGATTTGAACGTACGCTTGAACCACACTTTCGGTGCGGCGCCAGTGCGCGGACGCCGCGGCGGCGGAGGCGGCCGCAACGCGCCGCGAAATAGTCTGACGATAGGGTTTCACTATCACGGATCGAGCGCGAACCTGACCAATCCCTTCCCCAGCGTTGGAGGGAATACCAACGTGCGCAGTTTTGACATTCCAGTCTCATATACACGCAGTGTTGGAAAACTAACCAACATTGTTCGCGCAGATTTTAACCGCAGCCGCTCGCGCAGCCAAAACCTTTACGCTTTCAGCGACAACATCGCAGGGGCGCTAGGAATTACAGGAGTTTCGCAGAATCCTTTCGACTGGGGCCTGCCCAACCTCTCCTTTACAAATTTCACTAGCCTGCAGGATACAACTCCCTCACTCACGCGCAACCAAACGTATACCTTCTCCGATAATGCAATCTGGAATCATGGCAAGCACACGGCGCGCTGGGGCGGAGACTTCCGCCGCGTGCAGTTGAATACGGAAACGGACGGCAATCCGCGAGGCGCGTTTGTCTTCAACGGGGACAACACTTCGCTCAGTGCACAGCCGGTGCCAGGTGCTCCATATGACTTTGCTGACTTTCTGCTCGGGCTGCCGTATCAAACTTCGTTGCAGTTTGGGGGAAGCGATCACTTCCACGGCAACTTCTGGGATTTATACGCGCAAGATGAGTGGAAGATGCGTGCAAACCTGACGCTCAATATGGGAGTGCGCTACGAGTACGTTTCACCGCTTACGGAAGAAAACAATCGCAGCGCCAATCTCGATCTCGCTCCTGGGGTTCTGAATCCGGCATTGCCGCTGGGGGTGACGCCGGTGACGCCGATCCTGCCAGGGCAAGTGGGGCCCGATTACGGCAGGCTGCCGGCCAGCCTGGTGCGGCCGAATCACAACAACTTTGCGCCACGAATTGGATTTGCCTGGAAGCCGTTCTCCAAGACCGTGGTCCGCGGCGGATATGGCATCAACTACAACACCGGAGCGTTTCAAACGATCGCGCAGCAGCTTGCCTTGCAGCCGCCCTTCGGCACAACTGCCACCAATAGTCAGACCGCTCCCGGAGAGTTAACGCTGCAGAACGGATTTCCGCCGCCTAGCGGCATAACCAACGATTATGCGGTAAATCCGAATTACCGGATGGGCTACGTGCAGATTCGCAACCTCGATATTCAACAGCAGATTCGTCCCACTCTGCTGCTGAATGTCGATTACACCGGAACCAAGGGAACGGATCTCGATATTTTGGAAGCTCCGAACCGAACTCCCGTCGGACTTCGCATTCCCGGTGTGGAAGCCTTCACCTACGAAAACTCGGTGGCGGATTCGGAGGCGAATGCAGGATCGGTGCGGCTGCGCAAGCGGCTAGCCAAAGGATTCGCGATCGGAGGCACCTACACGTTTTCCAAGGCGCTGGACGATGCCTCGTCCATCGGAGCAGGCGCGACTTCGGGTGCGAATAGCCCCGGATTAGGCGGGGGCGGCACGGGCGCAAGCGGCGGAGGCGGTTCCGCGACCTCATCGGGCAGTTCCGCGGGTGCTTCCAACCTGGCGCAGAATCCTTTCGATCTATCCGCGGAGCGAGGGCTTTCCAGTTTCAATCAAACCCATAAGTTCACCGCGGACTATTTGTTGGAGCTGCCATTTGGTCATGACAAGCGCTGGCTCGTCGGCAATACTCCGTGGCGAGCCATCTTTGGCGACTGGCAATGGAGTGGCGACTGGACGATTGCTTCCGGCCTGCCGTTTACGCCGCGGTATCTGGGCAACACTGAGGAGTTGAATGCAGGAACCAACGGCACCCTGCGACCGAACCTGGTTCCCGGGCAACCGGTGAGCCTGCCGAATCCATCGATTCTGAAGTGGTTCAATACCGCCGCCTTCGCTACGCCTCCTACGGGAACCTACGGCGATGCGCGACGCAACAGCATCATCGGTCCGGGCAGCAAAGTATTTGATATGGCCTTCACAAAAATCGTTCCGCTGAAAGAATCGAGGGTGCTGGAGTTCCGCGCCCAGGCCACCAACGTTTTCAACATACCGAACTACAGCTCGATTGATACCAGCGTGACCTCACCCACCTTTGGCCGGGTTACGGCGGCGGGGGCCATGCGGCAATTCACCATGACGGCACGATTTCGCTTTTAGAAGAACGCTGGTGAAAGCGATGTTCTGGAAAAGGATCGCTATGATTTTCGCGCCGACCCGATTCGTCGATAAAGCTGTAGCGGTGCTTTTGATGCTCGTCCTCCTGTCTGCTGCTTCGCCCTCGCAGCAGCCGGATTCGGACTATGTGTTCCGCACGGGTTCCGAGTTGGTATTGGTGAATGTGACGGTGCGGGATAAGAGCGGAAACTTTGTCCAGGGATTGAAGCCGGAGAACTTCACCATTCTGGAGGACAACAAGCCGCAGAAAGTTGTTTCCTTTGATGTGGAGAATGTGGATGCCGTGCCGGCGTCGGATGTGGCTCAAGCCAAGCCGCTGCCCGGGTCGGCGCCAGCACCGGAACCCGCGAAGCCTGCCCTTTCCGCTGCAGAAGCGGCGTCGCAATTCAAGGATCGCCGTCTGATTGTTTTGTTCTTTGATCTCTCGGCCATGGAACCGGACGAAATCGACCACGCGGTTACTTCCGCGGAACATTATGTCGACACGCAAATGGCGCCCGCGGATTTGGTGTCGATTGTTTCGTTGGGAAGCTCGCTGTTGGTGAACCAGGACTTCACCACCGATCACGCGTTGCTGAAAAAACAGTTGGACCAATTCAGTTCGGGCAGCGGGCAGGGTTTCGAAGAGGGTACCACCGGCACAACCGAAGGAACGCCGGATACAGGTCAACCCTTCACCGCCGACGATACCGAATACAACATCTTCAACACAGACCGGCGCCTGGAGGCGTTGCGATCGGTGGCAGAAAAGCTGTCGCATGTCCAACAGAAGAAGTCGCTCATCTATTTTTCCAGCGGCATGGACCGCACCGGAATTGAGAATCAATCGGAACTGCGCGCGGCCGTGAACGCGGCAGTACGCTCCAACCTTGCGATTTACACCATGGACATGCGCGGACTGCAGGCGCTGGTCGCAGGCGGGGAAGCACAGAACGCGAGCCTGCGCGGAGTTTCGGCGTATTCCGGGCAGTCGACCCTGAACGCGTTGAATTCCAATTTTACAACGCAGGAAACGCTGGTGACGCTGGCCAGCGATACCGGCGGACGCGCTTTTCTCGATTCCAACGATTTCAGCAAGATTTTCAAGGGAGTGCAGCAGGATACCTCGACTTACTACCTGCTCGGCTACCACAGCACGAACCTGGCGCGCGACGGGCGTTACCGTCGGATCGTCGTGAAAACCAATCTTGCTGGGGTGAAGATCGACTACCGGCGCGGCTACTATGCGCCCGCCGATTATAAGCACTCCACGCAGGACGACAAGGAGCGGCAACTGGAGGAGGAGCTGGCTTCCGAAATGCCGGCCACCGATTTGCCGCTGTATCTGGGCGTCGCCTATTTCCGCCTGGAGGGTAACAAGTTTTTTGTCCCCATGTCTCTGGTGGTGCCGGGATCGCAGATTCCGTTCGTCCGCAGCAGCGATCGCGACAAGGCAACCCTCGATGTGATTGGCATGGTGCTCGATAGCCAACACCATCCCCTGAACAGAATACGCGACACCGTGAAGCTAGCCGTAAATACGTCGGCCGAGGTGCAAAAAAAGAATGTACAGTACGACACTGGCATGAGCCTGTTGAGCGGCAAATATCACCTGAAATTTGTGGTGCGCGAAAATCAGACCGGACGCATGGGTTCATTCGAAACCGACATTGAAGTGCCCGACTTGAAGTCACTTCCACTGAAGATGAGTTCGGTGGTGTTGGCCAGTCAGATTCAATCGGTAAAGAAGAGTGCAAATCCGAATCCGCTGGTTCACGACGGGTCTGAGATTGTCCCCAATATCACGCATGTTTTCTCGGCGGCTCAACATTTATTTCTGTACTACGAGGTCTACGACCCGGTGCGACCGCCGGTTGCCGAGCCCGCCAGAGGAGCAGGCGCCGAGAACAAGTCTGGCATCCGGCTGTTGTCCAACGTCGCGTTTTTCCAAGGCAAAGCCAAGAGCTACGAGAGTTCGCTGGTCGAGTTGACGGATTTGAACGCGCGCGACCGAAAAGCTGCCGTCTTCCAATTGGATGTTCCCCTTACATCGCTCAAGCCAGGCTTTTACACTTGCCAGGTCAATGTCATTGATGACGCCGGTGGGCACTTTCTGTTTCCGCGGCTGGCTTTGTTGATCCGGCATGAGAGTGCAAACACCGCTCCCTGATGCGAACTTCTCCATCCCCGCCGATTTCGAGCGCATGAATTTCTGTGAGAAAATGTGGGCTTGAGTGTTCGTCGCACAATCGTTGCGGGAGAGTAGTTCCCATACGGTTGTCGATGCTTTCAGACAAGCTCGGGTGCTCGGGTAAGTTCAGTCTTGGTTTTTGCGGAGGGTAAGCCCTGTCTATTCCCATCGAAGATTACGCTATGATCGGCGACTGCCACACCGCCGCCCTGGTCTCAAAACACGGTTCGATTGACTGGCTTTGCCTTCCGCACTTCGATTCTCCCGCTTGTTTCGCGGCTCTGATTGGAACACCTGAAAATGGACATTGGTCCATCTCCCCCGTGGAACCGATAGCGGCCGTTCGCCGGCGCTATCGGGAGGGGAGTCTTATTCTAGAGACAGAGTTTGAGACCGAGAGCGGATCGGCAACGCTGATCGACTGCATGGTTCTTCGCGAAGAAATGCCTGAACTCTTCCGCGTTGTCGTGGGCACCAGAGGACAGATTCGCATGAAGCTGGAACTGGTACTTCGATTCGACTACGGTTCCGTGGTGCCCTGGGTTCGGCGTATCGAGGGGGGGATTTCCGCCATCGCCGGTCCAGACATGATCAGGTTGCGCTCAGACGTTGAATTGCTCGGCGAAAACATGAAGACGGGTGCTGACTTTACGGTTGCGAAGGGACAAAAGGTTTCGTTCAATCTGACCTGGTATCCGTCAAACCAGGATGAACCGGCAACCCTCACGGTCGACCAGGCGATTCAGAAGACGGAGAAATGGTGGCGAGAGTGGTCGGGGCGCTGCACTTATCAGGGCAAGTGGCGGGACGCGGTTCTGCGCTCCCTGATCACGCTGAAAGGCCTGACATTCCTGCCCACCGGCGGCATTGTGGCGGCGCCCACAACCTCCCTGCCCGAACTGATTGGCGGAGTGCGGAACTGGGACTATCGTTTTTGCTGGGTACGAGATGCGACACTCACGCTCCAAGCTCTTCTCAACGCCGGATATTTGGATGAGGCGCGAGACTGGCGAGAGTGGCTTCTTCGAGCCGTCGCCGGCAGCCCTTCGGAACTTAACCTTTTGTATGGCCTGCACGGCGAACGCAGGCTGACTGAGTTGGAGCTACCGTGGTTGCAGGGATATGAAAAATCGACTCCGGTTCGAACCGGCAATGCCGCCTACCTGCAATATCAACTGGATATTTTTGGGGAAGTGGCGAATACGCTTTTTCAGGCGCGCCAGGCGGGATTGGCACCGGCAAAACACTCGCGTCACGAGGTAGCTCTGGCGATGCTTGAATTTCTGGAGACGGGCTGGGAGCGGCCCGATGAGGGGATTTGGGAAGTGCGTGGACCCCGGCGACATTTCGTCCACTCCAAAATGATGGCATGGCTTGCCGTCGATCGCCTGATAAGATCCGCGGAACTGGGGCGCTTCGGGACGGACATTCCGCGATGGAAAAAACTTCGCGATGCCATCCACGACCAGGTATGCCGGCAAGGTTTCGATCCGGAGATGAATTCTTTTGTGCAATATTACGGGTCCAAATACCTGGATGCCAGCATTCTCATGATGCCACTGGTCGGGTTTCTTCCCGCAGATGATCCACGTGTGATTGGTACCGTTAGAGCCATCGAGACCCATCTCATGCAAGATGGCTTTGTCGGAAGGTATACTCAAGATCCCGCGGTCGATGGTCTGCCCCATGGGGAAGCAAGTTTTCTTCCTTGCTCTTTCTGGTTGGCCGACAATTTTGAGTTGCAGGGCCGCCATCCAGAGGCAGTGCGAATGTTTGAGCGTCTGTTAGAAATTCGAAATGATGTCGGCCTGTTGTCCGAGGAATATGATGCGATAGAAAAACGTCAGTTAGGCAATTTCCCTCAGGCATTTTCGCACGTTGGTTTAGTGAATACCGCCTTCAATCTAACCGGCACTTCACGTCAGAAGACCTAACCGCCACACCGGTTCGCGTTCGGTTTGCGGTTTTAGGCTGAAACGTTTCAGGGTCTGGCAATTTAGGGTTGAACAACTTAGGTCTGAACAATTCAGGGTTGAACAATCTGAGTTGCCGTCGGATGGACTTGCACGTTCTGGATCGACGATGCGTCCCAGCCTCCGCCCAATGCTTTGACCAGCAGAACCGAGGTGACCATTTGCTGGCCGAGCAATTGGGTCGAGAGGCGTTCGTTGGTCAACAGCACAGTTTGAGCGGTAATGACGTCGAGAAATGTAGTCAGTCCGCCGACATAGCGATCGTTCGCGATATCCAGCGCGCGGCGTGCGTCCGCGACCGCCGCATTCTGGGTCTCGGCGGCGCGAGATAAAGAATCGAGTCCCGACAAACCATCTTCCACTTGCTGGAAGGCAGTGAGCGCGGACTCGCGGTAATTGGCGACCGATTCCTGATAAGCGGCCTGGCTGGCGGCGAGGTTGGCCCGATTGCGGCCGCCATTGAGTATCGGCTGCAACAAGTCGCCGCCCAGCGACCAGAAAACACTAGGAGCGCTTATCAATGAGCCCAAGGTGATGCTTTGCACGCCACCCACGCCAGAAATGGTGAACTGCGGATAAAATGCAGTCCGGGCAACTCCCACGAGTGCGTTCTCGTTGGCCATGGCTCGTTCCGCGGTAGCGATATCGGGCCGGCGTTCCAGCAGATCCGACGGCATTCCCAAGGGGAGGGATGGAGGAACGGCGCGCAATGGTGCGATGGGAACATTAAATGAGGACGCCGGGGATCCGGTGAGTGCGGCGATGGCATGTTCAAATTGATCGCGCTGCTGCTTCAGCAGATAGAGTTGCGTAACCGTGGAGTCAAGCAATGTTTGCTGTTGGGCTACATCCAGCCCGGAAGCGACTCCGCCTTCATGACGATGGTTTACCAGGGCCATGCCTTGCTGCTGAATCTTGACCGACTCCTGCACGACCTGGGTTTCGGCATCGAGTTCGCGCAGGCTGAAGTAATCAGCAGCGAGTTCCGCGCTCAAGACGAGTTGGACGTTTTGCAGATCCGCGGCGGTACCTTGCAGGTTCGCGTTGGCGGCTTGCAGATTTTTTCGCAGCCGCCCGAACAGATCAACCTCATAGTTCAGTGCGAATGGAATCTCATATAAGCCCTGCGTAAGCGCCGTCGTGGAACCTACGATTTCAGGACGATTCGCGGAATATCGATTGCTCGAAGCACTGGGATCTGTGCTCAGCGTGGGGAACAGCGGTGCCGAAGCGATTCGCGCCAGCGAACGAGCTTGATCCAAGCGATTCCGTGCAGCCGCGAGCGATTGGTTCGCAACCAGTAATTGCTGCTCGTAATGGTTGAGTTCTTCCTCGTGGAAAATTTCCCACCACGCGCCTTTGGGAATCGCATCCTTCGGAGCGACCTCGCGCCATGGGCCTTCCGTCTTCCATGCCGGAGGAGATGGAACCGGCGGACGTTGATACTTGGGCCCCACGGCACATCCGGCGAAACCCATGCTGACGCCCACCACCGCCGCTACCAGCCATTTCATGAATGCTTGCCTTCCTGGCTGTCGACGGCGACATTGACTCTCTGGCCGTTTTCCAGGGAATCGGCGGGATTAATGATGATGCGATCCTCCAGGCCCACCCCGCCTAGAATTTCCAGCGTTGTGCCATAGTCGCGGCCAATCGTAATGGGCCGCAATTGCACTTTGTTGTCGGCCCCCACCACCGCCAATTGCGCCCCTTCCTGACGAAAGAGCATCGCATTCACCGGCACGGTAACCTTTTTGGCATTGCTCTTTGCAGAAAAATGTACTTCGCCGAAAGAGCCTCGCAACAGGCGGCCGTCTTTGTTGGGAACATCGACCTCGGTAAGCAGAGTGCGCGTCGTTGGATCAATCGCATCGGCGGTGCGGGCTACCGTCCCTCTGAACTTTTGCCCGGGAATCTCCTGCAGGGTGATATAGGCGGGCATCCCATTCTTGATAGCGGGGGAGTAGGCTTGGGGAACGTTGGTGAACACGCGCAGAGGATCAACCTTGGCAAGGATAAACAGCTCTACACCCCCCGACCCGGCATTGATCAGAGCGCCAGGATCAACATTGCGCTTGACGAGCAAGCCGGAAAACGGCGCGTACACCCGCTTGAACGATTCCAACTGCTCCAGGCGACGGACATTAGCGTCGGCCGCGGCCAGGTTGGCCAAGGCCTGCTGGTATGAACTCGACTGCGTGTCGGCTTCCTGTTGGGAGACGGAATCTGTCTTGCGCAGATTCTGCCAGCGATCGGCAGAAATTTTTGCCAGATCCCGTTGCGCCGCAATCTGTTGGCGGGTGGCGCGAGCCTGCGACAATTCCTGATCCACTTCCGGCGTATCGATATCCGCCAGTAGTTCGCCCTTGTTTACATGGCTGCCGATGTCCTTGTACCAGCGCAGCAAGTATCCGTTGGTGCGAGCATAAATGGGAGACTCCTCGAAAGCCTGCAAAGATGCAGGAAGCACCAGTTCCTCATCGGGCTCTTCCGCCGTGGGATGAACCACCGAGACAGTGGGGACGGAATCAAGCTCTGTTTCTTTGGCCAATGCACGCCCGGCGCGACTACGGCTGAACATACTCGCGGCGCCGCTCACCACAAGCAGCACCACCACCAGCAGGACGATGATCAATACCTTGCGCGGCGCGGCTGGCGGAAGTTCCGGAGGTGGAGTTACCTGTGGAGCGTGGTGCAATTCCTCGACCGTTTGCTTCGCTTCTAGTTCCTTCTGCATGATTGCTCGCTCGATTTCTTATGTCTGTTTGGCCTTAAGATTGTTGCAGCACTCGCGCCCGCCGTTCTCGCCGGCCGTGGACCATGGCGAAGACGCAGGGAACGAAGAATAATGTTGCCACAGTCGCGAACAGCAAGCCTCCGATAACCGCCCTGCCCAGTGGCGCATTCTGCTCGCCGCCTTCACCCAGGCCCAGCGACATGGGGAACATGCCGATAATCATAGCTAACGCGGTCATGAGTACCGGCCGCACGCGGGTGTAACCCGCCTCCAGCGCCGCCTGTATGGCGGGCACCCCCACCTGCATGCGATCTCGCGCAAACGATACCATCAAAATAGAGTTGGCCGTCGCGACGCCCATGCACATCACTGCGCCGGTCAAGGACGGCACGCTGAGCGTGGTATGCGTCAGCAGCAGAATCCACGCGATTCCGGCCAGTGCGCCCGGCAGGGCGGTAATGATGACGAACGGATCAAGCCACGATTGGAAGTTCACCACGATCAGAAAATAGACCAGCAAAATCGCCCCCATCAGGCCAATGCCCAAGCCAACGAATGAGGACTGCATGGTTTGCACTTGTCCACGCACCACAATCTGCGTACCCCGCGGCAGGTGGTCCATGAATGGTTGCAGGACCCTCGTCGTTTCCTTTGCCACCGCTCCCAGATCGCGTCCTTGGGTGCTCTCGTAAACGTCGATCACTGGTTGAATGTTATAGTGGGAAACCACTGCCGGCCGCGACGTGGGCGTCAACTGCACCAGATTCCCCAGCACCTGCGAACTCTTTACCGAGGGATCGTTGACCGGCATGTTCATCAGCTCTTGCAGCGACGTCATGTGGTACTGCGGAGTCTGTACCGCGACCGAATACGTAACCCCATTTTTGGGATTCAGCCAGAAGGCGGGTGCGGTCTGGAAGCTGCCGCTAAGAGAAACCAGCACGGTCTGAGCAACGTCGTACGGATTCATGCCCACCTGAGTTACTAAATCGCGATCCATGTTCAGATGCAAGGTTGGCAAGCCCAGCATCTGCTGCACGTGCACGTCCGCCGTACCTGGAACATGGCGTAACTTGTTGGCAATCTCCTGGGCGATCCCGTAGTTACTCTGCAGGTCTGCTCCTATCACCTGAATATCAATCGGCGCAGGCAATCCGAAGTTTAGGATCTGCGTGACAATATCCGCTGGCTGGAAAAAGAACTCGACCCCGGGGAAGTTCCTGGGTAGTTGCTGTCGCAACTCTCGCACGATTTCTTCCGTTGGACGGTGGTGCTCCTCGTTCAGGCCCATCAGAATTTCTGCATCGCTGGTGCCGATCACTCCCGAATTGCTGTAGGACAAATTGATGCTGGAGTTCGGCAGCCCGATGTTATCCAATACGGTAGCGATCTCGCCCGCGGGAAGATCCTGATGCAGAAACTGTTCCACCTCCGCGCAAAGTCGAGCTGTTTCCTCTACCCTGAGGCCCGCCCGTCCGCGCAGGTGTAAGCGTATGAGGCCGGCGTCTACCGAGGGGAAAAAATCTTCTCCCAACACAAACACCCAGCCCAGGGAGAGCACACAGAATGCAAGGAACACGCCGGCAAACAACCCGCGATGCTGGATCGCGGTTTCCAGCAGTTGATAATAGCCGCCGCGGAACTTATCGAAGCCCCGCTCAAACCCGCGCTGGAAGCGTCCCATGAAAGTCTTCGGTCCCGCCGCCCGGTGCTCGTGTCCGCGCATGATGTACATCACCAGAGTGGGAATGAGCGTTCGCGAGAGGAAATAAGAGGCCAGCATGGCGAAGACCACCGCTTCCGCCAGCGGCACAAACAAAAATTTCGCGACTCCGGTCAGAAAAAACATGGGCACGAACACGATGCAGATGCAAATCGTAGAGACGAAAGCGGGAACGGCGATCTGCGCCGCGCCATCCAAAATCGCCTGCTTCATCTCCTTGCCCTGGGCAAGATTTCGCTCGATGTTCTCGATTTCCACGGTCGCGTCATCCACCAGAATTCCCACCGCCAGCGCCAGACCGCCCAGGGTCATGATGTTGATCGTTTGCCCCAGCGCGCTGAGCACGAGAATGGAGACGAAAATGGAAAGTGGAATGGAGATCGAGATGACAATCGTGGGACGCCAGTCCCCCAGGAAGAGCAGGATCATGGCCGCAGTCAGAAGAGCCGCGGTCAGTCCTTCCGTGATCACCCCTCGAATGGATGCGCGCACGAAGAGCGACTGATCGAACAGCGCGGTGATCTTCATTTCCGGCGGGAGCGATTGAGACGCCAGCTGCGCCATACGCTTCACGCCCTCGACGATGGTAATCGTGGACGCGCTGCCGACTTTCAACATCGACATCAAAGCGCCCCGGACCCCATCCATGTGGACGATGTTGGTTTGCGGCGCGAAACCGTCGCGGATATGCGCCACGTCGCGCATATAAATGGTCGAACCATTCACCGTCTTGACGGGAAGCTCGTTCAACTCCGCGATGGTCTGAGGATTACCGTTCATCTCGACCTGATATTCCAGCGAGCCAATCTTGGCGGTGCCGGCGGGAAGGATGAGGCTCTCGGCGTTCAGAGCATTTACGATATCGCTGGGCGAGAGGCCATTGGCCTGCAGCCGCGGCATATCAAGATCGACTTGGACTTGCCGTATTTTGCCGCCGTAGGGATACGGTGTCGCCGCCCCCGGCACGGTCGCTAACTGGGTGCGCAGAAAATTGTTACCCAGGTCGAAGAGCTGCTGTTCGGGCAGTGTTTTGCTGCTCAATCCAAGCTGGACAATCGGGGTCGAGGAAGCCGAGTAGGTGACGACCAGAGGTGGAACCGTTCCGGGGGGCAGGCCGCGGAGGACGGTCTGCGACATCGCCGTGGTTTGCGCCAGAGCCGTCTGGATGTTCGCCGTGGGCTGGAAAAAAATCTTGATGACGCCGATACCATTTAGCGACTGCGACTCGATGTGCTCGATGTCGTTGACTGTAATGGTGAGGCCGCGTTCGGAATTGGAGACAATACGGTCGGCGATTTCTTCCGGCGCCATCCCGGCGTAATTCCATACCACGCTGATCACGGGGATGTTGATGTCGGGCAGGACATCCACGGGCATGCGGAGAACGACGAGCGGCGTCAACAGCAGTAACACTATCGCCATCACCACGAACGTATAAGGGCGCCTAAGAGCTAACGCTACAATCCACATCTGTTAACTGGTCTCCAACCCGGATAGGGCGAACTTTGGACGTGCCGTCATCAGCGACACCGCATTGGATGAAGCTGCAGACAGCGCGGATTCCCTAGTATATGAGAATTGGCGCGGGATTCCGAGGCCAACACATTACTTTACAGAGCTGGTAGAGGGATGGACTCTGCCCATGCAAGGCGTGAAAAGCGGCTAGGTTCACCACTCAGTCGCCAGTCCCGACGGTCTCGCCGCGTTTCAGAGTCCGGTCAAAGAACTCGGCAGTCGCCGCGTAAGCCCGTATCCAATCTCTCCACCTCAGGAAACCATGGATCTCATCCGGGATAACGAGTTGTTCGAAGGGTGCGTGTTGCGCGCGCAGCCGCTGCACCAGGTCCACCGTTTGGCTGAAGGGCACGTTGCGATCATCATCCCCGTGGATGAGCAGCACCGGCGACTTCCACGTATTCACATAGGCATCCGGCGAGGATTCCCACGCCAGCCTGATCGCGGCGTCGGTGTCCGGCGGTCGCAGTGCCAGATTCCCGAAATACGGCCTCTCCGTGAGAAAGACGCTCCAGTCGTGTACGCCGTGAAAATCTACACCCGCCTTAAACAGATCGGAATTCCGCGCCAGACCCATCGCAGTCAGAAACCCGCCGTAGGAACCGCCCCACAATCCAATTTTTTCTGCGTCAACGTTCGGAAGGGTTTGCAAATAGCGTCCCGCGGCAACCACGTCCTTGTACTCCGCGGCTCCGCGCCACACGCTGTTGGGGGCTTCTCGAAACGCGCGTCCGTACATCACGCCGAGGCGATAATTCACCGATAAAACGGCGTATCCGCGGCTGGCCAAGTATTGATTCTGGGCGTACGCGTTGTGGTAGTAATCCATGTAATGGAAGCCCAGCATCATCTGGCGGATGGGGCCGCCGTGCATGAAGACAAGCCCGGGAACCTTGCCCTGGGAATTTTGCGGCAGGAAAAGCTGGCCGTGCAGGGTGAGTCCGTCTTCGCTCTGGAAAATTACTTGCTTGGGCGTTACCAGCGCCGAAGAAGGAAAGTCACTGGGCAGCGCCTGCTTGGCAATCATTTCGCGACCGTGCGCCCTGACTTCATAGGGCATCGCAGGGGATGTAGCCGCGGAGCCCAGACAAACAATGCCCTTGCCATCCCCGCTCTCGACCGGAGACCACTCGATGCTTTCGCCGGTCGTCAAGGCCTCTGGCGGCGTTCCGCCGGATGTTGCTACGCGCCACAAGTGCCGGCGGTCGACGTCGCCCTGATTTGACGAATAAATGATCCACGCCTTATCCGCGCTGAGCGTCACGTCCTCCACGTCAAAGTCGCCGGGTGTGAGCGCCGCGGGCGCGCCGCCGCTGGCGGCAATGGAGTACAAGTGGTTGCGCCCATCCTGCTCCGAGGAAAATATCACACGTCCGTCAGCCGCAAAGTTGAGAGAACCACCTTCGCTGAGCTCGGGCAGAGAATCTTCCGGCTTTTCGCCGCTGCGCCACCAGAGGCGACCCGTTGCGGTTACCGAATCCGCAATCCACAGCGACCAGGGCCGGGGGCGCACGGGAATCAGCGGCTGCTTCTGCTCATCTCCGGCGGTGCGCACAAAAACAATCCGCTTGCCATCCGGTGACCAGCGTGGCATAGAATCTTTGTCCACGCTGGGCGCCAGGTAGCGGATGGAGTCGCCATCGAAATCGTATAGAGCGATAAAGCTATGGCCGTCACGCTCACTGACGAACGCGATATGTTTACCATCGGGTGACCATTTCGGCTCAACCGCCGCCCCGCGAACCGAAGCCAGTTCCTTGGCCTGCTGTTTGCCGTCCACGCTGGCCAGCCATAACTTCTTCTTCGCGGACCACAACGCCCATTTGCCGTCGGCCGAAACCTCTATGTCTTCGCAGCCCTCATCCGGGCAACCCATTTCGCCCAGTAATCGAGGCATGGTCTGTTTGGCAGCCACGTCCAGCGCATAGACCTGCTGCTTGGCTCCTTTGGTCGAACTATCCGGGTTGGCGCTCTCCTGCGCTTCGTTTAGTTCGCTGCCCAGCGCATAAAGCACCGTCTTGCCGTCGGGTGTCAGTCGCAAGCTGGCGATGGGCTGGCCATCGTCGGCGCTGTAGTGAGTCATGGGGCGGGCAGTACGAATAAAGTCGGGACCGTCAGCCACCCACACATTGCGTACTCCTTTTGCATCGAAGACCCACGCCACGCGGCTGCCGTGCATTGCCGCCACCAGCTCGCTGGGAAAAGGCGAACTCAGGACCTGCTCCAGGGTGAACGGAGACTGCGCCCATATCGCCGGTGTGCATCCCGGCATTAAACCCAGCGTTAGACCCAACATTAGACCCAACATTAGACTGGGAGCGATCAGCAAGCGAGCTTTGGTAAATGGCATAAGCGGGTAGGTTAAGCTATGGCAGGCTGCCCTGCCAATAGCAATAGTCCAATCTTCGCGAATGCCTCACCCCCGGACAGAAAGGCAGCCTCATCCGAAAAGTGGTGTATCATCTTGCAACGTTTTCAGCCCTTCGTTGGACCCGCATCGCGGAGGGATCAAATCCCATGAAACTCAATAAAGAATTTTTGCAGAGTCTTCCCAAAGTCCTTTTACATGAGCATTTGGATGGTGTGTTGCGGCCACAGACTGTGATTGAATTGGCAAGAGACGCAAACTACACAGAGCTTCCAACCGATTCCCCGCAGCCGCTTGCGGAGTGGTTCTTCCGCGGAGCAAATCAGGGAAGTCTCGCTAAATATCTGGAAGGCTTCGCGCACACGATTGCGGTGATGCAGACCGAGGATGCGCTGCAGCGCATCGCATACGAACAGGCCGAAGACCTGAGTCGAGATGGGATTGTGTATTTTGAAACTCGCTTTGCACCGGTTTTTCACACCCAGAAAGGACTGACCCATCAGCAGATCGTCTCCGCGGTGCTGAAGGGGTTGGAACGAGGACGAAAAGACTTCGGGATTTCCTCCGGTCTGATCATTTGCGCCATGCGCAACATGAACACCTCGCTTGAAATGGCGGAACTTGCGGTTGATTTTCGTGCCCGCGGAGTGGTGGGCTTCGATTTGGCGGGCGAGGAAGGTGGGTATCCTCCCAAGAAGCATGTGGACGCTTTTCACTACATCCAGCGCGAGAATTTCAACATCACGATTCACGCCGGCGAGGGCTATGGAAAAGAATCGATCTGGCAGGCGATTCAGTATTGCGGGGCGCACCGCATTGGGCACGGGACGCGATTGATTGATGATATTGCCGTGGTCGACGGCAAGGCAGTGAAGTTGGGTGACCTGGCGCAATATGTTCTGGACAAGCGCATCCCGTTGGAGATCTGCCTTCTCAGCAATGTGCACACCGGCGCTACGCCCAGCTTGGCTGCGCATCCTTTCAGGATTCTTTATCAGGAGAAATTTCGTGTCACTCTGAATACGGACAACCGGCTGATGAGCAACACCACCATGAGTCAGGAATTTGAAGCGGCCGCGGACACGTTTGGTCTGACTCTGGACGACTTCGAAAAGATTACGATCAACGCGATGAAAAGCTCTTTCTTGCCCTACAAAGAGCGCTTGAGTTTCATCTATTCCGCCATCAAGCCCGGCTACGCCAGGATCCGTGAATCATCCGCGTTAAAGAGGTCTTTCTGAAATTGAGTGAGTGAACGGAGACTTCATGTGCAGTCTTGCCCGGCGGCTGGTCTTTGCGCTCGCGCTACCCGCGCTCAGTTCTGGCCATCTTTCTGACCCGGCCGCGGCGCCTGCGGTTGCGGCGATCCGTATCAAAGTCGTTATCGTCACGATGTTTGAACGCGGTGAAGACACCGGCGACACTCCCGGCGAATTTCAGCTCTGGGTGGAGCGTGAGCATCTCGACCGAATCGTTCCCTTGCCGGCCGGCTATCACCACCTGCGTCTCAACCAGGACGGTGTGATCGGAATGGTCACCGGAGTTGGAACCGCGAAAGCCGCTGCCTCCGTTATGGCAGTGGGACTCGACCCGCGATTCGATTTCTCCAAGGCATATTGGATTGTCGCGGGCATTGGCGGCGGAGACCCGGCGGATGTGTCGGTCGGGTCGGCGGTTTGGGTAGATCACGTTGTCGATGGCGATCTGGCGTTTGAAATCGATGCCCGTCAAATCCCTGCCACTTGGCCGACCGGCTACGTTCCGCTGCGGAAGGCCACCCCCTACGAGACGCCCGCCGATGACAGCTACGGGGAAATGTACACGTTGAATCCAAGCCTGGTTCGTTGGGCCTTCCACCTCACGCAAGATGTGTCGCTCGCCGATTCTGACGCCTTACGCAAGTCGCGGGCGCGGTTTGCCGGCTTTCCCAATGCAATGAAGGCGCCGTTTGTGACCAGAGGCGATACTTTGTCGGCCAGCACGTTCTGGCATGGCTCGAAGCTGGACGATTGGGCCAATGCCTGGACTCGCTACTACACCATGGGAAAAGGAAATTACATGGTCGCGGCCATGGAGGATTCGGCAACGATGCAGGCGCTTACATTCCTTAGCCAGGCTGGGCGGGTCGATCTCGAGCGAGTGCTTGTGCTGCGCACGGTCAGCAACTACGACCGCGAACCCCCGGGCGTGCCGGTGGCGGACAGTCTGCAAGAAATGGTTTCCGGCAACTACTCGGCCTATATTCCGGCTCTGGAGGCGGCGCAGATCGTCGCCGATAAGGTCGTACGGGATCTGGTGGAACATTGGGGGGAACGAGAATCCAACATTCCTCACGCACCGTAGTCGAAGCCGGTGCGGATGCTTTAGCTGGATAAAGCCGCCAGAGTTTCGGCCAACACAAGGGTTCCGCGGACGATATCTTCAGGGGATGCGTATTCGTCGGGACGGTGACTGTATCCATTGTGGCACGGGATAAACAACATGCCGACCGGCGCGATGCGCGCGATGAAAAGAGAGTCATGATAAGCACGGCTGACCAGGGGAAGGAAGTTCAGTTCGTGCTTACGGCAAGATTGAGAAAGCGCTTCGATGACTGCGGGAGCGCAGTTGGCAGGTGCGTCGGCGTTCAGCAGTTGGTTCTGGATCGATACCTGCCGCTTGACTGAAATTGCATGACCCGCGGCTTCAATCGTGCGCATCACAAGATCGCGGCGCTGAAGATCGGTGTCGCGAACGTCCACACTCAGGCGTACCCGATTGGGAACGCTATTGACCGCGCCGGGAAAGACATCACAGATGCCCACGGTTGCGACCGTGTCAATCGCTCCGCTTGAACGCGCGCTGTTCTCAACCGCTAGGATGAGTTCGGCGGCGGCGCAGAGCGCGTCGCGGCGATCGGGCATCAACAATCCTCCGGCGTGTCCCCCCGATCCCTCGATCAGAATGCGGAGACTCGCCGGTGCAGCGATTTTCGTAACGATGCCGAGGGGAATTTGCTGCCGTTCCAACAGCGGCCCCTGCTCAATGTGTAGTTCGACGAATGCCTTATAGTAGCCGTTTGGCAAGTTTACATCGGCGACATCGCCGGCAAAACCAGCTCCGCGGCGAACCTCGTCCAGCGTCGCTCCATCCTGGTCGGTTATTTTTCGCGCGGAATCCGCAGCGAGAGTGCCCGACAAAAGCCGGCTTCCGATACATCCGATTCCGAAACGGGTTGGTTCTTCGGAAGTAAAAACCAGCAACTCAATTGAATGCTTCGGGCTAAAGCCACTCTGCCGTAACGCCCGGATCGCCGCCAAACCTCCCAACACTCCCACGACCCCGTCGTATTTCCCTGCATTCGGAATGGCGTCGATGTGCGATCCGGTACCGACTCCGGCCGCCTGTGGGTTCGAACCATTCCATCGTGCGAAGGTATTTCCGACGGCGTCCTCCCGAACCGCGAGGCCAGCCTCCTGGCAACGCGCTTTCATCCATGCCCGAGCCCGGAGATCGGTCGGCGTGAAAACAATTCGGGTCACCGCCGGGGCCGCCGCGTCGGAGAATGAGGCCAGGGCCTCGATTTCAGATAGCAGTCGCTCCCGGTCAATCGTGAGACTCATGGCTGTAAGCCGGCCAAAGGATGCCGGTTCCAATCTTTATAGATGAGATATTTTGCGGGAACCTTGCCGATCGCTCCGAACCACTGCGGACACCACGGTCCCATCCAGATGAAATCTCCCGCCGTGACCGGATACCACGAATCGCCGAGCCGGTAGATTCCGCCACCCTCGAGCATAGTGAGGCCGTGCTCCATTACGTGCATTTCGACCGCGCTCAGCGCGGCGCCGGGCTGGTAGACCATTGTGTTCACAGCGAAGTCAAAACCGATCTCATCCGGCAGCAGACATTTGACCTGCAAACCGGGATCGCCCCCCAGCGGATGCGAGGAGACTACATCTTCACTTGAAACAATCGAATGTGGAGGCTTCGCCGAGTCGAGTGCTTGATAATGTTTCTCGATGACCGCAACCCGGCTCACCGTCGTCGCCTCGACTCGATGAAGCAATCCTTCCGGGAGATACGCGTAACCACGCGCAGTCAATGGGCTCGATTTACCCTCAACCTCCAATTTCAGTCTCCCCTCGATCACAAAAATAAATCGTTGCGCTGCTGTCGTGCCCAACTCCCCGCCCACTTCGAATTCAGCTGTATATTGCGTGAACTTGGCACCTAAAGCCGGGCTGACATGCACGATCGCCGAGCACGCCTTCATTCCCGGCAGCGCAGTGCGCACGAAAGTGTCTGGGGTCAACAACCAATGATTCGGCTGTTGTGAGCTTCGTGTCCAGCCAAGATTATGCACGGTTTATCCTTTCGTAGAATTCGGGTGAAGCCGCCAATTGATCGAGAAGATGCATGCCGCAGTCGATCGCCTTCTCGACATCCTCACATCGGACCGATTCCGCAGGATCGTGGCTGATCCCGCCGGGACTCTGCAGAAAGATCATCGCGCTCGGAACTTTCTCGGCGAGGATCATTGCGTCGTGACCAGCGCCACTGACCAGGCGATGCGGTTGGCACCCCGTCTTGACGATGGCCTTTTCTATCTCCCGAATCAGGAACGGGTTCATGGCGACTGCGGGCTGGTTCAACACGGTGATCTCCCGCACGGATAGTCCGCGGCGTGCAGCGATTTCTCGGGCTTGACGAATGAGATTCTCCACGGCGCGAACGCGGATCTCGTCGGAACTGTGACGAACGTCGAGTGTCAGCCGCGCTTCTCCAGCGATCACGTTCGTGGCTCCAGGCTTCGCTTCGATCTTTCCCACTGTCGCCACTAAATCAGGGACCTTCTGCGCTAAGCGT
Organism: Candidatus Sulfotelmatobacter sp.; assembly: GCA_036514015.1. Taxonomy (GTDB): domain Bacteria; phylum Acidobacteriota; class Terriglobia; order Terriglobales; family Acidobacteriaceae; genus Sulfotelmatobacter. Next base: position 57,392 of record DATBYA010000077.1, read on the forward strand.
TCTACCATGCCGATCCACTCGGCCGCGCCGGCGAGGGCGTCACACCGAAGATGCATGGGTGTAGTGCCGGCATGATTGGCGCGGCCCAAAAATGTGAACTCGAATCGGCTTTGGCCCGCGATGGCGTCGACCGAGCTGAGCGGGAGGTTCAATTTCTCCAAGACCGGTCCCTGCTCGATATGAAATTCAAGGTATCCCAGCGTGTTCCTGTCCAATTCGGCCTGAGAAATCATCTCCGGATTCAGTCCAAACTCTTCGATTGCCCTGCGGACGGAGATGCCACGAACATCGCGAACCGAGAGCAGTTCCTGGTCCAGCCTTCCGACCAATGCACGGCTTCCAATAAACGGAGTGCCGAATCGTATTCCCTCCTCGTCCGAAAATCCAACCACCTCGATGGAAAAGGGAAGTCTCCGCCCGCGCAACTCTTCCAGCAACGCCACAGCAATCACAACTCCGAGGATGCCGTCATAGGCGCCGGCGTTAGGAACGGTATCGAGGTGCGACCCGATCAGCAGGCGTGGAGCGTTGGTCTGCTGCGCGGGGTAAAAACTGCGGAAATTTCCCGCGGCATCAATTCGGACTTGAGCACCAATCGGTTCCATCCAGCGGACGATTTCTTCATGGCACGCGCGCATCGCTGGCGACAAAAACGTTCGCCGCGTGCTGCCGGCGTCTTCCGAAAAAGACGCAAGCCTTAGGCAGCGACGAATCACTGCTTCCCCGCGAGTTGTGATCTCAGTTGTCTGCACCGGGTTCTGATTTTGGGCAACGCGAGCCGCCGCTATGAATACTCAGGATTCACGTATAAGCTTCGCCGCCGCCCAGCCAAGAAGAACGAGAGCAACAAGAACTTCCCATCCGTACTTGTTTCCGTAGGTCGCGACCGGAAAGTGATTGCTGATCATGATAAAAACAACCGGAACCGCCATAAAAGTATTGTGTTTGGATCGCAACTTGGCTTGAGCGCTGAGAGCAGAATCGAAGGTTTTCCCGGCCGCTGCCACTGCGATCATTCTGCGCTGGGAGGGCAGAATTCGGAACCAAACATTGGCGGTCATAATCGTCCCGAAGACCGCCCCGACGTGAATGTAGGCCGCGCGTCCGCTGAATACATGAGTCAGCCCCCAGGCGAGCAGGGCAATGATCAGCACAGAAAATACTGCGAACCCGGCTTCCGACCGGCCCAGGGGCGAGCGCAGCGCCAGATCGTAAACCATCCACCCACCGGCCAGCACTCCAAGTCCGATGGCAATCCCGCGCGCTTGGGAGATATCGGCGATATCGGGATCGATCAATCCACTGCTGGAATAGTAGACGACGACGAGCAGGACCATTCCACTCAGCCAGGTCATCAGCGCTTCCCAACGGAACCAATTGACCTGCTCGGGGCCCACTTTTAAAGACGTCTGCCTGTCGACGGAGTAGAATCCGCCACTGTGAACCATCCATAGGGATGAGCTTGTACCCACTGCGGCGTTCTTCACGAGTTTGTTAAAGCGGCCGTCCAGCCATGTGAAATAGTAGGTTTGACCGACCCACATGATCGCTGCAAACACGTGAAACCAGCGCACTAGCAGGTTGATCCATTCGCGGATTGCCGAGGTCACCGTATCCACTCCATCTGGCAAAAGTTTTGCCGTCAGCTTCCCCGATACGTGGTGTATCCGTTGGGGCTCAGCAGCAACGGGATGTGAAAATGCGATTCGCCCTCTTGCCCCTGAAATGTAATTTCAACGATTGGATACAGGGCGCGGACTTTCAGTACGTCGAAATAACTGCCAGTGTCAAAAATCAGGCGATAAACTCCAGCAGTTAGATTCTCGCTCTCGGGAAGCAATTGAGGGCAACGACCATCTTGGTCGGTGCGCGCCGAGGTCAATAAACGCCAATCTCCGGAGCTATTCTGCTTCTCCAGCCGCACCGCCACGTCCGCGGCAGGCTTGCCGCGGACCAGGTCCAGAATATGAGTCGAGATGCGCTTCATTCTTGCAGCCATTTCCTAAGCCGAATTTCTGTAATCTGCCGCTGTTGCTCAACGGCTTCGTGAAGTTCGGTTTCCGCGTCATTCTTGAGTCGCCGTTGAATCATGTCCAGAATCTCTGGTGCGGACTTGCCCGTGGCGCACACGATGAAGATCCGATTGAAACGCTGCTCGTATTCTCGATTCGCATCAGCCAAGGCGCTTTTGACCGCAGCGTCGGCGTCCGTAACGTTTCGTTGCTCCTCGGTCGACCAGGCTGCGGTTTGAGCGGATGGAGACCGCTCTAGGGCTGGTTCAGAGGTGCGCGAATCCCCGATTCGGGGATGAGTCTCAAACGCTTGCAGCCAGTCTGATCGCGTCAGGCCGTGCCATATCTCGTTCGACGCAGACAAGAGTGCATCTTTGCCGGCGAGAGGTCTGTGGGCAACCATCAGCCGTGCCCATGCCGTCGATCCGCAGCAGGGCAGGATCGCTTGTGTGGCCTCGTCGATCGGAAGAAGGTTCCAGCGCGACAGCGCATCCTTGGCTGCGTTGGGTACTGCTCCCTCTAACGCCAGGCGATTCAGAAACTCGATCACGAGATTGCCTGCCACCGCCGTGCGGTACCGCGCGGTCGATCGAATATCGTCAATCGGATGAACCTCGGCAATTGCAGTTTTTCTTGCCAGAAGCAATAGAGCGGGATCAATGGACCGCCCAGTGATGACTTGTTCTGTCTGCCGCAGACGGAGGGGGACGGGAGCAATACTTCCAAGGGCGATGCGAACGTCTTCCACCACTCCGCCCGCAAAGCGCCCCAGCGCTGCGATGCAAACCTTGGAAATGGCCTGCGCATTGCGAGCCCCAACTTTGCGCGCATGGCTGACATGCCGCGAGAATCGCCGAGGCAGGCACACGGCCTGAATCAGTTCGTCAGGCGCCAGAAGAGTTCTCTTATAGCCGGTGTGAAAGGTAACGTAGGGCAGCCGGCGTTCTCCTCGGACCGACACCAGGATCAATTCCGCTTCGTACACGAGCAGCGAAGGTAATGAATCCGCTGCCGGCGATGCGTTCACAATGTTGCCGCCGATCGTTCCACGATTCTGGTTGGCAATCCCTCCGGTCCATCGAGCGGCCGCTGCCAATAGAGGAAACTCGCGTCCCACGCCTTCGTGTCTGCGAAGGTCTGTGTAGGTGCATCCGGCCCCGATCCGGATCTGGTTAGGCATGATATCAATGCGCCGCAAGTCGGGAAGGTTCCAAATGCTGACCAGTTTTCGCGCCGCTAGATGCCCCGCCCCATATTGCACCATCACGTCTGTGCCGCCGGCGATCGGAAGCCACCGGCCTGGTTCACTCGCCAGCAGCGACACAATCGCCTGCAAACTGCCGGGCGCTACCAGTTCGAAGTCACAAGGATTCGATCTCATGCGGTCGTCCTATGGCGCGCCGCCTCGGCCACGGCTTCAATAATCTGGTTGTAGCCAGTGCAACGGCAGAGATTGCCGGAGAGTCCTTCCCGGATCTCCTCCATGGTGGGCTCCGGTTTTCCATTCAAGAGGTGGAAGGCCGCAAGAATCATCCCCGGAGTGCAGATGCCGCACTGCGCCCCGCCGCACTCCAGAAAAGCTTTTTGCAGGGAGTGCAGCTCGTTTCCGGTCGCCAGTCCCTCGATCGTGACAATACTGGTGCCCGCCGCTTGGAGAACCGGCACGAGGCAGCTATTCACCAGCACGCCATCCAGCAGCACCGAGCACGAACCGCACTCGCCTTCACCGCATCCCTCTTTCGCGCCCGTCAATCGAAGGTCCAGTCGCAACACGTCGAGCAGGCGCTCCATGGGACAAGCGCTTACCTTTTTCGGCGCACCGTTGACGGTGAATGAAATTTCGGTCTTGGCGCTCTGGCGAGAATTCGTCATCGTCCCCCGATTCTGGAAATAGAGCTGTTCTCCTGCGACGATGCATCGAGCCCGTCCATAATATCTTCCGGAAGCAGAGGAATCGAATCAAAGGAAATGCCGAGAGCGTCTGCGACCGCATTCACGATTGCCGGCGCTGGGCCGTCCATCGGGAGTTCACCGATGCCCTTCGCGCCGTACGCTCCGTGCACGTTTCCCAACTCTTCAAAGAACACGCGAATGTGCGGCAAGTCGCTCGAGGTGGGCATGATGTAATTGGTCATCTGGCCATTTTGCATGCGTCCATTCTGCCAAACTACTTTTTCGTAAAGGCTGAATCCAATCCCCTGGGCAACTCCACCGATGATTTGTCCCCGCGCCAAAAGAGGGTGCAAAACTTTGCCAACTTCCTGGAGCGCGACGAAATCGTCCACCGCCACGCCATAGGTCATCAGATCAACGGTGACTTCCGCAATGTAAACCGCCCAGGCAAATGTGGCGTAGGCTTCGCCTTTATATTTTTCATCGTCCCAGAAAATGCCGGCGGGCGACTCGTAGCGTGACCAGCAACGGAATTGGCCATGCGTCGCGACATACCGCTGGCAAGCTGCGCGAAACTCATCCGGGGAATAGCCCGGGCGCAGCAGACTGCAGGAAATCAGAGTCTGGGCAATCCCCAGGGCTGCGGACTGAACCAATTTCCCCACCACCATCGCCGTGCGGGATGCGACCGTGGGGCCACTATTGGGCACCTCCAGCGTGTCCGGCTGCGCCATGCTGACGCTCTCGTACGGCAGACCGAGAGCCTCGGCCGCAATCTGGCTCAGCACAGTATTCGTTCCCTGGCCAAATTCCGTGCTCGAAACCAGCACGCGAACATTACCGTCGGCACAGCCTTCCACCCCGACAACTGAACTCAGATAACGCTCGCCCGAGCCCGTAAATCCGGCGCCGTGTAGAAACGCCGCAATGCCCATACCTTTTTTCGCAGTGCCAACGCGGCTCTGCTCTGCGAAATGCTGCTTCTTGGAGTGATAATCGGAAACCTCCAATGCGCGGTCCAGCAACTTACCAAGATCAATCGGCTCGCGTATGACCTGTTCCGTGGTAGTGGCCTGCCCGGGCCGCAGAAAATTTCGCCGCCGAATCTCGACCGGAGAAAGACCTACCGCGTGCGCGATTCGGTCCATGTGCCGTTCCATCGCAAACAAGCTCTGCGGTGCTCCAAAGCCACGAAATGCTCCATGCGGCGGTGCGTTGGTGGCAACCGCCTTTGCGATGATACGAACACTCGGCCAGTAATAAGGTCCCCCAGCATGAATCGCTCCGCGGGAAAGTACGACCGGCGACAAGGTCATATAGGCTCCGCCGTCGATGGTGAAGTCGATTTCTCCTCCGAGGATCTTTCCCTCCCGGCTGACGGCGGTGCGGTGACGGGTGCGCGAAGGATGCCGCTTCGTAGTCGCCGCCATGTCTTCCATCCGGTCATAAATAATCTTCACGGGCTTTCCGGCCCTAATCGCCAGCAGCGCGGCATGCGCGGCGATCATCGAGGGATAGTCCTCCTTACCGCCGAATGCGCCTCCGGTCTCCATCTGCACGACACGAACTTTTTCCGCTGGCAAATTGCACAGCGCCATGAGCGCCTTGTGAATGTAATAAGGACATTGCAGCGATCCCCAAACGGTAATCCCCTGCGCCGAGTCAAAAGCCGCGATCATTCCGTTATTTTCGATGTAAAGCTGCTCCTGTGCGCCAGTCGAATATTCGCCTTCTACGATGTAATCGGCCTTCTCCCAAACGCCAGCGAGATCGCCTTTTTCGATCAGGTAGGTTTTGAAGACATTCCCTTCGCCCCATACGATTCCGGAACAGCGCTCACTCTCTTCCATCGTGAAGATGCCGGGCAAAGGCTCGTATTCGATGGATACTGCCTTAAGCGCCTTCGGTAAAAGGTGGCGGTCCGGATGAGCCAGCAATAGAATCGGCTCCTCGGGATGGTTTATGAAATCGCTGGCCAGGCAGGGCTGATCGTCGCCAATCAAGGCGATACAATTTTTCCCGGGAATATCTGTTGCAGAAACGATCACGAATTCATTCCAGTCGATGCCGGGACCGAAACTGATGTTCCTGATCCGGCCGCGCGGAATCTGGCTGCGAACGGTTGTTCCGAAGAGCATGTTGGGCAGAACCATATCGTCGACGTATTTCGACCTTCCGGTTACTTTGTCGCGCCCTTCCTTGCGCGGAACCGACTGGCCGACAATGTGATTCGTGCTCATTTGATCGTGTTCATCTGATGTTCAGGTGATGTTCAGGGGATGATGTTCATCGGATTGTGTTCCTCGAACTATTGTCATCTATTTATTCCGACGGACCTTCGGCAAGAATGCGCCCGACTCCGCCAGCCGGGAGCCGCATGCCCGGAGCCGCGAATGGGATAGTGTATGACAGACTGCCCGCCAGTGGCGCGCAAGCGGGATAGAAAATAGAAAAAGGTTATGGTGTCGATCAAAGGCTCGAAGCTATCTCACAAGTGGTTGGGGGATCGTTTGGGAAGGCCACGGCTTCAGCCCAGCCGCTCGGTGTCGCTCAGGACGCCGCCACGGAGACATCCCGCACTCTACTCCTGTGGGTAATTTAGGGGATTTTCCTGTTGGCAGCGCATTCCCGCCCCATTGGCGTACCGGGAAATTCTCCTTCAGCGAAGACAGCGTTCCCGCGCAGATAAGTGGCTTTCGTCATCCCGTACAGCGTTTCTCCCAGATAGGGCGACATGGGATGGCGATAGTGCAGTGTATCTTCGCTCACAATGAATTCTCGGTCCGCGTCGAACACTACGAAATCCGCATCGTAGCCGGCGGCAAGGCGACCCTTGCGCGCGTCGCTGCCGGCTAATCGAGCCGGGGCGGCTGACATCCAACGGGCCAGGTCCAGCAACGTGAATCCGCGTCGGCGGGCTTCAGTCCACATCAGTGGCAACGCCACGGAGAGACTTGCGATTCCGCCCCAGGCGGTCAGAAAATTTCCTTCGGAAAGCCGCTTCATGGCAGGGGGACAAGGCGAATGGTCGGTAACCACCATGTCGATCGTTCCATCTCTAAGGCCGTCCCACAATCGCTCGCCATTCTCACGGCTGCGAATCGGTGGGGCACATTTGCTCAGTGTTGCCCCGTCAAGGATCGTTTCCGCGGAAAGATGCAGATAGTGCGGACAGGTTTCCACGCTCACGGGAAGTCCTTCAGCGCGTGCCGCGCGCAATGCAGGGAGAGCCAAACTAGTCGAGAGATGGACGACGTGCAGACGAAAACGGTATTCACGGCACAGCGACAGCATCATCTGGGTGGCATCCAGTTCCGCTTGGTCTGGCCGCGACTGCAGGTAAGTCGAGTAGCGGCTCCAATCGGCGTTGCTCAGTGCGTCCGTCGCCCGCGCGATGGGGTCGGGAAGTTCCGCGTGTACGAGAAGAGGCAGACCGGTCCGAGCAATGTGGGGCAAAGCCAATCGCAGTTGTTGCTCGGTGACCATGGTGAAGCCGTCGATTCCGGGATGGATCAGAAAGCACTTGAATCCACGCACGCCCGCGGCCGCGAGCGCTTCGATATCGCTTGCATTGTCGTGAACCACACCGCCCCACGCCGCCCAGTCGACGCGGCACCTGCCCTGCGCCGCCGCGCGCTTGGCCTGAAGCGCCGCGACGGAGGTGGTTGCCGGAAGACAATTCAGAGGCATATCGACCAGCAGCGTGAATCCGCCTGCTGCCGCGGCCCGCGTCGCGGTTTCGAAACCCTCCCAGTCGGCCCGACCCGGATCGTTGATATGAACGTGGGAATCGACGAGTCCCGGCAGGATCGCGGCTTCGCCGAAATCATTCGTTTTGTAACCATCCGGTACTGCATCGGGAGAAACGACCGCGTGGATCCGCTCTCCTTCGACGAGAATGGCCGCTGGACGGATTCCCTCTGGAGTGATCACTCGTTGAGCGCGAAAGGCTTGCAAACTCAAAACGCCGGCTCCTGGGGTGACTAGAGACGGAGTGCATCTGATCACTCCGACTTACCATGCCACATTACCCGATGGAAACACATTTTACGAAATTCCGAATCCCAGCTTATACTCGCTAGTCAGCCAAGCGGCTGCGCAGGTCCAGGTCGACTGAAGTTGTGGTCGGCGGATTGCTGAAGCAGTCGAACCCTCGACAGTACGCGTAGATAGAGCCAAGGCATGGACAATCCTTTCATGGCGCGGGCCATCCAACTCTCGATCGACAACGTCCAGTCAGGACGAGGCGGACCCTTCGGAGCGGTCGTGGTAAGAGATGGAGCAATTATCGGCGAGGCCGCCAATCAGGTCACCGCAACGAACGATCCCACCGCTCACGCGGAAGTGCTCGCCATCCGCGGCGCGTGCCAGAAACTTGCCACGTTCGATCTGGAAGGCTGCGAGATCTACACCTCCTGCGAGCCGTGCCCCATGTGTCTGGGGGCAATCTATTGGGCGCGGCTGGCTCGCGTTTACTTTGCAAATGCCGATGCAGATGCTTCCAAAATCGGGTTTGATGATTCTCTGATTTATCGCGAGATCGCACAACCGCATTCGCAGCGCAAGATTCCCATGATTCAGATGATGCGCGAAGAGGCGTTAGCAGCGTTTCGTGCCTGGAAAAGTGAGCCTAACAAAATCGAGTATTGAGTCGCTCGAGCGGCCGCCTATCGCCGGTCAAGGAAGGCATGAGAGCGAGACTGCCGTCGGTCTTTTTCTTGGGTATCGCCCAAAAAAACGCCCTTCAGCTTAATGCAGTTTCAACTCGCCGTAGTGGCTGAAATTCGACAGCTTGACCTCGTCGCTGCCCGGCAAGTAGAAGCCGAATTTACCGGTGCTGACATTGCCGCCGGATGGGCTCCAGGAGTCGAGGGAAGCCCAGCCATTGCCTTGCTGTATTTGGTGCACGATTCGGTTGGGTGTGACCGCGATCTGGAACGTCCGAGCTTTTTTCTTGTCACTTTTGAACGCAAGTTTGACTTCGTCGGTTTTTTTACCGTCCCGCACTTCGCTGCGGGAGAAAAAGTTCTCGTCCATCTGGAACAGTTCGTAGTTGCGGTCATCGGTGTAATTGAACACCCACTGAAGAAGTTTTCCCTTGTCGAGAATGGCGCTAAATACGTAGGTTCCCAGGGTGGAGGTAGCGTTATTCAGTAGGAAACCTCCGCCGCGATGAACGAACCAGCCCTGATTGGACTTCCAGCCCGAGGCATCGGCAAAGTCCTCGATCCCGCTGGGCGCAAGAGAGAGAGGACCAATCGTACGTTCGCCGGCGCCTGCTTCCAGCGAGACCGAGCGGGGGAAGTTCCCCACGCGAGCCGTCAGTTGATAGGTCCCTGGCGCCACAATAACGGGGGTGCCACTGACAACGCTGGTGGGGGCCTCTCCATCTTTCGCTAGAGTGACCACCGCATCGGCCGGGGAGAATGTGATCTTCAACTGGCTCATCGCCGAGTCCATAGCCACTTCCGAACCGCTCAGCGTAATGGTTGAACCGGCCAGGAAACGCTTGTGTAGCGTTTTAGGATTAAAGCGGTCCCGGCGAAGTTCAATTGCATGCTCGCCCGGACTCACGGTTGGGTAGCGCAATTTGCCATCCGCTGGTAGCGTTCCAAGAACCACTCCATCCAGCAAGACCGAAGTTCCCGCGGCTCCCCCGTCGATGGTGAGAGATGCGGCGTGCGGAATCGGCGTCAACGCGAAGTTCAATCGGGCGAGATCCCCCTTGTGAACTCCCGCTTGCTGTTCGGACGGATTTTGGAATCCGTTTTTCGCTACGCGAACCGTGTAGTTCTTAGGCGCCAGGTTGGAAATTCGCAGTTGGCCACCCTTGGTGGTCCCTTTTTGCAGTTGGTTGTTCAAGTAAACCTGGACGCCGTCCTCGCCCGTCACGACCAGAAGAGTTCCAATGTCCTGATCCGATATCAGGAAGGTCGTGAGCGCGGGCGCTGTGCCTACATCGATGGCGACGGCGTGACGATCACTACCTTTGGTTAGGATCAATTGATGCTGACCGGCTGAAACGTCCGGGATGTCGATACCGTCCTCTCCCATCGCGGCTTCGGGCTGGCTATCCAACGAGACCTTTGCGGGGGATTCGCTATAGTAGACGTGCAAACGGTTCGCGGAATTACTTACGACAACCGCGTGCATTCCCTTGGCGCTCAGCGGGCCACTGATGACTGGCAGCGCGCCTCCATCCGCAGTGAACGTGAACGAAGCTTCCGCTTTTGCTCCGGTGAATTTTAGGGTGTGCGGTCCGGGTGCGAGATTGTTCGCCGTCCACTGCCCAGCATCCAGGTCGAGGGCAGGTTGGTCATCCAGCGAAACCTTGCCGGCACCCGTATCGGCGGCTAGCCTCACGACCGGCAGGACTGGCTGCAACGGCAGATCGACGGCGCCAGTCGCACCCGATGCTGCTTCGAACTCGTTGTGGGCGGTTTGATATCCGTCCAATTGTGCTTCGATCTGGTAGGTGCCGAACGGCAGGCTGACGTCGAGGTCCGAGGTTCCTCGTACTTCATGATTGATCCGAATGGTAGCGCCCGGCGCAGTGTGGATGTGAACCATCATCGACGCCGCTGCAGGCGCAGGCTGAGGTGAGCGATGATGAATGACCTTCACCAGCACCAACGACACCGCCAACAACAACACCAAAACACCACCCGCGACCACTGCGATCTTTTGATTCGCTTTCCTCACCGTATTGAGCGGGTTCGGAAAAGAGCGCACACGGTCTAGAAGCGGCCTCGCACTGGGGATGGAAGCCCATCGTGCCTGGACGGAACTGCGCAGACTGGCGAAAGAGCGAGCAGCAGCCACAGGCGGGCGAGAACTGCTACTCTGCGGGGTTGCCGGCTCAGCTTCGGACTCGATCTCCATGGTCTGCAGCGACCGCCCAGAAGGTATTTTTGAGCTGAACGGAAGATTCGGAGGATGAGGCCGAGGCTTATTGGCCACGGCGCCCGGCGAGAAAAGCAGAGTCGCGCTTGGCATGCTCTCTGGGCCCGCTGCAGTAGCATTCGGGAGTTTTGACTGAGCCGTTACCGCGGGCTTTGCGAGCTGATCCAGGCTGCCTGCAAGCGATCGAATTTCCGCATCGTCCGCATAACTTGCAGCCAGACCCTTTGCTCGGTCCCGATAGGACCGTATGGCCGAGAGGTCGGAAACCTTTTCGGCTTCACGCTTGAGCTGGCGTAGTTCCTCGAGGGCGCGGGTGCGTGCTTTTACGCGCTCTGCCTCTGCCATCTCACTCTGGAGGTTCTCGCGCGTCTGCAGCAGGCGCTTGTCATTGGGATAGGTAGCCAGGGCCTGTTCGATCCGTGCCAATGCGCCCGCGTAATCGCTGGCGCCTCGGAGTCGGCGCGCTTGGGTGAAACATTCATTCACCAGATGATCGCGCTTGCGATCGAGCACCACGGTTTGCAAATTCCTCGCCAGGGGATGTCCGGGGTTTAGCTCGAATGCCTGCTGGATGAGGTCTTCCGCGGCCTGCCAATCGTTCTCCACAAACTGCTGCGCTCGTTCGATCAGCGTATTAAAGAGAACGCTCCGAGGAACCGGGTCCTTTTCGTCGATCTCATGAGCTTGCTGCAAAAATTGGACGCCCTCGGAAAACTGACCCTGAGAACATAAAGCCTGTCCTTCGGTCATCAGGCGCTGCACTTCCGTGGCCTGTCGGAGACTCGCCTCCGCGGCCTTTTTCAGTTCGGCTAACTCCGGGTCATTGGGAAATTCGGGTTCCGCTTGCTGCAATAACTCTAGGGCTCGCGAATAGGAAGCGGACTTCAGGCAGCCTTCGATCTGCTCCACAAAGCGAGTCTTGGCCTCGATCCGCGATTGATTTTCGCGCCGCTTCTCTAAGCGCTCGATCTCGAAATTCAAACCCGGGTAGCGGTTGTAGATGGTGCGCAGAATTTCCCAGTCGCCGAGCGCATCGCCGAATTGTCCCTGCTCTTCGTGGAAATGAGCTCGGGCCACGATTGAGTTCACCAAGTCTCGCTTGTCCTCAACCAGACGCAGCGCGCGCCGGAAATGGATTTCGTCGGGGTACGCCTTGAGCGCTTCCTTCAGCACGCCAACCCGGGTGTCGAGATCGGGCTCGCCCTCCACCTGCCGGTCAACGGTGGCGATGAAGGCCGAGAGCTCTTGTCTTTTCTGTTCTTCCAGGTCAAACTTCAACGCCTGAAAAAGGGCGTTATTTGGATACTTCGACATCCACGTGTCGCACAGCTGCAAAGCGCTGCTGAGATTGCCGTCGGCCCGATGCTTGCACATTTCCGCATAGGCATTGTTCAGGGCATCATGTTCGGAGCGAACCTGATCGTAAAGATTCTGATAGCTGGTTCGTTCCGGGCTGGAGGAATCCGGAGCCCGCCGGTCCAGTTCCAATACCAACGCCAGCTTGGTCAGAGCGTGGCTGATTTCTCCTTGCTGCCAGGCGTCCATGGCAGCATGATGCAATTGCTTTTTTTCCTGACGCAGCCGGTTGTATTCCTGTTCCTGGCGGTCCACTTCACCCAGTAACTGCATGGCGCGCGCTTCGGTCGGCTTTAACTGAAGAACATTCTGCAGGCCTTCGCGGGCATGAAGATAGGCGTGGTTGTCGATATGCTGCTGGGCCAGACGGTACCAGTTCTCGATCTGGCGCTCGCTGCGCCGGCTTTCTATCTTGCTCTTTAAGCCCATGGCCGCCGCGTTGCCCGGCTCCAATTGCAGAATTTCCTGAATTTTCTGCAGCGCGAGAGGATCTTCGTCTTCTTCGAAGCGGGCTTTAGCGCTGCTCAGCAACTGAGCGATAGTTTTTTGCCGCACCGATCGGTCCAGTTGCCGGCGCAGTAGCGCAATGGAGTTATCAAGGTGGCCCTCGGCTTCCAATCCCGACAGAAGCTCACCAGCGTACTGATGATCGCCTTCCTCCAGAGCCTTGGTAGCGCGCTCCAGCCGGGGACGAAGCTGGGCAGCGTCGAAAAATTCAATCGGCTCGTTGCGCAATGCCTTGTTGAGACTGTCGCCGAAGTCACGCGCATTGGAGAAGCGGTGCCAGGGCTGTTTCGCCATCCCCTTATGGATTACGCGACTAATCGATTCATTCACTTCGGCATTGAGTTCCGACGCCGGAGGAGGAACCTGATTCCGGATAGCGTCGACAATCTCCTCTTCGTTGGCCCGGCGGAAGGGATGCCTTCCGGTCAGCGCTTCGTAGCTCAACACGCTCAGCGAAAACAGATCCGAGAGGCCTGACAACGGCTTACCCTCGATCTGCTCGGGCGACATGTACAGCAGGGTGCCCTTCAAACCCACCGTCGTGTGCACATTGGTCATGTGCGCCACACCGAAATCAATAATTTTTACCGAGTCATCTTCCATCACGAAGATGTTGCTGGGCTTCAGATCGCGGTGCACCAAACCGCGCTCGTGAGCTGCTTGTAATCCGCGGCAGACCTGCGACATCATCCCTATCGTGCGCTGTGCCGTCAGACGGTGACGCGCATTGCGGATCAGGTTATCGAGGGTTGTGCCCGGTAACAGGGGCATGACAAAGTAAGGCTTCTTCTGGCCGTTCTCGTCAAACTCTCCGATGTCGAAAATTTCGACGATGTTGGGATGGCTCAGCGAAGCCAGCACATCGGATTCTTTGTAGAAGAGTTGGAGGGAGTTGGCTTCGGGGGCGTCGCGCAAAGTCTTGAGCGCAACGTCCCGGCGAATCACCGTGTCATAGGCTCGATAGACCAGGCCCATACCGCCCTGGCCCAGAACGTCTTTTACATCGTAACGGCCCGCTAATTTCTGCGGTAAGACATGGGTAACCATGACACCCCTTCGAAAAGGCAGGAGTTCTCAACCAAGCTTTTAGGGGGAAATGCTGCCCCACGACACTAACCTGGCCGGGGAGCCTTCAAGGGCGACAGCCGCTTGAAGAGACACGGAGAGCCATCTTACCCCAAAAAACATGAATTCGGACGCTAAAATAATCCTTTTAATTACACAGACATAGCAGTTTCTGATGCTCTTACGATTGTGCATTTTTCCGCGAAAGCGTTTCAATTGACCTTTCCCTGCCGTCCGACCTAACATTCCCGCCATGCCCGAAAGTTCGGTCACCGACGTTGCCGAAGAGCCTGACCAGAAGCCCCGCGCCAAGGCAGCCTACCGGGTGCTGTATGACGGGCAATGCGAGATTTGTCAGGCTTGTGTCTCGTGGCTGAAAGCCCTCGATGACAAGAACAAAACCATCTGTCTCCCCATTAGCGCAGAAATTCTGTCTACAATCGACTCCCGCCTCGGGCTGGATGAATGTCTGCGACAATTGCACGTTGTCACCCCCGAAGGTTCCATCTATGTCGGTTGGGACGCGGTCAGTTGTTTGGCGCGTTTGTTCCCGTCCACTTGGCTCATAGGAGCGCTGGGGCAGCGATTCCCCTTCGCGAATCTAGGACGTCGTTTCTATGGGTTCATCGCGAAAAACAGATATTCGCTCAGCAAATGTCGCGGTGGTGCGTGCCATATTGCAAAACCAGAAGCGGTGCGACGGCAAGCCCGATTAGGCACGTTCTGGTCATGCTACACACTGGGGTTCTTCATTCGTTTGCCGCTCGTCCTGTGGGCGGGTATCAGGGCTGGGGCGCAACGCGCAAGTACTTTTGCTCGGACGCACCACAAGCGACTCGATCTGCTGAACGGCAAGCTGACCATTCTGTTTCTGAATGGCGTGCTACCCAACATGGTTCCGCTCCTGTTCGGTGAACTCTTCACTACCGTACTCTACGATGGAGTTGCAATTGATCCGGGCTCGCCCAAGATGCGCAGCTCGCTTGCCCGCCACCTTCGGCGATTAAAGCCGAAAATCACGAAGGTCATAGCCACCCATGCCCACGAAGAACACGTCGGAAATCTTAACTGGCTGGCCAAACTTACCGGCGCTCCGATCTACGTTTCGGAAATGACCTCCCAATTCCTGAGGCCATTTAAGAAGCTTCCGTGGATACGCGCCGCTGTAATCGGCCAGCCTCCGAACTTGATGGGACCTTACTATGCGTTGGGCGTGAACGTCGATACCGACTCCGGCCGCTTGCAGGTGATCCCCACACCCGGCCACTCGGACGATCACATCGTTCTTTACGATCCCCAGGAGAAGGTGCTGCTTGCGGGCGACGCCTTCATGGGCAGCTACTTCGCAACCCCCAATCCGGATGTCGATAGCCGGAAGTGGCTGGTGAGCCTCGAACGGCTCATGGAACTGGATATCGAGATTCTGGTTGAGGGTCACGGGCACATTCACACCCTGAGAGCTGATATCCCGGATTTCCCTGGCGTGGTGATCCGCGAAGACCCGAAGGTCGCAGTCTTGGAAAAATTGAATTACTTGCGCTGGCTGCGAGAACAGATCGATGCCGGTTTTCAAGAAGGTCTGCCGGTGCGCGTCATCGAGGCTAGCTGCTTTCCCTGGGGACGGCGTACCTCATGGGAAACTTGTGCCACTGACGAATGCATCCGGCTCCTCAGTCTCGGTCACTTTTCCCGTACCGAACTGGTTCGTAGCTTTGTCCGGATAGATGGCGACCCGCTTCCAACTGTCTACGAAGTGCGCCTGTCGGGAGAAGAGTGACATCCTCACCGGTTCGCGAAACGAAACAGACTGCGCCTAAGGTTGAGCAGGGCTCCTGGTGGATTGGCTGGCTTCCCATCGGCGTGTTTCCTTTGAGCTCGGTTGCTTGCCGCAATCGATTGCCGCCCTGGGTGTTCATGTGGGCTCTGTCGTTCGCCATCTTCCTCAGCTTAAAGTGGCTGACTTGGTGGAGAGCGCGAGCACGAGTCGCCCATCCGGCGTGGCGTTCGGCGGCCTATCTTTGTGCCTGGCCGGGAATGGATGCAGAGGATTTCCTGGATGAGCGGCAGCACGTATCGCGGCCAGCCCCTGCGACCTGGCTCTGGGCGGTCATCGAAACCGCACTGGGAGCGTTTTTACTCTGGAGGACGGCGCGATCGGTACCGCAGGAAGACCCCCTCATACGCGGCTGGCTTGGGATGTTCGGTCTGATCCTGCTGCTGCACTTCGGCACCTTCCAAATCGTTAGCCTGCTGTGGCAGAGCATTGGCGTCAAGGCCGAACCCATCATGTCGGCGCCGCTGCGCTCTTCGACCCTGGGAGAGTTTTGGGGCAAGCGGTGGAATCTCGGTTTCCGCCAGCTCGCTCATCAGTTGATCTTCCGCCCATTGCATCGAACCATAGGTGCGGGCGCTGCCGGCTTCCTGGTATTCGTTGTATCCGGTCTCATCCACGACTTGGTGATCTCTGTTCCGGCTCGCGGAGGCTATGGTCTCCCCACAACCTACTTCTTGCTCCAGGGCACGGGAATCACGATCGAGCATTCGCGGTTCGGCAAACGGATCGGTCTTGGACAGGGAATACGTGGCTGGTCTTTCATGATGGCATTCCTTGTTGGGCCCGTCCTATTGCTTTTTCACCCACGCTTTGTCTTGCGTGTAATACTTCCGTTCATGCGGGCAATTCATGCGCTATGACTAATTCACTGGCTCAGCGCTTCTTTGATATCGATCTTTGGTTGGTCGGTGCCGCGCATTTCGTAATTCTTTTTGCTAGCTTTCAAGTGCCCTATCGACTCGGGTGGAAGCAGGACTTGCGGCAACTGATGCCCTTTAACCGGAAACTGCTTTGGGTGCAGAGTGGATTCACAGTGCTGACGATCATTGCTTTCGGTACGTTGACCCTGGTGCTGCACGCCGAACTCCTCGCTGGCGACCGTGCGGCATTAGGTCTCGCCTGCTTTATCGGGGTTTACTGGGCTGCTCGGATTCTTGTCGATGCAGTCTACTTCTCGCACGCCGACTGGCCGAAGGGAACGGCATTCGTCGTAGGGCACGCGCTTCTGACCCTCCTGTTTTTTGCCCTTGCCGCTAGCTACCTGGGTTTGTTTATCTGGGGTTCAGCTGCGGGGAATAATTGAGGTACGAGTAAGGTTTGGCCTGAGGGCAGCCCGTCCCACTCGCCACATCGAGACCACGCAACCACACCCCTAGGGCGGCATTGGAACTTGGATTTGGAGTCATTGGGTTGGGAAATCGTCGTATCCGCCGGGTAGGTGTGAATCGCCTGCCGCCTCCACCAGGTTATTCCGGGCGGAAGGCCTCCCGATGAGCTCTTCATCGGACGCACGATTGATATCTGCATAAATAATGCAATAGGTTAGCGCAAAAAAGAAGCCAGTCCGAATTGCAGTATGCATGCAGCCGCGCATATTTCAACTCTCTTGTGCGCCGGACTGGTGCCGGACATAACTTACGCTTCGATTCTCCTGCGAACCCATATTTGACGCCCTCAGTCGCAAAAAGGGCCGAACCCGGTGGTCCGGCCCGAAGGATTCAGCGACACAACAGCAAAGTGAAGCAGTCGTGAGGGTCGAACGGCGGGTGCTTGGCCACTAACCCATGACCGCATTCACGAGTTTCACCTTCACACAAGATATTTAGTAAACAGCCTACATAACTGTTCAATTTTGATCATTGCTCACAATAAACGTGATGCACATTCTAGTTAGTTCAGCAAAAGAGGTGCTACTGTTATGACTCTGGCCGAACGCCCTATTTCCTACAAGGTTTTGCTTGTGGATGATGACGATGCCTTTTTGCGAAGTGATGACCGCGACCCTTGAACGCAAGGGCTCCGACGTGGTCGCAGCCGCCAAAGTGACCCCGGCCTTCAAGCTGATCACAACAGAGAGCATCGACGTCCTGATCGCTGATCTCCACATGCCAAACCCCAGCGATGGGTTTACGGTGATGATCGCAACGCGCCACATCCGAACGCACTTACGCTGCTGACCAGCGGCTACCCCGACATGAAGCTGCGATGGACGCTATCCTTCTGGAGGCGGATAAAATCATCGTGAAGGCCTTCAAGACTTAAGAAACTCGCTGATCTCGTAGACGATAAGCTACTCAGTCCGAGACCTGCTGTCCCAAGGCCAAAGGAACGAGTCGCCGCAATCTTGCAGCGCTGTACCAACGATATTGTTTAGAACTGGCCGACGAAGTCAAAAAGAGCAAAGAACTCAACTACGTCTCTCTAAGTGACGACGAGCATACCGGATATCTTCCGAAACTGATTGAAGAACTCGTTGTGCGCCTGAGAGCATCCCACAAACCCGGGGAAGAAAGCGAATCCATCGGTTCCGCCGCTGCTGTCGCCCATGGCAAGATGCGGAAGTTGCAAGGCTACACTCCTGTGCCGGTGCACGATTCGCGAATATTGCAAGTAATCCTGTTTGCGGGGTTGCGGAGAAATCTCAGTGTGCTGAACACACAATCTGGGGGACGTCTGAAACGGAGCCTTCCGATTGATGGCGAGGGATCGGGCGGCTCGGGTGCACCACTGGGGTCGTCTCGATCAGTCGATGGATCGGCGAAGGAATTCTATTCATCATAGGCGAGCGGCCTTACAAGATCGTGGCGCAGCCCGACCCGTTAGCTGCGCCACTGGACAGGAACCGGAAAGAATACGGAAATGGCCGCGTCAGGCCGCGTCAGTTCCTCATCTCTCCCTCAATGATAAGAACCTACTATTACCGTTCCGTAGTGTCTGCTCAACATTGGACATTCTTGAAATAAATCGACTGGCGCCTCATCGATCTGACCTACCTTCACCAACTATCAGAAGTGTTCAAGAGTGAATATCTCCACACCACAAGATGGGGCACTATTTATGTCGTGCAAAAGGACCGGGCCCAAGGACAAGTAGCTTGTGTATCTGGTTGCTAGCACTAGGTGGACTTGAAAATAATTGCGGAACTTCCGAATCGTGAGTAGAAGGTGAGGTTGAAGTATGGAGAACTCAATTGATGTCCCCCGCGACTTGGCGCTCCCGACGGTTCGTGATCTGGTTAACAAATTGGCTGTCATCAGCGGCCACTGCGATCTGTTAAGGGACCGTCTAAAAGCAGGATCTCAATGCGCCGAACGTGTGGGCGCGATTCAAGAAATAGCCCAAGGGATGGCCCAAGGATTGAACGAATACCAATACCAACTGTCGGAATCAGCCCCAAGCGCTGGAATCGAAGAACTTGATGTCGCGTAGGACGAATGCATCGTCGATCAAGTCAAAGTTACGCCCCGGAATCAGCACTTCTTGATCTTGTTCCTGCAAGGGTGCAGCAATAACGAAATCGGAGGCCAGTTAAGTATCGGGCCGCACACTGTAAAAACAGCACCTTCGCACGCTGATTTGCGCGCTGGAATCTTCGATGGACCCCCACATGTAAAGTTGGCTCGCTATGTTCACGAGGGAGAAAGTACAGTCATGACACCTTGTCAGGGTCTCAACCCAAGGAAAGTCAGATTTCGATTCTGGTCTGGGGAAGGCCTGACCAATCGCGAAATTGGCAGGATCGTCGCTCCCAGCGCATAGGTGGTGAAGAATTATTTGCGCCACGTATTTGACAAACTTGCCAACTTGGAGTGTGGAGTCGGTTGGAGCTGGCAAGGTAAGTGGCCAGCCATGGCTGAAGGATCGGCTTCCCGAGAGCGCAATCCTACCGACTTCATGTCTCAGTTATGTTCGGCCAGCGTTCCTACCCTAAGGTTGCCCACCTAATGCCCCAAAGTTCGGGAGTAGTTGTGAAGTAAGCTATCCACAGTACGAAATTCCTCTTCCTTCGCTCGCGACTGCTTCGAAATCGGAACCCTAGCCGACTACCTAGTACTTCGAAGAAGATGATGGAGCACAGCAATGTCAGCAATCCGTGAGGTTACGGAACCGAAGCAAGCTAACAAAGGTGCACAAGATGACTGCGCCATCAGCAAGGCTCAATTTAAAGAGCTGGCCGATCTGCAATTCGCGCTGAATCAACACGCTATCGTGGCGATGACCGACGTTCAGGGAACAATTAGTTACGTAAACGACAAGTTCTGCGCCATCAGCCAATATTCCAGGGATGAACTGATCGGCCAGAACCATCGCATTCTCAACTCGGGGCATCATTCCAGGGATTTTTTCCAGCAGATGTATCGGACGATTGCGGGCGGCGGGGTCTGGCACGGCGAAATCCAGAACCGGGCCAAAGATGGATCGCTGTACTGGGTCGACACTACGATCGTACCCTTTCTCGGTCTGAGTGACCGACCGCGGCAGTACGTTGCCATCCGCACCGACATTACCGAGCGCAAGGCCGCCGAGGAACGGATTCAATCTCTAGCTTACTACGATGATCTCACGCGCCTACCCAATCGGACTCTGCTAAAGGATCGACTGGCGAGGGCACTGGCTGGCGCTCGTCGACACCAACGTAAGGTTGCGCTTCTGTTTCTCGACCTCGACAGGTTCAAAGACATCAACGACTCACTGGGGCACTCGGTCGGCGATCTGCTCTTGCAAGAAGTTGCCGAGCGACTGAAGACGCGCGGGCGTGAACAGGACACAGTAGCTCGTCTGGGTGGCGACGAATTCCTCATCATGCTGACTGACGTGAGGGATGTGCCCGACGTAGCGGTTGCCGCTGAGCGGCTGATGGACGCGATGACCGCAGAATTTGTAGTTCAAGGTCACTCCCTCAGCGTTGGCTGTAGCGTCGGAATCAGTATTTTTCCAGACCACGGCGCGGACTGCGACACCCTGATCAAGAATGCCGACGCGGCAATGTATAGCGCCAAAGAGAGTGGCCGTAACAACTTTTGCTTCTTCACCGAGGACATGAATGCACAGGCGGTCGAGCGGTTGACCTTGGAAAGCAGCTTGCGGCTGGCACTCGCCAAAGAACAACTCTTTCTGATGTACCAACCGCAAGTGAATATTGCCACTGGAGAGATCACCGGAGTGGAGGCGCTTCTTCGCTGGCAGCGTCCGGGCTTGGGTTTGGTGGCGCCCGATAAGTTCATACGGATTGCGGAGAACAGCGGATTGATCGTACCCATTGGCGAATGGGTGCTCAGGACTGCCTGTGCTCAAGCCCAGAAATGGCAAGATGAAGGTCTTCCCGCGGTGACGGTAGCGGTGAATGTATCGGCAGTGCAGTTTCGTCAAGAGGACTTCTGCGCCCTCGTCCGGAGGGTGCTAAATGAGACTGGCCTCGCCCCAAAATATCTCGAACTGGAGCTCACAGAGAGCCTACTTCTGGCCAATGCGGACCTGATGTTATCAGTTGTTCAGGAATTAAAGGCGATGGGGTTGACGCTGGCGATTGACGACTTTGGAACTGGCTATTCCAGCTTCAGCTACTTGAGACAGTTTCAGGTCAGCAGGCTCAAAATCGACCGCTCCTTTATCCGAGATATCGCGGTAAATCCTGATGATGCGGCGATCACCACCGCAATTATCAGCATGGCCAAAAGCCTGCGGCTCAAAGTGATTGCCGAAGGTGTCGAAGACGAAGCCCAAATGTCGTTCCTGCGGGCACATCATTGTGATGAAATTCAAGGCTACTACTTCTGCAGACCTTTAGCAGTTGACAAAGTTGCCGACAAGCTGCGGGGCAACGCCGCCGAAATGCAAGCCAGACGCAGGCCAGCGGCAGCCAATCTTGACAACAAATCTCATGAGGTGAGTATTTCACTTATGTCCATAGGACTCGCACTCTTAGTGTCCGCCGATCCAGTTACAATTCAGCAGTTTAGCCTCGCCCTGCGAGAATTGTCGATTTTGCCTGATGCATGTCAGGACGCGGCAAGCGCGGCGCTCCTGCTGGAGCGGCGGAAGTTCGATGCCGTGATTGTTGATCTTCAACTGGGAGGGCAGTCCGGAGACATTCTGGACCAGGCGCGTCTGTCCCCATCGAACCGGACGGCGGTCACATTCGGCATCGGAGATAATGATGCAGAAGTTACATCGGCTCTCCGCAAGAAATCTCAGTTTGTCTTCGAAAGACCGCTTTCTGCGCAATCCATCCACAAAACCCTCAAGCCTGCATATGGGCTCATCCTGAGAGAACGGAGACGCTATTTCCGTTACCCGGTCTCTGTTCCAGTCATTATCCGGAGCGAAGGCAGGCAGGAAGTGTGGTGCAACAGCGAAAATATCAGCGGAGGGGGTATGGCTTTGAGCACTCCGGTTCCGCTCCTTCCCGGAGAAAGCGTCCGCGTTCAGTTCACGCTACCCGACCATACGGTACCCTTTTTCGCAGAATCGACGATCTGCTGGTCGAAAACCGGCCATCTGGGAGTTCGCTTCGTTTCCATTTCGGACCAGCGGGAGTCCGAACTAGAGGTCTGGCTATCCCAAAAGCTGGAAGAGATGCTTCCCGAAGGTGTTGCCGGACAATTCCGCAAGGCAGAACTCGGTTCTGAAGGACGAGCTTGAGCGAGAACATCGAGCCTGCTCCACAGCCACTCACCGTTCTAGCGGTTGACGATTCGGCCGTATATCGCAAGATGGTGGAGCATTCCCTTTCGCGGGAGCAATACCGTGTATTGTTCGCGAAGGATGGGCGGGAAGCCCTTGATCTGTTCGCAAAATACCAGCCTGCTGTGGTTATCAGTGACTGGGATATGCCGCATATCGGCGGACTGGAACTATGCAGGCGCATACGTCGAGACTTCCGAGACCCCCACTCTCATCTCATCTTGCTTACAGGCAACACCGAGAAAGAACAAGTGGTGGAGGGACTTGCTGCCGGAGCCGACGACTACCTGACGAAGCCCTTTAATCCCGGTGAACTGGTGGCGCGTGTCGAGGTGGGCCGCAGGATCGTTGAGCTTCATCGTGAAATCCAAGCGAAGAATCGCTTATTGGAAGAGATGGCATTGACGGACGCCCTGACAGGTTTGCCAAACCGTCGTGCGGTTGATGTTTGGGCTTCGCGACAACTGAGTGCTGCCGCTAGGCATGGCTTTCCTTTTTGGGTGGTGATGGCTGACGTGGATTTGTTTAAGAAAGTCAACGACACGTACGGGCACGATGCAGGCGACATCGTGCTTAAGACCTTCGCGGAGATTCTCAAGACATCTACCCGACAGTCCGACATCTGTGCCCGTTTGGGAGGAGAGGAATTTCTCGTAATGATCACCCATTCTGACAAGGAAGGTACGACGACAGCAATCGAACGGATACGCAAACAATTTGAAAATACGAAATTTACTTTTGGGGACAGCACTGCTACGGCGACCGCCAGCTTCGGAATTGCAGGATTTCGAGGAACCAAGTGCCCGAACTGGAATGCTCTGGTGGCCTGTGCCGATGATGCTCTTTATGCAGCGAAGCACAGGGGGCGTAATCGAATAGAATTCGAACTGGATTCTGGAATCTGAGCCTCAAGGCTCGTTTCGGGAGAACTGAAGCAACACCGGATGGGAGGAGTTCAACCCTGAAGGCGATCCATCCAGCGTGACATCCATCAACGCTCGCGACGAACATACTTGGTTCACTCTCACCATGAGAGAGCCGATTGCCAAAATGCCTGTTGTGTGGGCGACAAGATTCAATGCCGTCTTCGCCACCCTAGCAACATGCCGAGACCGATGCCCGCGAGAACGGCTCCAGCCAATCGCTTGCGGTCGGTAATCGGAACGAAATGGATCTGCTGGTCACTCACTTCGATGACTCCCACAGGAATAGCCCTTACTCCTCCAACGCCGCCCCCGCCCTCGCTTCTAGCACTGGAATCGCCCACACTACCAGTACCCGCCCCCGCTCCGTAGCCATAGATAATTTTTGCGACCGGAATGACCGTTTTGCCATGGGCTGCGATTGGGTCGCCGTAGATAGCTTTCACGCTCGCTTGGCCGAGAATGCTGTCTTTCAGTGATTGCAAAAGGGCTAGGCTGCTCATTTCCGAACTCCTCCGTAAAGCAACTATTATCTATTATCCTGCTTTCTTGATCTTAGAGAATCGCGATTGTTGTTGCGGTCGTTTCGGTCGCTGTCCTTACAGCCATGTATTTCTGGCGATACTCTGAACGTGGCGCTACATCTGAAGAGTTTCGAGTTTCGGGCGCTTTCCTGGGTCGCTTGGCTGCGGACGAAAACCTGCAGCAAAACAATTTTGTGCTAGCTCGTATGACTCTTCCGTTGTCCGATCCTCAGTACGACAGCTGGATTCCGACAGGGTTGCGGTCCGAGAAGACACACCCGTAATCGGAATTTGCGGCATTCTGCGGCTCTTGTGCCCGGAACTTCGCCAGGAAGTGCCTGACCGCGTGGAACCCGGAACCCGGTCCGCACGGCGCGTTTGGCACTTCCGTCGTGGAGTCATCGGGGCCATCCAAGCCGCACATCGTCTCGGTAACCAGAGTGGGTTTTTCTCCTGTGGACCGACGCGAACAAACACGCGCACGGTTCTTGTCCTGCAAAACGCGACTTCTGGGGCTCTCCCGATCTGGGAGTCTGATTACAACGGCTAATTTCAAAATTGCGCGTTATCTGCTCAAAGACAATTTTCGCGTCAACTTCTGATCCAAGTCACCGCGCGAGTAGGAGCTAGCGCGCGAAAAGAATCACATAGGTCTCACGTTCCAGAATTTTCTCTTCGCTTGAGGTTGCTGGTGACGTCTTTTCCCGCGCGGATGTCGGACAGCAACTGGTCGAGCCTCGCTGCCGCGCTCTTTAATGCCTGCTGATCGGAGTTGGCAGCTTTCAACATCAGATCGAGGCGGATGGCTGCACTCTTGAGGTTCTGCAGTTCCTCAGCTGGGATCTGCTTCTTTGGTCCTTTCCCGATCGACTGCATCAGGTTCACGACCCTTTCACGCACATCGCGATCCGGACCCTGGTTGTCTCCACTATTCATGGCCACCTGCACAAAGGAAACATGGACGATATCAGAGGAATTTAAAGGCGAGGCGGCAATCAAAGATTATCATCGGACGACGCTCAATGCGCGAGAGCGGCGGGTGAAGCATCCCGGCTAAGGCCATCTTCCCAGGGAAATTTGAGTGTAATCGCTGTTTGCGTCAGGTGTGCGTCCTGCCGTTTGGACGAGGCGGTGTATCACTGGGTGTATTTAAAGACGACGTCACCCGTCCTGCGTTGTCGTCCCGTACAGAGATCCGGTCGTGTCGAGAACTGGCGTGGAATACGGCAATGCGCCGTCCGCGCCTGCTGCGGCTAGCCATAAATACCTCCTTTTGGAGGTACATGAGTAGCGTAGCCAAACGACGGCTGCCGCTGATCAACATCGATCAGGTTTGGGAATTTTACCCGCCGAGCAAGCTGTTTTTCACCAAAGAATGGACAATCTGCTACGATTGGTTGGGGCGATTATCTCCTTCTCCTCTTTCAGGTCTTCTGACCTAAGCCAGTCCATCTGAAGTTCTTCCACCTTAGGTTTTTCAGTGAAACAGCGAGGCCTGCCTATGCCTTTTGCAGCGATCTTGCGCGAAGTCGATGAACTCTGCGGTGTCAGCGCGCGGCTTGAGGGACTGGCGGAGCGGCATGCGCTCATATCGGAAGCACTCATGACGATTGCGGGAAGTGTTCGCAATACTGCGACCGTATTGGCCGTGCTGGTTGCGGCTAAAGGTCCGAAGCCTGTTTGAGTACAGCAGACAATATAGGCAAGAGGCCGACAGTCGGACATCGGAAGGTTGCTGCGCGGTAGACGCGGGACTTGCCAAGGACGGTCTTCTTTGATGAGCATAGCCGCCTTTCCCTCGGTCGGCTTATCGTGCTGTTCACGATCCTGCTGCTCCTCTGGATGCGCGAGAGAAAGCCAGAGGTCCCTGGGTCTCGACAAAGAATGTGACCGAACTGCGGGCTGATCACATCTCGACTAAATCGTCGCTGCCTAGAGTGGCGCGGCCAGTTTCTCAAAGCGGTAGTGTGACGGTGGAGAAATAAACTCGCTGTTGCGCTCACCGCCAGCAGGAGATGCTCCAGCCTATTCCGAAGCGCCAGAGGGAATCCCGTGGTCAGTGGATGAATACATAACGGACAGCGAAACTGCCGCAAGGATTGCAGCTGATCATCGAACGAGCGCACAGGCTGGCACCAGGATCGAACGGACGATTCCAGTATCGGGAAGCAGCGGGCAGTCAGGCATTAAGGTCCGCTACTGCCCCGCTTTCGTGGCAATGTGTTCTATGTTGTTCAACAGTATCGAACAACCGCAATTCCAAAAGTAGATTGTCACAAGGATTTCCACTGTTCGGTGCAAAACAATAAAACGATAGATGAGTTTATTTCACGATCTGTGCAAAGTTGAACAGACGCAGAACTGACAGCGATGTATCGTGTCTTTCATCTTATTTCGGCCGTACAGTAGTGCGGCTTGCGCACCGCGAATCGTCACCTGAAGCGAAGGGAGTATGCGGCCCACTGAAGATATGGATCACTTATGGGTTCTTCGGGACAAGGTTGGACGTTTCCGAGAGGAGATCGCTGACATTCGGGAGTTGAATGACCAGTTCCGACGTGCCGTCCGGAATGATGCAATTGCCCAAATGTCTCAGGCCCGGAGGCAGGAACGCCTACAGGCAATCCAGCATGAACTTGTACAACTCACAGACCTTGGCTACAGAATGGATTCGACAGAACAAATGAAAGCAGAGCCCCGCTCCCGGTCGCACCCCGTGAAACAGAGGCGATCAGCGTAGCGATCCTTGCCTAGTCGAAGCAGCTAACAGTAACCTCGCAACTCTGAGCTGCGCAGGAGCGCCCAGTTCAACAAGCAATGATGCAAAACGAAAGCGCCTCGGACTCTTTCGAGTCACGGGACGCCCTTGTCGAAACAATTCTTCCCCGAAAACTGCTCTCAACTACCTTACGTTCTGATCTTCATTGGCGCAATTGTCCGTCGTAATGCGATTGGTGTTACCCAAAGGCCTTCATCTAGCTGCTGATTAGTCGAAGGGGTTGCCGCCGCGCTCGAATCATTACATTCAAGATGTAGTTCTGTTGATACAGATCGAGGCTCGAGCTTTGGTCTTCGGTCGCCTGACTTGAGCCGTCAATGCGGCGACTGTTAAACCACAAAGTCAAGTCGTTCTGCACATCCGCACATCAAGAGGGTAGGCAGATTGAACGAGGTTTTCACGTCGGAGTGTGGGTCAGTGCTCGGTCGCCAGAATCCGCCCGGCAACTCTCTACATAGTTAACAGAACCTCCTCCAGGATTAGTTGGTCTGAGGAGAATCCGGAGAGTCCGCACTCTGGTCGCCGCGGACCTGGTTGGGAATTGGGGAGTCCGAGCGATCTACTCGTGCTGGGACGCCGAGACCACGAGCTAATTCAACTATGGGGACGATTTCCATTTCCGGTCGGGTGACGGGCCCAACCGACGCGAAGGAGTGGGATGCGTTGTGGCCAGCCATGTGCCTCAGAATGTCGGACGCCGATTGAAGCGGCTTTTCGCATATCTTGTTCATGCTGACCGCGTGCCCACAGTCTTTACATGTCATAAAAGTACCGGCCGCAATACTTCTGGTCGTTGTGTACATACCTTAAGGCTACGCTTCATTGGTAGCGGTATGGAGGGCATTAGTACAACACCTAACGGCGTCGCCTTGCGGCTCGGCCGCTAGTGAGATCGTCTTAACCTGCGCATCCGCAATACCTCCAACTCCGCATAGCTCTTTCTAGCTCACGCATTGCATCGTTTATCTGTTGCCCGTTCGTGCCGCCATGACCAAGAATTAGCCCGTTCTTCGAAGGTCGGCTTAAGCAACAGCTCGATAAGGGCATAGCAATCCTCTCTCGGCAGCTTTCCTGGCAATCGTCGAATCATCGAGACCACGTGGCAGGAGTGCCACGTGGTGCGTTCCCGCTTCGGTGCCAATCCCATTGAGCATTTTTCCCATCTCAGCTTTGACCGCTCTTACAAGCACGCCTCGCCGCTCCATGGAGAGCATTCTCATCCGCCGGACATGGCGAGCACGAAGTCCTTCTTGAATCAAGTCTGTCAGCGTTGCCTGATATCGCTCAGCACTGTCTGATATAGCGTCGAGGCGAAAATATCGGCAGCGTCCCGAGAGGCTGAGAAAGCCGGCACCAAATCCTCGGATAGAAACACGTACCCCAAACGCAATGCGGGAAATAGGACTTTGCTGAAGATACCGCCCGATGCCCTTCTCACCACGCCGACACCCGTGAATTGGCATAAATCCAGCCCACGGGCGGCTTCCTGCAATCAGCCGAATCGGACGCGCCCCGCACAACGTGGCGTACCTATCTGCGCTCTGCAATCGGGCGCATCCGGTACAGCACGATCGTTTCTGGACCGCGAGACGAATCGCTGGCTGGTGTGTGGACACGGAAAACGACAACTGAACAATTCGGTGTCCGCGCAGACCTTCCGTATAATTCAATTGTTCCCATTCACGTGTCCAAGATGTGCACAGGGAACCGCCTCACAGAAGTGTTCTTATGGCGACGCCTCAAGTTGAACTCACCATTGACGAGTACCTCCGCAAGAGACTGATGCCAGTTGAGGGTGCCATTCCCCAAATAGCCGGCATCGATATGTATGGCAACTCCATTCCTGTCGGTCCGGTGGGCGGCGATCTCTTCGAGTACATCAACTTTCAGCAGCGCTACAACATCGACGGGCGCATCGCACGTGCACTCAAGCTGTCCAAGGAGTACCTGGAGCCTGTTGTTAAAGGCCAGACCCCCCGAAACTCGGTGGATACGCATGTGGAGTGGTTGCAGTCCAAACCGGGCTACTCGGATGCTGTTGCAGCGGAATACAGAAGGGCGAAAAGCTCAGAGCAACTGAGAATTGCCGAAGACCTGCAGGAACTCCACACGACCGCGGGAGTGCTATTGGTGGACGCTGAGGGGCACGGCATTATCTCGGCGAAGATTGCGTCAACCGTCCACGATACGTTCCATGCATTCATGCTAGCGGAGTTGGATAGGAGCGGAAGAACGACGCCAGAAATGTTCGAGAAGATCAATCTGAGGCTCGGCCAGTCAGTCACTGCACGAAACGCCTTGGGCTGGGATAAAGATGACAATTCGCGGGAGATCGCAACAATGCTCTACGGTGAGATACGCCCCAGTGGACATTTCCGCTTCGTAAATTTCGGCCACCCGCCGCCGTTGGTATTTTCCGCGGAATACGAAAGGTTCGTCGAGATCGGTAAGGCTCGCATGGCGCAGTTCCTCGCTCTCGGGTTGGAGATTCCGGAGGATAATCCAGACCGGAACAGGTATCTTTCCATGACGCCACGGACGCGCAAAATGGAGTCATCCACCGTAGCGGAAATCACCCTCATGAGTCCGGGAGACATCCTCTTCCTTTATACGGACGGGGTTTACGATGGCAGCGATGAGCACGACCGGCTGAAGATCGAACAGGTACTCCGTGAACACAAAGATGAGCCTGCAAAAGAAGTTTGTAACGCCATCCTGAAATATGCCGTTGAACAGGACGAATACCGAACGGAGGCTAGCGAAGCGGATCGTGTCGACGACAAGACCGTGTTTGTCATTCAACGTAGGTGAGAGATTCCGGTCGCCCCTCGCCAAGACTCTGTCCTCTCCTTCAATCAACCGTTTGCACAATTTCCTTCGTGCCTCGCGGTGGCCACGCCGATGCCGCTGGTTGCCGCCGGCCGATACACGCCAACGCTGATCAACAGTAAGTGTCAGAGCAAACACCTGGTTGCCTGGAGGAGCAGTACCTGGCAATACGTCTTTCATCTCGAATGCGACGTGCGAGGGCATGAGCGCACTGTCGTTGTGCCCGTGATCGGGTCGAGAGAAATGCTTAGAGGAGGTGACGAGTTGCTTCGGGTTCAGCCTTGGCCCGTGAATCCCATGCCCGCCAGGACGCCTCGCATATAGGCGAAGCTGGCGATCACGCCCGGCATCGGGTCGTCGGGATGAATCTCATACTCCAGATCGACAAAGCCTTGGTATTTCGCTGCGATGAGCGCTTCAAACATCTTCCGCACTGGCATGATGCCGTCTCCCACCGCGACTTGGCTATCTTTGCTTTCGAAGCTCGTGAGGTCCTTCATGTGTATGTTGAATAACCTCGGACCTGTTTCGCGGATCGCCTGCTCCACATCCGTGCCGGCGCGCGCCGTATGTCCAACGTCGATGCAGCATCCGATGCGCGGATCCATCCGCGTTACCGCCTTCAATACATCCAGGGGCGAAGGCCACAACTTGTCTTCCGGACCGTGATTGTGGATCGCGATGCGAATGTCGTAGTCCCTTACGAACTTCTCCATTCGCGGCAATGTTTCGGGTGTGGGGTCGCCGGCCACAATAACGCCGATACCCGCTCTCTTGCAGTATTCGAACTTAGTCCGGATGTCTGCATCTTCATCTTTCGAGAAATAGATGGCTCCGGCAGCGTGAAGCTTGATGCCCGCCGCGGCATAGTCCGCCAGCGCGGCTGCCTCCTGCTGTCCGTCCATCGGGAGATGATCTTTGACGTCCTTCGCATTCAATGCGAATACGTTGAGTTGCTTCATGAAGCCGATTATCTCGGCGCGGCTGAAGTTACGAAATGTGTAGCTGGCCAAACCCAAACGGATCGGCAATGCGTGGTCGGCGGATGGATGTTCGTGAGACAGCGCTAGGACGTCGGCGGGAGCGGAAAATGCTGCCGCAACCACCGCACCGGAGCGAACGAAATCGCGACGCGAGAAGGTGGTTTTGTTAGACATGTGGCGCCCACCCTGGCTCGTACTCGCGCCCCCACATCTTCATTGCTTCCGGATCGCCTCGAATTCGTCCGTCTTTCGCATCAAGACTCAATTCCCGGTTGACTTCCCAACCGATGTTGGACAGTTGCAGCATGGTCACGGCGATGTTGCCGATGGCGACAGGAGCGTTGAGCTTCTCGCCTTTGCGGATACCCGCAATAAAGTTCGCGAAGTGAGCGTCTGTCATGGAATCACGGCCGATCAGGTCAGAGGACGAAGTCGTTTTCCCCACCTTGAATTCGCCTGTCTTGTCGCCTTTGAGGTCGTAGATCTCGTAGCCATCGCGATCAATCAGCACTGTGCCCGTCGTTCCCATAATTGTCGAACCACGATCACGGCCGTAATACTTCATTCCCTGGCAGCTCTTCCCCTCCCATGAGATCATTTTGTCTTCGTACTCGAAGCTTGTCACCAGTGTGTCGTAGAACTCCCAATCGTCTTTGAAATGGTATCTGCCGCCCGACGATGCAACTCGCTCCGGATAGTCGACGCCGAGCGCCCAGCGGCAGACATCGACTTCGTGCGTACCGTTATTGAGCGTTTCGCCAGTGCCATAGATTCTGAACCAGTGCCAGTTATAGGGGTGCACATTGTCCGTATAAGGACGACGCGGAGCGGGGCCCTGCCACAAGTCCCAATCTAACTGAGGCGGCACCGGCGCTCCTTTGCCTGTGCCAATCGACTTTCTCGAATTGACGTACCAGGCCTTCGCGAAGTAGGGCCTGCCGATCATGCCTGCATGGATCTTTTCAACGACCTCTATAGTGTGGGGTGAAGAGCGCTGCTGTGTCCCCATCTGTACGAGCTTCTGATACTTCTGCTGTGCTTGCACCAGCATCTCTCCCTCGGCGGGATTGTGGCTGCATGGCTTTTCTACATAGACGTGCTTACCCGCCTGCAAGGCGGCGATTGCCATGGGTGTATGCCAATGATCGGGAGTGGCAATGGTGACGGCGTCCACATCTTTCAGTTCAAGAATCCTGCGAAAATCTTTGTCGGATGCGGGGGCCTCGCCCGTCTCCTGTTGCGCTCTGTCGGCGAACTTTCTTAGAATATTGCTGTCCACATCGCAGATATGCGAGATTCGCGCGGCACTTTTATTTGCCTTGAGCGACGAGAGGTGAGCGTAGGCACGGCCATTAAGACCGATGATGGCAAAGTTGAGTCGATCGTTGGACCCAAGAATCTGGCCATAGCTCTTTGCCGTAGTTCCCACGGCCAGTCCCGCCGCGCCCAGAGCAAGGGCATCGAGAAACTCGCGTCGCGTAACCATCATTTTCTCCTTGAAGCTGCCTTTTATTCGGAGGCAGCCATTCTGGATTCGCCCAGATCACAAGTAGTTTCTGAACCAGCCGGAAATTCCAGTTTCTGTGAACGCTTTCTTAAGTCCGTCCATCTTAATACATGTGGACCCATGGGGCGTGCCTGCGCCGCGCCTGCATTGCTGCGCTTCGGCAAGAAGCAAATTCAAACCCCAAAACGACGGAACCGACTGAAGGGGAGCTAAAAGCGATCCTGGCCAGGATCGCGGAGATTAAGGACCATGAGTTTAAGACATGGCGGACTACGCCGGTGCATACGCGGGGGTCGAACCCCTGCCGAATGATTACGAAATCGAGGAATCAGGATGTCTTGCTGAGATTTCCGGACTGGGCAAACAATTCCAATACCCTGCGCAAGGCTTCGAAATTTGCAATGACATATGAAGCGCGAGTGGGTCCCAGACCGATGTGCACCGTCCAGGCGCCGGATTGGATCCGCTCAAACAGGTCTTCATCGGTGCGATCGTCACCAGCTGCAAAAATAAAATCGGGATCGGAGCGTGTGGCCAGAAGACGTTCGAGAACTTCGCCTTTGTTGGCCCAGGCCGGTTTCACCTCCACGATCTTCTCGCCGCGAAACGCTCTTAGTTCAGTCTCAGCGAGCATTGCCTCCAGCATCGACACCAGTTCATTCGCTAGCCACTCTCCGAATTCCGGGTCAGCCATGCGATAGTGCCACACCAGCCCATATTTCTTTTCCTCAACAAAGCTTCCCGGAGTGCGATCTACGAAGTGCTCCAAAATCGGTATGATGGTCGACTTCCACTCTGTCGGTACCTCTGGACGCAAGGACTCCCATGCGGGCGCGGATGGAGGCTTAAATTCGGCGCCGTGTTCGGCGACCAGCCATATACCTCGAACCATTCCGAACCAGCGATCCAGATTTTCCGCCGACCGGCCGGACACTAGAGCGACGCAATTCTGCGGTTCAGACGCCAGGGCACTCAGCAGATCGAGTACCCGGGTCGGAGGAGAAGCTTGCTCTGGCCGTTTCGCAAAAGGAACAAGGGTTCCGTCGTAATCAAGAATTAGCACGCGGCGCTCAGCGCGCGCATAAGCATCGCGAATCTCCGTCGGCCGCAATCGCTGCGGCTGCGTGTCGATGTAGCGCCCGCGTTCCGACACTGCTTCTTGCAGTGCACCCAGAAACCGCTCTCCCCAGCGGAAGACATTATTCCGATGGACCCGATGGTGGAGAGCCATCATGCGTTGGCGCCGTTCCTGGTCGTCGAGAGCAAGGGCACGCTGAATCGTGGCCGCAGTGCGCTCCTCATCAAACGGGTTGATCAGAAGAGCCTCGCCCATCTCAGCGGCGGCACCTGCAAATTCGCTCAGCACCAGTACCCCGTCCCCTTCGAGCTTGCAGGCGACATATTCTTTTGCCACGAGATTCATACCATCGCGCAGGGATCCGATCCAACAGACATCAGCTAACTTGTAGAGACCCACCAGCTCCGCTCGCTCTATCGAGCGATTGATATAGACAAGAGGAGTCCACTCAGGCGTGCCCAGTTTGCCGTTGATCTCTCCCACCAACCGATTCACCTCGGTTCGCAGGTCCTGGTATGTGTCGATTCCCTCCCGGCTGGGCACGGCGATTTGGATCAGCACCACCTTCTCTTTGAGCTCTGGCGAAGAACGAAGCAAATGAGCGTATGCCCGCAGGCGCTCGATAACGCCCTTCGTATAATCCAACCGATCAACCGCAAGCACTACCTTTCGTCCGCTGTAGCGCGCGATCCACTCGGCATATTGATCAGTTGTAGTTTTGTCGCTCTTCAATAGATCGGTGTATTCTTCCGGCGCGATGCCGATGGGAAGGGCCTCCAGACGAACAGGACGGCTTCCCACTGCAACCTGCGCGATTTTGCTTTCCATACCGAGGACGCGAAGCAATGCGGCGCGGAATTGTTGCAAGTGTCCATGGGTCTGAAAGGCAAGCAGGTCGGCCCCAAGGAGACCCTCAAGAAGCTCCTCGCGTCTGGGGAGGATCGGAAAGATTTCGGACGACGGGAAGGGAATGTGGAGAAAGAAACCAATGGCTGCGTCGGGCAGCCTGTCACGCAACATTCGGGGAAGCAGCATCAGGTGGTAGTCGTGTACCCAGATTAAGTCGTTCGGTTTATAACGATTGACAACTGCTTCGCAGAAGATGCGATTTGCTTCGACATATGCATCCCAGCTTTTTGCTTCAAATTTCAACTGAGAGGGGAAGTTGTGAAAGACTGGCCAGAGTGTTTGATTGGCGTAGCCCTCGTAGAATCCTGTTGCCACTTTTTCTGGCAGGTCTACGGCGAAACACCGTTCATTTTCCGCCCACTGTGCAAGAATAGCGCTGCGGGTTTGGCCATCTTCTTCTCCGCCACCTCCGGCCCAACCGATCCAGTCTCCACCGCCTTTTCGGATCAGAGGATTCATTGCGCTGGCGAGGCCGCCGGAGCTACGTTCGGTGGACCAGCCATCCTCGGTTTTCCGCAAAGTCAGCGGGAGTCTATTTGAGACCACGATCAGCCGAGCGCCTACGTTAGGCTGCACCGAAGATAAGCTGGAGAGTGGTTGTAAGCCCATTTCACCTTCTTCTTTCCTTGCTGCCGAGCTCGGATTTCTGCTCCCGCAGAATATCGGATTTCTGCTCCCGCAGAATACATGAGGCGCCGCCAAAACCCACCTCCCCAATAGTATGGACTAGGGCCCCGATGACAACTAATTTGGAGTATCTGCGCTGCAGGCGGCAGCGCAACGCGCCGGACATCCTTCTGTTGGATTTCGTAATGCCGGAAAGGAACATCGACGCCATCCCGCCAAAGCATTGAACACTCGCCGGCCATCGTGCGCAGCGGGCACAGATGTTGGGTCGGGCCGGGTCCAACCTTCGAAAACCGCGAAAGCTGATTCCGCATCGAAGTTAGAACACTAAATCTCTAGGGAGTGCATCCATGCTCAACATAAGCAAGGCATTCAGCAGTTTTTCGGTGAACGATATTCAGAAGGCCAGGGAATTTTATGGCAAGACGCTGGGGATCGAACTTTCCAGCGGGCCGGAAGGCACCCTGGTTATGCCTCTTTCCGGCGGCAACAAAGCTCTGATGTACCCTAAACCCAATCACCAGCCTGCCACTTTCACGGTTCTGAATTTTCCCGTAGACAGCGTGGAGAAAGCTGTGGATGAACTGAGCCAACGCGGCGTGCGATTTGAAGTCTATAACGAACCCAACTTGAAGACGGACGCGCGCGGGATTTCTCGCGGGAATGGGCCGACGATCGCTTGGTTCAAGGATCCAGCGGGGAATATCTTGTCGGTGCTGGAAGCGGCTTAGTGGATCTTGCTGCCTGCTCTCGGGACAATTCGCGCGTTGTTAAGGGTGTGGAGTGGAACGCAGGTAGGAACGCCGCCGAAGACGTGGGCGGTAGCAACGACCGAATGCGTAACATTAATTAACTGGGCGCATCACCACTGCGTCTTGCCAAGCCCACGCCTCATGGTCAACACAACCGACACCTTCCGTCGGTCATGAGGCGAACCTATAGGAGGATTGAGTTCCTAGGTTTGCCCAATGCAACGAAGGGCGCCTGGTGTTAAATGGCTGGGGTCGAGACGCACTCGCCTGTTCGCGGCGGCTATTGGAGCGCAGCAAATGAGACGGACAGCTAGTGCTGCACCTGATACGCCAGCGACACCCGCCCCGAACGGTAAATCCTGTGGCTCAGCAAACACAGCTTGGCTGGATTATAAGGAGGAGGGAGCCGTGGAACGCCGCCTCCCAACAGCCCAGGTATGACGTTCACCCCGACGGTGTCCACGTGGCCGGAATCTAGAAAGGAGCGAAAAGGTTCGCTACCTCCAAATAAACAAATATCTTTGCCACTCCGAGGTTGCAAGGTTCGTACCCAATCTGGATTCAACTCGGAGACGACAGTCACTTCCGGATGATCTTGCGGGCATTCCGCGAGAACGATAGCAGTGGTTCCTGAGAAGGTCGATTCACCCAGTCGCTTGTTTGCAGCCTCATACGTTCGCCTACCCATCACCAAAGTGTCGAATCGTGCCCAGATCGCAGCGAAATCGACTTCCGGGTCGATGCCAATCCAATCTGCTTCTCGTTCGGGCCAGCCATATCCGTCCGAATTGCCGGGGCTGCGGTCTCCTTCTCATTGGCCAGACTTTGTGCTACTCATAATGGTGTTATGCCCGGC
This sequence comes from Candidatus Sulfotelmatobacter sp., assembly GCA_036514015.1. GTDB lineage: Bacteria > Acidobacteriota > Terriglobia > Terriglobales > Acidobacteriaceae > Sulfotelmatobacter. The sequence goes on from DATBYA010000077.1 coordinate 93,413, forward strand.
CTCACCGCCCATCGCGGATATTGGATCACGGCTCTGGTTGCAGTCGTCCTGATTGGTGGCGGACTAGTGACATGGCGGGGCGCAGGTCCGTTTGGCGATACGCCGTTCGGGGAGCAGGTACGCTTCAGCCGTGATATCCGGCCCATCCTGAACCAGAACTGCGTCGTTTGTCACGGCGGAGTGCGGCAAAAGAATGGAGTTTCGTTCATTTTTCGAGAGGAAGCACTGGGAGTCGGGAAGTCCGGACGTCCGACGATCGTCCCGGGCAAGCCGGATGCATCGGAACTGATCGCGCGGGTAACTTCGAAAGATCCGGAGGCGCGCATGCCGTACCACGCGCCGCCCCTTCCCCCACAGCAGATCGCATTGCTGCGCCGGTGGATTAAACAAGGAGCCCAGTGGGAGGACCATTGGGCCTTCGTTGCCCCCAAGCCACAATCCTTGCCCGCAGTGAAGCGATCCGAGTGGGCACGTCAACCACTGGATAGATTCATTCTCGCGCGACTGGAGAAGGAGGGGCTCGAGCCTTCTCCTGAAGCCGATAAGGCCAGCTTGCTGCGTCGAGTTTCCCTGGATCTCACCGGAGTGCCGCCCACGCCGGAGGAACAGGCGACGTATCTGGCTGATTCCTCGCCCCACGCCTACGAGAAACAGGTGGATCGGCTGCTCGCCTCGCCGCGCTATGGCGAGCGTTGGGCATCGATGTGGCTGGACTTGGCACGGTACGCGGACAGCAAGGGGTATGAAGCCGATCGGGATCGTCCTGGCGTCTGGCCCTACCGCGATTGGGTCGTTGACGCTTTCAACCGCAATCTTCCTTACGATCAGTTTGTGATCACGCAACTGGCAGGCGATTTGCTCCCGAACGCCACCTTTGAGGATCAGATCGCGACGTCATTTCACCGCCAGACTCCGAACAACGACGAGGGCGGTACCGATGATGAAGAATTCCGGTTGGTGGCCGCGATGGATCGCTCGGCGACTACGTGGTCCGTACTGAATGGCGTCACCATGAATTGCGTGCAGTGCCACTCCCACCCTTATGATCCGATCCGGCATTCCGAATACTATAAGTCCCTGGCCTTCTTCAATACCTCGCGGGATGCCGACCTTCCCGAGGATACGCCCGTCTTGTACGTTCCAAAAGATAAGGCCAGATACGCAGAAGTCGCGAATCTTCAGCAGCAGATCGCGGCGCTGACGCATTCGGTGGTGGATCAGGGGCGGGAGTGGGAGGATCAGGCACAATGGATAAGTTTGCCGATCACCGCAGCATCCGCCAGCCAGGCACCTGCCTTGCGTTGGGAGGCGGATCAATTGGAGCGGCAGCTGGCGCGTTTGCCGGAGGAAAAAATATCGGCCAAAAAGAAAGAGGACAAACGGAAGTATTTTGTTAAAGCCATTGCCGAAACCAGGAAACTGGCGCTTTCCAGCGCAGGAGAAAAGCCTGTTGCCTTCCAGATTCATGATGGTGAGATGCGGGCTGCGGCCAACACTCCGGGCAAATCGGTTTATCAGCTGACCGCGACCGTTGATGCGCCTATCGTGACAGCATTGCGCATCGAGATAATACCAGCGAATCCCGACGCTGCCCGCCACACGCCGGAGGACGGTTTCATTGTTGACCAGATCGACGCCTGGATCGTTCAGCCGAACGGCCACCAAGATAGGATTCCGTTCCGTTATTTTATTTCGGATTCGGAAGAGAATCTGGAAGCGGCAGTGGGGCGGGCTGCCAAACGGGGGCCGAAGTTCAAGGCTGACCCGGAAACGGGCGGTTTTGCGTCAAATCCAAGTCTTTTCCGCCTTCGGTGGACGATCGGAGTTCCCGCTTCACCTCTGCGGTTATCTCGAGGCAGCCTCCTGAAAGTGCACCTGACGCAGACCGAGAACGTCAGCGACAAGCCTGCTCTTGTGAGGCGCGCGCGCATGGCAGCCACTGCGGATGCGAGTTGGTCAGCGCTGACGCAAGACTCCAACTTCGGCGCCAGCCTGGCGCGGCTCACCGACCTGACTCGACGCTTGCAGAAAATCCGCAGTGTTGAAACCCCCGTGATGGTGGAGCAGGAGGCGTACGAAAAACGAGATACGCTGGAGTTCGAACGCGGAAACTTTCTCACCAAAACAGGTCCGGCGCTCACTCCCGATGTCCCCGGATTATTTCCAAAGCTTCCCCTTGGTGCGCCTCGCAATCGCCTGACGCTGGCAAAATGGTTCTTTAGTCCGGAGCAGCCGCTGACTGCTCGCACCGCGGTGAACCGCTACTGGGAGCAACTTTTCGGGACGGGGATTGTCGAGACGTTAGAAAACTTTGGCAGTGTGGGCGAAGAGCCGAGTCATCCCGAGTTGCTCGATTGGCTGGCACTTCGCTTTCAGAACGATCTTCACTGGGACATGAAGGCGTTATTACGCGAGCTCGTAACCAGCGCTACCTATCGTCAAAGCGCTAAAGCTACGCCGGCACTGGTGGAGAGAGATCCACGCAATCGCTTGCTGGCGCGTGGTCCGCAGCAAAGGCTCACCGCAGAGATGGTGCGGGATCAGGCTCTCATGGCCAGCGGACTGTTGAGCGACACCATGGGCGGGCCTCCGGTGATGCCGCCGCAACCCCAGGGCGTGTGGAACTCCGTTTATAACGACAGCAAGTGGGTGGATGCAACTGGACCCGATCGTTATCGGCGCGCGATTTATACGTATATCAAACGCACCAGCGGCTATCCCAGCTTTCTAACGTTCGATGCATCGGAGCACGATGTGAGTCTGGCACGGCGGATACCGACAAACACTCCGCTGCAGGCTCTGGTAACGCTGAACGATCCGGTATATCAAGAGGCTTCCGCAGCGCTTGCCCTGCGGATGATGAAAGAGACAGATGCTCTTGACGGGCGGCTTGCATACGGCGCACGCTTAGTGCTGTCGCGTAATCCGACGGACAGTGAGATGGCAACATTGCGAAAGTTGTATGAAGAAGCTCTCACCGCGTCGAGTGCGCCTCGCATCGTGAAGGTCGCTGCGAGTGCAAGCGCGAAAAACAGCTCCGGGAATGAACTGGCGGCATTGACGGCCGTGGCAAGCGTTCTGTTCAATCTCGATGCCGCTTTGACCAGGTAATCTTCATGTCAAACGCCAAAAATCGGCTGACTGATTTGCAAACGGCCCTGCTGCAGGCGCAAACACGCCGTCATTTCTTGCGCACGCTCGGCAGTGGACTGGGAACTCTCTTTGTGGGGACGTCAATGGCAAAGTATGCTAGCGCCCCGCATGAGTCTGGCCACTCCGAAGCCGCGAGTCTCGACTTTACCCGCGACCGAACCAGCCCCCTGGCCACATTGCCGCCTCAGTTTGCCGCCAAGGCGCGGCGGGTTATTTACTTGCACATGGCCGGGGCACCAAGCCAATTGGAACTGTTTGAGTACAAACCCGATTTGAAGCGACTCGATGGCCAGGATTGTCCCGCGTCATTTTTGGCGGGCAAGCGTTTCGCATTCATCAGCGGCGTTCCCAAACTTTTGGCTTCGCAGTATCCGTTTCACCGGATCGGACAGAGCGGCCACTGGATTTCCGACCGCCTGCCTCATCTGGAAGAACACATTGATGACCTTTGCTTCATCAAGTCCATGCATACGGACCAATTCAATCACGCACCGGCGCAACTATTGGTGCACACCGGCAATGCGCGGCTTGGATACGCTTCCATCGGTTCCTGGGTGCTCTACGGATTGGGTACGGAAAATCAGAATCTGCCGGGATTCATCGTATTGCTTTCGGGAGGTAAGTCGCCTGACGGCGGCAAGCAACTGTGGAGCTCCGGCTTCCTGCCCAGTGTTTACCAGGGAGTGCAATGCCGCTCGCATGGCGAACCGGTACTGTATCTGGATAACCCGCCGGGAGTAAGCCGCCCGTTGCGTCGAACCATGTTAGATGCGATCGATCAGATCAATCAGCAAACCTATGCCGCATTCGGAAATCCGGAGACGATAACGCGCATCGCCCAATACGAATTGGCGTTTCGCATGCAGATGGATGCCACCGACGCCATGGACATCCGCAAGGAGCCCGCTCCGGTCCTCGCCAGGTACGGAGCGAAGCCGGGCGAGGCCAGTTTCGCAAACAATTGTCTGGTGGCGCGGCGCCTGGCGGAGCGCGGGGTGCGATTCATTCAGCTCTACCACTGGGGATGGGATTCTCACGGGGCAGATGCGAAGGAAGCGTTGAATCTCGGCTTCATGGACCGTTGCCGTGAAGTGGATCAACCGACCGCGGCACTGTTAGCTGATCTCAAAGCGCGCGGCATGCTCGAGGACACTCTCGTCGTCTGGGGTGGAGAATTCGGGCGGACGCCCATGCGGGAAAATCGCAATGGTCAGGAAATGAAATATATTGGCCGGGACCATAATCCCGGGGCGTTCACGATTTGGATGGCGGGCGGCGGCGTCAAGCCCGGAATCACACACGGCCAAACCGACGAGATGGGATACGAGATCGTAAAAGACCCGGTAGAGATTCGCGACCTGCATGCGACCATGCTTTACTTGTTAGGTTTCGACCACCACAAGCTCCATTATTCTTTTCAGGGTCTGGAACAGAAATTGACCAGCGTGAAGCCGGCGCGCGTCGTGGCTGAGATTTTGGCATGAGCGACCGCTCAAGCCTCTGTACGGACAGCTCTCAAGGGTATTTGCGCACATGACATTGTGGGGGCACCGCGTCTCCGCGCAGTTTCGTCTCGGCCTGCTCACCCTGGCACCCATTGTGCTCGTGGCCGTCCTGTTGGCACTTCTTCCTCCCGACGGAAACGAACGCGCGCAGTGGGCACAATTCATCGGACGTTTTCATCTCTTGGCGGTGCACTTTCCTATCGCTTTCATTCTGCTGGTACCGATTTTGGAATTGGCAGGGCTAAGTTCCCGGTTTTCTTATCTGCGAAGTTCTGCAGGCTTTGTGCTGGGCCTCGCAACACTGAGCGCAACCGCAGCCGCAATTCTTGGATGGTGTCTTGGGCGAAGCGGTGGCTATTCTGGGCCACTCGTGACACAACACATGTGGGGCGGGATCTCGCTCGCGGCAGTCTGCTGGGCGTGCTGGATCGTGCGTGCGCGCGGCAGCGAACGCGGATCGGGACTTATCTACGGAGTTGTGCTTGCGGTTGGGGTGGGTCTAGTGGCTTGGACGGGCTACCGCGGTGGGCAACTGTCTCTCGGCCAAGATCACCTCACCGAACACATGCCGGGCAGGTTGCGTTACGCTCTTGGACTGTCGACGGGTGCAGCATCAACGGCCAATGCCGGACCGAGCACCTTTTATGGTGCGCGGGTTGAACCCATCTTTGAGGTACGCTGCGTCACCTGCCACGGCCCAAGCAAACATAAAGCAAACTTGCGGCTCGATAGTTACCGGGGTGTGATGCGCGGCGGCAAGAATGGGCCAGTCATCCGGGCCGGGAACGTCCAAGGCAGCGATCTGTTTCGTCGGATTATCTTGCCTCCCGGCCACGACGACTTCATGCCCAAGGAAGGCAAGCGGCCCTTAACCGCCGACCAGGTGAAGCTGATCGAACTGTGGATTGGCGCCGGCGCCTCCGGGACGCTGCCGGTAAATGCCATCAACGACGCACCCGCTGCTTCCGCGTCCCTGTCGGTAGCCGAAGTGACCTTCGAGGAAATTGACCCTGCCGCGGTTACAAAACTGAGGGCGGAAATCGTATCCTCGGTCACTCGACTGCAAAAGCAATATCCGAATATTTTGCAATACGAGTCACGCGGCTCCGCCAACCTGATTCTGAATGCTTCGATCCTGGGTCCTAAGTTTGGAGACCACGATTTAGAAGCCTTGGTCCCGCTGGCTGAACACATAACGGTCGCCGACTTCTCCCGTACTGCAATTACGGACCGCTCTGCGACCGCGATCGCGGCTATGAAGCGACTGCGCGTTCTGCGGCTCATGCACACCGGGATTACCGACCAGACCGTTCAAGGCCTAGGTGCCCTGGATCAACTCGAATCGTTGAACGTTTTCGACACGCCAGTCACACCTGCAGCATTGCCGACAATCGCCAAGCTCCCCAAGTTGGCGCACTTTTACGCTGGTCAAACCGCGATTCCAACCGGGATTACCGTTCCCCGGGCTCTGACCAGCAAGATTGTATTCTGAGTGCGTCTCCTTGGAATTTGTGATGCTTCCCGCAGCCGGCGAGCTGCGCTCGCCCGGACCGCCGAGAACGGCTGTCCCCACCAAGATCTGTTCTCGCGCTCGGCGGTCGAAATGAAAGGTCAGCGCGTTTCGAATGAAAAGATTCGCTTCAGACCGGGCTTGGCTTGCAGTTCCGTGATCCCATTGCGCGTAACTCTTGTCTCAGTCAAGTTCAGTGATTCCAGCTTCTCGAGCTTCATAAGTTCTTTCACCCCGGTGGAAGTCACTGCCGTATTGGAAAGATCGAGGAATCTCAGGTTGGGGAAGTTTGCGATCGCTGGCATACCCTTGTCGGTCACCATCGTGCGGGCGAGTTCCGCATCCACGATCAGGCTGGCGACCGGCGCAAGCTGCGCTAAAGTCGCGTCGTTGCAACGCTCCGGCGCGCTGGCTGTGCGAAGAATGAGTCCGTCGGTCGGATTCTGCGAGCGCGGGACAAGACGCACGCTCAACGAAGCTTCAAGCCCCTCAATCGTATTCCATTGCGGGCGATAGTCAGCAGTTAGCGGCGCGGAAACCGGATTCTCCTCCGTTAACGGCGGCAAGCCCTGGATCGCTGACTCTGCTATCTGCGTCGTCGCTCCCGCGGTAATCCACAGTTCGATGGTTTTTGTTTCTTCCGCACTCAATGCGGGCTTCCCCTCGGCGGGCATGAAGTCCTTGTTGTCTGAGGGCAGAGTTACACGCCGAAAAAGCTCGCTCTTGCCGGGTTCGCCAGCGCGGATGACGGGACCATCCTTGCCTCCGCGCAATACATGCTCGTAGCTATCCAGTCGCAGCTTGCCCTTGAACTTCTCGGCATTGTGACAATGAACGCATTTATCCTCGAAAATCGGCTGCACCCGCATCGCATAAAAACTGGTCGGGTCAACCTCGGATGGTTTCTCTTCGCCAAGCCAGCGACGCAAAGGCCCAGGCGAATGCTCGGTCAGGAAAGTCTCACCGTGAGTCAATTTGCCGCCCTGATCGCTGGTCCAGATCATCAAGCCGACCGTTGCTAGCAGCGCGACCGCATAAGCCCTTCGCTTCCAATGATAGAGATCCCAGCAGGTGAGGCTCGCCGCCGCGAGCGAAACGCCGCCCCACATGTGCCGCGTGACGAGTGAGCCTTCGTACCCGCCACTCCAGGCCAGCAGCCAACCGAGCCACGCCGATGCGATGGCCGCAACCGTTGCCAGTCCCCACACAAATCCCGCTGCTTGACGGAGGTGCCTGCGCTCTCGAACGAAAGCCGCGGCTTCGAGCAGCGGTACGAGCAGGAACAGCGCAATCGGAATGTGCACCGCAAGAGGATGGAAGCGACCCAGAAACTGCACCAGTTCCCCCCGCTGCTGGCCGTCGGGTGGAGCGTAGATCAACAGGATCGGTAAGGGAACTATCGCGGCAACACCGACGCCCAGTATCCACGCGCGGACTCGAAGTGGCATGCGGGTTCCGTTACGTCCTGCGCAGAAGCGTGATGCGCCCGATCGGCAACCACTCGGCTACAAGAATGTCGCCGTTGTGAAGAAAAATAGCGTCATGAGGAGTGATGAACTTTCCCGCTGTGAATTCCGTGCGCGACTGGCTGCGGCGTGATCCCACCTCGCCATTCTCCGTCTTTCCGTCTCCCAGTTGCGCAACCACGTTGAACTCGCGATCGAGAATACACACCTGACTATCCAAATCGGGGCACACCATCCACTCGCCTTGCGTGTGGAAGTTGCAAGGCATTCGCAGGTGCGCCTCGTCTTTGATCGTCCGCAAGTGAGCGCCGTCGAGCGTGAAAGTCTGAATGCGGCGGTTTCCGCGATCAGCTACAGCGAGCAGGGGCGTTTCTCCGCGCGGGTCCAGCCAGAGTCCGTGCGGAGTGTCCAGTTCTCCATCGCCATGCCCTGGCTTGCCGACCTCACCCAGAAACTTTCCCGCAAGCGAAAAGCGCAGCATGTGGCTTGAGCCGTAACCGTCGCCCACATAAAAGTCGCCGTTGGGAGCGAACGCGACGTTGGTAGGCACGAAATCAATCGGCCGCTTCATGTAATTCGAGTCTTCTCGCGGATAGCCATGCACCCAAGTCCGTTCGCCCGCGAGCGTGGTCTTTACAACCTGGCAACGGTTGATGTCGCAGTGGTAAAGAAATTCTGTCTTCCCCTCGCGGCGCAGTTTCAGTCCGTGCGCTCCACCCCGGAACTCCTCGCCGAAGGCGCGAACGAAATGGCCTTTCTCGTCGTATACAACGATGGCTTCGCCGCGCATACTCGACTTGTGAACAGTGTGCCCAACATAAATGTGGCCCTGCGCATCCTGGCAGAGTCCGTGCGTGTCTCCCCACACCATCCCTTCGGGCGGCACCAGCCAATCGTGAACACATTGGTAAGTATGCGGGTCGGAACCAACCACGGGAAGGCGTGCGCCGGATTTGTCAGAAGTCTGAAGAGAGAAAGACGGCAGCGCCGCCGCCACGCCGGCAGCGGAACATGCGGTCAGAAACGATCGGCGAGTTTGTTTTTTCATCGCGGCAAATCAGCCTAACTCAAAAGCCCAGGTACGATCTTCGCCGGAATCACTCCGGTAAACTTCTGGTCCAGTCCTTGAAACTTGAACGTGAGCTTCTCATGGTCAATTCCCAACAGGTGTAGGAGTGTGGCATTGAAGTCGCGCACATGCACCGGATCGCGAACAATGTTGTAGCAGTACTCGTCGCTCTCGCCATAGGCGATTCCCGGCTTCACGCCTCCGCCCGCCAGCCAAACGGTAAAGCAGCGCGGATGGTGGTCCCGCCCGTAGTTTTCTTTCGACAGCCCGCCCTGACTATAAACCGTGCGCCCGAACTCTCCGCCCCAAATGACGAGCGTCTCGTCGAGCATGCCGCGACGTTTCAAATCAGTGACGAGCGCGTAGGAGCCGCGATCGGTCGCCGCGCATAGCTTGGGTAACATGCCGACGCAATCGCCATGCACATCCCAACCGCGTTGATAAATTTGCGTGAAACGAACTCCGCGTTCTGCCATCCGCCGGGCGAGAAGGCAATTGTGAGCGAACGTTCCCGCTTTCTTTGCCTCTTCTCCGTAGAGCGTCCAGGTGCTCGCGGGCTCGTCGCGCATGTCAACCAGTTCAGGCACCGATGTTTGCATGCGAAACGCCATCTCGTACTCCTGGATGCGCGCGTGAGTTTCCGGATCGCCCAGATCCTCGAAGGTCAGCTGGTTGATGGCATTCACGCTGTCAACCAGCTCGCGCCGCGTTGCCCTGCTCATGCCTTGAGGATCGTCGAGATACAGCACGGGAGAACCTTCCGACCGAAAAGCCACGCCGGAGTACTCGTTGGAGAGGAATCCACTGCTCCACAACTTCGGAGAAATGGGTTGCTGATTCGAATGCGGAATCAGAGCGGAGTTGAGCACCACAAAAGTTGGAAGATTCTCGTTCATGCTGCCCAGGCCATAGGACAGCCAGGCTCCCAGGGATGGTTTACCGGGAATCATATTGCCGGTGTTCATCAGTAGGATGGCGGGCTCGTGGTTGATCGCGTCAGTTTTCAAAGAGTACACAAGCGCAAGATCATCCACCATCTTTCCGGTCCAGGGAAGCAGGTCGCCCACCCAACGCCCGGATTTACCCTGCTGCGTGAACCCCCAGTGAGACGGAGCGATGGGAAAGCGGGCCTGACCGGCCGTCATTCCCGTAAGTGGTTGGTTCCCGCGAACGGAGTCGGGCAGATCCTTGTTGTAAAGCGCACTGAGCCCGGGCTTGTAATCCCACATATCCATCTGCGGAGGAGCGCCAGACATGAAGAGGTAGATGCAATGCTTCGCCGCGGGCGGGAAGTTCGGCAAGCGCAGTGACTCAGGGCCCGGCAACGCGCCCCCGGCGGCGCTTGCCATGCCGGCGGGAAGCTTCTTGCCCATCAGCACAGCCAAGCTAGCCCATCCCAGGGTTTTGCCCAGGCGGCCAAGAAAATGCCTGCGGCTCGCGAGACGAAGCCATTCATCCCGCAGCGACTTCGGAACAGCCAGATCGTAAACCGACGGGCCTTCGCCATGATTGTCGCAACAAACATGTCCGGGCAACGGTTTTTGAGAATTCATTTGTTCACCACCGCATCCAGATTCAGAGCCGCGCTGGAAACCAGCATCCATGCCGCAAGTTCCGGCGCCGGAATGGCCTTATCGACTTTACTCTCACCGACATTCAACAGCCGGACGGCGGCCGACGGGTCTTTGGAATATGTGGCCGCGAATCTTGTGAGCGCGGTTTCGAGCACAGTTTTTTCTTTGGAGCTCCAGTCGCGTGCCAGTAATACTTGACCAAGATAGTTCAGCCGCGCATCCACGGTTGAAGATTCATGAATCACGTGCTCCGCCAGTTTGCGCGATGCCTCCAGCCGCAACGGTTCGTTCATTGCCACCAGTGCCTGCAACGGAGTATCGGTGCGCTGGCGCCGAGTGCAGGCCGCGTCACGCATGGGAGAATCGAAAGTGTCCATATCGGGCATTGTGGCCATGCGCTTCCAGAATGTATAGAGGCTCCTTCTGTAGAGCGCATCTCCGTGGTCCTGCACATATTTTCGCGTGTTGCTGGCGTCGTGGCTTCCGTCCCAGATTCCGGGCGGCTGATAAGGTTTCACGCTGGGGCCGCCGAGTTTCTCCACCAGCAAGCCGCTAGCCGCCAACGCAGTATCGCGAAGCATCTCGCTATCCATGCGGAAACGCGGCCCCCGGGCGAGGAGACGATTCTTTGGATCCTTGTCGGCCAGCTGCGGGGTCACACGCGCCGACTGCCGGTAGGTCGCAGATAGCACCAGTTGCTTATAAAAGCGTTTTACATCCCAGCCGTGATCGCGGAAATCCACCGCCAGCCAGTCGAGAAGTTCCGGATGACTGGGACGCGCGCCCATGATGCCAAAATCTTCTGTCGTTTCTACAATCCCGGTGCCAAATATTTCCTGCCACATGCGATTGACCGTTACCCGCGCAGTCAGGGGATTTGTGGGACTCACGGTCCACGCCGCCAGCCCCAGCCGGTCGGGAGACGTACCCGCAGGAAGCGGAGGCAGAAAATGAGGTACCGCCGGCCGAACTCTCTCGGTGCGCGCATTGTAGACACCGCGGGTCAACATATCTGCATAGGCGAGCCCGGGAGCCTCTTCACTGACCAACGTGATATCCCCGTCCTTTGAGAGTTGATCCAGTTGGCTGTTGAGGGCAGGCAGTTGCGCGGTCAGCGAACGCGTGAGTTCATCGCGCTGCGCAAAATAAAAGTCACTGACAACTTTGAATTCATCATCCGACCACTCGGAGAGCGGCTTCTGAACAATCTCGGATACGTAGTCCTCGAACGGGAGCCGCGCCACCTCGTCGGACGCCAACTCGCGAGCATAGAAGCGAAAGTCCTGAAACGCCGACTGCCGCAGCGGGTCCACGTCAGGAAATATTCGTCCGAAGGTCATGGGGGCCGAGGTACGCACCGAGCCGTCAAGCTTGTCTTTGACGACCTCCAACTCCTGCGGCTGGGCGTCGACGTAGAGCTTCATGCCATCGGCTTTGCCCGAGCCCGAGTACGAGGCTACGATATGGTTCCAGCGCCCCTCGATCAGAACCCTCTGTTTTGTCTCGACCGTAACGGCGTTCTGCGGAGACTTATGGGTAAGCGTAAATTCAAGCTTGCCTTCGCGGATGCGAAGCTGCCAGCCCCGCGAGTCCTCTTTGGCATTGGCACGTGCCAGGATCACGCCGTCGGGCTTTTTCTTGTCTTTGGATTCGAGCGGCCGCAAGTCAGGGCGCAACCAGAGGGCCACGGTGAATGGCTGATTGCCTTCAATGTCGCCCGCCTCCGGCAAATCCAGCCGGGTGGTTGTGTCCATCCTCATGTAAGGCCAGAGCCATATTCCCTCTCCCCAAATCACCGGACTTCCAGTGGCTGAAACATTTCGCACCTTGGCGCCACGCACTGAGTTGATGAAGGCCATATCGTTCTGTTCGTCGAAACGAAGGCGTACCTGCAATCCTCGGGTGTTGACCGGCTGCGCCGGCGACTCGGAACCTTTCAGCCAGCTAGCCACAAGGTCACGTGCCCGTGCATGCTGCTGCGCGATCTGGTTCTCCAGTCCCGTGCGCTTAGCCAGAATCTGCTCGTAAGCCGCGCGATTGTCTTCCTTCGGAACACGAATGAATGGCGGCCAGTCCTGCCGGTCATCGTTCGATGGATTTTCCGTCAGGTTGTTGAAGAACGCGGTGAGCCGGTAAAAATCCTTCCGCGTGATGGGATCAAACTTGTGATCGTGGCAAACTGCACATCCCGTAGTGAGACCGAGAAACGCGGCGCCAAACGCCTCTGCACGTTCTCGCTTGTTGTTCACGCGCAGCTCTTCGATAAGCGCTCCGCCCTCACCCGAACTGATGCCGACTCGCAGAAATGCCGAAGCGACCAACGTATCCAGGTTTTTCGTGGGCAGCATGTCTCCCGCGATTTGTTCCTTCACGAATTGATCGAACGGCTTGTTCTGGTTGAAGGACTTGATCACGTAGTCGCGATAAGGCCAAATGCTGCGGAAATTATCCAGGTGCAGTCCGTGAGTGTCGCCGTAGCGCGCGACATCCAGCCAGTAGTGGGCGCGATGCTCGCCGTACCGCGGACTTGTCAGTAGCCGGTCCACCACCTTTTCGTACGCATTCCCGGACCCGTCCGTAACGAACGCTTGCACTTCGTCAGGAGTAGGAGGTAGCCCGGTCAGGTCGTACGTCACGCGGCGAATCAGCGTTGGCCGGTCGGCCTGGTCCGAAGGCGCCAACCCTTCTTTCTCCAGGCGGCTCAGGATGAAACTATCAATCGGGTTTCGCGCCCATCGCTGATTCTTTGTCTCCGGAATCGGGGAACGTTTCGGTGCGATGAAGGACCAGTGTTCCTCGTAAACTGCACCTTCTTTGACCCATCGGCGCAACAGCGCGATCTGCTCCGGTTGCAAGGTTCGGTGTGCCTCGGCAGGGGGCATTCGCTCTTTCGGATTGCTGGACTCAATCCGTCGCACCAGTGGACTCTTATCTGGATTTCCCCGGAGGATTGCCGGGCCAAACTTTTCGTGAGGCGCGAAGGCGAATTCCCCGCGGTCCAGGCGCAATCCGGCCTTGCGTGCGCCTGGATCGGGGCCGTGGCACGCATAGCAGTTTTCCGAAAGAATCGGTTGGATCGTCTGGTTGAAAGACAGCTTTGCAGAACTTCGCGCGACGCGGTGAGCCGCCCACCAAATTACAGCGATCCCGAGCAGGGCAGCTACTACCAGCCATAAGAACCGAAAACGTGGCTTCCGGCCCCCTCCCAATGCCTGTTCTCCTTCCGTATCCAATGCGCCCTATCCTTCCATTCCCTAGGCAGACGACGAATTCACCGCTTCCAAGAAATAGTATGCCTGCCGCGGACTTTACGGAAAGCGGGAAATTTCCCCAGTCCTCGTGAGCATAAAGACCCGCTTTTACGAACAAGGACAGTAGGGAGGAAAACAGGGACATTTCCCGTCCGCAAAGTGAACCATCTGCTGCGCGGGAGGGGACCTTCGCAGCCAACAGCAGCGCTGTGCATAGCACCGTCACTCCAGCCGACCGAGACGGCTCTTTCAAGAAGCAACGTATCCCTCACTGACAGAACGTCGGATGCCAGTGAACCCGTGTATCAGTTGCTCGGTCAACACGCTGGGCTAAGCGGCTGACTTGCCTTGGCTGTACGCGTGCTTCAATTTCGCAATATCAAACTCTCTCATTTTGAGGAATGTTTCCGTCACGCGTACTAGTTTTGCCGGGTCTTTGGCGCCCAGCATCTCATCGATAGCCGTCGGAACAATCTGCCAGGAGAGGCCAAACCTGTCTTTCAACCACCCGCACTGTTCTGCCCTCGGCTCCGCCGACAGCTTCGACCAGAAATAGTCGATTTGTTCCTCCTCTTTGTCGTTTGTCGGTTGATCCTCTTTGCCATAGCGAAGAATGGGGTCAACCTTGGCATCGTGGACACGGATGAGTAGAAATTGATGGCCTCTTCTGCCCGTCCACACTGTTGGCCCACAAACATGAGCATGGGGGTGATGCTCTGTTCGGTTTTGCGGTCGCTCACAAACATCACCTGCCACGAAAGCCCGTATCGATCCTGGGTCAACTCGGCTGCTTCTTTGGCTTCTTTGTCAAACCACCAGTGCCGCGTGATGGTCTGCGTGGGGATATCGGCTCCTTTTTGTTCGTCAAAGCTGAGGATCGGATTGCCGCCGGCGATTCGAACAGCGACGAGAGTGCTAGTTCTGCGGAGACGTCCGTTCATTAATGATCATCCAAGACGTCCCAAATTTATCGCGGAGCATTGCGAACCGGTGAGCGAAGAATGTTTCCTGCATCGGCATGAAGATCTCACCTCCATCGAAAAGCAGAGCAAAAATACGCTCGGCGTCGCCGCTGGTGTTCACGGAGAGGGAGAGATAAACGCTGCGCATCGGCTGAAAACGTTCCGAAGGAACGTCACTTCCCATCAGTTCGGTTTCGCCAATGCTCATGCGGGCATACAAGATGGCGTCTTTCTGGTTGGGAGGTACGTCCTTTGCATTGGGTTGTTCGCCCTGGGTCATCATCATGGTGATCTTGCCGCCCAGATGTTTCTCATAGAAACGGAACGCCTGCGCGCAATTTCCACCGTAGTTGAGATAGGTATGTAGTTTCATCGTCTATTTTTCCTGTTCGGGTTCGGTTGAAATCTGGGAGGATGTGTGACCGCGTGTCCTCATCGTCTCCGATGATTTAGCGCAAGTCTGCGTTTTATTCTTCGAAGGTGTACAATACGTTGATATCAACATTACTGATGTATGTCAACTCGCCTCAAAGTTCCTTATCAGACAACGGTTTTGGTTCGCGATTGTTGCCTCTGCCTTCATGTGCAAGGCGCCGCCCGAGTGCTGGCAAGGCGCTTTGACGACGCGCTGCGACCACTCGACCTCAGGAATGGACAATTCTCGTTGCTGATGTCGCTCAACCGGCCGGAGCCGACTCAGATGGCGGCAGTGGCATCCTTGCTGGCAATGGATCGAACCACATTGACTGCCGCATTGAAGCCACTGGAGAGGCGTGGATTGGTCACGGTAACCTCGGACCACGGAGATCGGCGGAGCCGTTTGATGGCTCTGACACCGAAAGGCATGACATTGTTGGCCAAGGCCGTTCCGATCTGGAAGCGTACCCACAGTGAAATCGAGGGTCGCTTGCCGGATGGAGATTCAGACCGCCTCAGAAGCGACTTGCGCGCCTTGTCCGCTGCTGGCAAGAATCCAAGCTGAGCTTCCGGGTAAAGCAAAATAGCAATGGGGAGGACAAACTGTCGACAAACGCCCACACAACAATCGTCAAACTCGAAACGCCGAGGTTCGAGAACGGCAGACCACTCCTCATTGCGGGATTGGCTGGCCGATACACCCCTACCACCCTAGATGATCTTCCGGCGATGTGGGAGCGCTTCTCAATTCACATGGGTAGAATCCCCGGGCAAGTGGGTCGCGCCGCCTATGGTGTCTGCTCGGAAATGTTTAACGGGGCGAGCAGCTTCCAATATCTGTCGGGCGTAGAGGTTTCAATATCTTCCGCGCTTCCGGAACAATTCAGCTGCGTGCGCATTCCGGCACAGCGATATGTCGTGTTCCCTCACCGAGAACATGTTTCGAGACTTCGCTACACGATCCATACGATCTGGTCTCAATGGTTGCCGGAGTCGGGCCACAAAGCCTCACGTCCGGACGCTGGTGCTCCGGATTTCTTTGAACGGTACGGCGAAGATTTTGATCCACATCTGGGAATGGGCGGTGTCGAGGTCTGGGTACCGATAACCGTGTGACAGCCATACGACCAGGTGCATAGAACGCCGTTATCGACCAGAATACAGGGCGTGCTTGGTCAATTCGTTGATCGCTTCAAGAGGCGGTATTGGATGTATCCGCATCATGACAGGAGCGCACAACCTCCGGGTCCAGCCTCTTTGCTCAAGCAAGCAATACATTCCTCACGTGTCTTCCAAATCTCCGCTAGTAGCGATCGGCCGCTCAGCCCGCCGCGATCCGCGATCCACAGCGATAGGTACTGCTTGTGGAGTTCGTCTTTGATAATTTGTAATCTGGGTCGGATCGATCTCTTCCTCATGCAGAAAACGGCGGATCGGCTCGGCTGGAGCTCGACGCGCGGTTCGCGTGACGTCGATGCGCTTTCCCGCCGTTCGCAGATAGCAGTGTGCCTCCGGCAACGTGGCTAGTCCGTATTTGCCGAGAACATCGCCGACGCCGGGAGTATTCTGCTCAGTCATTTCGTAAATCCCAAGAACCAGCGCGATATCCGCCTTCTGCTCGATCGCCAATCGGCGAACAAGAGCATGTTTTGTGCTGCAGGTCCCACGCTTTTCCGTCAGAACGATCAGGTGATCGCTGGGATGCATATTGCGTCCATAAGGCAGCGCCTGGATATATTGACCGGCGGATCGAAAATCTCGTTTTCCCAGCTGCAAAAACGCGGATGTAATGGGGCCATTCGATCGGAAGGCATTTGCATCGAGGGCTTCCCAAGAATGCATCATAGAACCTGGCGTCCCTTGTGCAAGACTACTAGGCCCGCTTCACGAACTTCAGCGACGCGGAATTCATGCAATAGCGCAAATACGTGGGTTTTGGCCCATCATCGAAAACGTGGCCAAGATGCGCCTCACACTCGCTGCAGGACACTGCCGTTCGATTCATCCCCAAACTGCTGTCGCTGGCGCTGCGCACGTTTTCCTTTGCAATGGGAGACCAGAAGCTCGGCCAGCCGGTTCCTGATTCGAACTTGGTGTCCGAGCTAAACAACGCGTTGTTACAGCAGATGCAACGATAAAGACCGTTGTCGTGAAGATTGAAGTATTCGCCGGTGAACGCGCGTTCCGTGCCTTCTTTCCGAGTCACTGCGAATTGCAATGGAGTCAATTGTTGTTTCCATTCATCGTCGGTCTTATGCACCTTCTTAACGCGAATCGGGCCGACCTTTTGCCCGGAGTCGTCGTATTGAATGACCTTCACTGTGTCTTTGTCGTCCGATGCATATGTCATCGGGCTCTGAATCCATTCGCCGAAGCTCAGTCCAGCTACTGTTACGAAGGAATTCGCAAAGAATTGCCGACGCGTCACCATCGAGCCTCCAATCACAAGATCACCAATCGCAAGATCAACCAAACGTGAACGCGAACGCCTGCACACCCGGGTCAAGGAACTCGATCTCGAATGTTCGATCTTCCACTGGCCCTTTTTGCCGGATGAGTTGATAGAGTCGGTGCCCTTGCACGGTTCCGGAACCGTTGCTATCGGTATCGACGCCATGATCGTCACCGGGCGCGGTGCCGTCGAGTTTCACGCTGAAGCGTAGAGGCTTGCCATCCTGAGTGCTTCCCAGCACTAGGTGAAGATCGCGGGCGTGAAAACGGAAAACGATCTTTCCGGGAGCTGTTTGAAGGACTGCGCTTTCCTCGCCAACCTTCCAAGTCCCGCCGAGAGCCCATTGATTGAGGGAGAGTCTGGGTTGTGGCGTATAGGCTCGCTTGGAATCTCGAGCGATTGCCTGGATGGAAGCGAAGTGTTCTGCCCGATGGTAGCCGACGTAGGTCTCGGGTGAGCGCTGGTTGACGGTGTCCGGAGCGGCTTCCGCTCCTGCGCCGGATACCGCGACATCCCCGGATGATGCCAACTGCGCTCCGTTTTCCTTCAACAGTTCCCGGATCACGCTCTCCGACTGGTCGTACTCGCCCTCGCCGAAGTGGTGATATCGAATCTGCCCTTTGCCGTCGATGAAGTAATGCGCAGGCCAATACTCGTTGCGGAAGGCTTGCCAAATCTTGTAGTCACTGTCGATGGCAACCGGATAGTTAACCTTCAGGTCGCGCACTGCTTTCTCGACATTGCTGCGTTCCTTCTCGAATGCGAACTCGGGTGTGTGCACGCCGATGACGACCAGACCAGCATCTTTGTACTTCGCTGCCCAACCCTCAATATAGGGTAAAGACCGCAGACAGTTGACGCAGGAGTAGGTCCAGAAGTCGACGAGCACGACTTTTCCCTTCAGGGACTTGCTGGTGAGCGGAGACGAATTGAGCCAAGCAGTTGCGCCGCTCAAATCCGGGAGCGGGCCTTCATCGCTGAGCGCGGGGTGCGCGTCGGGTGCGCTCGCTGCCAAGACCGCGGCCGGCTTGTCCGAGCGCAGCTCATCGATCAAATGCTCTTCCGCCTTGGCCGTGTTCACAAAGGAAAACTTCGTGAGCAGACTTGTGTCCCAGCCTAGAGCAATCGCAACCACTCCCATGATCACCGCCACGCCTAATCCGCGACGGATCCAGACCTCAAACGAAAGCGAACGTTTCAGAGCGGAGAAGACCGTGTTCCCTGCGAAAAGCGCAATTCCCAGGGAGGTTGCGGCACCCAGCGCGAAGGACAAGAGCAAGAACGACGAGCGGGCTCCGGGACCCTGAATTGCCGCTCCCGCGAGAATCAGTCCCAGAATCGGACCCGCACAGGGAGCCCAAAGAAGGCCGGTCGAAATTCCCAGCACAAAAGACTTTCCGATCCCGACCTGCGCAGACGGACCGCCCCGCAGTTTGCTGCCCGCACGTACCAGGGGACGAGTCAATGCTTCTGCGATGGAGGGAAAGAGAAGACTTGCCCCTAACACCAGGAACATGATCATTGCCAGGTAGCGCCCCCCTTGATTCAGGCGCACTACCCAATGGCCACCGAATGCAGCTGCGATTGCCACAAGGGAAAACGTGAGCGCCATTCCCACGAGCAAAGGCAAGCTGGAACGGCGGAAGGGTTGGTCCGCACGCGCGAACACAAACGGCAAAACCGGGAGGATACACGGACTCAAGATCGTCAGAACACCGCCAACATAGGCCAAGAGGTAGATCAGCATCGGCCCGCCCAGTCTACGTTCTTGATGGTTTGCAGCATACTCGATTGACGCCTGGAAGTTGGATTCATCCGGAAATGCAAAAGTTACAAAACCAGCCTTTTGTGGCGAAGACACTCAGGTCAACTATCGAAGCCCGCGGGGGAAGTCGATCGTGGGAATCCAGTCTCGGGATCGAATTCGTCGTGCCATGCAGCAAATGCAACTTCCTTACTGGGGCAGAAAAACTCCAACGCCTCGCGCTGTACCACGACGATCTGCCAGAGGCCATGAGATTCATTGAATCCGATCGTGGCCACATGCTCGCCTGACCCGTTGAACACAGTGGTGCAATCGCGCAAGTCCCCTCGCTTTTTCCTTCAACATTCTACATTTTTCCGAATCCTTGGCCGACTTGAGATTGGGCAATACTGGAAGGGCAACCGTGGAGTCCGCCCGGCGAACCCGATCACTGTATTAGAATCGTTCGCGGCCATTCCTGATCCCTGGAGGCTTCAATGCGATTGTCCCGACCGTATCCACCTCAGTTATCTACCCTCGTTATTCTCGCCACCTTGTTGGTCGTCAGCTTGGCAGCCTCGGCGCAGAATCAGCCCAGCTCTGGCACGAAAACGACGGGCGGATCGTGTTCGCACGATGACAGCGGATTGACGTTGCCCGCCGGCTTTTGTGCCACTGTATTTGCGGACGGTGTCGGGCACGCCCGCCACCTGGTGGTAGCGCCGAGCGGAGTGGTTTATGTCAACACCTGGTCGGGGGACTACTACGACTTCGACAAGCCGCATGATGGCGGCTTTCTGGTGGCCCTCCAGGACAAGGCCGGAGCCGGAAAGGCAGATGTAGTTGAGCGCTTCGGTGAAACCGCGCAGACGGGTGGCGCCGGTGGCACAGGCATCGGTATGTACAAGGGATCGATTTACGCAGAGATCAACGATCGAATCGTGCGATACGCCCTTTCTCCGGGATCAATCGTGCCCCAAGACGCCGCTGAAACGATCGTCTCCAAGTTGCCCCTCGGCGGCGATCATCCCATGCATCCCTTCATTATCGGAGCCGATGGGTCCATGTTTGTGGACGTTGCAACCGCAACCAATTCCTGCCAGGCGAAGAACCGGCAACCCAAGATCCCCGGCGACAATCCCTGCACTGAGTTGGAGACTCGGGGCGGCGTCTGGCGTTATGATGCCAACAAAACCAACCAGACATTCTCGCCCGCCGAGCGCTACGCTACGGGGATACGCAACGCGGAAGGCTTTGCCTTCGAGTCTGCGGGTCACCTGTTTGTCACGCAACACGGACGAGATCAATTGCATTCGAATTGGCCGGACCTCTATAAGCCTGCGGAAGAAGCTACGCTTCCGGCGGAGGAGTTAATGCTTTTGAAGTCCGGAGGCGACTATGGCTGGCCTGAGTGCTACTACGACGGTATGCAGAAAAAGCTGGTGCTTGCGCCGGAATACGGCGGCGACGGGGGCAAAACGGTCGGTATTTGCGCCCACAAGACGGCTCCCGCAGCGGCATTTCCTGCTCACTGGGCGCCGAACGGAATGGCGCACTACGACGGGAAAAACTTTCCCAAGCGCTACCGTGACGGTGTGTTCATTGCCTTTCACGGATCATGGAATCGGGCCCCTTACGCACAAGCAGGCTATAACGTAGTCTTTCAGCCGCTCGATCGTGATCAAGCCTCCGGGAATTGCGAAATCTTCGCCGACGGTTTTGCCGGTCCGGTAAAGACTCCGGAGGGCGCCGCCCATCGCCCCTCGGGAGTCGCAGTCGGACCTGACGGGGCGCTCTACGTGTCTGACGATATCAAAGGACGGATTTATAGGATCGTCTACACGGGCGACCCCGCCGGCCCCGCTCCAAAGGGCACGCCATGTCCGAATATTTCGGCGCCTGCCGGCAATGTCGTTCAATCGCCTGCCCAGCCGCCAGAGAGTGACACCGAAAATCTTCCCGTTCCTGAGGGATCGACCGCAGATATGGTTGCACTCGGTGCTCGCATTTACCACGGCCAGGTCGGAGGAGCGAGTTGTACCGGCTGCCACGGTGCAAACGGCACGGGCTCACCCTTGGGTCCCGACCTGACGAACAAAAAGTGGCTGTGGAGCGACGGCAGTTTCGCCGGAATCCTAAAAGTGATCACCGACGGCGTGCCGCAACCCAAGCAATATCGCAGCCCGATGCCGCCCATGGGCGGCGCACAACTTTCCGACACCCAAGTGTCCGCGCTTGCTGCCTATGTATGGGGCCTCAGCCATCCGGCAGCCTCGAGTAGGCAAGGAGCAGCGCCGGCCGAACTGAAGATTCCGGGGGAGAAAATCTATCCGGAAAGCATTACCTCGACGGCGGACGGCAGAGTCATCATCGGCAGCATCGGCGCCCGGACCATCTATGTCGTGAAACCGGGCGCTGCCTCTGCCGAACCCTGGATCCAGCCCGACAATGAAACCGAACTGGGAGTGTTGGGTGTTTTTGCCGACGAGAAAGCCAACACCCTCTGGGCATGTTTTTCTTCGATCCACGATGCGGCGCCTTCGGTTTTGAAAACATTCGATCTGAAAGCCGGAGCGCCCAAGGAACGCTATCCACTTCCGACCGAGCGCGCCTTTTGCAACGACATCGCGGTCGGAGACGACGGCACCGCGTATATTTCCGATACAAACAACATGGAGGTCGATCGTCTTGCGCCGGGAAGCCATCAACTGCAGGTGTGGACCGGTAACGGCGGATTCGGCCCCAAGGGCGGGGTTCTCGATGGCATCTCGGTGCTGGGGAACCGGTTGTTTGTGAACACTCTTGCGACCAACAAGCTTTTCACCGTTCCAATCGAAGCGGATGGAAAAGCCGGGGCGATTACCGAGGTGAAACTTGATCATGCCATTCACAACCCCGATGGTATGCGAAGCTTTGGGAACGAGAGCGTACTGATCGTCGAGGGCGGCGGAAAAGGATGGCTTTCGCGCATCAAGATCGTCGGCGATTCGGGACAGGTAACGCCGCTGAAGGAAGGGTATCCTGACGGCGCAGTGTCGGTAACCGTTGTTGGCACCACTGCCTATGTCCTGGAAGGACAACTCAGCGCCTTGTTTGGACCGCCTGATCCGCAACGAGTGTCGAAGCCGTTTCATGCGACCGCGGTTGAAGTGGGCAACCCTTAGTGGGTCTGCGTAAGGGGATAGCGGAGAAGTTGATGAAGCTGACACGAATTTAACCTCTAAACGAAAGGCGGACATGTCGCGAACTAAGATAATCGGCGCTTTGAGCGTATCGCTGCTGGCGATCGCATTGGCAGCACAGGAGAAATCCGCGTCCAAATCCAAGTTTGTGCTCTCCAGTCCGGATGCGCAGCTCGCGGCGAAAGTTCCCGAGGTCTATACGGCGAACCTCTTCGGATGCACGGGCGGGAATATGTCGCCTCCGTTACAGTGGGCCGGGGCACCGGCGGGAACGAAGAGTTTTGTCATAACGCTATTCGATCCCGACGAGCACGGCGATCCCTCGGGATGGTGGCACTGGATCGTTTACGATCTTCCAGCGAACCTGGACAAACTCCCCAAGGGTGCAGGCGCCGAACATAGCTCTGTACTGCCGGCTGGGACGATGCAGGGCCGCACCGATCTCGGCAACGACGCATATCATGGCCCCTGTCCCGACAAGGGCGATCCTCCGCATCGCTACACGTTCACAGTGTATGCGTTGAGCGTCGAGAAACTTGACGTGCCCGCCGACTCCAGCGGCGCGATGGTGGTGTCGACCGCGAAAGAACATTTATTGGGAAAGGCGGTCTTCATCGCCCATTACGGTCGTTGAAGAACCTAGTACGGTAGTCTTTTGTCCTATGGAGCAATCGGAAGAAGAGCTGGTCGCCGGGCTGCTGGACGCTCAAAGCAAGGCCAAAAAGCTATTCGCGGCCATCCAAACGCAGAACCTGATTCGGCCAGGAGCGAAGGAAAGCGAAGTGAATGAGGGCATCTACGCGCTTGCCGAGAGCATGTTCGGCATCTCCCGCTATTGGCACAAACGCATTGTGCGCGCCGGGCCGAACACTTTGGCTCCCTATGATGAAAATCCGCCAGACCTCTCGGTTGGCGAGGACGACATTGTCTTTCTCGACTTCGGCCCTGTGTTCGAGGAATGGGAGTCAGATTTCGGCCGGACCTACGTTGTAGGCAACAATCCGCTCAAACGAAAACTCTGCCGCGACATCGAAGAGGCGTTTGCCAGCGGCAAGCGGTATTTTCAGCAACATCCGGAGATCACGGCGGCCGAACTGTACGCGTACGCCCAGCAATTGGCGGAGACATCTGGCTGGGAGTACGGCGGACCCATCGCCGGACATCTGATTGGCGTTTTCCCGCACGAGAAGATCGCAGGGGACAAGATCACTCTTTATGTCCATCCCAAGAATCACAACCGGATGCGAGTGCCGGATGCTTCCGGACGAGAGCGGCACTGGATATTGGAGATTCATTTCGTAGATCGGGAGCTGCAGATCGGCGGATTCTACGAAGAGCTGCTGACCATTGGCTGAGTTCATGGAAAAGGCTGTCTTCTTCATCGGACTCATCCTGGCGGCTAGCGGCCTGCGATCGCCACCCCCTGGCCTTAGCCGCCGGCTTCTTGTACGGCCTCACTCTCGCTCATCGTTATCACTTCGAAGCCCTGCGTTTCTCAAAATTCCTCTTGCAGGCGCCGGTGGTCGGCTTTGGCATGAACTTGGCGGAAGTGGTGAAGGCCGGGAGCGGCCTGTCCCTGGCCGCTCTGCGGTAGGTGGGTGTGCGTGCTCTGTTGCAAGGATCCCTGCTATGGGCAATCGTGGCGATAGGTTCGCTCATGCTGATACTTCAGGGTCGGATTCGGTTGTGACCTGCGATGAATCGCCCGTCGGAGCCGTCCATAAGTCGTCGCCAGAGTTTGGTACGATTGCACTTCGCACCCGAGACCGATTCGTTTGATTTTGTTCGTTTCCTAAGGGCGCAAATGACCCCGACCGTTCGACACGTGCGTGGCGTAAATCTCGATCCGCAAAGCCGCTGCGAACACTATCGCGGACCTTACGACATTGTTGCGATCAAGATGAAATGCTGCGGCGTCTACTATGCGTGCAAGGATTGCCACGCCGCCCTCGCCGATCACGAAACCTCAGTGTGGCCGGAGAGTCAATGGGACCATGAAGCGATTCTTTGCGGCGCCTGCGGGGCGACGCTAACCATTCTCCAGTACATGCAAAGTGGTTCTCGCTGTGCGACTTGTGGTGCGCAATTCAATCCCGGGTGTCGCGGTCACTATCATCATTACTTTCAAGTTCCCAAGGTTTCCGAGCCACGCTGAGAAGGAGCAAAGGAAGAGGCAATTGGTGAGCAAAAAGACGAACCTAACCAGCCGGAAGACGATTCCGATCGAATGGGGCGATTGCGATCCCGCCCAGATTGTCTACTACCCACGCTACTTAGCCTATTTTGATGCGTGCACGACGGCGTTGTTCCAGAAGGCGGGACTGTCCAAACGGGAGATGCTGAAGACGTACCAGATTGTAGGTATTCCTTTGGTCGACCTGCGCGTTTCATTCAAGGTCCCATCACGATTGTCCGACACGGTCATCGTCGAATCTGAAATAACCGAATGGCGTCGCAGCAGCTTCTGCGTCCGCCACCGGTTGTTTAATAAAAGTGTTCTGGCCGTGGAATGTTTTGAGATCAGGGTCTGGGCCGTGGTGTCCGAAAGCGAACCAGAGCAAATCGAGAGCAGACCCGTGCCGCGCGAGGTGATCGAGATGTTTTCTGCAGGTGTCAATCATCACTCGGTGCATCCGAAATCGCGACGAGAGAAGCAATGAGATTACATACACAGGTTGGGATTGTGGGAGCGGGGCCTGCGGGACTTGTTCTGTCGCATCTCCTGCACCGACAGGGCATTCATTCGGTCGTCGTCGAGGCTCGTAGTCGGCAGCACTGCGAGCAGCGGGTGCGAGCGGGGGTCTTGGAGCAAGGCACCGTTGACCTTCTAACAGAAATGGGAGTAGGCGAGCGCATGAAGCGGGAGGGGCTGATCCACGATGGCGTGGAGATTCGCTTCGAAAAAAAAGGGCATCGCATCGATTTCAAGGCACTGACGGGGCACGGGATCACAATCTATGCCCAGCAGGAAGTTGTGAAAGACCTCATCGCGGCGCGGCTAGGAGAAGAAGGTGAGATTTGTTTTGAGGCCGAAGCTGTCACGATCCACGACTTCGATTCCCCGGCACCGAAGATCCGATTTCATGACAAGGGTGAGCCTTCAGAGATCCTTTGCGATTTCATTGCAGGGTGCGACGGGTTTCACGGGGTGTGTCGCCCGAGCATAGAGAGTGTATTAACCATCTATGAACGAGTTTTTCCGTTCGCCTGGCTCGGCATTTTAGCGGCAGCTCCACCTTCTTCCGACGAGCTGATCTATTGCTACCACGATCGAGGGTTCGCCCTTCATAGCATGCGTACTCCCGAGATCACGCGCTTGTATCTCCAATGCGCTCCAGATGAAGACCTGGCCCGGTGGTCCGATGAAAGAATCTGGGAAGAACTGCAGAAACGCCTAGCCACTCGCGACGGGCGCAGATTGACGGAGGGATATATCCTGCAGAAAGGAGTGACCGGGATGCGCAGTTTTGTCGCGGAGCCGATGCAGTCCGGCAGGCTCTACTTGGCGGGGGATGCAGCCCACATCGTACCTCCGACCGGCGCAAAGGGACTCAATCTCGCCGTGGCTGACGTTCGAGTCCTGGCTGCCGCGTTCGCGGAATTCTATGCTTCGGGAAGTCTTCATCTGCTCGACCGTTACTCTGAGACCTGTTTGAGACGAGTATGGTTGGTACAACGCTTTTCCCTGTGGATGACGTCCATGCTGCACCGGATTCCTGGGAACGACAGGTTCGAGGAGCACAGGCAGTTGGCCGACCTGGATTACCTCACAAGTTCCCACACGGCTGCGCAAGCCTTCGCCGAAAACTACGTTGGCCTTCCGATGAGCTGAGCCCGTTCACTTCGAGTTTTCGATCGGGGGAGGCTGAAATCTGAATCTTGACGCGCGTCGCGGGGAGCCATGACTTTGAATCCGTTTCCTTCGCCACTATAGGGACATCGCACTTGGTCCATGACCGTGATTAAGGGGGAGTGGGAGGGCTACTATCGGTCATAGTATACAACACGAAAAACAGCTCAAGAGTCAGTTGGGCCAATACTGAGTAGCGTCATCATGGGATCGAACATCCGGCTATCGGCTGCGGATGACCACGAGTTCAGCGCTTACGTCGCGGAATGCAGCACCCAGCCACGGAGTGGGCTCGTCCTTCTCCAGGAGATCTTCGGCGTCAATCCCCACATTCGGGCCATTGCAATTGATTGTTGCGGACAAGGATTCACTGTCATGGCCCCTTCTCTGTTCGGCCGTGTAGACCGAGAGCTTGGGCTCGGCCACGGTCCCGCAGAAGTGGTCGAAGGTATGCGCGTTGCGACGAAACTCGCCTTGGATGGAGCTTTGAAAGACGTCCAGGCGGCGATCACCTACGGTCGCCTCGTTTGCGGGCCCAAAAGTGACAGTGCTGGGACATTGTTTTCGGGGACCCCTGGCTAGGAATCCTCACATTCCTTCCTCAAAAATCGAAACGATCAGCGTTTCAACCCTGATCTGCCGCTCTACCTCTACAATGCTGAACGCGGCTTCAATTGTGATCAGCCAGCCCGATTTGAGCCAGAAGCAGCGACTCTGGCCCGGCAGCGTACAATCGAGTTCTTGCACACTCCCCCTTCAGCAAGATAAATTCGGGCATAGGTGCAGTCGGTCGCATCTCGGCAAGGGGAGCCCCCTTTCCAATTGTGAGAAGAACAATCGTTACAATGACGTAAACATGACCTCTTCTTCGATTCAGGACAAGCGCAAGCCAAGGGCAGCTGTCGCACCGTTTTGCCGACATGAGCCAGGAACCCAGCCCGATTATTTCCATCCGGCGTACCGCGCCACAAGATTGCGGGCGCCATCTCAGCCGCTGGTCTTCTTGCCGCATACTCTGTCTGAGGTCACAGGCCCGGTCTTTGGCCATTCCGACATTCATCCCAATGATCGAGACCTTACGGTACAGCATGCCGGGGAACCGTTGGGGGAGCGCATCATCATGCGCGGGCGAGTAGTGGATGGGGATGGCCACCCCGTGGCGAATAGCTTGATCGAGATTTGGCAGGCGAATGCGGCAGGTCGATATGCGGATGCGAAAGACGATCACCCGGCGCCACTTGATCCCAACTTCACCGGGACGGGAAGAACTCTGACCGACGAGAACGGATTCTACAGTTTCGTGACCATAAAGCCGGGTGCCTATCCTTGGCGCAATCACGACAATGCGTGGCGCCCGGCGCATATCCACGTTTCTTTGTTTGGGCCGGCCTTCGTCACGCGGCTGATTACCCAAATGTATTTTCCTGGCGATCCCCTCTTCGCCTACGACCCCATTCTGCAATCGATTCCTGACGAGAAGGCGCGTCAGCGTTTGGTCTCGAAATTTGACCTGGAGACGACCAAGCCGGAGTGGGCTTTGGGCTATCGTTTCGACATCGTGCTGCGCGGGCGTGAATCAACGCCATTCGAGAGGTAGAAAGAGAAATGGACTGGACGCCGACTCCTTCGCAAACCGTTGGTCCGTACCTGCATCTTGGGCTCACCAACACACACAGTCTTTCCCGTGTGGCTGGCGACGGAGCGAAGGGCGAACGGGTATGGCTCACTTTTCGTGTGCTGGATGGAGAAGGCGTGCCGGTTCCGGACGCGATGATCGAATTGTGGCAGGCAGATTCCGAAGGCAACTACGAGCGTCCAGGAGGCAGTGAGGATGGCGCAGCCTTCGGTGGTTTTGGGCGATTGGCGACGGGTGAGGATGGCTCGTGCACATTTGAGACGATCAAGCCGGGGTGCGTGCCGGGTTCGGGCGAAACGGTTCAGGCGCCGCACATCAACGTTTCGATACTGGGCCGGGGCATCCTCAAGAGATTATCGACACGACTTTACTTTGCAGGGGAGCCAGCGAACGCCGCAGATTCGGTCTTGGCCTTGGTACCAGAGGGTCGGCGTCCGACATTGTTTGCTCATCCGGACCCGACGCGCGCTGATCATTGGATTTTCGAGGTGCGGCTGCGTGGAGAGGCAGAGACTGTATTTTTCGATGTGTAATCATTTTAAATTGAGCAACCGAAGCAGATTGCGGAGTCGGGCATGAGCGCACGCTTGATTGAGAGCCTCACAACCACACAGGCTATGGCCGCGCTGTTTTCCGATGATTCGGTTCTTCAGGCGATGTTGGAATTCGAAAAAGCGTTGGCGCGCGCAGAAGCGCAATGTGGACTCATCCCGAAGGAGGCCGCGGACGCGATCACGGCTGCTGCCGGGCCCCGCGAGTTCGATTTTTCCGCGCTTGCTGAAGCCACATTTCGAGCCGGAACACCGGCAATTCCGTTGGTGAAAATTCTGACCGAGCAGGTGCGACAGACCGACCCAGAGGCGGCGCGATTCGTTCATTGGGGTGCCACCAGCCAGGACGTCGCCGACACCGCGATGTCTCTTCTGCTGAAGCGAGCAGAACCGATTTTGAGCGCTGATCTCTTGCGGCTGGAGATGGGTCTGTCCGGCCTGACGGAACGGTACAAGGACACAGTCATGCTCGGTCGAACCCTGCTTCAGCCGGCGCCGCCCGTGACCTTCGGGCTCAAAGCCGCCGGATGGCTAGCCTCGGTTCGCCGTGGAAGGCGGCGTTTGCAGAAATCATTTCGCGCTGCGGCGGTCTTGCAGTTTGGCGGAGCCAGCGGTACCTTGGCATCGCTGGGCGACCGCGGAATTCCCGTTGCTGAAGCGCTCAGTGCAGATCTCGGCTTCGGAAATCCTCCGGCAGCGCCCTGGCATACTCAACGCGACCCACTGGCGACGCTGATCTGCAATTGTGGAGTGCTGACCGGATCGCTCGGGAAGATGGCGCGAGACATCAGCCTGCTGATGCAGAACGAGGTAGGTGAGGCGATCGAGTGCGGAGGGGAAGGCCGCGGCGAATCGTCCACCATGCCGAACAAGCGCAACCCTACTGCCTGTTCACTCACGCTTGCGGCCGCACATCGGGTGCCGGGGCTGGTCGCCTCGTTTCTCTCTGCCATGCTGCAGGAGCACGAGCGTGGCGTCGGGGGCTGGCAAGCGGAGTGGCCTGTAGTTGCGGCCGTCATCCAGTCGACTGCTGTGGCAATTGCTTCGATGGCTGAAGTCGCCGGAGGGCTCTCTGTTGACCCGCAGAAGATGCGCCTTAACATCGAGAAAACGAGTGGAGCGATTTTTGCGGAGCGCGCCATGATGATGCTGGGAGCGAAGATGGGGCGAGACGTTGCTCACAATATTCTTAGATCTGCAGTGAAGAAGAGTGCTGAGGAGGGAAGGAATCTCTCCGCTGTCCTTGCCGAGATACCTGAAGTGACTGCACATCTAGGTCCTGCCGAGCTCCAGCAGTTGGAAACGCCTGAGCGATATCTTGGGTCGGCAGAGGCCTTCCGAAAAGCTCTAGCATCAGAGTCCGGTCGCGCAGACTACGACAAGGAGTAATGATTTGCCCTTCGCAACCATTCACAATACGCGGATGTTCTACCGACTTCAGGGAAACGCGGGACGGCCTGTCCTGATTCTGTCGCACTCGATCAGCACCGACCATGCCATGTGGGAACCTCAGGTAGGAGACTTGCTTCCGCACTTCCAGATTTTGCGCTATGACACACGGGGCCACGGAGCTTCGGACACAACTGCCGGTGAATACTCGATTGAGATGTTGGGCAAGGATATTCTCGCTCTAGCCGACCTGCTAGAAATATCGCAATTTGCCTTTTGCGGTTTGTCGCTGGGTGGCGCCATTGGACAGTGGGTTGCGGCGCACGCACCCGAGCGCGTCACCCATCTCGTGCTGGCCAACACCTCGCCGCAGTTCGTACCGCGCACTACTTGGGAAGCCAGAATTGCGGCAGTGCGCAAAGGCGGAATGTCGGCAGTCGTCGATGTGGCCATGCAACGATTCTTCTCACCCCATACGCTGGCGCAACAAAATCCACACGTCGCTTCGATCCGCTCGGTCTTTTTGGGAACCAATCCCATTGGCTATCTGGGATGTTGTGCGGCCCTCCGCGACATGAATCACGGAGATCTCCTCGGACAGATCAAGGTTCCGACTCTGGTGATCTGCGGTGACCGCGACGTTGCAACTCCGTGGAGCGGGCATGGAGAGAGGCTGGCGCGGGAGATTGTGGGAGCCAAAACTGTTCACCTAGCCGCGGCGCATCTGTCTAATATAGAGCGGCCGCACTCGTTTACCGCGGCGCTGCTTGAATCCTTGCTGCCGCAACAGAGCGCTACCACGGATGCCCTGCAAGCCGGATTCGAGGTGCGTCGCGCTGTGCTGGGTGACGCCCACATCGACAAGGCGATTGCCGGCACTACGGAATTTACGCGCGAGTTTCAGGAGTTGATAACGCGTTACGCCTGGGGCACGATCTGGTCTCGCCCTGAACTGGACCGGCGGATCCGCCGGCTTCTGGTGCTGGCCGTAACAGCGTCTCTTGGAAGATGGGAAGAGTTTGGCCTCCACGTGCGAGCTGGTTTGGCCAGTGAACTGGAATTGTGCGATTTGAAAGAAGTCCTTTTGCAGACTGCCGTCTATGCCGGAGTTCCTGCGGCGAATACTGGATTTCAAATTGCAGCCGAACAGATCGAGAAGAAAAATTGAGCGCAAGAACCTCACACACAGCCGGCCTGCACCAAGACTGCTCCCGAAGCAACAGCGGGGCGAGTCAGCAAGGAGCTAGGGACAAAACAGACACGACATGTCATGCCCTACGGTCGACGCGCGGATCAGCAGTTTCGTGTGTAGACAAGTTCATCGTCTAGGAAGTGCGCCTGTTGTCTGTGAAGAAGGCGTCCTAGCGCACTCTGCTCTCCGCCTCATGACGCACCTCGTCCACGTTCTGCCCGGATACTTTTCCGTGCGATACCGCGAGGTCACCTCCAACGTAGATACGATCGATATCTTCGACTCCACCCACAAATACGAGGCTGGCATAGGGATCAAACACATGCCCGAATTCATTTGGGTCAATCACAACCATGTCAGCTAGCTTGCCCTTCGCGAGACTCCCCAATTTGTCTCCCACGCCCAGAACGTCGGCGGAGCCGAGAGTATGCAATTGCAATACCTGATAAGGTGAAAGCACGCTGGCGTTTTCATACTTTGCGCGGACGAGATACAACCCCATGCGCATGTTTTCAAACGGGTCGGCGCGGTCGGCGCTCGCCTCCCCATCCACCCCCATTCCAACACCGATTCCCATTTTCAAGTACGCAGGAATGTCCGCAATGCCCGAGGCCAGCCGTCCGTTCGAGAGCGGATTCCAGCTCACACCTACATGAAACTTCGCAGTCTGCTCGAGAATATTATGATCCGGATGAACGAAATGTCCCCAGACTAGATTTGGGCCGAGGATGCCGCTCTCCACGAACCAAGGAAACAGCGATCTCTCCTTGATCTGTTCCGCCGCAGTTTCCAGATAGTGCTGCTCGTCTCCGATCCCAAGTTCGCGCATAATTCGCGCTTCCGTCCGCACCTGGTCCGCATTTTCCGCGTATGCGCCGCCACCATCGAGCATTGTTTTCAGGAAACGGCTGGAAGAGGGCTGCGTTTTCGTCCAATCCATGAAGCTCTTCACGTAGGCAATCGCCTGGTCCGCCGACCATTTCGGGCCAAGCTGGCCAATGCTGATGGAATGGACAAACCGAATTCCCGACCTTGATTCCGCGCGAAACTCCGAGCGATCGAAACTCTGGTCGCCCGTACTGCTACCCAGGTCACTCGGTGCATAGTTAAAGTTGAAGGCCCCCGTTATGCCGTGGCGAAGATGGTCGAGCGCTCCATCCAGGGTAAACCAGTAGAAATCCTC
>DATBYA010000078.1:0-8020 GCA_036514015.1 Candidatus Sulfotelmatobacter sp.
CGAACGCGAAGTAGAAGCCGTCTGCGATTTCTGGCGTGAACAAGCCCAGGCCATCTACAACGAAGAACTCCTGAAGCCGCCTAAAGAAAAAGACGAAAACGCCGCGAACGGTTCCGCCAGCGGTGGTGGCAGCGGCGCCGACAACGGCGATGAAGTTGACGACGATCTCTACCAGGACGCAGTCCGCGTCGTCTGCGAAATGGGCCGCGCCTCGACTTCAACGCTGCAACGCCGCCTCCGCGTGGGCTACGGCCGAGCCGCCCGCCTCATCGACCTGATGGAAAAGGACGGCATCGTAGGCCCCGCAGATGGGTCGAAGGCCCGTGAAGTCCTAAAAGCCCGCAACT
The DNA here is from genome assembly GCA_036514015.1 of Candidatus Sulfotelmatobacter sp. Lineage (GTDB taxonomy): Bacteria > Acidobacteriota > Terriglobia > Terriglobales > Acidobacteriaceae > Sulfotelmatobacter. The sequence continues at coordinate 348 of DATBYA010000078.1, forward strand.
GGATGAAGGAGTACGACGACTCCGTGAAGTGACGATCCGACGAGCATCCTCATTTTGCCTGCCCTGAGTGTTTTCGCGAGGGGAAGACCGCGCCGTTGCTTTATGCCGGCCCCGGCGCAGGCGGGGATCTCTCCTTCCGTCACTGTGAACTCCGCCTTTCCGCTGTGCACTCTGCGTTCAATCTTTCGCACTCCGCCGCCACACCCGTCCGCGCCAACCGCAGATCTGCTTTGCGCCACGACCCGTTTTCGTTTGTCACCCCGCCGAATTTTCCGTAGAATCGTTTGACGCACCGGTGCCGAGGTAGCTCACCGGTAGAGCGCGGCCCTGAAAAGGCCGGCGTAGCCAGTCCGATTCTGGCCCTCGGCACCATCCGTATCGCCTAGCAGCTTCCAACTCCCCTTGTAGCGAATCTGGCGACCGTCCCCTTCGGGCAGGAGTGTTATGGATTCGATGTGGCGAGCCAACTCCGCGCGCACGGCGGCGGGGTTTCCGTACTTCCCCGCGACAAGCGCTCGAATGTCTTTTAGACCGTCCTTTACGAACTTCCGCAAACCGGCGACCTGCATGTGGACGCTGCCTTTATCGCGGCCTAGCGTTCGGCTGGTAATGCTAGAGAGTTCCGCTTCGCGCTGCGTAATCGCTGCGCGGATGGTTACCGAGTCCATACCGTTCGCGACTACACGCGACAGGTTAGCCAGTTCTGATTCCAGAGCCTTCTTTCGACGGCGCATCGCTTCCATCTCGCCACCCAGCGCAGCGAAGCGTCCTCCGATTTCCTGCCCCACCTTGTCCAGTACGTAGTCAATGGCAGCATCGGAGAGGACGTCTCGCTGTAGCTTCGCGAGTAGTTCTTTTTCCAGAACGTCTCTTGCCACGAGCCGCGAGTTCTTACAGGTTCCGCGAGTCGCGTGAAACGGGCAACCGTACCGGCCAGAGCGCCGCCTTTTTCCGGTGCCACTAACCAGAGTGAAATTGTTTCCGCAAACGCCGCATTTGAGAAGCCCTGAGAAGAGATAGGGGCTGGACGCGGCGCGAGCATTCATCAGCCCACCCTTGCGACCCTGTCGTCCCCAAATGCGATTTACCTCTGCTAAAATCGCTGTTGTACAGCCAGCCATAGCTTTTCCGGAACGATGCGCTGTTCGGGCATCTCCACTCGCACCCATTCCGACTTCGGCCTGTCGCGTTGAATTCGCTTCCCGTTCTGCGGGTTGCGAATCTTCCGGGTTGTGGCCCAATTGACCACGCCGCGATAGCGCTCGTTGCGTAGGATTCCGGCGATGCTCGTTGGTGCCCACGAGTGCTGCCGTCCAGCACGTGGCGTAGGAGACGCGTCGCCGTCCTTATTCATCCGTTTGGTAGTTGCTTTGATGGACAGACCGCCAGCGTAGAGAGAAAAAATCTTGCGGACAGCCTTCGCCTGCACCTCATCAACACGGAGACGTGCACCCGCAATCATCGATCGCCCATACTGGTCCCGGCGTTTCGGGTCCTCAATGGGAACGCTCTTGTATCCGAAACACCGACCACCGTGGTGCAAGCGGTTCAGAACTTTGCCCTCGACACCTCGATAAGTTTTCTTCGCGAGTTCACGGATGTAGAGAGAATCTACGATTCCATGCTTCGCTAGCAGAATATCGGCCTGCTCGTTCTCGCTGTCGATGCCTTGAGAGACGAACACGATGCGCACACCAGCGAACATCAGGCGGTCCGAAAGGTTGATTGAGTCCGAGAGCTTCCGAGAGAGGCGCGACGTGTCGTCAATTAGCACGATCTCGAAGGACTTGGCGTTGGCTGCCGCAAGCATGCGTTGCAGGCCAGCACGTTCCGCCGTTGCGCCGGAAATTGCTTCGTCGGTGTAGATGTGGTCGTCCAGAATCTCCCACCCACGTGCCTGTGCATATTCGCGGCACTTGCGCACCTGGTCCGTGATGGATGCTGGGCTCTGCTTATCAGAGCTGAATCGGGCGTAGATGGCGCAGCGCAATTTCATTTTCCGGTCTCCTTCCGCGTGGCCAAATATTTCTCGACCAGCGCTGGAATAACGCACGCGTCTAGAAACTCGCGTAACGGGTCCGGCAATTTCTTCGGCCCGCTACGCGGCGGAAGCGTACCTGGATTCTTGCTTTCGGCGGTAGACGTATTTCCATTAAACGCAGGCGCGAGCTCAGACGAGGCCGGGACAGCGTTCTGGGAACGAGTCGGTAGACCATCAAACGATTCCGAATTGGCCCGTCTTGACTGCATTTCCCTACTCCGTCCAATCGAAACTTCAAATCGCGAGTTGCTGCGATGCTCCCGAGTCGAAGGGTATCGGGAGCATGTCTCTACTTGCCGCAATCGGCGATTCGTCGCGCGCAGTATTCCGCTGAATCGCTCAAGCCAGCGAATATTGCATTGCGAGCTTCTGAGGGGGATACGTGAATCGATCGCAGTCGGCGTTGATTCGGTCTTTGATTAATTTATTGAGGACGTCAGGTAGTACTGCTCTCGGGTCCCGCAGATCGCAATCATCAATACATTTCCCGTTACGGTCGTAGCGAAAGATCAAAAGTACTTTTCTCCTCAGCGACAGATGCGGTTTTTGCTTCTCGATTTTCATTTGTCGTTCTCCCTTCGCTGGTTTGGCGAATCCCTGAAGTAACAGACCGCGAGGGCCGATAACTGTCGAGAATCTTCAGGGCCCGCCAACCGCCATACCATTACTTACTCGGGAGACCGCGCGAAGCTGATGATTTTGAACGAGGCTGACGGACAGGCTCAAAAACCGACTGACTCGATCGAGGTGAAAAGTAACTTATAGAGGACGTTCCAGTGGGGCTGCTGGGGAATTCTAGCCTCTGCCGCAACGGCAGCCTTCGCTGGGCAGTGGCCCTCTGGAACTCCCAAACCAGCGAACGGAGAACGACAAATGAAATTTCCCAAGAAATTCTTTAGAAGAGTGTTCCGAGGCACACTTCAATCATTCGATGTTGATATTGAATTGCGATGTTTGTATCACGGAGAAGACGCAGATTATGCGCCCGTAAAGATGTTTTGGTTTCGGAATCTAGCCGAATTTGAAAGAAGGTGGTCGGAAATTACGGACTTGAACTCGGAAGGCTACGACATCCATTACACAGTCGTACCACGGCTCAGCGTGTGGCGCGGAAAAAAAGAACATCCATTGCCGCCCAAACCGGTCGTCTCGGTGATTTGGTCGGATCTCGATGTCGGTAAAACGAAGCCGCACCGGACACTACGCGCGGCGGTCAAATAGCTTCGCGCCTTGCAACCAGCTCCAAACATGATCGTTGAATCCGGCTCGGGAGCACATCCGTACTACATGCTTCGCAAGCCCCGCAAAATTACCAAGGAAAGACTGGAACACCTCCTGCGCGTGCTCGCGAAGTTGCATCGTGCCGATGCGGCGGCCTCACGTGCTACACGTTTAATGCGCGTTCCGAATACTTACAATTGGAAAACAGGTTCTAGAAAATTGGCGCGGGTTCGTTATTTTTCACGGCGTGGATACAGCCTCAAGAAGCTTGAGGCCTTGTGGAACCGGCCTACGCTCGATCTGGAACGCAAATCCAAGCAGCCCGGTCAGATCGGAATGGGGAAGCATGCGACATTTTTTAGCGAGCACTTGAAGAAATTTGTATTACCCGAAGGTAGCTCGGAGGCCAGGGCGTTGTGTCCGTTCCACGATGATCACAAGCCATCGCTTTCAATCAACGTATCGACAGGACGTTGGAAATGCTTCGCTGAGGCATGTGGAGCACGCGGTGACCTGCGGGAATTCTGCAAGAGATTGGCCATTTCGCCGCCTGCCTCGGAAATTAAAAGATTTCCGAGGGAACGGACGATCCCTGAAGGTGAGGAGTGGTCAAGCCGCAGAATCTTCGACGCCATGTACTCGCACATTACCAGTCATATCTACTTTACGCAGAGCTGGCAGCCTGTCGTCGCGATCCTTTGGGCGATGGGCAGCTATCTGTACCAGCAATTTCCTTGCTACGGACATTTGTGGCTAAATTCGCCTACGACACATTCCGGCAAAACCAAAATGCTGGAAGTCTTGTGGACGCTTTGTTACAAGGCGTTGGAACCTCAATTGGAACCTACGCCCGCTGCACTGTTTCGCTTTCCGTCGGTTTTCGGTGGAACGTTGCTATTGGATGAAATCGACAACTTGGACCCAGAGAAACGGTCTGCCGTAATCTCGGTCTTGAACTCCTACGCCAGTAACGGCGTCGTTACACGCGCGGTCCCGGGCAAAAACAAGAAATTCACGCTTGAGAAATTGCCTGTGTATTGTCCAAAGGTGATCGCAGGAATCAACAATCTCCCGGGAACTCTGCAAGATCGCTGTATCAAAATTTTTCTTCATCGGAAGAAGAAATCCGAAAGCGTCGAAAGATTCCTGCCCGGAACCTATCAACGCCTGGAACCTTTGCGAAATCAGTTAGAAGCCTGGGCCGTGCGGGATGAGCAGCGAATTATCGAGGCGTATGGCGACCGTGATCAGCTCGGTGTGCCATCTGTAGCCGACGACCGACTGCGGGACATTTTGGAGCCGCTGTTCGCAATCGCAAGCGTCTTGCCGAAATGGATTAGCGAAAAATTGGCTGAGGGTACCCTGACCATCGCGGAAGAGCGAAGTGCCGAAGAGGCTGAATCAAACGCCGTGGTCCTGGGCCTACAGGTCCTTCGGGAGCATATGCCACGAGAGGGAGAGTCTTGGCCTGTGCGCACGGATGAGGCATTGGCCCTGTTCTCGGAAGAAATCCCAAGCATCGAGACCAAGGCCCAGGCACAAGCCTTGATGCGGAGACTTGGATTCAAGTCCGAGCGACAGAGAGTGGGGAAGAAGGTCTTGAGGGCATACAGGGTTCATCGTCGTAGAGTGCAAAAACTCTCTGAGAGATACGGGCTTGAGCACTGAAACCCGTAGCGGCCGTAGCGCTCGTAGCGGTCGGTTACCGTATCTCGCAGCGTTTCTTGTTTGACTGCCTAACGCGAAGAAGCTCAATCGTTGTCCATCGGCCGAGATCCAGCTACTACCGTAGCACCCCGCTACGAGCGCTACGTCCGCTACGCTCAGGTTGTCCTTGGCAGCAAGCACTTTTTCGTTCAGTACGTTTTTTGTTTTTTGGCACAGGGGAAATTGCTGTGGATTCCACTCGTACAGATCGACCATCGATATCGTAGCGCCGGGCAGAGTTTCTCCAGGCCTCCGACGCTAGAAAGTCAGAGGCTTCGGTAGGAATCTAGCAGGAGTTGACGCGACTGCCAGGTTTCAGATGCTTCGCATTCTTGACGGCTTCACACAGTTGATCTACAGCTGTTTTCCGTAGGACTTTTGGCGGCGGAGCCTTTCATCGATGCGGCTCAGCTGCTCCGTCAGGTGCACCGGATTTCCCCGGGAAACGGGTCCCCTTTGTTCGTACTTAGCGTGCATGCGAATCTGAACAAGCCTTTTCAAAAAACGGATCGGTACTCTGCATGACGAGCAGGAAGAATGACGAGCCTCCGAAAATCGCTCGCTGACTGAAGTTGCACACGAAATGCTTGTTACGGTTGGGTGGATTTCAAACTGACGGCTACCGGCGACGAATAAGCCCTGAATACATCAGTCGCCTATCAAGTGAGTATTAGGACTGAACTCCCGAGCAGCTTTCGTCGGAAAGCCAGCCGTCCTCACGGTGCCCGGTACACTGTCTTTCCAGCCACCATCGTCCACAACACTTTCGCGTCCCGCATCTCGTCCGGAGAAATCGTCAAAACGTCGCGGTCCAGCAAAACCAAATCTGCACGCTTGCCGGCGGCGATTTCTCCAATGGAATCGAGATTCATGGCGTGAGCCGAGTTCCGCGTGTAGGCATAGAACATCGCTTCGCGTGGCATTGCTTGGGATGGGTCAAGCACTCCTTCCGGTCCTTTGCGTGTTTCCGCCTGATAAATCGCCCAGAACACGTTTGCGCTAGAAACGGGCCAGTCGCTCGCACCTGAGATGATCCCGCCGCTGTCGAGGATTGACCGTGCCGGATATTGCCACTTGTAGATATTCGAGTCCAGATAAGGCTTCACTATTTCGATCGTGTCCTGGCTTGCATCCGCCCATAAAAGCTGTAAAGCGCTCACCACGCCCAATTCCCGAAACCGAGGAAAGTCAGCCGGCTGCACGAACTGTTCATGCGTAATCGTGTGCGGCAACCCAGAATTTCCATTAGCTTTTCGCGCCGCCGCAATCCCATTCAACGCTTCCGTAACTGCTTGATCGCCGATCGCGTGCACGTGAATGATCAATCCCTCTTTATCCGCCTCCACGCAGAGAGCGGCGAAGTTCTTCGGATCGAACAGCAGATCACCGTTCCGCCCCGTGTTTTTATACGGCTTGCTGAGATGCGCCGTCTGTGACGGATACTCCACTACTCCATCCGCAAAGACTTTGATCCCGCTCACGTGCAGATTGGGGACGTTCCTGTAAACCTCGCGCGTCTTCTGAACACCAGCGAGCTCGGACGCAGGTTCCTTCGCAAACACCTGTGGGAATGCCACCACCTGAGAATTCAATTCTCCGTGTTCAGCCAGTAAGCTATAGGTCTGCAGTACGTAGTCGGTGGCCAATGGATCAAGCCACGCCGTGATCCCGAGGGAGTAGTTATATGCCAGCGCAGCGCGTCCTGCTTTCAGCAACTCGTCGGGCGTACGCTGCGGAAGCAAAGGCTCGATTTTCTCCGTTCCCGCATCGACCAGAAAGCCGTTCGGACGCATATCCTTGTCTACACCGTAGTAACTGCGCTGCTCGGCGGAAAGTTTCTTGAGGAAATCAGTTGTAATGGCCGCGCGTTCCAACAACGCACGATTCGCCCAAGCGGTGTGTCCGTCCATTCCGCGCAGAAGGACGCTTTGCTTCTCATAAACTCCGGTGCTGAAGTCGGCATTGAGGACATCGAGGTGCGACCAGAATTCCAGTGGCATCCCAAGAATCTCAACAATATCGCCCCGCATGCCGACGCCCATCTTTTTCGCATCTTCTACAAATGGCGGAAGATCATTGAGCGATTGAACTTTCTCGCTGGCATCGGCAGAAATTAGCGCGAGTCCTCCATCGATTGAGTGGCTGTGCGAATCGATAAACCCGGGGAAAAGACTTTTACCCTCCAGGTCGATGCGTTCAGCATTCTCTGATACAGATTTTGCCACCTCCGGGAGATTGCCAACCGCGATGATCTTGTCGCCACGAATCGCAACCGCTTCCGCATAAGGGTTCTGCGTGTCGCCGGTGAAGACCTTGGCATGGAAGAAGATTCGTTCACCAGAGCTTTCCTGAGTCCAAAGCGAGGAATTTGTTTGAGCAAGAAAGACGGTCGGAACGAAAAGAAGAGCCGGAAAGTAGCGCCAAATGTATCTCATCCGATCACCCTCTCAAAGTTCGGCATTGCGCAAGATTCAGCAAGATAGGCCACAACTATACACAAGTATTCCAAGAACGAACTGGATCATCGAGACAGCGGCAACACAACTCGTCCACATGCCTGATTAACGCTGCCAGCTCAGGTGGTCGATGCAACACTTGCGCGCAGTTTACTCGCTGGCGTTTCGAATCCCAATGTCTTTCTGGGTCGCTGATTCAAGCGCAGCGAGACATGGTCGAGCTGCGCTTGCGAAAAACCAGACAGGTC
>DATBYA010000079.1:0-28878 GCA_036514015.1 Candidatus Sulfotelmatobacter sp.
AACAGATCACGGGAGTGGATACAAAATCTATGGCGGAAGCCTGGAGCCTGTGGGACCGGATCTGGGCTGATGATCGAGTTGTTTTCGTGCCCGAGCCGGAGGATATCGAGAAGGAGTTCCGCGCGCGCTCTCGAATGCCTAAGCGCTCTCCAAAGGTCTGGGCAGACGCGTACATGTTGGCTTTCACGGCCGTGACAGGCTTGAAGTTGATCACGTTTGACCGCGCTCTGAAGTCGCGCGGCAACGATGTGCTCGTGCTCTAGGACACCTAAACGGATGCGGCTGTGCACCGCCAGAATGTCATCGGATGAAAATGTCGCGAGTCTCTTTTCGCCAGCCGCGACCTTTGAGCCCGCACTGCACCAGTCAGTTTATCTGCAGCTCGCCAGTCGTTGATCCGCACCGCTCTCGTTTCGCCGTACGGAAGCTGCTCCATTTCTGAAATGATGCCCGGCCATCCCCGTCCACAAATAAGTTTGAAAACGGTTGGTATCGTGTGCTCATATGGTGTTCGCTTGAGGCAGTTGCTCCTTCGGAATGTCCTTCACCAGTGCGTTACCTACGTCTCCCCAAGCCGGAGATGTACCCTTGCTGGAGACTATGGAATTTGGCGCATTCGAACGCCTTCCCCTCACTGTGACCGAGGCAGATCCTTTGCGTGATATACAGATTCACCGATTCATCTCCCTGTGAATGAATCCGATTTTTCTTGCAGTCGAGAAGAGTAGATTCGCGGAGCACGCAAACATCGACCGGGTCGGTCTTTTGAATTGGAGACACGCGGTGTGCTAGGTGGATGGGAAAGACGCTCCGGGATAGCGAGGACGCTGCTTTGAAGAAAATAACGTTGGCCAATTACCGGCAGGATCCATACTACGCTCGGATTGTGAAAGCGGTTGAGGGTCTTCTTCGGGAAAAGGGATTCGTTGCTCCGCTGGAACTGTTTATTCGTATGGATCTGCTTTCCCCGGAATCGGTGGAAAACTGGAGGCGCGGCCGCATTGCGTATCTCGAGATGGTCATACGCTGCAACTTAGGCAAGGCCAGCCGAATCTTGCGTATTCTGCGCATGCACGCGCACGATCTGGATCTCAAGCCCTCGCTCACCGTGTACAAGCGATGGACCAAGGGCCCTCGCCCCCTCTTGCGGTTTTCAAAGACAGGCGACCACGATATCGAAGACGCTTACGCTCGTCACTTCGTTTCTCCAGGTAAAGGCTCTTTTGGAGCAGGAGTGAAGGATGTTCTCGTTGACTCTACGGGGACTCACATGACTGGGGACCAGCACGCGACGAGAGATTAGCGTACCCAGTCCAAGGGTCATGGCAAGGTCCTGAACGGCGCAGCCGGAGTAGAGATTGGTGAACAACGTTGGAGCCTTGGTTGGAGCCTTGGAAGATAAATAATGGGAATGAAACCGCCTTACACTAGTCGACAAGGCCAGTTTCTCGCCTTCATCTACCATTACACGACCCTGCACGAACGCCCGCCCGCAGAGGCGGACATGGCGAGGTTCTTTCAAGTTACCCCTCCGAGCGTGCATTCGACAATCCTGACTCTCGAACGGCGTGCGCTAATCACGCGCGCGCCAGGCCAGGCGCGGAGCATCGCTCTGCGTCTTCCGCCCCTGGAACTACTACCCCTTTACGGCAGCTACGCGACCGCGAACATTCCGCCACCTGCGTGCCAGGATGACGGCCAACAACCCAGCGACACGGAAGCAGCCCTGCTGCGTCTCATCTACGCCTCAATGCTGGGCATGCTGGTGGCGACGCTGGCCGCCTGAACTTGGTGGCCGATGGCGATCGGGTCAGGGATCACATTCCCTGCCGGGACAGAAATTCGCCTCCGCGCCGAGGAACGCCTGCTCGCCGAGCGCTTCCAGGATTCGTACGGCGCTTACCGCTCGCCGGGCACGGAGATCAATCAATGGGGAGGCAGCGGCTTGCGAGGAATCCTTTCATCGCGCATGGCGATTTGGTAAATGAGTGACGCTGCAACAGCGGCGGATTGCTTGAGGTCGTCCTCAAGGACGTGGTCGTAGGTGTCCATGTTCGTGTGAGGGGCCCGCGTGTTGTCGCCTTCCATGTAGTCTCGTATCCACTGGAAGGCGGGCAGGCCTACTTCATCAAACGGAATATGATCCGTGGCCCCGATGTTAGCCACAGACAATGTAGAAGCGCCGAGATCCCCGTAGGGATTGAGCAACTCGCGAAAAATCGGCCGGGCCGCCTCGTTACCTTGCAAGTAGAGTCCACGAATACGGCCGGTACCGTAGTCGAAATTGAAATAGGCGTCGAACTTTTCATATTCCGGCTTGAACTCGTAGCGCGCACGACCGGGCTGGTCCTCCGCTGCGCTCACTTTCCGTGCAAGGTGGGCGGCCACGTAAGCGTGAGAACCCAGTGTTCCCTGCTCCTCTGCGCTCCACAAGCCAATGCGGACGGTGCGCCGGGGCTTCAGCTTCAGAGACTGCAGGATGCGGATAACCTCCAGCGCAGTGGCTGCGCCGACGGCATTGTCGGTGGCGCCCACGGCTGAGTGCCAGGAGTCGATTGAGCCACCCACCATCACGACTTCGTCTTTCAAATCAGTGCCAGGAATTTCGGCGATGACGTTGTGGCTCATGGGGTCGTCATCGGAGAAACGCACGGCGATGTTCACTTCAAGCTGAACGGGGATCCCGCGCGTCACTTGACGGACGATTGCGTTGTACTGCTCGGCTGCAACGTAGACCTGCGGAGTAACCGCGGGTTTGCTGAGATCCCAGGCGTGCGCACGTTTTTCTAAAGGCACATCTGGCGGATAGGGTACGGTGGCTGAAGTCACGTAAATCGTCCCCGCGTCGCGATAGGATGGCTGCATGACCACTGCGGCGCCCTCCTGCTGGATCAACTGCCATTTGCGATAGTTGAGTTCTTCCGCCGACCGCTGTTCAGGCGTGAATTGGAATGGTCGAGGCTCGCCCGAAGGTTGTGCGTTAGAAAGACGCAGCAACTCCTCGTCGGTTTGCCGGTGCGCCGGCGGGTCGAACAGCGGATCGATTTGCCGCGCCTGCGAGAAGAGGACAATCTTACCTTTCAGCTTACCTTTGTATTTATCGAGGTCGGCGACAGTCTTCGCGCCGAGCAAAACAACTTCACCACGGACGATGCCGTTCGTGCCGGGACTCCAGGCCTTCGGATAGGCGATGACCGGGCTGAACCTGGGGAAAAGCACATTCGCGGTGAAACCTTCCAGCGACCAGCCACGGCCAAACGGGCCCCAGGCTTCAAGATGCGCGTTCTCAAGGCCCCACTCGTGAAGTTTGTCGCAAGCATACTCCTCCGCTCGCTTGAGGTTGGGCGAACCGGTCAAGCGTGGGCCGGCGACGTCGGTGAGGTAGCCAACCATTTCCATGATTTGAGAGTGATTCAGAGACGTATCGCGAATCCGGTTGGCGGCGTCGAGGTCTATTTTCTCCTGCGCTGCGGCAATGCCAGCAGTGAAGAGAACCGTGGAACACAAGAACGCAGCGAGAGTTCTTCTGCGAGGACGAGGACAGCGCACTCGCGTTGCTTCTGTCATCACTAATACTCCTGGCATGAGAATGTCTCATTGTAGGAAGACGAGATTATGATTGGAAGCGTTAACAGGCGCCTTGATCCGAACTGTGGGTTCTGAGCCTCATCAGCCATGCAGCGCTGGGCCATCGGCAATAATGGGAGTTCGAAAAAGGTTTGCAAAATGCCGAGAACGCATTCTGGACGATTGGTCGGCCGACCGGAACCTATCCACAAACGGGCCTGGAGGAGATGTATGGCGATTTCCTCGAAGCCGACTCCGAGACAACGTCGTCGGAGTCCGCGTTACGTAACTTCCGGTTATCTCGTCGCTCGGGAGTAATCCTGGACTGCGATGTCACAAGGAAAGCGGTTCAGCCGCCAAGTTCTCGCGCGCTCTTCGGAATACACAGAATCAGCAGCCCTCCAGCAAGTGCTGAGATCATCATCAGGGTCAGACCGTACGAAAATGATCCCGTTCTGGCGTTCAGATAACCGAACAGATGAGGGCCGGCAAAACCTGCTACGCTGGCCACAGAGTTGACCATGCCCACTGCGGCCGCCGCCGCCGACTGGCTCAGGACCTCCGTTGGGATCGCCCAGAACGTCGGGAGATAAGCAAAGGCCATACACACCATGGTGAACAACACGATCGAGACTGGAATTGAGCGCGGTTGACCGAGGAGGCCCAGCACTCCGATTGCAGACACAAACATCGGGACCGCGGAGTGCCAGCGTCTTTCACGGTTCTTGTCGGAGTGCCAACCGTTGATCTGCATCGCGACGAAGGTTGCCACGTAAGGTATAGCACCGAGCAGGCCGACCCGCACGTCCGAAAGTCCTGATTGACGTTTCAGCATGGTCGGGAACCAGAAAGCAAAGGAGTAAAACACGAAATAATTGAGGAAGGCCAGCCCAGCCAGCAGCATGATTGTGCGGGACTTGAGCGCTTGCCACACGGTGATTGCGTTTTCGCTGATATGCTTTTCTTCGTGCAGTTCTTGTGAAATCCATCGCCGTTGCTCGGGAGGAAGCCAGGTCGCTTCGCCGGGCCAATCCGTCAAGAGAAAAAACGCAACCACGCCCAGCAGGATGGCCGGCAATCCCTCCAGAACGAACAGCCAGCGCCAACCTTCGAAGGCGAACCATTTGTGGCCGAGAATCCAGCCCGCGATCGGCGAGCCGATGACGAACGACATGGGAATTGCTGCCATGAAATTGCTCGTTGCTTTCGCACGATCGTCGCGCTTGAACCAGTGGCTCAGGTATACGATCACACCGGGGAAAAAACCGGCCTCCGCCGCGCCTAACACGAACCGCGCAAAGTAAAGCTCCTTTGGGGTGTGCACGAGCGCTGTCAGCGCGGTCAGCGATCCCCAGGCAATCATGGTCGTGGAAATCATCCGTCGCGCGCTCCACCACTCCACCAGCAGGGCGCCGGGAATCTGTAACGCCACATAGCTTATAAAGAAGATGCCCATTCCCATGCCCAGCACGCTGTCCACGAATCCTAAGTCGCGAGACATGCCGAGCGCGGCATAGGCTACGCTGGTCCGGTCAAGATAATTAGCGATGTAAAGAACGAAAAGAAATGGCAGCAACCGCAAGGCAATGCGGCGGCGTGCGCGGTCCCCGACCTCAACCCCAGCGGACGCGATCGCGCTTGATGGAACCACGGCCACTCGGATGTCTCCGGCGGATCAGGTTTGGACGGGCGGAGTATAGCGGAATCGCCGCAATTAGGGTATTGATATTGATGAGTTCGCCAGTGGGGACCTCCAAAAAACGGCGGCACTAGCTCACTGCAATCACGCAATACACTGGCAGTTCACCAACAAAAACCCGATCGCGGGACCGGTGAAAGGTGCACGTGGGAAGGTGTAAGACCGAGATCTCTCAAAGCCGGTTCCTATCGACGAATCCATCGCCGCCGACCTGCTGGAGTGGCACCGGCAAACTCCTTACCACACTCCCACCGACCGGGTTTTCGCCACCGACAGCAACTGATCCACAATGTAGCGTTCGAGTGGACCACCGATATATACTCTCTCTACTCGTGCGGGAGCACGTCTTCAGAACTTCCCCCAGACTGCGAGAACAGCATGCAAGTTAGGAGGCCCAAAGTTCCACCTCCTTCTGCCTCGGACGGTGCGACCGTCGGAGTCGGTTCCTCGTCCGGCTCCGCAGCTACCGGGCTTACCATAGCGACTGACATCCTCGGGTCGCTTGCATTAATGAGTCCCGGCAGCATTCTCGGCGGCCGGTACAAACTTCTGAAATTGATTGGCGAAGGCGGCATGGGCGCTGTCTACAAGGCGCGCGACATCGAGGTCGATCGCCTGGTCGCTCTCAAAGTGATCCGTCCTCAACTGGCGTCGAATCCCGAGGTTCTCCAGCGATTCAAGCAGGAATTAGTTGTCGCCCGCCAGATCACGCACAAGAATGTGGTGCGCATCTATGACATTGGCGATGCCGACGGCGTGAAATTCATCACGATGGAGTATGTCGATGGTCAAGACCTGAAGAGCATATTGCGGAGAGCTGGGAAATTTCCACCCTGGGAAGCTGTGAGCATGATGCAGCAGATTTGTCGCGCGCTTGACGCATGTCATTCCGAGGGCGTCATCCATCGCGACTTAAAGCCTTCGAACGTGATGCGCGACGCGCTGGGCAAAGTGGTGGTTATGGATTTTGGCCTGGCACGCTCCGCTCAAACAGGCGGACTGACCGAAACGGGCGCGATTATGGGGACCCTCGAATATATGTCTCCCGAGCAGGCCAAAGGTCAGGATCTTGATACTACATCGGACATCTACGCCGCTGGACTAATCTTTTACGAACTTCTTACGGGCAAAATCCCCTTCGAAGCTCCAAGCGCGATGGCAAGCCTGCTCAAACGTAGCCAGGAACGCGCCGTTCCCGCGAGCGTCGTTGATAAGGCGATTCCGCGGACTGTAAGCAACATCGTGGGCCACTGCCTTGAACCCGCACCTCGGAATCGATATCAGAGTGTGGCCGAACTGCTGGCCGAACTCGAAGTGTATCAGCCCTCGAATAGCGGTGCTTCCACGGTCGTGGTGCGGCGATCACCCCCCGCACCCGCGATTTACCGATGGCTGACTGCCATGCTGGGCATTCTGCTGCTGGCGGCTATATTTGTGCTGGTCAAGAGCACGATCTGGAAGACCGCAAGCGGTCCACATTCGCCCGTAAGCATCCTGGTTGCGGATTTCAGCAACGACACGGCAGATCCCGTGTTCGACGAGACTCTGGAGCCGGCCTTCAGCGTCGCCATGGAGGGCGCATCGTTCATCAATTCCTTCAATCGCGGCGCAGCGCACAGAATCGCTGCCAAACTGCAGCCTGGGGCCACTCAGTTGAATGAGCAACTCGCAAGATTGGTGGCCACTCGCGAAGGCATCAATATTGTGGTCTCCGGGTCTATCAACTCCGAACCCAGTGGTTATCGGCTTACAGTTCGTGCCGTCGATGGAATTACCGGAAAGGTCCTCACCAGGGAGTCAGAGCGGGTTGCAAAGCAGGACGTTCTCGTGGCGATTGGCAAACTGGCTGGCGGCATCAGAAAAACTCTTGGGGATCAGACTCCGGAATCGGTCCAATTAGCAGCAGCCGAGACCTACACCACGCGCTCATTGGATGCCGCCCACGAATATGGCTTGGCCCAACAGGGACAGTTCACCGGCAATTACAACAGTGCCATCGAGCACTCGTTGAAGGCGCTGCAATTTGATCCCGAGCTTGGCCGGGCTTACGTCGTGTTGGCGGTCGTTTACAACAACATGAAGCAACCGCAGCAGGCGGAAAAATATTTCAGCCTGGCGCTGTCCAAAATCGACAGCATGAGTGAGCGCGAGAAATATAGAAGTCGGGGCGATTACTATCTGGTTACCCGTAAACCGGAAAAGGCGCTTGAAGAACTGCAGCACCTTGTAGCCAAGTACCCTGCCGATAACACAGGACTGGCCAATCTGGCTCTCGCCTATTTTTACCGCCGCGACATGGCTCGCGCGCTGGAACTAGGTACGCGCGCCGTAGAGATCTACCCCAGCAATACAATCCAGCGAAACAATGTTGGTCTCTATGCAATGTATGCCGGGGATTTTGAGGGTGCCATTCGAGAACAACACAGCGTGATCGAGATGAACCCCACTCTCGTGCTCGGGTATGTGGGCACCGCAGTCCCGCAGCTGGCACTTGGCCATCCTGACGAGGCCACTGCGACTTACGGTCGAGTGAAAGGCTCAGGGCCGGATGGCACTTCCGCCGCCGCGGTTGGTCTGGCCGACAT
The DNA here is from genome assembly GCA_036514015.1 of Candidatus Sulfotelmatobacter sp. Taxonomy (GTDB): domain Bacteria; phylum Acidobacteriota; class Terriglobia; order Terriglobales; family Acidobacteriaceae; genus Sulfotelmatobacter. Next base: position 7,852 of record DATBYA010000079.1, read on the forward strand.
CGCCCTTTACCAGGGGCGCTCTTCCGATGCGATCAGAATTCTTGAGGCGGGTATTACTGACGATACGGCCAACAAGAATCCGGATGGAGCGGCGGTTAAACTCGCCACCCTTGCGCAAGCGCAGTTATTGGCAGGCAATCCCACGGAAGCGGCGAGAGCGGCGGAGCGTGCGCTGGCAGCGAGTCACGAAGTCCCGATCGAGTTCTGGGCAGCGCGTGGTTTCCTTGGCGCGAACCAGGAGGCCAAGGCAGTTGCAATTGCCCAGGATCTGAGTGGCCGCTTGGACGCGGATCCTCAAGCGTACGGCAAATTGGTGGAAGGCGAGATCCAGCTCAAGCACGGCAAACCCCAGGAAGCTCTCAAATTGTTTCTCGAGTCGCGCAACGTCGCGGACACCTGGATGGGCCGCTTCGATTCCGGCCGCGCTTACGTCGAGCGGGGGGCATTTGCTGAGGCAGATTCGGAATTGGAGACGTGCATGAAGCGCCGTGGAGAAGCAACTGCTCTATTCCTGGATGAATCGCCGACGTATTATCTGTTCCCGCCGGTGTACTACTATCTCGGCCGTGCGCAGGAAGGACTTAAAAGCTCGGCTGCCTCGGATTCTTACAATGCTTTCATCGCCATAAAGAACGGCGGCCAGGATCCGCTGCTTGCAGATGCCCGCGGCCGTGTGAAGTCGAATTAGCGGATCGATGTTCCCTCCATCCTTTTGGGCGGATTCGTGTCTCGCCGTCTCTTTCCCCCGACCTATCACGGCCCCAGGGTGATGCCCCATACAACGCTACTCGGCGTCGGAGCCGGGAACTCGGTGACCACCCCACTCGGTGTAATCCGGCCAATATTTCCTCCTGTCGATTCAACGAACCACAGATTCCCGTCGGGTCCGTTCGTGATGCCTTGAGGATAGCTGCCGGAAGTTGGAATCGGGAACTCGGTGACCACCCCGCCCGTCGTGATCCGGCCAATCTTGTTGCCGTTGGATTCAGTAAACCAGACGTTCCCATCTGGCCCTACCGTAATGCCAAACGGGGCACCGTTAGGCGTCGGAATCGGGTACTCATGAACAACATTACCGCCGGTGGTGATCACGCCAATTTGGTTGGCCAGGAATTCAGTAAACCAGAGATTGCCATCGGGCCCTATCGTGATGCTTTCCGGCCCACTATTTACGGTTGGGGTGGGATAGGTACCGACACTCGTTGGAGCAGAGGGTGAAATCTTGCCGATATTCCCGACCGGATTCGTTCCGATCCCATATTCGGTAAACCACACGTTTCCGTCGGGCCCGGGCGTGATGCCTTGCGGCACCAGGTCTGTACCGATCGAGAACGTCTGGATCGTTCCACTCGTGCTGATGTAGCCCACGAAGCTCGTGTCCTCTGGACTGTTGGCTTCTGTGAACCACAGGTTCCCATCGGGGCCGCTGGTAATTCCGTAGGCTCCGTATTGGCTGCTGGTCCCAAACGCCGGCGGATAAGCTATCGGGTATTCGCCGATGCCCGAACCCCCGCCGAGGAATGTGAGCACGCCGATATTGTTCGGCGTGTGTTCGGTAAACCAGACATTCCCGTCCGGTCCCGCCACGATACCGTATGGGGTACTGGGAGAGGTCGGGGTTGAGAAGTCACTGCTTGCGTTCGGCGAACTCGGCGAAATCATTCCAACCTTGTTGACACCGGCTTCGGTAAACCACAGGTTCTGGCATTCTCCGGCTGCGCCAGCAGCATAGATTCCGGCGACTTGGGCTGTAGTCAGAGGCGTGCCCCAAATCTGCAACTGGTTAATGACGCCGTCGAAGATTGCGGAACCATTCAAAATTCCTCCAATTTGGAATGGGTAGACAGTTGAACTCGATACCGGCAGTGCAGATGTGGTCTGAGTGTCCAGTACTCCGTTGACCCAGAGATTGACACTGGCGGCGTCTGAAAACGCAACGTAATTGAAAACACCAGCAGTTAGCACGGTGTTCGAGAAGACATCTATCTCGGTGCTGCCATTTGTGATGATAACCACGATCTTTCCGGCCCCGGGCGTACCGAAGACCGTAGGGTTGGGGTTGCTGCTGACAAACGCAGATGTACCTTCAACCGCCAGAGCGTACTGCGTGCTGCTGGTGTCACCTGAGAGGTCGCCTTGCCACACGATTGGCATGAAAGGAACGGCGTCGATGTGATCGACTCTTATCCACGCACCGACACTCAGATTAACTGGTTCCAGGAATTGGCCGTTCTGCACTGTGATGACGCTGCCAGCTATGCCGGGCTTGTACCCTTGGCCGACCTCGGCCGGTACAAAAGTGTACGCGCCCTGTAATGTGCCAGGCCTGCCTCCACGGATGTCGAGCGTGTTGCCGTTGAACGGATACCAGCCCAGCGGCGGTCGAGGTACCGGGCTGCATGTTGGTGCTGGGGGCACCGCGAATTGAATCGTGTAGTTGGCGCTAACGGTCTGCGTCGGGTTTGCCTGATCGTGAACTGAGACGGTGAAGCTCACGCTGGCCACCTGTGGGTTTGTGAACGCAATCAGTCCATTGCTCTGCAACGTTCCGCCGCTCGGCAGTGCCGGAGAGCCAAATACCAGGGTCCCAATGCCGCCCCCGGCCGTGAGTTGCGCGCTGTAGGGAACACCAATCGTTCCACTTGGCAGAGTGGGCGGAGAAATCTGAATGACCGCCCCGATGGGGATCGTGGTGGTGTAAGACTGCGATTCCGCCGGTGTCGCGGAATCCGTCGCGGTAACAACCACGGTGGAACCCGCAGGATTGGCGGTAGTCGGAATTCCGGTAATTTGGCCGGTGCTCGGATTGAGGGACAGGCCCGCGGGCAACCCTGTAGCGGTCCAACCGTAAGAAGTTGTTCCACCGGTCACGCTCAATGGGGTTGCCACGTAGGACTGGCCCACGACCCCGTCGGGCGGCGGCATGACGAACTGAACCGTCAGCGGCGTCACACTGACATTGAAGATGTAGCTCTGCAAAGCGCTATCTTGCGGTGAATTTGTGTCCGCGACCCGAATCGTTACCGGAAAGCTTCCGGGCGTGGTCGCTTGGCCAGAGACCAAGCCTGAGGGACTCAAATTGATTCCTGGAGGCAACGCACCGGAGGTAATCGACCACGTATACGTTCCGGTCTTGCCACCCGCAGCTAGCAATTGTAACGAGTAACCTGGATCGTTGCGATCGGTGGGAGGTAGAAGCGTCGTAACAATCGTAAGCGGCGCATATATTGGGGGCGGCGTTGTTGACGTACTGTTGCTGTTGACTGCCTGTGGCACGATCACCGGCGAGACTTGGTTAACGATCTGCTGCATCGTGGCAATATCCACATTGCCGCGAATGGTGATATAAGCTGTGTCGCCGGGTGCCAACGAGAACGTCGGCTCGGTCACCGGCGCGGCGCTCACGTTTGGATTCGGCAACTGATTTACAGGAGTGAGTGGTACATTGGGAACATTTGCCAGCGTAATGTTCTGCTGCTGTGTGATGAGGTTGCAGTTTCCGTCGGTTTGCGGCGTCATATAAAGCTGCGACAGCAACAACTGGAGCGGGTAGGCAGTCGAACCGGTCAGCGCGAGGTTGTAGGAGGCGGTGGTATTGCCTGTATTGGTGACGGTATAAGTGCCATCGGAGGGCGGCGCCGCCGAGACGTTTGGGGCGCTCACATTCGGGGCACTGACGTTGGGATTAGCAACTCCATAGGCACTGACATTGGGAGCGCTGACGTTCGGCGCTGAAACGTTTGGCGCACTGACGTTGGGAGCAGAAACGTTTGGTGCGCTTACATTGGGTGCACTAACGTTCGGCGCTGAAACGTTTGGCGCACTGACGTTCGGAGCACTGACGTTGGGATTGTAAAGCTCAACATCGGTGATGCTGTTGCTTCCAGTCTCTCCGTTGGGATCGACCAGGTTTGCCGGGACAGTTCCGTCGGCATTGAGAAGAATGAAAGCGGACATCCCTCCGGAGAACACAGTGCCGCCCAGACCAGTAATCTCGTTCACGTTGACCAGGATGTTAGCGGTTGCGCTGCTCGAAACCGCAAATATAGTTCGCGCCACGCCAGTGTGAGGTGCGATGGCCACGTCGACGCTTGTCAGAGGGAAAATTATTCCATTGTTTGTGGCGGGGAACGGCGGTCTTGGAAGGGGGCTTGGCGGCACGAACTGCGCAAAGGACGCGAATCCGTTCACCGGCTGGTTGGCAATCGTCAGACGAAAATAATTTACTAAGCCTGCAGGCGTGGATCGACCGCTCGTCTGGTTCTGAACCAGTACCACAAACCCACGCTCGATCGTGGAGCTCAGCGGCTTCGAAACTTGTGGCGATGAAACCAAAAGCCCCTGACTGATCCGGCTCTCGTAAACGTTCTGGTTGCGATCGCCTTCATTCCCTGGTTGACATGACGGCACGGTCGTACCGGGGTTGTACACACTCTGCCCGCTTGCGATCGCCGTGTAGGTGTCCCAGTGTCCGTTGGCCGGCGGAATAACGTCCTGATTGCTGGTCCAGGACGCGAAGTGAACCGTTGAACTTGGAGCCGGTTTCGGCGCGGCAAATATTGTACCCGCGACCCCTGGAGGCGATGGATTGTTGTACGTCCAGCATTGGGAACTACCACACTTGACCAGAACAAACGGCTGTCCCGTTATCCCGATGTAGTCGCCCATGAACGCTCCCTCGCCCTCCTCAAACATCGGCAAGTTTGGGGGATCAAACTTGAGCTGATGAAATGGCGCGGTCTCACCAGTGGCTTCTCCTTCAAACAATCCGAAATCGTAGTGCGAGATGCGGACATAGTCGAACTTTGGAACTCCGCTTCCTCCGTTCGATTGCGCCAACACCAGGTCGATCGTGTGCCGTCGGACGGTCAGGCCCGAGTCATCGATAAAGTAAGGCGAATAGGCCGTGGTAGGAAAATCTTCTATCTGGTAGCGCGACTCTTCGAAGAAATTTCCATTGCTATCGGGCGTAAACAGACCGTCAAGAATATTCGGGGTGAACTCGCCGATGCTGTGATCCTGGCGCAGATCGTAGTAGAGCACCATCAGCTTGCCCTGATTGAAAGTCATGATGGGCATCACCTGATGCCCTACCGTCAATGCAGGAAATGTTCCCCCGAGATCATTCGTGACTGCGCCATTATCAATAGGAAAGGGTGTTGGCGGTTGGAAACCGCCGGGGATGAAACTGGCGTTCCCCGGGATGGCTAGCATCATGATGCGGGCTTCCCCATTCGGTCCTTCTCCGCGCTGCGACCAGGCCAGATAAAGAGGACCGGGAATAAGCGGAATGCCGCTATCGGCAACCGCCAAGGCAGGATAGGCGGTCGTTCGGAAACTGGTTTCCGTCGTGTTCTGATCGAAGAAAGCGTGAGCCGTCGGCTCGTTTGCATTAAACGGCGGCAAACTCACAAGGGTGATCGCGGGCAGAAAACTCTGGCCACCATTGAGCGAAGCGGTAATCGCGATGCCGTCATTCGATGTTGGGGTGTTGTGGATCACGCGCCAGGCGACGTAAACAATGCCGCTCTCAGGATCGATTTGGATCGTTACGCCTTGGCTGATGGCGTATCCCTTACTGATCGCAATCGGTGAACTCCAGCTGGTTCCGCAGTTTGTGGAGCGGCTGAAATAAATCGTGCTGGTCTGCACGCCAGTGCTGCTCGTGGCGACATCCGCGTATGCGAGGTAGACGTTCCCCGCTGGAATCGTTTGCTCGACCACCGTTCCATCGGCCTGGGTCACGGAAAAGCTGCAGGTGCTGCTGCCGCGAGGTATGTCGGTCGCGATCCAGGGTTTGTCGAGGAACTGTGCGGGAGAATTGGTGCCATGGGATACGGGCACGGTATTGATGTAGCGAATCGGATAACTGTCCTCGGCTATGTTGCCGTTTTCCTTATTGTTCAGATCAATGAACCGTGAAACGAAGACGAGCCCGAGGTTCGAGCCGCGGTCGAACGCGATGCCACCGTAGTACAACATTCCGTTTGTGCCGGAAGCTATGACCGGGTCAGCGGCCGTGGTGAAACCGTGCAGTGGCGAGCTCAACCCACGGACAGACGTATCCTGCGGATAGCCAGGCAGCAGCGTACTCTGCCAGTGCGCACCGCCGTCGATCGACATGTACTCTCCGACCCACGGCTCTCCCGTTGGGGTGTTTAAGAGCGGGTCGCCTGGTTCAACTTCAGGCAGGTTCAGATCGACCGTGCGATAGTCGTTGGCGCCCGCCAGCAGGTGCAGCGGATTCCGCGTCGATACACCAATACTCGGCTCATCCTGCCTTTCCAGGAATGGGTCACCATAGGGCCATACGGTGCCCGACACCATGTTGACATTCTGTCCCGGTTCCTGGGCATGAGCTGGCACGCCGAAAAGGCAAGACAGCAACAGCGCGAAGCGGCAAAAGAGTAGGGGCCTAAAAACAGCAATCGGCGCCAATCGTCGGCACGAAGCTGGATAGTGACACAGTTTCATATTCGCGCTCCTCGTACCTGCACAAACGCGAGGTATTTCCAGATAGTTCTCCAGGTGTATGTACGACTCGATCGCGAATCTGTCCGTTGGGGGGAAGGCGGTTGATGATGCTCTGCCCAGGCGAAAATCCTTAAGCGGCACGTATTATACACAGGATTTTTCTCCGCACAAGGGTCCATTCTTAAATGATCTGGGGGTATGTTGGCGCTGCAACAAGCGAGTCCAACCCTCGAACCTTAAGGTACCCAAGAAGAGGCAAAGAACTAGAATCGGATTACCTCACCCCGATAAAGTTTGTATTAGGCTGCGATCTGAGACTGCACCCGGGACGGAGGAACTTCGGCCAGAGCGAGCCGCAGATGCACATCAGCAAGGGTGGCGATCCTTACCTGCGAACGCTGTTGGTGCAAGGTGCGCCGCACATTCTGGGTCCGTTTGGCGCCGATTACGCGGAACGGATTGACAAGCTCGACGGAGCCGGATATGGTTGGGCTAGTGCGCTAACAGGGCGTCTCCTACCCGCGGCAAGGGAAACATCCCACCTGTTTTCGTTTGAGGCGCGCCGCTACCTTCTTTCAGCCTGGTATCAGCGGGACACCGGCAAATATGAAAGGAGGTCCTGTGACCCCGTCGAAGTTTTTACGTTCTCGATCATCCTTTGAGTCCATCCGGAAGCAGGCAAAGAAACTGGTCCGCCAGGTGGCCGCTAGCGACCCCGGTGCTGTGGCCCGTATACAGGCCCAACTGCCCGCTCCGATCCTTCCTCTATCGCTACGAGACGCCCAACTTGTGCTCGCCCGAGAATATGGCTTCGCAGGCTGGCAGGATCTTCGCGCGGCGGTGCTCCGCCGGGAAGGCGAAGGCCTGGAGTGGGCTGCCGCTGAGGCAGAGCGGGCCATCCACGACAACAGCGTCGAGCGATTGACGCAACTGGTTCGGGAGTATCCAGCGCTTCTATCGTGGCGTGGCGATTCCGGAGAATCGTTACTTCAGTTTGCCACCGGCTCGTTTGGTGACAGCGGCGATCCTTACCGGGAGCAGATGTTCACACGCCTCGAATGCGCCGACTTTCTCTTAGACGCTGGGGCCATCGCGAACCCGGCGATATGGGAAGACGCAATTCGCGCCCGCGCCAAGGGAGTGTTGCAGCTCCTTTCGCGCAAGGGTGTTCTGCCACGCAGGCTCGATGTTCTCGCCGCACTTGGTGACGACGGCGTACGCGATTGGCTTGAGTCAGCACGGACCCGCCCCGGTGGCGATGCCGCCGCCGTCACGCAGGCGTTTCTCTGTGCCTGCCGTTTTCAGCAGCGGGCGGTCGCCGCTCTCCTCCTCAACCGTTGCATCGAGCTCGACCCCGCGCTCGCGCGACGAGTGGAGAAATGGCGTGGAAGAAGCGGGTTCATAGACTACTTGGCCGAACATCCGCAAGAGTACGGAGGTCCCTGGCAGACGGTCGTTATGAACGAACTGCTAGCGGCGATCGATGAAAATGACCTCGAAGAGTTCAGCCGGTGGTTAGAGCGGGAACCCGATCTGCTCGGCCAATCCAATGTGGCGCTGCAAGTGGAACTATTAGAGCGAGCGGTATTGAAAGATCGCGCACCCCTTATCCTACGGCTGCTGGAGTTCGCTCCCGCGCTAGCGATGAGGCGCCCTCCTTCGTCCGCGCTGGTGTTCGCTCTGGAATATGGGAAGGCGCATCTCATTCCTATTTTGACGCCGATTTGGCCGCTGCCCGATGATCTCTGCCACGCGGCCGGAGTAGGGGACTTCGCGCGAGTCAGGGGTTGGTTTGATGAGGCCGGCCGGCCGAGGTTGGGGAGTCTCGGTCAGCATTACCCTGCCAACGATTGTTCCGTTTTGCGAAACCTGCATTGGACCCCCGCCAACGCGCAACACATACTGGACGTAGCGCTGGCCTGGGCGTGCACGAACCGGCATTTTGAGATTGCGTCTTTCCTGTTGGAGCGCGGAGCCAACATCAACACCAACTGGAGCACGCATGAGCCAGCTAGCATCTTGCACGAATGCGCCATTCGCGGGAACTATGAAGCAGCGCAGTTTCTCATTGACCACGGCATCGATATGACGGTTCGAGATTATCGCTGGAACGCCACTGCGGAAGGATGGGCGTGCCACGCTGCCAAAAACCAGAACATGGCGGAGTTCTTAGCGCGCGCCGAGAGCGCCCGCAAAGTACAGTCCCTTTGAAAGGGCACGGTCAGCGCCTTCGAGTCTCCCAAATGTGAGGAGCGCAGGCCCAAACGGCGTTCTGGGAAACGCCCGGTCAGCTCTGGGCGGATCGTCGACAGAGAAGTCCAAGAACTCGATTCCCCTGGACGATGACTTCTTCTTGATGAACTGTTGGCGTGGCGACAGGAGACCCCCTATGCCGAGAACAAAATGAATGGCAAACAACCGTACTTGGGAGTCGAATCATGCAGCACCACATCAAACCTGCGGCAAGCGAAGCAGGAATCGAAATTAAGGGATGGCACAGGCTACACCCTTCCAATACCACCTTGAGGATTTGAACCCGTGTGACCGCCGTGAAGAAAAATGGCGTAGAGACTCACGTAGTATGTACAAGGCCCGGGTCGCTCACCGTGGCCCTGTAAGAGCCGGAAGGGATGGGGATGCTTCGCTCGTTCGAGTAGCGATTCGGGGAATGCGCGCATCCAATATGTCGATGAAGCTCAAGAAAATCCAACGTCAAGAGGTTGCGTGCACGACGTCGGCGGCGCGTCCCTTCGGCTGCATGGAGCTCTGGGCCGGTAACGAGAGAGCCCATCGTTCCCTGGAGTTGGCCGGGCTGGAAGCGGACGTCATCGCCGTGCCGTCGGGTGGAAAGCGTGGCGGCGACCTTTCTGCGGTATTCTCGTGCAGCGACAACATCGCGCGGGTGGTATTGGCGGATTGCGTGGGGCATGGGTATGTGGCAAGCCGAGTCGCGCGGCACGTCCATCGCTTGTTGCACAAATTCCAGGATATTCGCGACACGGCGGGGCTGCTGGCGGCGTTGAATGACAAGTTTACTCTGGACTCCGAGAAGTCGAGTGGAGCGTTGCAACTGACAACCGTGGTGACGGGCACATTTGACGGCGGTACGAAGGAGTTTAATTATGCGTACGCGGCTCACCCTCGAATGCTGCTCTGGCGCGGGAGCGAGAGCAGGTTTCTTGAGATTGGAGAAGGTTTGGAAAATCTGCCACTCGGCTTCGTCACTGGCGAGTTGTACAGCGAGCAGAGCATTCGGCTCCAGCCGGGTGACATGATTTTGGCGTTTTCCGACGGCGCCACCGAAGTGCGGTCGCCCAAGGGCGATCAACTGAGCCCGAGAGGCTTCCTGCAATTAGCGGAAGCGACTCTGGCGAACCTGCCCGGACCGGTCCAGCTAGCCGAGTTTTCGTCGGCTTTGCTGGAGGGCGTGCAGCTTCACCGGGGAAGCTCGGAGCTCGAGGACGATGTCACGCTGCTGACGCTGCGGCTCTCCGGATGAGAGCGCTTTAGCAAGGTCCCGAAATCCCAGCCAAAAAACTAAGGTGCGGGCTGCGCTGGCGGATGCTCCGCAAAATATTGGTCGAGGCTGGCGCGGCATTCAGCTATGCCTTGCTGCACATTTTTGTCGAGGGCCGCAACCACCGCACCAACTTCTTTTCCGTTCGAAGGCTCGTCATGCGTATAAAAGTGCGTCCACACCGTGGTGCCTGTCTTGATGTTGCGAAGCTCGAGTTCCATGGTGACGCGGCCAACGAGCGCGCTTCCTGAGACTTCCTTGAAATCATAGAGACGCCCGTGCAAAAGAAAATCTCCGTGGATAGCACTTCGCAAAGTATAAATTCCCCGATAATGGCCGGAGGCGCGGAACTGCCGCAGCATAACTTCTGCAATCATTTCTGTAGGAGGCTCAGACCAGCGTTGATACTCGTAAGTCCCCATGCTCTCGCCGCCGGAGCTGTAAACGATTTGGTCCTCGCGGTAAAGCGCGGGACCCATTAAGGGGCCAATCAAAAGCGTGACAGGAATGGGATTTGAATCGACCGCAGGCACGATGTTGCCGGGAACAGTGAGCTGATAATACTTGCTTGGCCGGGCGGTGCCGCACCCGGCCGCCAAGCCCAGAGCCAGCACCAGCACCCAGAGAGTGATTTTCGTCCTCGTCGGTAAGACCAGGCGTTCCCGACGGGCATGCGGCAGTTCCGTGCGTCTCGTCATAAGCTGGTGATTTTCCCGCTTCATTGCTGCTCGCCCGGTTTGTGATCGGGCGGATTTGTCGCGCGAATGAGAGTGTAAGGGCGCCTCTTGATCGTGTTCGTGAACTCCTTCAGATTCTGGGAGACGCTGCGGAAATTATCCAGGAGTTCGTCGATATTTTCCGTGTTCACGTCGAGGGTTTGGTCCAGCCGCCCGGTAATATCCGTAAGCGTCGTCAAGGATTTCCGAAGCTCGATCACCGACTGGCGCACATCGCCACTGTTTTCCCCCAGGACGGCGTCCAAGTGAGTGAGCGCCTGGTTGGCTTCTTCGCTGTCCTTGTGAAGGTCCTGAAGAAGCGGCTCCAGCTTCTGGCTCACGCTGTCCAAGTGCTGAATCGTGGATTTTATCTGCGGACGGTTTTCTTCAATCAGGCCGCGCGTGCCCGCAAGCGTGGCGGAAATATTCGCTCGGTTCTCGGCGCTCAAAAGTTCGTCGACGCGGTCGACCGTAACTTTCAAGTCTGCTGCGCGATCATTCAGCGATTGAATGAGTAGCTTTGCTTGCGGAGCGAGGTCATTGATCTGCGCGGTAAGGACGTTAAAATCCAGGTAAGTGTCAGAGGGCAATAAGAAACCTGAAGGAGCGAGCGCAGTTTGTGCGCCGCCCGGGAGAACCTCCAGATGGTTGTCTCCTAAGGGACTGATACTCATGATTTTGACATGGCTGTCCGTCTTGACGGGCAGATCCGTTTGCACGCTAAAAACTACGTCGATGCGCGCAGGATTTTGCGGGTCAATCGCCAGTTTCTCCACGCGGCCCACTTTGGGGCCTCCCGCATAGCGGACGGTCGCACCCCGCTCCAGCCCGCCTGCGAAGGGAAAGTAAGCGTGATAGGTCTTCGAAGTGCGGCCAAACGCTCCGGAGATGGCGAAAACCATGCCGATCAGAACCGCCGCAGCAATCAGTACAAAGAGCCCCACGAAAACCCGGTCGCGCTTTTCAGACATCACGTCCTCTTCTCCCTGCTGAGGCTCATCACAAACGGCGGTCTTGCGTGAGCATCTGCAGATAATCCAATTCGTCCGCCACTTCCGGCTCGGGCACACGATCCAGAAATTGCCGCACGCGCGGTTGCGTGCTCGCGCGCATCTCCGCCGTCGTCCCCATGGCGACGACACGGCCTTTGTCGATCAGCACCATGCGATCTGCGATCAAGTACGCGCTCGCCAATTCATGTGTGACTACGATGATGGTCATGCGGAACGCTTGCTTCAATTCCAGGATCAACTGGTCGATGCCGGCTGCGATAATCGGGTCCAATCCCGCCGACGGTTCATCGAAGAAAAGAATCTGCGGGTCCATGGCCAGAGCGCGAGCGACGGCGGCGCGTTTCTTCATGCCACCGCTAAGCTGCGACGGCATGTAATACTCAAACCCCTCGAGCCCCACTTGCTCCAACTTGAGCCGCACCATGATTTCGATGGTCGAGTCCTCGAGCTTGGTGTGCTCCCGCAGCGGCAACCCCACATTCTCGCCGACGCTCATCGAGCCAAACAACGCTCCGCCCTGAAACGACATGCCAATCTTCTTGCGAATCTCGTCCATTTCTGGGTCGGAAATCGCCGCGATGTTTTTGCCCTTGATCCAAATTTCTCCGGAGCTCGGTTTTTCCAGACCCACCAGCGTCCGCAAGAGCGTGCTCTTCCCGGAACCGGAGCCTCCCAGGATCACGAGCGTTTCGCCGTGCTTCACCTCAAACGTGATGCCATGCAGAATCTCGACCTCGCCATAACTCACGCGCAGGTCGCGCACAGAGATCATAACTTGTGTATCGAGCGAATCCGCGTTTTCCGTTACCATGGGCAAGGTTGCGTCTCCTAACTGCCGCTCACGAAAAAGAACAGGCCTGTAAAAACCAAATCCACGAGCACTACAAGGAAAATCGACATCACGACCGCTCTTGTCGTCGAGCGCCCGACCTGCTCGGCGCCCGCTCCCGTCGCCAATCCCTCTTGGCAACCCACGGCGGTTATGGTAATCCCAAACATCACACTCTTGACCAGTCCGGTCGAGATATCGCGCAGGAAAAGAGAATCCAGCGAGGCTTGGATATAACGGACAAACGTAAAATCTGCCTGGGCGACGCCAAACAGCGATCCACCCAGAATGCCCATCGCGTTGGCCCAGATCGTGAGACAAGGTAGCATCACAATCATGGCCAGAAATTTCGGCGTGACCAAGAAACGGATCGGACTGATAGCCATCGTTTCCAGTGCATCGATCTCCTCCGTGACCTTCATGGTGCCGATTTCCGCCGCGAAGGCCGAGCCGGAACGGCCGATCACGACGATGGCAGTGATAAGCGGCCCAAGTTCCCGCGACATCGAAATCGCGACGGCCGTGGCGACATAGTTCATCGCTCCAAACCGCCGGAGTTCATACGCGCTCTGGAGCGCGAGAATCAATCCTATAAAAAATGTAATCAGAGAGAGAATCGGCAAAGCCCGGACGCCCACGTCCATGGCCTGCGATATGGCGCGCTGCAGACGCAGCGGCTTGCCCTGGAATGGTCCCACGAAGGTGTAATAGGCCGCGCGGCCCCCAAGCGAGGCCAGAGAACCGACGTAGGCCAGGCCATTCGTCACGCTGCCGCCAATTTGTGACACGAATTGCATCTCTATTCTCTAGCTCAATTCTCTGAAATTCCCAGAAAATCAACCGCCCTGAACCAAAAATTCTTAGCCCGCCAGCGCTTGCTCTTCGTTGTCGTAAACCTCAAAAATCTTGAGCAAACGCGAAAGCTGCAACACTTCACGCGCCGAGGTGCTCAATCCAAACAAGATAAGGCGCGAACCGACGTCGCGCGATGCTCTTAAGCCTTCGACCAAAGAGGCCACGCCGGAACTATCGATATACCGCACCTCGCTGAGGTTTATCACGACCCGCGGCGTACGTTTTTCACGCACTTCGCGCAAGAGGACTTTTCGAACGGTCGGTGAGTTCGCGAGATCGATGTCTCCCGACACGTCGAAAATGACGGTTTTATCCAGTTCCCGGCTTGAAATCTGCACAATATCTCCTCCTTCACGCTCTTACGTATTCCCATCCGGCTGCGGCGTGTGGACGAACTTGACCAGGCGGAGACGGTTGGTCCCGTTCGCACGGTTGTATTCGACGATATCCATGCTTTGTCGGATGAAGTGTAACCCAAGTCCGCCCGGCCTTATTTCTTCCAATGTGCGGAGGCACATGCGCTCCGGATCTATGGCCGGCCCGCGATCGCACAACACAATTTCCAGCCCTTCGGCAGATCGAGGATCGTCCTCTCGCACCGAGCGGAAAAGTACCTCAATCGGCTGGTCCTCCCTGTCGAAGTACGTGTGCCGTATGATATTCGTCAGCGCTTCGTCGACAGCGCGCGTGACCGCCCGGGACTCCGGCTCGGAAAAACCCAATGATTCCGTCAGTCGTTCCACAGCCCCCCGCACCGCACAGAGCAAGCTGGGATTGCTGGTTAACTGCAGCTTCAACAGCAAACCGCGTTGCAAGTCTTCATTACGTTCCATGCCATTGCCTCGCCCTGCTGAATGGGGTCTTCATGTGCGACTCAGTTTCGCCTCCGACTATGGTTCACGCCCCGCGGAACTCCTTGCACGTTTTCGATCATTCTCCGGAAAAGTCGAGAACATTTGGAGCAGCAACCGCCCCAAATAGTGGTCGCTAGAATAAGGGCTTTACCTCTTGTACGAATCCCCAGTGCTTGGAACCTTTTCCTAACACTTTTGAGGTATCGGCAGAACTTGGTTCCGAGAGGTGTCCTCTTCTGTCCGGACTCTTAATTGGCCTTAATGGTCCCGCAAACATTTATGGACATGCTAGCACCGCTTTGAGGCCGAGGCTGTGATCGGCAACGAAGCCCCCTCTGACCGTGTTGAAGAGGAGGGCGAACCCTCTGGGTTGGTAGACACTGGGTCGACTTGTACAAGGGTACAAGGGGGTCACGCCGGCGAGGTTGTGGGGTCGAACGGGAGGAATCGGCTGCCGTCTATGTAAGGTTTCAACCAGGCCCGATCTCCTTCGAACATCGCCGTAGAAACACGGGAGCCGCGTTTTCGTTCGCGTCGTTGAGCCACTAGTCGGCGTCAAGCTTGCTGGTCCGGATCACGGCATTCGGAGAGGCCATCTTCCCCCGGGGGCCCGGCAATGCAGCAACGTCTCTGAGCACAACCGCCGCATCTAACCGATCTAGCTTCAAACGGGCGGCCTAGCATTCGTCGGCGATTCTGATGCCAACGCTTACGCGCTCCTTTTTTCCTTTTCGTCTCCTGAAGAGAAAAAAGAGTTCTTGAACTTGGTCCGTTCAAATGAGGACATGGGGAACGACTACGTCAGTGGGTTTACACCGCCCACCACTGAAGAAATCAGGAATGCTCGTCCACTGGCGACGGTCCTACCCCATGATGCCCTCACCCATGCCATGCTTTCCGCAGCGATCGATGTTCCTGAACAAGCGCTAGAGCCTGGTAGACGATTTCCATAGCGACGAGAGATCGGACAGATCGAAAAAAGTGTTCGAGCTGGTGCTGACGCCGCGTCCGACTCCACACTCGGTGCGCTACGGCGAAAGCGCTTTGGAACAGGCAATCCTTACTTGCGCCATCATCCGGGGAGAACTCCAGCAGAGCGCTAGCCTTAAAGGGAATCAAGAATTGAGGGGTCAAATCACGCCATGGGCTGAACCCACTGCCTCTTCTTGACGACCCCATGAATTGTCGCTTAGTGGCTAAAATTAGACAGTTTCGAAGGAGCTCGTTCTGCCACACTCTGGCCATGACAACGAAAACGATTCCCGCATACCTTGAGGACGAGCGCAAGAAAGATAAAGCCGCTCAACAACGGATCCAAGAAGAAGCTGCCCGCATCCAACCGCTGCACCATGGTCATCATCGCGCTGCCAAACAGCCTAAGCTGGAAGTGGTAACAGCTGCACACCAGGCGGGAAACACTGTGTTATCGGCCCGGAAAAAGCCAGGCATCGCGCGAAAGAAGGCGACGAAAGCTCACAAGGCGGCGTAACTTCCAAGTTGGCCTCGCAGGAAATGAGTGGCAGGGCCAGGGGGTCGCACATCGAGACTTCCCGCTGGGCCGCCGAAGCCGTGTGGCCCTTCGCCGGAAAGTTTGCTGCGGCCTTGTTTCCAGTCGGAAGCGTCAGCGTCGGATTTCTTGCCATCCCGACGCTGGCGGGATCAGCGGCGTACCTTCGGAATGGCGAGACAAATGTATGGCCCCCGTGTTTGGTCTGACACTTACGTTCGAGTGGAGGGACTATGTTAGGTATGGGTGTGGTCGGAACAATTATTGTGATTCCGGTGATTGTGTGGCTCGTGCGTCGCGTGTGAAGCTGTCAAGAGAAGCTAGCAGGATTGGATAGTATCAAGCGCTTACACTCAAACCCCGGACTAAAGCGCCGGAGCATTGCTCGGAAGGGTTGCGCGAAGTGTGGTTGAGCCGAGAGCGCCCGGAAACGACTCCGCATCCAGATTTATGCCCGCTCTCTCGCCGAGGGTGGGCTTTTTTCTTTTGTACGGAAGGAACTCGTCGAGAACTTCTTGGCCGACATGGGCGAACGACCACCCGGAAAGACTCCTGACCGCCGCGATAAAAACGGAAATCGCGGGTCGGTCGATCGCTCGCTGCCAAATGATTACGATCATCAGTTTGTGAGTTTGTGAACCAGATCGCGGCACAACCAAGCCCCGACTGGCATCGGAGCTTTTCTATTTCAGCTTGCCATTGTCTCAAGCTTTTTGGCCTCTGCTCTGCGTTGCCCGACGTGCTCATGCAGGGCATCTCTGAATTCCAATAGAAGGGTGTCTATCTCGGCAGGATCGGTGGTGGCCACAGCCTTTAGCCACAAAATCCTAAGCCGCTCTTCAGAGGGAGAAAGCACGATACTGTCCTCAATAACACAACAATACCTCAACCCCCTCCGCTGGACTGATCAATTGTGCACAGCGCGTTGGGGGCGGCTTCTGTTTTTCCGTTCGGCGTTGAGCTTGGCTCTGCCGCGAGGCTTCTCTCTCGAAACCGGATAGTGTGGACGGGCAGTCTGTCACATTGGCTGAGTGGTTGAGTAGGGTTTACCGGGCGCTTCGTCTTGCGGTTCAGGGATAGCTGGTCGTGCGATGCTTGCGAGCTTGTCTGCCCGGTGGCGCACGCTTCCCTGTCACCTAACGCAATAGTCAGTTAGCTATATTGTTGCCGGAAATCGCCCAAACTAGCGCTTGGCGATTGTAGCAGGACAATTTCCCAACAGGACACTGGACTTTCGTAATTAGGAATCCGCCGTATTGAGGCGACCAATGTTCCTGGCGGAGAATCGAAGTATGTGAGGCAAGTCCTCACAAATATTTTATTTAGGAGTACCAAATGGCATACGAGCCCTCCCTTAAAGTGATTTATGCGTTTCTGAATCCCGAAACGCGCAAAGCCTTGTCGTTCCCGCTGACAGCTCTAATCGGCGCTTTGTCGCAAGTAGAAACGACAATCGAACTCACGAACCGAGTCTGCGATTCGGTATTTCATCGTCAAAATAAGGCCCAATCGGGGGACGCTTGGAGCCTGTCAAGCGAGTGAGGCTCCCAACGGGTGCTGATCCTTATAAGAACGCCCCCTGGCCCATAACCACCACTCCGGTGAAATTTGGCCAGGCGAGTGCTGCGAATCGCGACTCGTTCAGGCTTCCCTGACCCTGTTAAGCTGCTAAGACGAAACGCAATTAGGGAATCACCACTGCCCGTTCTCCATTGGCACTCGGCCTGCATTCGTTCCGGGAGTGACTGACAAGGATACTTCACCATCCCCGGCCATAAAATATCCGCACTGGCAGCGCGAGTTTGAAGCTGCGCTTCTCGGAGGCGATCCCCAATCGTTGCGACAGCGCGTGGACGCCGCAGAAGCGGCCCTTTTTCTACGGTCGCAAGCATTGGTCGGGAGCGCTCAGGGAGGCTCGGAGCAGCAAGCGATTTCTGACGCTATGCGGACTCTGCGGACCATTCAGAAGGAAAAGCTAGGCTATCCCGGACTGGAATAAAGGTGACAGCCAGTCTGTCTGTTTGCGCATCCAATTTCCGCTATAGTGGCCACTCTAATGCCTGCGAAGCGCATTTTGCTTGTGGATGACAACGCCGTCGTGCGTTCCCTCGTGCGCCGACTTTTCGAATTCCAGCCTGAGTTTGAAATTTCAGGAGAAGCAGAAAACGGACGTGACGCGATTGAGAAAGCGGAAAGACTGAAACCCGACCTAATCATCTTGGACCTTATTATGCCGGTCATGACCGGACTCGATGCAGCACCGCTGCTTAAGCAACTGCTGCCCGATACGCTGATTATCTTATTCACCCAACAAGAAGGAAGCGAAGTTGAACGGCTAGCACGTGCGGCTGGTATAGACGCGGTAGTCTCTAAGAGTCAGGCCGCGTCCGAGCTAGTTCTCAAAGCTCAAGCCTTGCTGCCGTCGATAGAGCAAGACGATCCCACCAAGTTTCGCAATGCCAGTTAGGTCCCCAGTGGCGCGGTCGCTCTCTCAATTGACGCAATCGGGCGGGCCATTACGTAAACAACGACTGAGAATTGGCCGACTCCGTTCAATCAGTGAAATGGCCTGGCTGGTTGTGAGTGAAAGCGCGAGGCGGATTCCCTCTTCGGGCCTGGGCTTTCGAAAGACTTGAGTCGATCCGATAGCTGTTTCGATCCTTGGATCAATTTTCCACCCTCGGCGATCAAAAGATCAAAACACGGTATTCATGTTCAGCTCCACGGCGTTCTGGATTGCTACGATTGTTGTGTTGTTTTTCCCATCCTTCCGCCGCGCCCTCTTGGGCGACGGTTCCTTGCGAAAATTGACGAACGCGCAGTCGCCTTGGAGCCGAAAACGGCTACCGATCTCTGGGGCCAGCATGATGCGACCGCGACGCTGCGTCTGTTCGAGCGCATCCGGGACTAAAGGAATAATATGCGTGCCGAATATGTGTGGGAAGAAGTGTACAAAGCCGCCCTCGTCGAAACTGACGAGGGCGAGTTGCCAAATCGCATCCAGACAGCAAAGGTCGCCAGTGACAACCGACTTTATGAGTTGCAGATGGACCGGGGTGGTACACCCGAAGAACGTCAAGCTCTCAGCGATGCGCTAGGAGGGCAATGCGGAGGGAGCTGAAAGACGCTCCTCTGAAGAAGCGCGGCAATCAATTTTGCAGAATGTAATTCGGCGGCGGCTGTTTTGAAATAACTGGTAGGCGGCGGGTGGGGTCGAGTTGATTCAGTTCCGTCACGAGAGCAGAAAAATTCTCCAAATCCCGCTCGATAGCAATCAAATAGCATAGCTCTTCGAATCGCCGCATTGGTTCACCATTCGTCACAAACCTTTAGTTGCGAATACTTCCAAAGCAGTCGCTACCGGGAAACCATGAGTGAGTCACTAATTATCGGGTAAACACCCCTCCTCAATCACCCAGTTGCAACCTAAGTTGCTGTCATCGGGGCTCCGCACAGGTCACTGAATTGAGCTGGCTGCATTCGAAAACACACTCTTCGCATTGCTTCCCACCAAGCGAATCGTGCCGACCACCAGCACAAGAATGACAGCCAATATCGCCGCATACTCGGCCATGTCTTGGCCTTCGTTCTTCCGCCACAGCTTACATAGAAGATGATTCATTTGCCGTTTTCCAAAAGCTCGATTCCCGTTCGACCCGTCAAGTCGGGACCACTACCTTGTCCTGCATTCGATAGTGAGAACAACGAGCGGAACGTTTCACTGGCATCAAGAAAGGGAAAACGAATAGAAAACAGCCCCCGCGCGCTCCGGTGCGTCGCAGCCGAAGGCATTCTGGAGGAACATTAAGCACACAAAGGGACAGAACGCAGCCCGCCCGTGGAAAAGCGAATCTCTATCAGTCAGATGCGCCAAGTGTCGCGTGGTTCAGGTTGAAACACTGAACGTAGACGTGTCTTCCTTTAGGTCGCACTTCGAAAAAATCGGCAAGGGAGCGTCCTACATCTTTCCGGCAGGCCCTGTCGTGAAAAGCGCGGCGTTCAAATACATCAAATTGGGCCGCATTTAGAACAGTGAACGCGTGGCGTTTCATCAGGCAGGCTATCGAAATGGTCAACAGGAATTTGCTTTTCAAGGGCGGGAATGGTGCATCGCAGGACAGGCCCCCAGCAAACATCCGATTCACTACGTACACTAAGCAATTTGAGGACATTCGCCGGGAGAATACCCGCCTCCGCACCAAATCCGAAAGGCTCGTCAAAGCGCGAAGTACGCTACCGCACAGAAGCGAGCAAAATTGCACAGACAGGAATCCAGGCACGAAGATAATGTGGGGACCCCGCCCTCTCCCAGGAGGCTCAATGTCCCACATTCTGAAATATCCCGAAAATGACTGGCGTCCACAGTGCGTTATCTGTCAACGATTCGTGGAGCTTGAAGAGAGCAAGACCGACGAGTACGGACAAGACATCACGAAGAGTGCTACGTCTCCAGGCTCACGAGGAAAAAACCTATAAGCATATTTCGTGGCCGATCCACGCCTAGCGAGGCACGCTGTACCGGTTCCGCCGCGTTATGACTTCGCTTTCCGTGACCGTTTGGGTGGTTACTCGTGACAAACGAAGGACAGACCGCGCTTTAATCCTGCGGTTAAATCCGTATCTTCCGTTGCGACATGCAGAGGCTTGCCCGATTCTCACGGAATGCTGGTTTAGTCCCCGCCGTTTCCGATCTTGCGTTAATCATCTGAGCTGCGCCAGATGCATCTTTCGCCTATGAGCCTGAGGGAATGAGTCCCCAGCGGACCAGCCACAACTCCTGGCGGGGGGCCTTCGGATGCTGACGAATGATGGGCACTGGCTGGGTCGGCGCGATGTTGTAGCGAGGAATCCGGTCTTCCTCGCCCGAGATACTGTCGAAGGGCTCCTACGATGATCTGTTTCCGCCGCGATAGTCGGTATCGATCGCACATCAGAAGATCATGGCAGATTTGGACGGGCGAGATGGGCGAGATGGGCGACGGTGATGTAAATTCGATTGTGTAAAAAGCGAGAGGGTGTAAGTTGGCTTTGGCCTCACAAGCTAAAGCCTTTCCGAAAGGAGACCTACACCCAATGGCAAAGATAATCCCGATCACGGAGCATTTCCAACATTTTCTGGCAGAGATGAAAGAGAGCTTCTGGGGCGATCTGTATGGGCAGACGCAACTGGCATGGCAGCGGTTTTTCGAGCTGCAGTCGGAACGAGAGCGCGACCGGTTTTCCGGAGCAGGACGCTATGAACGGCGGCGCGGACGGCGGCGC
>DATBYA010000080.1:0-2489 GCA_036514015.1 Candidatus Sulfotelmatobacter sp.
TCCGCCGCGTGCCAGTTGACGCCGAGCACGGCATCGTCGCCGAGTTTCACGGCTTGCGCTTTTCCGCCGCCGAGCAAATCGAGCGAGCAGCGAGTTTCGTCAATTCGTACAACGTAAAAATCCATGGGCTGACGATAACCCTCGGTGCCAGCAGGTTGCAGACCCGCGGCACGGAATTGCTCAGCCATGTAGTCGGAGGCTTTTTTGTAACCACGGCTGCCGACGTCGCGACCTTCCAGGTTGTCGTCTGCGAGAAACTGAATATGCGACCACCAGCGTTGGCCGGCTGCATCTCCGGTAGCGCTTTGCCCCAAAGCGTACCTGCCAGCCAAAGTCAGTGCGAGGCAAACAAGCAGGCACTTGAGTCGTTTCACGTAAGGTGACCTCCGGCTCCAGAGTCGAAATGTGAGACGCGCCCCCAGATGTCCAAATCTGTCCGCGCCGCACGCCAAGGAATCCATTCTAGACCGTGCCACAGGAATGGGTGGT
This sequence comes from Candidatus Sulfotelmatobacter sp., assembly GCA_036514015.1. Classification (GTDB taxonomy): domain Bacteria; phylum Acidobacteriota; class Terriglobia; order Terriglobales; family Acidobacteriaceae; genus Sulfotelmatobacter. The sequence continues at coordinate 490 of DATBYA010000080.1, forward strand.
TTTCTTGCGGACGCACCAAACTCGGAGGATGCTACTACATCGAACACTTGGCCCTTTCACGCCCTCAAAGCCGCCGAATTGAGTCCGAAGCCGGAAGCTTCGAGGAGATCAATGGAGGATCTCCCCGAAGCCGGTTTCTGGCCAACTTCCGGTTTGCCAACCACTTTCCAATAATCCCATCGTTCGTGACGATTACTAGCTGCTATCCCATATGTTCTCAATTGACTGGCCTACGGCTCCCCCCGTAGCATTACTGCCATTCCGGTATTCCTTTCGGCACCATGATCGACCAAACCGTCTCTCACTATCGCATTGTCGAGAAACTGGGTGGTGGCGGCATGGGTGTCGTCTTCAAGGCTCACGACATAAAGCTCGGCCGCTTTGTCGCGCTTAAATTCTTGCCAGACGATGTAGCGAAAGACCCACAGGCACTAGCCCGCTTTCAACAGGAAGCCAAGGCCTCGTCCGCGCTCAATCACCCAAACATCTGCACCATCCATGAGATTGATGAGCAGGAAGGTAGAGCGTTCATCGTCATGGAGTATCTCGACGGTATGACGCTGAAGCATCGCATTGCCAACCGGGCGATGGAGGCGGAGGTGATTTTCTCTCTCGCCATCGAGATCGCTGACGCGTTGGATGCGGCCCATAGCGAAGGGATCATCCATCGCGATATCAAACCTGCCAACATTTTCGTTACCAAGCGCGGGCACGCAAAGATTCTCGACTTCGGCTTGGCAAAGGTGATCCAGGCCGGAGCGAGAGGCCATGATGCTGAAACCCTGGCCTCCGATGCACAGCACCTCACCAGCCCGGGGACCATGCTCGGCACGGTGGCCTACATGTCACCGGAACAGATCAGGGCCCAGGAACTGGATGCGCGCACAGATCTGTTCTCTTTCGGCGTCGTGCTGTATGAGATGGCGAGCGGCAGCATGCCTTTTGAAGGATCGAGTTCGGGAGAGACTTGCGGAGCGATCCTGCACCAAGAGCCTTCGTCTCAAGCAAGTCAGCAGATTCCTCCGGCACTGCGTTCCGTCATCCGGAAGGCGCTAGAGAAAGATCGCAGCCTGCGCTATCAGAGTGCAGCCGAGATGCGTGCCGACTTGAAACGGCTTAAACGCGATTCAGAGACGGGGCGGCCTGTGGCCGATTCGGACTATGCGGGGGAGAGCGCTCTTGCCCGTTCAGGACCCGCCTCGAAACCAGCGAAGAGAATCTATTTTGCAGTTGCTGCGATTTCAATCGCGCTAATCGTTAGCGGGCTTTATTACCGCTCGCACCGTCCGAAACCACTCACCGACAAAGACACCGTCGTGCTCGCCGACTTCGCCAACAGCACGGGCGATGCCGTTTTCGATGGCACCTTACGGCAAGGGCTCGCCGCGCAGTTGGAGCAGTCACCCTTTCTCAGCCTCGTTTCCGACGAGCGCATCGCACAAACCCTGACGCTGATGAACCAGCCGAAACAGGCGCGGCTCACGCCAGAACTGGTACGTGACGTTTGCCAGCGCACGGCGAGCGCCGCGACTATTGAGGGCTCTATCTCCAATTTAGGCAGCCAGTATGTTCTGGGCCTGAAGGCTGTGAACTGCCGTACCGGGGACCTGCTCTCCGAAGAGCAAGTGACGGCGAACGGCAAGGAACAGATCCTCGAAGCTCTGGGGACCGCATCAACGAAACTGCGAGCAAGGTTGGGAGAATCGCTAGCCTCAGTGCAGAAGTATGATGTCCCGCCAGACAGTGTGACCACTTCGTCGCTCGAGGCGCTGCAAGCCTATACCCTCGGCAATCGAACCACTGACGTGGCCAATGACTACGCCGCTGCTATCCCCCTTTTTCAAAGGGCCGTTTCGCTGGATCCAAATTTCGCGATGGCTTATTTGCGGCTGGGCCAGGCTTATCAGCCCTTGAGTGAACTTGCCCGCTGTGCCGAAAATACTCGCAAGGCTTACGAATTGCGGGGGCGGGCCAGCGAGAGCGAACGGCTTGCCATCTCC
>DATBYA010000081.1:0-18012 GCA_036514015.1 Candidatus Sulfotelmatobacter sp.
TTTGAAATCGAATTCTGTTCTCCTGAATATGAGCGAGCTCATCGTCCGCGGCTTCCTCCAAAGTGCACAATGGCCGGCTACCGCGGTTGATGTGAGTTATGCCCCTGGGAATCCAAACATCAACCACGACTGATTGGCCACCCAATGCGGGTATAGCTCCGTCATCTGATCGAACAGCGCCTGGTCGGACGTCGCGGTTTTCTGCAGCCGATCGAAGTCTTCGAGGTAACGCTTGGTGTCCTGGATCGTCGAGGGAGAGTCGGGCGCGCCAGGCTTCTTGTGACCGGCGACAACAATCGTCGGGTTCAGCGCTGCTAACCGGTCTAGCGCCGCGATCCAATTCTTTCGGCTCTCGGCGGTGGTGTCGCCGACATACATGCGGCATTGGTTGTACACAACGTCGCCAGCGACGATCAGGTCGATCGATGGAACGTAGAGAGACGTCGAATCGGGACTATCGGTGCGGCCCTGCTCGATGATACGCAATTCGTGGCCCTCGAGAGTGAACGTGTCGGGCTCATAGGGCTCGGGTGGAACCAACTTGGTGGCGACCTGCCCGGGAAACATACGGCGGGCTAACCGCTCCACAGTGGGAGTGAAAGACATCTGCATGGCTTTCACCGTCTTGGGTGTTGCTATCGCCCGAGCGCCGGGGAAACGGTCGAGCAGAATGCTAAGGCCGTAGAAGTGGTCGAAGTGGGCGTGCGTTATATAGATGGTCTCCAGATTGCGGTTGTGCAGAGCGACCCAATCCGCGAGAGCCTCGGCCTCAGCCACTGTCCCCATTGCGTCCACCAGCACCGCGTCGTACTCGCCGAAGATTAAAGTCGACGTGATCGGGTCAAAACCGAGCGGTTCGCCGAAGGGCTTGGGCCGCTCGCCGACCATAGTCTTTCCGGGGGCCGTAAAAATGTTCAGACTGAGCGTAGTCTCTTTCAGTGCATTTGTGCCATCCATCTGGTAGTCCTTTCGATGTCAGAGCTAGTGACTGTTCAAGGCAAAGATTGGCAGAAGCGCCACGACGAGAGCAGAGTCGGCATCCCATCCGGCCCGAGTGCTAACCGTAGGTGAGGGTGGTGCTCTGTCCGACCTCGATAATGTAACCGTCAGGATCGCGGATGTAGCAGCGAATCTCGCCGTACTTGGGTATGGGCTTTGTGATGAACTCGGCTCCTCGACTTTTCCACAATTCATAGCACGCTTGGATATCCGCACGCGGATATTCATAAAGCTGTTGATGTGATTCGGGTCAGGGACGCTGAGCGTTACCGTCGGCTTATCCGGGGTCGGCCCGCCCCCAACCTTCAGAATCATCCAGATATTCGCAAGCTGAAGGTACCCAGGCGCCTTGCCGTCACCCAGGCTCAGAATGCGAGCGCCGAAGACCCTTTCGTAGTAGCGAGCAGATCGCTCGATGTCGGCGACGGTGAGAAACTGCGCGATGCTGATCCCCTCGCGCGGGGCATCTCATAGCTCTTCTGGTCGACTTGTACGGCGTTCATTGATGGCTCCTTTCGATACAGTGCTCATTACAAATACGGGGTTCGGAGTCCTGCTCCCTAGCGCAATTTGGTCCAGATACTATAGGGGCGCTCATGGTTGCTATGGGATTTTCCTCTGCGACCATTGAGCCAGAAGAAAATGGGTCGCGCAATTGGACAATAGTATCGCCCATACTTTCGTATCGACCGCACCGTCTCATGCCTGAGGCATATGGCTTTTTACGCAGCTAGTCCTGAAGGTCGATCAGTGAAGGAAACTTACTTTCCCAACCGATACGAAGGTATCGTCGATACCATTGTCCAATTGTCTTACTCCCTTCACTCTGGCTTAATCGCAACCGTTCGAGATGCACGTTGATCAGCCTACAAACTTTTCTGTGAAGGGAAATACAAATGTCTGAATTTGTCACGAACTCTGTGGCGCAAGAACAACAAGCACAGAAGATAGAAACACGCAATGCCGTGGCGCGTATCGCTGGATTTGCCCTCATTGCGACAGCCATGGCAGCGCTCGCCGTTCTCGGCGCCGCGGCCCTTTTCGCGCAAGGCCAAGACAAGGACAAGTACTCGCTGGTATCGCCGGGCGGAATCGCGTTCTCCGACTTCAGGGGATACGAGGACTGGGCTGACGTCTCCTCCGCCCGAACCACCGAAATACTCAAGGTGATCGTCGCGAATCCCAGAATGATCAACGCTTATAAAGCCGGCGTCCCCGGTAACGGGCGGCCTTTCCCGGAGGGGTCCATGATCGTCAAGCTCCAGTGGAAGTTGAAGAAGAGCACGGAGGCCCCTTTCGCCGTGGAAGTGCCAGACGTCTTTTCCCAGGCTTTCGTGATGGAAAAGGACAGCAAGAGATTCTCGAAAAGCGGCGGATGGGGATACGCGGTGTTCAACTACGACTCCGCATCCGATAGGTTCACGGCCGATGCCAAAAGCCCTTCAGACTGCGGATACGCGTGCCATACTCCAGTAAAGGCGAAGGACTACATCTTCCACCCGTACCAGAAGCGTTGAAGCGCTGCGTGCTTCGAAAGCAAGTGCCCGGCGCGGCGCCGCCGAGTGACACCATCAAGCAAGCAGCCCCAACGTTCTCCTCTGTCTACTCGGGAATGTCTACCACGCCTAAATTACGAGGAGCGTTATATGCCAGATGAGGGAACAGCAGTGATGACGGGAGCAGAACAAAGGGCGGTTGCACCCTTCGCGGCGTTCCGCGGTGGTCTACTCCCGACTTGACCTGCGGGTTGGGGCGGCGGAAATTGCTCGACAGGGATGGCCGTCGCCAGCGCCAAGACCGCAACCGAGAAGGCGAACGTAACGTTTGCTTTCATGAATTCCTCCATTCGAAGCCTGATCGAAAGTGGGCAATGACGATCCAGTTCTCGTCTACAGCTTAGGAGGAGCCCTGGGCGGTTGAGGCCGACTAAGGTTGGAACCCGTCCGCCATCCACTTGGCGAATAGTTCAATGCGAGATGGCTGCCAGGGACCTTCTCCTTTTGGTGGCGGGGGCGGCATTACAGCGCCGCCGATTCCACGGATGCGATCGTAGATGGCCCCAGCGTGCTTTTTGACGTCATCGTAACTTCCCAGGTTGAACGCCTTGCTCATGCCGCGAATATCTCGCTCCGTAAATAGCGGCCGAATGTCCGCTTGAAAGCTCGTCGTTTTCGTCATCGCGCCTCTCAGGTATTGGGTTGATTGGGCCACAACAAAATGGTCCGCGCAATTGGACGATGGTATTGCCCTTACTTTCGTATCGACTGCAGTGTCCTCATCACTGAGGTGTCGGATACTGGATACGAGATGTCGTCGATACCAAGGTCCAATTGTTTTAGTCCCGTCGCCAGTGGCTTAATGGTGCTCGTTCAGATGCATGTTGATCGAATTTAATTATTTGTGAAGGATAACATACCGTGAGTAAGCATCTCGAATCGCTGTATCAGAATCTTCTCAACGGCAAGCTGCCACATAACCTAAGTTGGAGCGAGGCCGTCGAACTGATCGAGCATCTTGGTGAGGTCCAACCGCATGGAGACGATGAATTCGTGTTCCGCGTCGGTGGCCAACGCGTCTTTTTCAAGAAGCCGCACACCCACGATCTTGGCGTCGAGGAAGTTTCTCGGCTGCGTAAATTCTTGAAGGAAGCCGGACCGGATGCGAATAAACCAGGTTCGCCAGTAGAACCGGCCCAGCCCAGCCGGATGATCGTCGTCATCGACCACCACGCCGCCCACGTTTATAAGGATTTCGGTGGAAGTCGTCCGGCAGACGAACCCAAAGTGCAGCCTTACGACCCTTATCATTTCCATCATCATTTAATTCATCGAAAGGAAGCTCACTACCGTGGCGAGCGTGTACCCGAAGAGGATTCGTTTTATGAAGAGATCGCGAAAGATATCACTCCGGCGACTGAGATTGTCCTCATCGGTCACGCCACCGGAAAAAGCAACGCCGCCGACTTCTTGAATGAATACTTGAAGACCCATCATCCCGAAATTTCTCGACGGGTGATCGCCACCGAAAACGCAGACCTCTCGGCAGTGACTGAGACTGAAATTGAGGCGCTAGCGAAGCGGCATATGATCGCAGGCGTCTAAGCAGTTGTTGGACTCACGTCTGTCACAGCGGACGCCGATGGTAATGAGGTATGGTCAATACTATCGTCCGATTGATTCGTTCCGATGCTTCTGCTTGAATCTCGCTCGTAACGTGGACTACGCATGGCGAAAGGAGAGTTTTTGTTATAGGTCTAATCCTTAGCGCAGCGAAGAGTTCAGGCAGAGTGCAATGATTCGGCGCATCGCAATCGCGGTGGCCGCCTTGGTCTTCCTCGGGCTGCTAGGTTTTTTCTTGTTGTCCTGGCGAGCAGCTATCGCCCCTATCGCGCGCCCGAACCCGGCAAGCTTCAGCGCCGAGTCAGTCGCCAAAGGAGAAGTTCTGGCTGCAGAGGGGCATTGCCTGTCTTGCCACATCCGGCCAGGTGGACAGCCGTTTGCTGGCGGGTACGGGGTCAACATGCCATTCGGGATCATCTACGGAAGCAACATCACACCGGACCCGAAAACTGGCGTAGGCGCGTGGCCGCTCGAGGCGTTTACCCGCGCCACCCGCGAGGGTGTTTCGCGAGACGGGTCTCATCTTTTCGCTGCATTCCCGTTTAATGCTTATACCGAACTACGGGACGATGATGTCAAAGCGTTGTATGCCTATCTCATGAGCCGACCAGCGGTCAGCGCTCCGGTGCCGCCAATGACGGTTCTGTTTCCTCTCAACGTCGGCTTCCTGCAGGAAGGATGGAAGCTTCTACGCTTCAAAAGCGGCCGCTACTGGCTGAACCACCGACCTTTGGGTTATAAGCCCACAGGGAATAGGAATTACAACAACTTACAAGACGCGGGTGGCCCTCGAAAAACCTTGCAGGAAGCGTCAAGGAATCGCTATTGGACAACCAGAGGACATTGAAAGAGTGTCGTGCTTGCATCGACGAGGAACAGGTTTAACAGAGATCGGATCCCTCCGGCACCGATCTGCCCCGGTTCTCGAATCGGTTTCTCGCCCGCGGTTGAAGGATCCCTGGCGGAGCATCACTACCGATCAGGTCGCAATCGCGAGTCAAACGTGAGACAAGACTACTTGCCAGTACTAATCTTCGCGGCTGGCAATTTCCTTTGCCTGGGCTTGCGTGAAATCGTCACTGTGTATTTGGGCCCGACAACCGCCAGAAACTGTTTGACCCCTCCGCGCATCCTCGGCGACAATGCTGGCTCGATCCAGTAGATTTGTGGATGATAGGTTCTATCATGAATCATGACACGGCCGTTTTGAAAGCCCGGGAGATCGCCAGTCGCGTGCTGGCGCCATCCGCTGGGCCAAACGACAAGGCGGGACAATTCTCTGACGAAGCTGTCGTGTCGCTTGGTGAGTTCGGACTGCTTGGGCTCATGCTACCCGTGGATGTTGGCGGTTTAGGGTTAGGTCCCCGCACGTTTGCGGCTGTGATCGCCTCGCTCGCCGAGGCTGATGCTTCGGTCGCGATGGTTTACCTGATGCACATCCTCGGTACCGCGACGATCTCGGCCGCGCGCTCTAGCGCGGCTCAGTCACTCGCGCCCATACTGCGGGAGATTGGTGCGGGCCGCCATTTATCTACTCTCGCTTTCAGTGAGGCCGGCTCGCGCAGTCATTTCTGGGCGCCTATATCCCGCGCACATCGGAATGGTGACGGTGTGCGAATCAGCGCCAAGAAATCGTGGGTGACCAGCGCGGGTCACGCGCACAGCTATGTGGTTTCTTCGCTTGCCCCTGAAGGCACCGGTCCCACCGACTCGACCCTGTATCTACTTCCGGCGCAGACACGCGGCCTTTTAGTCGCAGGGCCCTGGGACGGTTTGGGACTCCGGGCCAACGCATCTGCGCCGATTGAGCTGGATGACTGCCAGGTCCCAGGCGATTTTCAGCTTACTGATGACGGAGCGGGGTTTCCGGCCATGCTCAACGTGGTGCTCCCGCTGTTCAATCTGGGGACGGCATCGGTGGCCCTGGGGTTGTGTCGAGCGGCAGTTGCCGGAACGGCTTCACACCTCAAGAGCGCAAAATTCGAGCATCTTGGCCAAAGTCTCGGAGAGAGCCTGCCTACCCTCCGCGCGCAACTCGCGGCGATGCAGATCGATACCGACGGGCTGTCGGCGCGCATCGACGATTTGATCGATCATCTTGAAAAGCCACGCGAGACGACCATGTTGCGCGTGCTGGAGGCGAAAGCCGCCGCAGGTGACGTCGCGATCAGCGTTACCTCAGCAGCCATGCGCGTTTGCGGCGGTGCAGCATTCTCAAAGCATCTAAGCGTCGAACGCCTGTTCCGTGATGCGCATGCGGGCGCAGTCATGGCGCCAACGGGCGACGTTCTGCGCGAGTTTATTGGCAAATCGCTGTTGGGAATGCCGCTTTTCTAAGACCAAGAACTCGCACCGAGAAATGTTTGTGATGCGGCTGACAAAGAAGTGGGGAGCCATGGGAAAAACAATCTGGTTGGGAGCTGTTGCCTACAATCCGAAAGTGGTGACGATTTGGGAAGGGATGCGCCGCTATTTTCATGAGGAGGCGCATCTTCCCGTTGAGATCGTTCTATTTCAGAGCTACGAAGCCCAGGTCATGGCGCTCCTTGCCCAACCCGGCGACGTCGTGCCACGTATCGACATCGCATGGAATACAAACCTTGCTTATCTGCAAGCGGATGAGTGGAGCGGCCACGCCTGCCGCGCGATTGCCATGCGCGACACCGATCTCGGCTGGACGACAAAGATCGTCGCCGCCACCGGAGGTCCCATTTCTTCGCTCGCTGATCTGAAAAATCGAACCCTCGCAATTGGCAGCCGAGACAGCGGACACGCAGCGATTCTGCCCGTTCATTTCTTGGAGCAGCAAGGCATGCGCGAAGGCAGGGACTACCGGACGCTGCGCTTCGATAGCGACGTAGGCAAACACGGCGATACCGGGACCAGCGAAGTGGAAGTGGTGCGCGCCGTCCTCGACGGGCGGACCGACGCCGGCGCAATCGGTAGCCCCTTCTGGAACACGGTTCGCAGCGAGCGCCTGGTGCCCGAAGGCAGCCTTCGTGAGATTTGGTCCTCTCCGGCCTACAACCATTGCATGTTCACCGCACGCCCCGATCTCGACCCAGAGCGGGAGCGCCGGTTCGCCGACGCGCTCTCAGCGATGAGCTATGACAACCCGGCTCATCGCCCGATCCTCGACGCCGAAGGGCTGCAGCGTTGGCTACCGCCTCACGTGGATGGCTACGCCGCCTTGCGGGAAGCCGCCGCCCAACAGGGATTCTTCGAGCGGCTATTTGCCAAGTCGGCTTAGAGATGAAGTGTTCCGCGCTTAACCAACCGGGATTTCGCCGGCAACTTGGCCAACCTTCATGCGCAGTTAAAGATTCTGGCCAGCTTATTGGCGTGTTCGCCTTCGCGGTCGAAAGCGCGGCGGACCGCAGCGAACGCTTCGTACAGGGGAAAAATGTCGCGTGTGACAAGTAGATCAGCATCCTCTGCTCCGACCGGATGCCAGTACACACCCTCATCAGTAATGGTAATTTCCGGCACGAGATCGGCTCGGCTCACTGCGACACCTTCACTGGCAGAACCACGCAATGCAATCCGGCGGATTACTCGGTCTTCTGCCGCAATCTTCTGCTCATCGAGGAATTGACGGAACGTCTCAGCCTCGGCATCGGTCGAAACGGTGGCCGCAAGTCGCACTCGAAAACCTAGCGAACAAGCGCGCTGAATCCCTTCGCGTGTGCGCGCCCATGTGCCGGGCCCACGATGGAGGTCGTGCAGTTCTCGCGTAGCGCTGTCTAAACTGATTTGCAGGACAATTCGATCACTGGGCAAGGCTCGCAGGTTTTCTAGGCGTCGTCCGGCAAACAGCATTCCGTTGGTCAGCACCGTGGTCGGGGCGGCTGCAGCGCAAGAAAGCAGAATGTCGCCGATGTCTTCCAGCAGAAACGGCTCGCCTCCGGTCACGAAGATTTCTTTGACGCCAAGTCCCGCCGCTTCACGAGCGATCCGCTGCACGCGCGCGAGCCCTAGTTCCCGTCGTGGCGCAGTGGACGAGGAACGCACGCAGCAGTAGTCGCAATGCAGGTTGCAGTCGAAATTCGTGTAGAGCCACAGCCGCGAGCCTACGGGCCGATCGTCTTCTGCCGGTACTCCGGCAGGCACCGGAACAGCCCCATAGCGGAAGACCCAGTGCGTGCGGCCGTTTACAACCGTTCTTGCGAGGAGTGCATTCCCGGTGAACCGGAACCACGTTTCCAACTCAGGGCCAACGCTTTCGTTGTCCCCGATAAGCTCGACCAAGTCTCCTGGGCGGCTCTGGCGCAGCACAGCGATCAACTGTGGCAGCAGACCAGACGCAAAAGTCTTTCGACCAATATTCAGCTCGAAATCAGCCCTCATCGGAATGCGTTATTTTAACGTTCCGAGAGTATCTAGGAATAGCTTTGTCCTGTGCGCGACCTATTGCGCGGGTATCCATTTATCCGGGCTCGTTCAGCTTAACTCCAGCAGTGACGCTGGAGGCACTCCCAATTCCGCCTGCTCCCAGACAGCCGCGAGGGATGGGGTTGGCACGAACTTCAATATCGGTGGCACGGGCACTTTCACCAGCGGGTCACATGCGTCAGGCTTTGACGTTTACATGGGTGTCATGGCGGACAACTCTCACGGGCATATATCTTGTAATTTCATTTCTACTTTTTTCCGCTCGGCCGTCGGATGCTGGGGTCTGCACAAAATCTTGCGAGCTTCTAGGCCCATCCCCAGGTTGGGTCCTGACGTGTTCGAATCGACGCTAGTCGTGGTACCGGCCTCAGTCCGGATGCTTCCGGGCGAGAGTTCTTCTGCCACGTGCGTAGAAGGATTGGGATACCGCGAAACTTGGAGCCGTTCTCGCTCATGAGAGAGCCCATATCCAGCGACACGACTGGCTTACCCATCTTGCCTCACACGTCAACGCCCACAGGGGCGATCCTCACTGGTTCGAACCTTTAACCTCGTGGCCACCCGATATCGAGTACCCACGTCGGTGCTCGCTCAATGCCTTGCAAGTGTGTGCTGGCGGCACCCCCTGCGAACCACCCGTCAAGAAGCCCTTCCAGCCCGGAATCTTACGCCTTTCAACGGCAACGAGCACCCCATACGCTTTCCACATTGATAAAGCACCACCCTGCATCGCAGCGTAGCAGCCAGTAGTCCCGTGACGGTGACGATTCGAGCCTTAGAAGGCGTTCCAGCACGTTTCGAGCGGTTTCATTGTGGGCTTCAAATGGCACCGAAGCCTGGCCCCAAGGAATGCCAGCAGCCATACCTTGGCAACAACTAACCCGCAGCCCGGTCTGTGCAGAAAGTGAATCTGCCATTAACTTTGCGCTTTCGGAAACCCTGCGGTTGCCCCGCGGAATCGTTATACGCCTGTCGAGCAGCGGCATCGCTGTCACCACAAAGCCATTCGCATCACGAGTTGCGGTCGGCACAAAGCTGAAGAATTCGCCATCGCCATCCAAACGATAGCGGAACGGAGTTTGCTGGTTTGCCTTCTCCAAAACCTGCCGCATCAAGCCGTCAACATTGCTGGGCGAGCCATCCAAAAGAATCGAAAAATGAATCTCCATTTGCCGGCGTTTCGGGACGAAATAATGTGCCTTCGTGTGCTGGACGCTCCAGTCAGGATCGGCGTCCCGAATGTCTTGCAAGTCTTCAGAGAATTGATACTGTGGTTCCTCCGCATTGACCGAGACGCCGAATCTCTGCGCCAGAGTATTTGCAATCGAGTCCACTACCCTGATGCTATCGGCGATCATTGTGACTTCGTCGCCGCTCCTCGTCAGCTTGGCGCATTCGGTGGTTTGCCCGGACGCAATCGCGGCAATCGCCAGCCCGCAAATCAATATAGTTCGCAACGACACCTCCCAAGGTTCAGTTCAACCAGCGTTTTTCTCGGAGCCTACCTGAACCGTGGTCTTTCCAATGGGTTTGTAGCGAGATAAGTGCACTGGTTGTTTCCAACGCGGCAGTGGGGATGCATCGGCAGGCACGGCGTACACGTTGTAGTCGCCGGGTCTCAAATGCCCAAATCGAAAGCGACCGTTCTGATCTGCCTCGATATAGCGAAACGAACCCCTCGGTCGTATTGCCCCGAACTCCTCCAACCATACTTTCGCATCGTGCATGGGCTGACCTGTCGAATCAACCACCGTGCCGGAGATGATGCCCGGCTCACCGGGATCGAGTCCCGGTTCGCTGGGATTTCTCCCTACCCTTGCATTCTTGATAAGCCGAACTACGATGTCGTCCCACGTGCTCGACGAGTGAAACCATTGTCCTTCCACGCCATGGATGATCGTGCCGACATTCAGGCTGTAGGACTGGTCGTCCCTGCCGGGAAGATAGACGTAGCCTGTGCCGGAACTCGGATCGTGTGCGTAATAATCTTGTGCGTAATAGACGACGTAAGCCAATCGCTCGTCCGGCAGCTTGGCGTAGAACGATACTTTGTAGCAGGTGAGCCTATCCGGAACCTGCGGAACTGTGCCAGAAGACCAATCAATGATGAAGCCCGGCGCATCCGCATTGAACGCGGGATCGCTCGACCATGTTCCCGGCCCAGTCCAGACATTGAACTTTGAGAGAATCACGGGGTCAACGATTTCAATGGGCGCTTTGAGATACAAACTTTGGATCGTGATCTTGGTGGTTTCGCCCTTAGCGAACAGTTCGGCAGGTATCGTGCAAAACAGCAAGGCGAGTGCTGGGACAAGGAATCGGTCCATGGTCTGAGCCCCCCACTCTGTGGATTTTGATGCGCCCAGCAGCATTGCGGTCAACTTGGAAGATTTCGCTGGGACGGCGCACATTGCGCTGTGACCATCGGACAGCCGAAAGGATACTGCGTACCCAGACGGGGCATTCGAAACCCTACACCGCTGATTCAGTGGTCACTGCAAATACCAGTTCGAATGCGCCGACCATTGTTCACAGGAGAGGCATTGCGTCGAAGTACATTGCTGGAGGGCAGGCGGGGCATACCCCTCCAGTGTCGAAGGTGTTCCATTCGTGCCCACAGGAGAACGCCCAGCGGTCATCCTTGCGGGCCGTCCGGCCGCAGAGCGGGCAGCGGATGCGGGGGCTGGAGGGGTCGAGGCCTTTCTCCTGATCGGGTTCACGATCCACAGCTACGGATTGGTCATCTTTAACGGAGCACATCCTCGCCTTCCTCGGTCTCGCGCTACCGCAGCGGCTTCAAAGTTGCGTTCGGGAATTCGAGAGTCCCAAAATTGAAGTCCGTCCGGTCCCCTGCTTTCTTGCCCGGTGCAGGTATCAGTCTGGCCGTAAGAGGCTTGTGCCACTTGAAAGCAAGACTCGCCATGTCACCAATGATTCTCCCCAACTGCTCTTGCGAAACATCTCCGGGCAACGGAATTGTGTCGAATCCGGTGCCACACACCGCCGAGTAGGCAAGCAGAGAATCTAGGTCAAACGTACCTTCACTCCACCTCTTGGCGAGCACCGGGTCTTCCAGTACAGGCAACATGAGCCCGGAGAAACCCACGCGCTTGACGGAAATGGAACGTTCGGCTTCTGTGATGATGGCAGCAGCCGACAGCGTACCGCTGGACCCGAACTTAGCTCCGATAACCGTCTCGATTGCGGCTCCAATGGACGAATCGGTTAGCGGCGCGGGCGTGGTATCAAGACCCATGAATTTCCAGCCGGAGACCTTCTCCACTTGTGAAGCAATTGCATCCACCGCCCGTGCCTGCCGCTCGAACGCTCTGGAAAGTAGCTCTTTCGCCTCTTTCATATCTCGATTCGCCCCAGCGAGAACATCCTCAACGAATGCGCCCGCTTCCCAGCCAACCGAAAACTCATGCCCAGCGCCGTCGTGATTGGCCGCGGGGAAAAACGGCACGTTGGGCGGCACCATGGCAACAGCGGCGAAATCAAAATTGCTCGTCCCATTTGGGCTGTGATCTTCCACGTACTTGATCACCTGCGCGGCACTTCGGATCGCGCTCCAAGACACCCCGTCTTCGTCTGCTACCACCAAGCTCGCGTTCGCTCTCGTCTGAGACAGAATATGGCTGAGCAATTCAACTTTGATGACATCCGATGAGTCGGCCAGAGTCAATGGGCCGATGTTCAGTAGGAAGGACTCTCTCTTCGACAGGTCGTCCAGACGTTTGAAGAAATCTAGAGCCTCCGCTGGGGATCGGCTGCCTGCATATTGGGTGAACGGCTGCGTTGTAATGCGGATTGTTTGGACTTCGTACCCGCCTCGCTCAAACGCGGTTTTCGCCTGACGAAGCATGGTAACGGCTTCCTCAAGTTGCTGTTGGTATTGCGAGGAGTCAATCCGCACAAAAGCAGTGATGGTGCGAATTTTTGGCTTACGCTCGCTCGCCGCAGCGGGCGCAAGTCCGCAGCCGATCAACAAGGGTCCGATGACCAGAAGGCGGAAGAGAGAACGAAGCCTTCTGCAAAGAAACGGATGCATGTGCCACTCCATTCCTGAAAACGTTGCTTGATGTTCCGACGCGCAACTCCGCAGGAGTCCGCAAGATCAGCGCACACGTTCCAGCACACGCCGCCAAATCTTGCCATCCCCGATCTCCATTCGGTCGCCTTCCAGTTTGAAGGGACGCGGCTGGTCGGTGTCGGTGAAATCTGGTGCTAAGCTGCCCTCGACGTGATGTGTCACCACATCCCGTGCGTCACTTGGGCGATTTGCCCATGCAGTTGCAACGCCCGGCACCCCGAATCCATGAGACGTACCCGACCCTGTGGGCGCACTGTCGTGGTCCCCAATCACTGGAGAATCGGGCCCTCCGCTGTATAACTGTTGAAATAACGCGCCGCGAAAGCCGCTGGACTTCGGGTTTTACTCCCGCCCGCAAACGGGTTCGCTCCACCCGGTAACGGAGGCTGCCGTGTCCAGCTTCGATCTTTTGAAGCGGGGCGTTTTTTTTAGTGCGTTGACAGTTCAGTGCAACGTTTCTGATGCTGGCAAGCAGTTAACGAGGACCGTCCAGCACCACTTCGGAGCGTAAAGTGTAAGCACTCGCATCTGCCATCTTGAAGTTCTTGGCAAAATCCAGAAAAACTTGGTCGGACTCTTGATCGTTTTCCAGCAACGTAATGACCACGGTCTTCGGCTTCCGGCCGCATCTCTTTGGTAGGTTGGTGAGAATGGAACTCTGCATTGTCACGAATTCAATCGGAATCTGGAAAGCTCCGTCCTCCACGGTCACTTCTCCTGATTCACCCGGCTTCTCCTTGGAATAAACAAGCTGCACACGAACCTTGGAATGAGCGTTCGCAGTCTCGACAACGCGCCCTTTAATTATGACAGTATCGACAGGGCATTGTGCGCGAGCGATGACGCAGAGGGCCAGACTGGTGCTCAGAATCCGAATGAGCGTATTAGTCACGTCGGACATCAATGTGGACCTTCAGCTTGATCGGCGAGAGAATTATCACCCCATCGCTCCTAGCGAAGCAAACCGGCGTTATCTGCAAGAGTTCTAAAGTGGACTTGCCGGACAGTTCGAAGCTCTCTCGACCTGTCCGACAAGTGGTTTGCAAGAACTCAACTTCCGTGTTGCCGATTCATCCCTTAACTAATCGCTTGCTGGAGTATGACTGTCGAGAAGGCCCCGAGCCTCCCGGACCTTTTGAAGTTCTTCCATTGCAGCCCGGCGATAGCGTGCAAAAAACACCCAGAATCATTCACGCGCAGGAACCTTCTTGCTTGTCCTCTTTTTCGTGGGCTTGATTCGGAGTGCATCTATGGGCTCCCGACGCGTAGAAACAGCCATCAACCACGCCTCAAACCCAAATTCGAGCCCGCTTGCCGGTTTGATCTCGCCTAACACTTGAGCGGCTTCTAGCGTCGCGGCTCCATGGAGGAACGCCCAAAGCGCGACGGATGCCTGCGCAGCTCGGTCGGACCCGGCAATACGTTGCACCTGCTCGACAGTGAACGTCCAGAGGCTTTGGTGGGAGGTCGCATCGTGCCCTGGCGCGTGGAGACTCATCATCGCCTCGTAGAGGTGACGATTGTCCCTTGCGAACTTGATGTAAGCAGATGACATCTCGCGGATTGCAGTAACCGGTTCGCACCCGTCGGCTGCCTTCCTCAGCGCCAGCTCCAGTTGCCGTGCAGCTTCGTTTGCCAGGGTAGCTTCGAGTGCCCTGCGATCTGAAAAGTAACGGTAGATTGCGTTGGGCGCCAGGTCGAGGGAAGCAGCGATGTTCCGTAGCGATAAGTCGCGGATACCCCCGTGAACGAGCTCCTTAACCGCAGCAGAAAGGATGGTTTGACGGTCTGTTTTCGACGGATACGGCATACAGAACACTGTACACCTTGACATGTCGTACGCCAAGATGTACGCTGTCCATATTGAAGATGAACAGTGATCATCTTAGGAGAAATGCAATGGCGAACAGCAAAGATGTCGTGGTCACGGGGGTCTCCACCGGAATCGGTTGGGGAACCACAAAGGTGCTTGTTTCAAAGGGATTTCGCGTGTTCGGTTCTGTACGCAAGCCGGCCGACGCCGATCGTTTGCAAAGAGAGTTCGGGAACGGCTTCGTGCCTCTAATGATGGACATTACGGACGCGGACGCTGTACATCAAGCTGCCCAGAAGGTCGACTCCGTGATCGGCGACAGGAATCTTGTTGGCCTGGTGAACAATGCAGGAATGGTAGTGAGTGGACCGCTGCTGTATCTAAGGCCCAGCGAGTACAGGCGGCAGTTGGAGGTCAACATGGTCTCCCCGCTTGTCGTAATCCAAGCCTTCGCGCCTCTTTTGGGAACGGATAAGAAGAGGCAGGGGCCCCCCGGGCGCATTGTGAACATCACCTCTAGCGTCGCAAAAGTTGCTATTCCGCTCCTCGGCGCCTATAGCGCTTCCAAATTTGGTCTGGAAGGGATGTCGGACGCGCTGCGGCGAGAACTGATGTTATTTGGCATCGACGTCGTGATCATAGAACCGGGCACCGTGAACACGGCAATGTACGACAAGGGCGAAAAAGAAGATCTGAGTGAGTTCAAGCAGACCGAGTATTGGGAGGCGGTGCAGAACTTCCAGAAGTTCATCGTCACCGAAGCACGCACTCATGGCTTAGCCCCTGAGCGTCTGGGCGAAGCCGTCCACGTGGCGCTCAGCACGGCGAAACCGAAGGCACGCTACGCGGTCATTCCACAACGTTTCAAGAACTGGACTCTGCCCAGACTTCTTCCTGCGAGGATGCTCGACGCCGAACTCGCAAAGCAGATGAAACTGACAAAGGTGTAATCAGCCTCGAACGGGTGGGTTCTCACTTCCATGACAAGGAGAACCAATGGCGCAAAACAGTGTTTCGTCAGCAACGGATCGCTACCGAGAAGTCCGACATCTCGGTACTAATCGGATCTTCCCAGAGCAACTTAGAGATTTTGCAGCACTGTGAGATCAATCCGGTGGAGAGCCTCGTCTCCGCAGATCTCCAACGCTTCCGAAGCCGATTATGAGATCACGAGAGTCAGTAGATCTGACAGACCGATGTTGCGGTACATCTCGTTGCGAACGCGATCTGCGACTCCGTTGACGATCTCCGCACCCTCTTGTGCGGGGTCGATGAGCGCACGGAACCGACGCTTCCCGAAGGACCCGTCCACCACGTTGACGATAGCTTTGGCGACATCCGCCACATCGGCATCGGCAGGCGATTGGGAGGCTGTATCGCTCGCGGCTTCCACCAATTGCGGAGAGGTGAGGCGGTTGCGATTCACGGGTTCGGGCTGTATCAGCGGGAAGACGGCGACGAAACGTGCCGATCTGGGTGAATTCCTAACTGCCGTCGCGAACGCCCGCCGGAGATGCATCAAGCGCCAAATGAGCCTTCGCGGATTTGTTCAAACTGATCAGCTCATCGCGTGTCCTTTGGAGAATCTCTCGTGAAAGGTTTGGGTCTGACACGGCACGAGAGAGATTGATCGCTCCTAGCATTGCACTAATCGTGAGAATCGCACGGGCGCGCCGATCAGAGTTGCGATTTGGAGGAAGAAGGCCCGTGGAGTAAGCCAAGGTGCGTTTGAGTCGTGCGGTATATACAGCCTTCGCTGATCGACTCGCCCGAGACATGTCACCCAGCAATGCGCCCAACGCGCAGCCTGCTCCCGGCGCGTCCCGGTGCTCTTCGGACAAATAGTTCTCTAAAGCTTTCGTTAGCGTGTCAGTGTGTTCCTCCCAGTGGTCGAGGTCTTGGAATGCGGTGGCCAGCGCCTCAACCACCAGTTCATCGCGTGAATCGAAATGTTTGTAAAACCCGCCAACAGTGACACCGGCCTCCTTCATCACATCGGCAACGCCGATGCCCTCGAGACCGAGTTCGCGAAACCTCTTGGCAGCGACTTTCACGATCCGGGTGTGCGTCTCCGCCTTGTCACTCTTCGAATAACCCATCTGCCATCACCATCTTTTCCCGAGTCCGCATGGATCGCTCCACGCAGGAAGAGCCCCATAGAGTATCGGCGTACTCTACATTGATTGGATGCAAGCCGTCTCACCTTGGTGCAAGAAGCTCATTGCATAAATATAGACGGCCTTCTAGCCAATGAAACGATAACGAAACGTCCCAAAAAGATTTTATAAAATACTTTGCAACTTCTGGATTACGATCATACTCTATTGTGCTGAATACGCGGAATCGACCCGTCACAAGCACAGGAGAAGCAATGAGAAACTCGTCCCCGGAGGGGAATAAGGGAATCGTGCTCGAAGCATTCGAGACACTGTTCAACAAGCGTGACTATGCGGCGGCGGAACGCTTCTGGTCTCCGAACTACATACAGCACAGCGCACACATAGCACCAGGTCGCGAAGGTCTGTTCAATCTAGTCCGCTCAGTGCCGGAGACGTTGCACTATGAGAACCAGCTCATCATCGCAGAGGGCGATTACGTCATAGCGCATGGCCGCTTCACTGGGATGGGCAGGCCCGCCGCCTGGATCGCCGCCGACGTTATCCGGTTCGAAGACGGTCTTCTTAGAGAGCATTGGGACGTTTTGCAGGATGAGGCAACCAAGGCTGAATCCGTGAGCGGCCTTCCCATGTTCGGCGACACATTCCCGAAGTGAGAGCCGAAGACATCGCAATCACCCTGAAGGCGTTCGACACCCTTTTTACAAGACCAAGGAGGTAGTAACTATGAGGTCATCCGTTGTTTCGAATGAAAGGTATGTGATTTTAGGAGCGAGCGGGAACACCGGCTCGATCATCGCCAATTTCCTGCTCTCGAAGGGCAAGAAGGTGCGCGTCGTTGGGCGCGACTCGGGGCGACTACATCGCCTTGTTGACAAAGGCGCGGAAGCGTTCACGGCTGACATGAGCGACGCGACTGCGCTCACCAAAGCCTTCAGCGGTGCTCGTGCGGCATATTTGATGTTGCCGCCGGCGAAATCCCGGGAGGAGCAGGAGCGAGATAGCGATGGGATCGCGAAGGCCGTGAAGGAATTCGGTCTGCGCTACGCGGTGCATTTGAGCAGCTACGGCGCGCAGGTTGCGGAAGGTGCCGGGCCAGTCTCGGGACTGCATTCTTCGGAACAAAAACTGAATGCTATCGACGGTCTAAACGTTCTGCACCTGCGCGCCGCGTATTTCATGGAGAACAATCTGGCCGCTATCGGCATGATTCATGGGATGGGATTAGTCGGTAGTGCGCTGCTACCGGACCTGAAGATTCCCATGGCCGCGACGCGCGACGTTGGTGACTACGCCGCGCAGCGCCTCCTGCACCTAGATTTTTCCGGCAAACAAACGCGCGAGTTGCTTGGGGAGCGAGACCTCTCGATGACGGAAGCTACCGCAGTGATTGCGCGCGGCATCGGCAAACCGGATCTGCGTTACGAGCAGTTCCCGTATGACCAAGTGCAGCAGGCGTTGACGCAATTGGGTGTTCCG